>NZ_CVSB01000063.1 GCF_001179845.1 Candidatus Pelagibacter communis | reverse complement strand
AAAATTGCAGGACCTTTTATATTGTTCATAATCCCTCCCTCTCTTTAAATTTATCAACAATTAATTTTATATAAAAAAAATACTAGCAGCCACAAAACATTTTGGATAGATTATAATTAGAATAATTAAACTAAGAGGAGATAAAATGAAAAAAATAATGATTTTATTGTTTGTTTCTCTATTTTCATTCTCTGTAAATTCAAACGCTAAGTCTATAACATTAGGATGGGCCGCTTGGGATCCAGCTAATGCTTTGCAAGAATTAACTAAAGAATTTACTGCAGAAACTGGAATAGAAGTTAATTTTGAGTTTGTCCCTTGGCCAAATTTTGCCGACCGTATGTTAAATGAACTTAACAACAAAGGTAAAACATTTGACCTTTTAATAGGTGACTCTCAGTGGATTGGTGCTGGAGCAGTATACGGGCATTACGTTAAGTTGAATGATTTCTTTGATAAAGAAGGAATTTCAATGAGCGATTTCTCGCCAGCTACTGTTTACGCATATTCAACTTGGCCTAAAGGTAGTGAAAACTATTATGCATTACCTGCTATGGGAGATGCATTAGCTTGGGCTTATAGAAAAGACTGGTTTGATAGACCAGAACTTAAATCTGAGTTCAAAAAGAAACACGGTTATGATCTAGGGGTTCCTGCAAACTGGAATCAATTATACGATATGTGTACTTTCTTCCAAGGAAGAGAAATTGATGGTCAAAAAAGATATGGGGCTGCAATTAACACAGAGCGTGGATCAGAAGGTATAACAATGGGTGTTACAGCTGCTATGTATGCGTGGGGTATGGAATATGAAAATCCTAACAAACCATATGATATGGAAGGATATTTCAATTCACCACAAGCTGTAGAAGCAGTTGAGTTTTACAGAAAGTTATATGAAGACTGCGCACCTCCAGGACACTCTGATGCTTACATGGTTGCAAACTTAGATGCTTACAAATCAGGACAAGTTGCATTCCAAATGAATTGGTATGCATTTTGGCCAGGTGTTTCTAAAGAAGACAGTGGTGGAAGAGTTAGTGGATTCTTTGCAAATCCGAAACAAAATGTTGCAGCTGCAACATTAGGTGGACAAGGGATATCTGTTGTTAAATACTCAGACAAACAAGATCTTGCTCTTGAATACATTAAGTGGTTTGCAAGACCAGATGTACAACAAAAATGGTGGGACCTAGGTGGATACTCATGTCATAATGATGTTTTGAATTCACCATCATTCCCAACATCAACTGTTTATGCACAAGGATTCTTGGACTCAATGGGAATTGTCAAAGATTTTTGGCAAGAACCAACTTTCGTAGAGTTAATGCTTCCTATGCAAGAAGCAATTCATGACTATGTTGTTAATGGTAAAGGAACTGCTAAAGGCGCTCTAGATAAAATTATCGAAGAGTGGGTTGAAGTGTTCGAAGCAGACGGAAAACTTTAACATTAATAGTTAAGAAATTAAAATTAGGGGGGGTTAAACCTCCCCTTTTTTTATTAAAAAATTCATATGAGCGTTAAAAAAAAATTCAAAGGACTTTCTGACAAAGCTGTAGGTTGGCTTTTTATCGGACCAACTGTACTTCTGCTACTGGCTATAAATATTTATCCATTGGTCTATGCAATCAAAATGTCCTTTACAAATTTTTACGCAAATAAAATTGGAAGAGAACCTCAGTTTGTTGGTTTAAAAAATTATATTAAAGTTCTTAATAAAGAAGCGATATGGGAAAAAATGCAAGTTACAGCAAGCTTTATGTTTTGGACTTTATTGCTCCAAGCAATCATAGGTTTAGGTTTAGCTTTACTTCTTAATAGGAAATTTAAAGGTAATGAACTATTAACCACATTAATTGTTTTACCTATGATGTTATCACCTGCAGTAGTAGGAGTATTTTGGACTTATCTTTATAATCCTCAAGTAGGTCTATTTAATTACGTGGTTAATTTTTTCTATGATTTAGGAAGCTTTGACATGATTGGTTCAAGTACGCTTGCTCCTTGGGCTATTGTTATTGTTGACACATGGATGTGGACACCTTTTACAATGTTGATTTGCTTAGCAGGTCTAAGATCTGTTCCAAATTATTTATACGAAGCTGCAGAGGTTGATAGAGCAAGTAAATGGCAGCAATTTATATATATTACTTTACCTTCTGTTTTGCCATTTTTATTATTAGCTCTGCTTTTTAGAGGAATTGAGAATTTCAAAATGTTTGACATGGTTGTAGAGCTTACCTCTGGTGGCCCCGGTTCTGCAACAGAGCTTGCTTCAATTAACTTAAAAAGAGAAGCATTTGAAAAATGGAAAACAGGTTACAGCTCAGCATTTGCTGTTATTCTTTTTGTCACCATATTTGGTTTCGGAAATGTCTACGTAAAAGTAATGAACAAAATAAAGGAACGCTGATGGATACCTCTAGATCATATTTGGAACCTTCGTCTTTTTCAAAAAAAATGGCTGCTGCTATTATCATAGTTTACGCTGTAATTACTTTGATACCAATATCTTGGATGGTAATGACAAGTTTTAAAAATGTTGATAGTGCTATTTCATATCCACCTGAAGTTTTGTTTGAACCATCACTAGAGGGATATGTTAACTTATTTACTAATAGATCAAGACAATCACAAGAATACCTTGATTCATTACCTCCCCCAGAAAATTGGTATGAGGAACTAGTTAGAAGCAGAGAGATGGTTATAACAGGACCATCTAAATTTTTAGGTAGATACTCAAATTCTATGATAATTGGATTTGGTTCAACTTTTGCATCTGTATTTTTAGGTGCATTAGCTGCATATGCGTTTTCAAGGTTTAGGGTTCCTTTAAAAGATGATTTATTATTTTTTATTCTTTCGACAAGGATGTTTCCCCCAATAGCGGTGGCTGTTCCTATATTTATTATGTACAGAAAATTAGGTCTTGGGGATACTCACCTTGGAATGATCATATTGTATACCGTTGTAAACTTAAGTTTAGCAGTATGGTTATTAAAAGGATTTATGGATGAAATTCCTAAAGAATATGAAGAAGCAGCTATGATCGATGGATATTCTAGACTTCAAGCTTTCTTTAAAGTTGTTCTTCCACAAGCAATGACTGGTATAGCGGCAACTGCAATCTTTTGTATGATTTTTTCATGGAATGAATACGCTTTTGCTGTTTTGCTAACTCAATTCAATGCACAAACAGCCCCACCATTTATTCCTACAATCATTGGTGAAGGTGGTCTTGATTGGCCAGCAATTGGAGCAGGAACGACTTTATTTCTATTACCGGTAATGATTTTTACAATAATTTTAAGAAAACATCTTTTAAGAGGTATCACCTTTGGAGCAGTAAGAAAATAATGCAAGAAGAAAAGTCATTAATGCGAAAAATATTTAGAAGAGTTTATTGGGAAAACTTATCAACGATACTAATTTTAATTGGAGTTTTCATGTTGTTACAACCGTTTGCAATGTGGATGTTTACTTATTCTTTTATTGTAATTTTAGTAGGAACTATAGGTTTCATAATCACAAGCCACTTTCCGGATTAATATGTCTCAAATTAAAATAGTAAATTTACAAAAATCATTTGGCGATTTTACTGCAGTTAAAAATTCTAATTTAACGATAAATGATAAAGAGTTCTTTGTTTTACTTGGACCATCTGGTTGTGGAAAGACTACAACACTTCGAATGATTGCAGGATTAGAATTACCTACATCTGGTGAGATATATCTTGGAGATGAAGAGGTAGGAATGTTAAGAGCATCAGAAAGAGATATAGCTTTTGTTTTTCAATTATTTGCCCTTTATCCACACATGAATGTAAGAAATAACTTATCATTTCCTCTAAAAATGCAGGGTTATAAAAAAAGTGATATCAAAAATCGAGTTGAAGAAGCAGCAAAACTTTTAAGAATTGATCACATTTTAAATTCTAACATTTCCTCACTTTCAGGAGGTGATAGACAGCGGGTAGCTTTAGGTAGAGCACTAGTTAGAAGACCAAAAGCATTTTTAATGGACGAGCCATTGGGAACTTTGGATGCTGAATTTAGAGAATTAATGTGTCTAGAATTAAAAAAACTACATTTAGATATTGGAGCAACCACAGTTTATGTAACTCATGATCAGTTAGAAGCAATGTCATTAGCTGACCGAATTGCAGTTATGGATGGTGGTGAAATATTACAAGCTGATGAGCCTAATATTATTTACAATAAACCTAAAACTAAATTTGTGGCCTCATTTATAGGATCTCCAGGTATGAACTTTTTTGAAGTTAATGAGGGAATTTCTAAAGATCAATCATTTGTAAATATCGAAGGAGCTAAATTTGATATTCCCAAACAACTTGAGGAATCAAAAGGAAGTAAAAATTTCTTTGGTATACGTCCAGAAAATTTAACTTTAAACAATAATGAGGGTCTAAAAGGTTCAGTTTTTGGAGTAGAGTATTTAGGATCAAGAAAAATAATTACAGTTAAAACAAGTTTAGGTGAAATTAAAGTTAAAACAGATATTTCTATTAACGTTAAATTAAATGAAAATGTGCAGGTTAAACCTTTAAATAATAATATTATTATTTTTGACGGTCAAACGGACAAATCTTTAAATAGTGAATTTATAAAATAATGGCAAAAGTAGAATTAAAAAAATTATTTAAGACTTATAATAAAAAAATTAAAGCTTTGGAGGATATAAATCTTACAATTGAAGATGGCCAATTTTTTGTATTACTGGGTCCATCTGGTGCTGGAAAAACTACAACGCTTAGATGTATAGCCGGTTTAGAAAAAATTGATTCTGGAGATGTATTATTCAACGATGAAAATATAACTCATGATCAACCTGCTTCAAGAGATGTGTCTTTTGTTTTTCAACAATACTCTCTTTATCCTCATTATACTGTTTATGAAAATCTTGCTTTTCCTTTGAGGTCTCCAATGAGAAAACTTCCTGAGGAAGAAATAAAAAATAAAGTAGAGAAAATTGCTGAAATGCTCAAAATTACAAATAAATTAAAAAATAAAGCAACTGAACTTTCTGGTGGAGAAATGCAAAGGGTGGCTATTGGTAGAGCTCTAGTTCGTGAACCAAATATTTATTTAATGGATGAACCACTATCCTCATTAGATGCTAAACTAAGAGAAACCCTTAGAGTTGAATTAAAAAATATTCAATTAAATCTAAATGCTACTATATTGTATGTTACACATGATCAGGCTGAAGCAACAACATTGGCAGATAAAATTGGAGTCTTAAAAGAGGGCAAAATTGTTCAAATTGGAACTCCTGAAGAAATTTATGAAAATCCAAATTCAATTTATGTATCCCAAAGATTGGGGTCACCAAAAATAAATATTTTACCTGGTTCTTTATTTAAACTAGACAACAACATACCAAAAATTGGACTTAGACCAGAAAATATAGAGTTAGGTGATGGACCATACGAAGGAAAGGTTATTTCTATAGAAAATTTAGGTTCAGAGACTGTGGTAGCTATTAATTTTCAAGACAATGAAATATTAGCTTCAATTCAGGGTAGCTATAAGTCATCAATTAATGAAAAAATTAATTTTGACATTAATACGAATAAAGTTTTAAAATTTGATAACGGAGACCAAAGGATACATGAGCGTTAATTTTTTAATTTCTCAAGCAAAAAATATTCAAATAGTTATTGATGAAAATGCAGCAGAAATTGAAGCACTAGATCAAAATATTGGAGATGGGGATCATATATTTAATGTGCAAAGAGGTCTTAAGTTAGTAGTTGAGCTTGAAGATGATATTAAAAATCTGCCCTTACAAAAAGGTTTAAATATGATTGCTATGAAAGTCTTGTCAGGTATTGGTGGCTCTTCAGGAGCTTTGTTTGGAACTTTCTTTATGTCTATGGCTAAAACACCAGATCTAGATAAAGATATAGATTTTAAAAAAGCATGTGAAATGGTTATAACGGGAATTAATGCAATGAAGGAAAGAGGAAAAGCTGATATTGGAGAAAAAACAATGATGGATGTTTTAATTCCAGTATCAGAAAAACTTAATGAATTAAAAAGTAGTAATACGGATATGAAAGAAGGGTTAAGTGAGATAACAAAAATTGCTGAAGATAGAATGTTAGCAACAAAAGACATGCTTGCTACTAAAGGTAGAGCTTCATTTTTAGGAGAACGTGCCAAAGGTCATATAGATCCAGGGGCTCGTTCATCACAACTTATAATCGATACAATATGCAAATCACTAATTAATAAATAGGAGGAAATATGAAAAAATTTATAAATAATGTTGATGATTTTTTAAAAGAAAGTCTTAATGGATTTGGTAAAGCGCATAGTGATATAATTAAAGTAAATTTTGAACCAAACTTCATTTCTAGAAAGACAAAAACCAAAGAAGGAAAAGTATCTTTAATTTCAGGTGGAGGAAGTGGACACGAACCGATGCACGGTGGTTTTGTTGGTCATGGAATGCTAGATGCAGCATGTCCAGGTTTTGTTTTTTCAGCACCTACTCCAGACCAAATGCAAGCAGCTGCTGAACATGTGGATAGCGGTGCTGGTGTTTTGTTCATAGTTAAAAATTATTCTGGGGATATTATGAATTTTCAAATGGGTGCAGAAATGTACTCAGGTAAAAATGACAGTATCATTACTAATGACGATGTGGCTGTTGAAGACTCTACGTTCACAACTGGTAGAAGAGGTGTAGCTGCAACAGTTTTGGTCGAAAAGATTGTTGGATCACTTGCTGAGAATGGAGGTTCTTTAGAAGAATGTAAAAAACTTGGTGAAAAAGTAAACAAAAACTCTGGAACTATGGGTGTTGCTTTTACTAGTTGCACAGTTCCTGCTGCAGGAAAACCAACTTTTAATATTGGAAATGATGAAATGGAATTTGGAGTAGGTATACACGGTGAACCTGGAAGAAAGAGAGAAAAAATTCAACCATCAAAAACAATAGTTAATAATATGTTGGAAGCTATACTTGATGATTTAAAACCACAAAAAAATGAAAAGACCCTTCTATTTGTAAATGGTATGGGTGGAACTCCTCTTACTGAATTATATTTAGTATACGATGATGCTTGTGAAATGTTAAAATCTAAAGGTATTGAAATCACAAGAAGTTTAGTTGGTAATTATTGTACATCACTTGAAATGCAAGGAGCATCTATAACACTCCTAAAATGTGATGATGAAATTTTAAAAAATTGGGATGCACCTGTACATACTGCAGCTATGCGTTGGGGTATGTAAAAAGTAATTTACATTTTTAATTAATTTTCGTATTAAAAAGTCCTTATTAAAACTGAACTATGAGTAGTAAAAAAAAAATTTTAATTATTCAGCCTATTCACACTGCTGGTATAAAATTATTAGAAGATAATTCTGATTATGAATTTGAAATAGTAGAAAATACAGATAACGAATTTTTAAAATCCAAGATAAAGGATTGTGATGGTATTTCTATCAGGACTGCAAAACTTACTGGTGAAGTTATAGAAGGTTCAACTAAATTAAAAATTATTTCAAGACATGGTGTTGGTTATGACAATATAGACTTAGAGAGCACTAAAAAAAATAATATCACTCTTGCGATAACAGCAACTGCAAATGCAGTAGCAGTAGCTGAGCATGTAATGTTTATGCTGCTAAATATTTCCAAAAAAGGAAATATGTACGATGAAACTGTTAAAAGTGGTAAATTCAATGACCGAAATAAATTGCCCAAAACTGTTGAATTGTGGAATAAAAATATATTGATTGCTGGATTTGGTCGTATTGGGCAGGCTTTAATAAAAAGATGTCTGGGATTTGAAATGAAAGTTTTTGTCTATGATCCATTTGTATCTAAAGAGATAATTGAAAAACACGGCGGTATAAAAGTAGATAGTTTAGAAGATGCCTCAAAAAGCATGGATGCTATATCCCTTCATGTGCCACTTAATGAAAAAACTAAGAATATTATCAATTATGATTTATTAAAAGATATGAAAAAAAATTGTATTATAATCAATGCTGCAAGAGGTGGGGTTATAAATGAAATTGATCTAGATAAAGCTTTAAATGAAAATTTAATTCTTGGAGCTGGTTTAGATGTTTTTGAAATTGAGCCACCTGATCCAAATAATCCTTTGCTTAAAAATAATAAAGTATTTTTAAGCCCACACACTGCTGCATTCACTGAGGAATGCATGACAAGAATGGGAAAAGAAACTATTCAAAATATTATTGATTTTTTTGATAAAAAGTTGGAAAAATCAAAGACTGTAAAATTATAAATGAAAATTAATTTCAAGAATTTTGGTTTTTTAGAGTTTTTAGTATCTGCATCAGCAATTTTTGTAGTTGGAATGTTAATTTGGACAGCAAGCACAAGGCCAGCAGTTGAAGCTAAAGCTAATTTAGTAAAAGAAAATCACAACAAGGTTGTTGATCTAATTAATGATGAAATAAATAAATGCGGAAATAATGATGAGGGTAAATTCACTGTTTGGGGTGACCCATGTAATGGTGAATGGATAGCTGATAAAGTTGTAGAATATATTAACGAAAATTTAAAGATAGAAAATCCATTTTCTGATGACTCAAAAGTAAAAACTGATCCTGATCCAAGAATAAAAGCCGAAGGTAAAGCTGGTCAAGCCGTCGAAATGGGAGTGATCTTTGTAATGTCTTCGAATTTTTTACCTGATCCGGGTTCAGAGTGGATTGTTGGTACTTGTTTTAAATCACCTTGTGTTGCAGCAGGAAACAACGAACTTACTTCTATTTATAGATAATCAATTTTTAAAAATCTCTATATTGCAGCTATTTAAGGTTTCAGTTAAATATTTATAACCAATCTTTGCATATTCAAACGGATTTGCTTTTGCTGGATCTTGCTCAGCTTCAACCACCAACCAACCTGAATAGTTTTTTTCTTTTAATACATCAAATAGTGGTTTGTAATCAATACAGCCATCTCCAGGCACTGTAAAAGCACCCTCTAAAAATGCTCCTCTAAAACTTAAATCTTCTTTCAAAGATTTTTCTAAAACATATTTTCTAATATCTTTGCAGTGCATATGAATAAGTCTTTCACTAAAATCTTTTAAAATTTTTAGAGAATTGCCCTGAGCAAATAACATATGGCCAGTATCTAAAGTAAGTTTAACACTATCATCAGTATTTTCTAACAATCTTATGGTATCTTCCTCAGTTTCTATAACAGTTCCCATGTGATGATGGTAAGCAAGAGGCATTCCTTCATCCTCTAAATATTTACCCATTTCAGAAATTTTTGAATAGTATTCTTTAGCTTCGTCAAGATCCATTTTTGGTCTTGTAGAAAGTTTTCTGTCTGGATCTCCTTGAATTGAGCCTGAAACTTCAGCAAAAACCATACAAGGTGAATTGCAATCTTTAAATAATTTTAGCTGATCTTGAATTAAATTTTTTTCCTCAGTAATGCTATTTTTTCTTAAGTTTGCTCCATACCAACCTGAACAAAGATTTAAATTAAACTCTTTTAATTTAGGTATTAACTCCTCAGATGTTTTAGGAAATTTTCCTCCAGACTCAATTCCTATAAAACCTGCCTGATTTGCTTCTGACAAGCATTGTTCCAAAGAAGTATCACCTCCTAGTTCTGGCATGTCATCATTACTCCATGCAATCGGTGCTATTCCTAATTTTACTGACATAAATAAGTCTTATATATATAAGTTTTAAAAATGAAATCTAAAAAATTAAAACTAGGTATCATTGGAGGTGGACCTAATTCTTGGATTGGTCACGTGCACAGAATTTCATCAAGGTTTGATGACAAATATGAAATTGTAGCAGGAGTTTTTTCAAGAAATTCAAAACAATCAACTTCGTTTGGAAAAAGCATCGGTGTTAGTGAGGATAGATGTTATTCAAATTATTTAACTATGGCTAACAAAGAAAGTCTTCGAAAAGATAAAATTGATGTTGTGTCAATAATGACGCCACCAGGAAGTCATCAAATTATTGCTGAAAAATTTATTGATAAAAACATTCATATTATTTCTGATAAACCTTTTGCTGCTGATCTGAAACAAGCCAAAAGTTTATTTAATAAAATAAAAAAAAATAAAAAAATTAAATATGCTCTAACACATAATTATTCAGCTTACCCGATGGTTCGAGAAGCCAAAGTATTAATTGAAAAAGGAAAAATTGGAAAAGTAGAAGATGTTAATTTTGAGTATGTTCAAGACTGGAGTGAAGGAAAAACTATAAATAAAAAAAACTCTAGAAAGATGTTTCGTTGGAAACTTGATAACAAAATTGTAGGTGTCTCAACAGTTCTAAACGAGCTTGGGTCTCATGCTTGTCATCTTGCCAGTTATATGTCTGGATTAAAAACAAAAAAAGTTTTTGCTGATATTACTCAAGTATCAAAAACAGTTAAAATGGATAACAACGCTAAAGTATTAATTGAATTTGATAATGGTGCAAAAGGAATGTTTTGGACAAGTTGTACTGCAAGAGGTGGGGTTTATGGTTTAAGAATAAGAATTTTTGGATCTAAAGGAAGTTTAGAGTGGATACAAAATGATCCAACTTATTTAAAATTTAATCCATCAAAAGGAGCTGTTAGAATATTAGAAAGAGGATTTCATGATGCAAGTTTTTCCAAAAAATTTTCTAGAATTAAATTTGGTCATCCAGAGGGTTACTTGGATGCTTTTTCTAATATCTATAGAGAATTCGCTGAATCGTTAAAATCAAAAAAAAGAACTTTTTATCCTAATGAAGATGATGGATATGAAACTGCTAAATTTATTAATGCATGTAAAAAATCTAGCGAATCAAAAAAATGGGTTAAGCTATGATTAACGTTGCTTTAATTGGTCTTGGAAGAATTGGTCAAATGCATGCTGAAAATTTACTTTCTCATAAAAGTTTTAACTTAAAATATACTTTTGATATAAATACAAAACTTAATCAAAAAATATCGAAAAAATTTAACTCAACATCTATTAACAATCCTAAAATTGCTTTCAAAGATAAAAATATAGATCTAATATTTATTGCATCAAGCACACCAACACATATCAAATTAATTGAGGAAGCCGCTAAGTATAAAAAAGTAATTTTTTGTGAAAAACCTTTAGATTTAAATATTGATAAAGTTAATAAATGCCTAAGAAAAATTAAAAAACTGAATCCAAAAATTCAGTTGGGATTTAACAGAAGATATGATCCAGGTCATAGTTCTTTAAAAAAAGAACTTCAAAAAGGAAAAATAGGACAGCTAGAAAAAATTATAATTACTAGTAGAGATCCTGCCCCTCCTCCTTTAGATTATTTAAAAGTTTCTGGAGGTATATTTAAAGACATGATGATACATGACTTTGATTTAGTTAGATTTTATTTGGAAAAAGATGAAGTAGACTCCATTTTTTCAACAGGAAGTAATGTTTCTGACAAAAAATTTAATAAAATAAAAGATTATGAGCTTGCCTCATGTATTTTAAGATCTAAAAAAGGTGTACAATGTATTATCACCAATTCGAGACATTGTAGTTTTGGCTATGATCAAAGAGTGGAGTTGTTTGGATCTAAAGGCATGTTAATATCTGGAAATAAAAAAGAAAACGAGACGGAAATATTTAACAGAAATAACACTTCTCAAAAAAAAACCTCTTCTTAATTTTTTTATTGATAGATATGTTGATGCTTACAGGCATCAGCTTGATGAACTTGCAAGATACACATTAAAGAAAAATAAACCTATATCTAGTTTTGAGGATGGAAGAAGAGCTCTTATCTTAGCAAATGCTGCATCAAATTCTTTGAAACAAAGAAAACAAATTAAAATAAAATTTTAGATACAACTAATAATAGAAAATTTAAAACAATTATAAACTATATATAAAAGTTATACATTTTAAAGTTGTCGTCTTTACAACTTGGTTTTTTTTATGTTAACGTTCGCGCATTAAAAGTTAACTTTTATTTAAACGAGAGGGAAAAATAATGAAAACATTATACAAATCATTATTAGCTTTTGTTGCTTGGGTTATGCTTTCAGTGTCTGCTTTAGCAGTAGACGTGATCGTTGTATCTCACGGACAAGCTAACGACCCGTTTTGGTCTGTTGCTAAGAATGGTGTAGATAAAGGATGTGCAGATATGGGAATATCTTGCAAGTACACTGCACCTGCTACTTTCGACATGGTTGAAATGGCTAAATTAATTGACAACGCAGTTTCACAAAAACCAAAAGGTATTGTGATTACTCTTCCAGATGCTGCTGCTTTAGGAAAATCTGTTAAAGCTGCTATCGCTGCTGGTATTCCAGTAATTTCAATGAACTCTGGTTCAGATGACTTTGCTTCACTAGGTATCAGTGCTCACGTTGGACAAACTGAGTTTGAAGCTGGTGTAGGTGGCGGACAAAAAATGAAAGCTGCTGGTGGTAAAAAAGCACTATGTGTTAACCACGAAGTTGGAAACGTTGCATTAGATAGAAGATGTGCTGGATTCAAAAAAGGTTTTGGTGGATCAGTTGATATCTTAGGAACTTCTAATGACCCAACAGAAATTCAAAAAGCTGTTGCTGCTAAATTAGGTGGTGGATATGACACTATCCTAACTTTAGGTGCTGGTCTTGCAGGTGAAGCTGCTCTTAAAGCTTTAGAAGCTGCAGGAAAAGTTGGTTCTGTTAAACTTGGTACATTCGATATGTCACCAGGAATGTTAAAAGCTGCTGCTGCAGGTAAAGTAGAGTTTTTAATTGACCAACAACAATACCTACAAGGTTACTTACCAATAGCAATTTTTGGTCAGTACATGAGATATGGAACTATGCCAGCTGGAGTAGTTATGACTGGTCCTGGTTTCGTAACTCCTGATAATGCTGCTAAAGTAATTAAGTGGGCAGCTCAAGGTTACAGATAAAAAATACTTTAAAAGGCCTAGCTAACTTTTAGTTAGGCCTTTTTTCTAAACAAAATTCAAAACAAAATGTCTGACAAAGCAAAAAGTATCGCATCAAAAAAAACTTCAGGTCAAGACGAAAGACTTAAAGAAGTATCAAAACTAAGATTGCTTTTAAATAGACCCGAATTAGGTGCTGTTGGTGGTGCAATTTTAGTATTCATATTTTTTGGAATAGTTGCAGGTGACACTGGAATGTTCAGTGCATATGGAACTCTTAACTTTTTAGATGTTTCTGCAAATTTAGGAATAATTGCAATTGCAGCAGCAATGCTAATGATTGGTGGTGAATTTGATTTATCAATTGGATCAATGATTGGTTTTGCAGGAATATGTATAGCAATACCTGCAATTTATTGGGGTTGGCCTTTATGGATAAGTATTATTTTTGCTTTTGCTATGGCAGTACTGGTTGGTTATTTCAATGGTATCCTTGTTGTTAGAACAGGACTTCCATCTTTTATAGTAACTCTTGCAATGTTGTTTATTTTAAGAGGAGCAACATTAGCAATTACAAGATTAATTACAGGAAGAACTCAAGTTCCAGGCTTAAGAGTTTTAATAGAGAATGATCCAATCGCCTGGATGTTTGCAACTGATACTTTCAAATGGCTGTTTACTTGGCTGGGTTCAATGAATTTAATTGCATTAAGAACCGATGGAACTCCATTAGCTACCGGTATTCCTCCTTCAGTAATATGGTTTATTGCAGCTACACTTTTTGCAACATGGATATTAATGAAGACTAGATATGGTAACTGGATTTTTGCATCAGGAGGAGACAAGAATGGTGCAACAAATGTTGGTGTGCCCGTTGGAAGAGTTAAAATAAGTTTATTTATTGGGACAGCAGTTGCAGCAACTATTTTTGCAACTATTCAAGTTTTAGATGCTGGTTCTGCAGATACTATGAGAGGAAATTTAAAAGAATTAGAAGCAATTGCAGCAGCAGTTGTTGGTGGTTGTTTATTAACTGGAGGATATGGTTCTGCAATTGGTGCAGCTTTTGGTGCATTAATATTTGGAACTGTTTCGATGGGAATATTTTATACAGATGTTGATACTGATTGGTTTAAAGTGTTTTTAGGAGCGATGATGTTGATTGCTGTAGTATTTAATAATTACATTAGAAAACGAGTAACAGAGACAAAATAATGTCAGAAAATTTAATTGAATTTAACAACATTAGTAAATTTTTTGGAAAAGTGATTGCTCTTAAAGATGTCACTATGAAATTAAAAAAAGGTGAGATCATGTGTTTGCTTGGCGACAATGGTGCAGGAAAATCTACATTAATTAAAACTTTAGCAGGTGTTCATAAACCCGATGAAGGTGAAATAGTAATTGAAGGTAAAAAAACTGTTTTTGACTCACCTAAAGATGCCTTGGATATGGGAATTGGAACTGTTTACCAGGACTTAGCTTTAGTTCCTTTAATGAGTGTCACAAGAAACTTTTTTATGGGAAGAGAACCATTAAAGGGACTACCTTTTTTAAAAACTTTCGATATTGAAAAGGCAAATCAAATTGCTGCTGAAAGAATGGGTCAAATTGGAATTGACGTAAGAGATCCTTCTCAAGCAGTTGGAACAATGTCTGGTGGTGAAAGACAATGTTTAGCAATTTCAAGAGCTATATATTTTGGTGCAAAAGTTTTAGTTTTAGATGAACCAACTTCTGCTCTTGGTGTTCATCAAGCATCAATGGTTTTAAAATACATTGTAAAAGCGGCTTCACAAGGTTTAGCTGTAATTTTAATTACGCACAATGTTCACCATGCATATCCTGTAGGAAATAGTTTTACTGTTCTTAATAGAGGTAAAAGCTTAGGAACTTTTAATAAAAAAGATATTAGCCGAGAAGAGCTATTAGGAATGATGGCTGGTGGAGAGGAGCTAGATAAACTTGAGGTTGAATTAAAAGAAATGGATAGACTAAGTAAAAATTAGTTAATCATTTTCAAACCTTATTAATCCTAAATCATTTTTAACAAATGCGAATTTTGTTATAATTAAAATATAAAAAAGGAGGAATAATGAAGTTTGTTGTACTAGGTAAATACTCAACTCAAGGTCTTGCTGGTTTCGTTAAGAATCCTTCAGATAATAGACAAGAGGCTGCAAAAAAAATAACTGAAGCTGCTGGTGGAAAACTTATAGAAATGATGACTCTAAGAGGAGCATATGATTTCATAGCTATTATTGAAGGATCAGATTTTGAAACAATGGCAGGTATGAAGATGTTAATGCAATCAACTGGCACAATTGAAGATATGAATATCATGGAAGCTGTTGATTTTAACAAAGCTGCAGAAAAAGCTGCAAAAGCTGCATCTTCTTATCGACCAGTTGGAAAATAAAACTTTAATGAAAGGTTCTAAGACTAGAAGTTAGTAATTTTTTTTATTAAGATAAATAATAATAAAAAAATATGCTTATAGATAGTTTCGGTAGAACATTTCCATATATAAGACTTTCAATTACAGATGTTTGTAATTTTAAGTGTGGGTATTGTTTACCTAATGGTTATCAAATTGATAAAAGTGACAATAGAAAATTTCTTCATCTTGATGAAATAAGACGTCTCGCAAAAGTTTTTTCAAAATTAGGTGTAAATAAAATAAGACTTACTGGCGGTGAACCAACAGTAAGAAATGATTTTTTTGAAATAATTAAAATCTTAAAACATGAAGCTGGAATAAAAAAAGTTGTAATTACTACAAACGGTTATCATTTAGACAAAAAAGCAAAGATGTTAGTAGATAGTGGGATAAATGGTATTAATATTAGCATTGATAGTCTGGATAGAAATACATTCAAAAATGTTACAGGTCATGATCGATTACCAGAGATTTTAAAAGGAATTAATATCCTACAAGATTTAAATTTTAAAAACATTAAGATTAATGCAGTTCTTTTAAATGGAATAAATGCATCAGACAAAGATTTTGAGACTTGGGGAGAATTTATTAAAAAAAACAAAGTAGATTTTAGATATATAGAATTAATGCAAACTGGAGATAACCTTGATTATTTTAAAAAATACCATGTATCCTCAAAAATCTTCAAAGAATATTTAAATAAAAACAATTGGATTTACCAAACCCTAGGTAAGGATGCAGGACCGTCATTAAATTATATCAATCCAGAATATAAAGGGAAATTTGGAATTATAGCACCCTATTCTAAAGATTTTTGTAGAAGTTGTAATAGATTAAGAATTACATCAAGAGGAGATCTTAGATTATGCCTATTTGGCAATACTGGAATAAGTATAAGACATTTATTGCAAAAAAATGATCAAATAGATGAATTGCAAGATCTCATTTTGGGACAAATGAAATTTAAAAAAGAATCACATTATTTAGAGCTTGGTGAAACTGGTTTAACTAAAAATTTATCTACCACAGGCGGCTAATGTCAAAATTAAAAATTATAAATCAAGAAGAGCTTAAAGATTGGGCTAAAGAAATATTTCAAAAAAATTCTTTTAATATGGTTGATGTTTCTTCAAAAAAAGAAACTTTTAGAAGAGCTCTAGCATCAGGTAAAATTTATGTTGGAAAAGAAGTTTTTGATTTAATTAAAAATAAGAAGATGCCTAAAGGAGACCCTATTACCTTAGCTGAGGTATCGGCTGTGTTGGGTGTAAAAAAAACAAGTGAACTTATTCCTTTATGTCACCCACTTCCAATTGACCATACGGCTACTAAAATAATTATGAATGAATTAGATAGTTCTTTAGAGGTTTTTTGTGTCGTTTCTGCAGTAGCAAAAACAGGTGTTGAGATGGAAGCTATAATGGGTGTTAACTCTGCCTTAATCACAATTTATGATTTAAGCAAAATAGTAAATCCACATCTTAAAATTGATAACGTAAAATTATTAATTAAAGAAGGTGGAAAAAGTGGATTATGGAAAAACCCTGATGGGCTCCCAGATTTTTTAAAAAACATTATTTAATGAAAATATCAGTTGAACTATTTGGTGCGGCTAGAGAATTTAGTACTAAATCCCATTTAGACTTTGAATTAATTGAAAATTCCTCAATAAAAGATCTTAGAAACCAAATGATAGAGTTTATTGATATGAAATTTAAAGGAAATGAAACTTTTAAAAAAATTATTAAATCATCAGCTTTTTGTTCGTCTGATGATAAAATTGTCTCAGACAATTATAAAATAGTTAAAAAACAAAACTTTAGCATTATACCTCCTATAGGAGGCGGTTAATGCTACATACCAAAATTATTGATACTTCAAAAAATGAGAAGATTGAGATTTCAAAAGCAGAAAATTTTTTAAATCAATCTAAATTTGGCGCTGTAATATATTTTGTTGGAACTGTAAGAGATTTAAATGAAAATAAATCAGTTACTGGTATTACCTATGATGCCAAAGAAAGTATGGTTATAAGAAGTTTTGAAGAAATTTATGAGGAAGCAGATAACAAGTTAAATATTAAAGAAAAAGCAGTATTTATTGAACATGTTAAAGGTTATGTAAGTTTAAAAGAAAAAAGCATTATTATTGGTGTAGCTTGCAAACATAGAGATCAAGCTTTTGTGTTATCTAGATATATAATTGAGGAAATTAAAAAAAGATCTCCGATTTGGAAAAAAGAACATTATCAAAATGAGGATAGTGAGTGGTTGAAAGGAGTATCTCTAAACAATTAAAATGATAAAATTTAAAAATTCAGAAATTACATCAGAAAATATTTATAAAAAAAGAAGATCTTTCATTAAATCTATAGGTCTTGGAGCAAGCTCACTAGCTATGTCTACTATACCATTTGTAAATAAATCTTTAGCAAACGAGAGAGATAAATTAACAAGTTATAAAGATATTACGACTTATAATAATTATTATGAGTTTGGAACATCAAAGAGTGATCCTCATAGAAATTCTCAAATATTTAAAACAACCCCTTGGGAAATAGCTATTGAAGGAGAGGTTGAAAAACCAATTAAATTATCAATGGAGGAAATCTCGGAAATGTTTGTTTCTGAGGAAAGAATATATCGTTTAAGGTGTGTTGAAGGTTGGTCAATGGTAATTCCGTGGATGGGTTTTTCCTTAAGCGAATTGCTATTAAAAGTTATTCCAACTAATAAAGCAAAATTTGTTGAATTTGAAAGTGTATACGATCCTGAGCAGATGAAAGGTCAAAGATATCCTGTTTTGAACTGGCCGTATAAAGAAGGTTTAAGAATTGATGAAGCTATGCATCCTTTAACAACAGTTGTGACAGGTCTATATGGTAAAAAACTCCCAAATCAAAATGGAGCACCACTTAGAATATTTATTCCATGGAAGTATGGTTTTAAAAGTGCCAAAGCAATTGTTAAAATTAAATTTGTAGAAAAAATGCCTACCTCGTCCTGGATGTGGGCTTCTCCTAGAGAATATGGGTTTTACTCAAATGTTAATCCTAATGTTGCTCATCCAAGATGGTCTCAAGCAACTGAAAGAATAATTGGTGAAGGTGTTTGGGCGCCTAGAGTAAAGACCTTAATGTTTAATGGTTATGGAGATGAAGTCGCAAGTCTTTATAGCGGTATGGATTTAAAAAAAAATTATTAAATTAAATTGAGAAGCTATTCTAAAATTATAGTTTTTTTTCTCTCGCTTTGGCCAATCTATTTAATTACTTATCAAATAGTTTTTAATCAATTAGGACCAGAGCCTGTGGATAGAATTATTAATCACTTTGGTGAATGGACATTAATTTTTATTTTTTTAACTCTTTCAATGACTCCACTTAGGAAAATTACTAAATCGTTAGAATGGATCAAATTTAGAAGAATGCTTGGTTTGTTCGCGTTTTTTTATGCATCTGTTCATATGCTTAGTTACGTTGGTCTAGATTACAGATTTGATTTTGAACCATTGATAAATGATGTTTTAAAAAAGAAGTTTATTTTTATTGGTTTTTCAGCTTGGCTTTTATTAATCCCTCTTGCTGTAACATCATCTGAAAAAATGGTTAGACTGTTGAAGCAAAATTGGAAAAAAATTCATAGATTAATTTATATAATTGGGATTTTTGGCGTACTTCATTATATTTGGCTATCAAAAACAATATTTTTTAAACCACTTATATTTTTAATACTTTTAATAATTCTTTTACTTTTTAGGATTAAAATTACTAAATCAGCTTCTAAAATCTGAAACTTTATCAAAATCTTTAAAGGATTTAAGGCTGCTTGTATTAATAAAATTTGTTCTATTTTTAAGCCTTTTAACAATAAATTTTGCTCCAAACTCACCTTTAATATTTTTAAATTTTTTTATCAAAGAAATATCAAAACCAATGGGATTGCCTAATCTATTTTTATATTTTAATGCGTGAACTAAAAATTTTTTAGTTTTTATAGATCTGCAAATTTTATTAATGTCTGATTGTTTAACAAATGGCATATCAGACTGAGCTACAATAAAGCCTTTGTCATTTTTAGATATTTTTTTTAATCCCATTTTTATGGAAGAGGCCATTCCTTTTTTATAGTTTTTATTATACGTAAAAATAATTTTTTTATTTTTTTTAATTATTTTTCTTACTTCTTTATATTGATGACCAAGAACTATAATAATTTTATTTGCTTTACTTTTTTTTAATACATTTAGTGAATAATTAATTAGAGGTTTATTTTTATATAACTTAATAAGTTTATTTTCTGATTTCATTCTTTTGGATAAACCAGCGGCAAGTAATATAACTTTAATCACTTTTTATAAGTTTCAGAAACTAATTGAGCTATGATAGATAAAGCAATTTCTGGAGCAGATTTACCTCCAAGTTTAATACCAATTGGTCCATGAATTGAATTGATTTCATCATTAGTAAATCCAGCCTCACTTAATCTTTGACATCTGTTTTCGTGAGTTTTTTTACTACCAAGTGCTCCGATATAATAAAATTTATTCTTTAGAGCGAATTGTAAAGCAGGATCATCTATTTTTGGATCGTGTGTTAAAGCTATTAAGGCTGTATTTGAATTTGTTTCAATTTCTTCAAAAGCCTCTTTTGGCCACTTATTAATAACTTTAATATCAGGAAATCTTTGCTCAGATGCAAAATATCCTCTTGGGTCTATGATGCTAATTTCAAAATTTAAACTTTTTGCAAAATCAACTAAGTATTGTGCAATATGTACAGCACCAACAATAATTACTTTTATTGGTTTTATATAAGTTTCAACAAATATCTCTGAATTTTCTATAATCCCATTTTTTTTTGATTTAAAAAATTTTTCGATTTCGTTTGTGTATTTTGAAAACTCTCCTTCTGGAGAAGTTCCAGGTATATAAATCTCACTATTCCCGTTTTCTAAATTTGTAAGAATTGCAAACTCAGTTTTTGATGATTTTTTTTTTAAAATTTCTTCAAGTGTTTTAAGTTTCATTAGTGTATCTGCTCAATATATACTGCAATTTCTCCACCACATGCGAGTCCCACTTCCCATGCACTCTCGTTTGAAACTTTAAATTCTATTTTTTTACAAGGCTTGTTATCTTTAATTAATGACATGCATTCACTTACAACTGCAGACTCAACACATCCGCCAGAAACAGAACCTGAAAAATCTCCCTTTTCATTGACAATCATTCTACTACCAACTTGTCTCGGTGAAGATCCCCAGGTTTGAATTACTGTTGCTAAAACTACTTTTTGATTAGCTTTAATCCAATCTTTAGCTTCGTCTAAAATTTTCTCATCAAATGAATTTTTCATCTGATAAAATATAGTTTTTAACTAACAAGCATCAACGGCTTTTTTAGCCTGCGTGACAACTAAACTAGCTCTATACTCTGCAGAAGCATGGATATCTGAGTTCATATCAGAACTATCAAGATCCATTCCATCTATTGATGAAGAAGAAAAATTGCCTGAAAGTGCTTTTGCCATTTCTTTATCATTATAAACACATGATTTTGCACCTGTAACAGCAACGTTTACATCACTTTTATGTTTTGCGACATACACACCTACAACTGCATACCTGGATGCAGGATTAGGATGTTTTTGATAGCTTGATTTTTCTGGTATCTGAAATTCTACAGCTTCAATTAACTCACCTTTTTTTAATGCTGTCTCGAACATTCCTTTAAAAAACTTTGACGCTTCAATTTTTCTTTCGTTAGTATGTATTGTAGCATTTAAAGCTATACATGCAGATGGATAATCAGCTGATGGATCGTTATTTGCAATTGAACCGCCTATAGTTCCTCTATTTCTTACTTGTGGATCACCAATTCCTTCAGCCAAACTAGACAATGACGGAATTGCTTTTTTGACATCTTTAGAATTGGCAACTTCAACATGTTTAGTTGCAGCTCCTATTATAACTGATTTACCACTTACTTTTATTCCACTTAATTTTTTAATATTTTTTATATCAATTAAATCCTTATAAGTGGCTAACCCTAACTTCATTGAAGGAATAGTAGTCATCCCTCCTGCTAAAAAAGCAGAATTAGATGAAGCAAGTTTAGATGCTTCTTTACTATCTTTTGCTGAATGATAATTAAAATCTTTCATAAACCTCCTATGCTGCTTTTGAGTTAGATTTTTTTAGATTTTTACAAGCCTTCCACACTTTTTCCGCCGTAGCTGGCATAGTAACTTCCTGTCCACCTAAAGCATCAATTACAGCATTCATTACTGTTGGTGGTGCTGCTATAGCTCCAGCTTCTCCACAACCTTTAACTCCTAAAGGATTTGTGGTTGCATGTGTGCAAGTATATCCAATATTGAACTCAGGAAAATTATCTGCACGTGGCATCGTATAATCCATATAAGATCCTGTCATCAACTGACCAGTCTCATCATACTCTGCGTTTTCATACAATGCTTGACCTATACCTTGAGCAAGACCTCCATGAACTTGTCCCTCTACAACCATTGGATTAATTATTCTTCCAAAGTCATCACAAGCTGTATATTTTTCAAGCTTCACATGTCCTGTTTCAGGGTCTATCTCAACTTCTGCAATATGTGTTCCTGCTGGGAAAGAAAAGTTTGAAGGATCATAAAAAGAAGTTTCTTTTAAACCAGGCTCATCACCCTCTGGTAATGGAGATTTCATTTCATCTCTTACACCAGGTAAATAACAAGCAAAAGCTACTTCTCCTATTGTTTTCTTTTTATTTGATTTAGAAACAATAAATTCACCATCTTTAAACTCAACGTCTTCGGGATTTGCTTCTAACATTTTTGCTGTCACTCTTTTACCTTTTTCAACTATTTTTTTACAAGCATTGACAATAGCAATACCACCAACAGCTAAAGACCTAGAACCGTATGTTCCCATACCGAAAGTTCCTTTATCTGTATCACCATGAACGATATCTATGTTTTCTATTGGAACACCTAATTCATCCGCTGCTATTTGAGCAAAAGTTGTTTGGTGACTTTGTCCATGACTATGTGAACCTGTATAAACAGTCACTTGTCCAGTTGGATTAAATCTAACCTCAGCAGATTCCCATAATCCAACTCCACATCCTAAAGACATTACAGCAGCTGAAGGAGCAATACCACATGCTTCAAAATATGAAGTAACACCTATTCCTCTTAGTTTTCCTTTGGCTTCAGACTCTTTTCTTCTTGCCTCAAAACCTTTGTAGTCTGCCATCTGTTTTGCCTTTTCCATTCCAGCAACATAATCGCCAGAATCTACAGTATGAACTAATGTTTGTTTAAAAGGAAATGCTGTAGGGAAATTTTTAATTCTAAGTTCAGTTTTATCTATCCCTAATTCCATGGAAGCTTTTTCAACTAATCTTTCTATTGTATATGTAGCTTCTGGTCTTCCTGCACCTCTATAAGCATCTACTGGAGCTGTATTTGTATATACAGCTTTGACATTTGTATAAGCTGCCGGAATTTCATAAACCCCAGTTGCACAAGGTCCAAATAAATAAGTTGGTGTAACTGTACCAAATACTCGAGCATAAGCTCCAAGGTTTGCTATGGTCTCATTTTTAAAACCAAGAAACTTTCCATCTTTAGTAACCGCTAATTCTGCATGAGTTACATGATCTCTTCCATGTATGTCAGTTAAAAAAGATTCTGATCTTTCTGCAACCCACTTTATAGCTCTATTAATTTTTTTAGCTGCCCAGCTACAAACAATATCTTCGTTATAGACATTAATTTTTGAACCAAAACCACCACCAACATCTGGAGCTACAACTCTTAACTTGTGTTCAGGAGCTACATTTCCAAAAGCAGACATTATCAATCTTGATAAATGTGGATTTTGACTTGTTGTGTATAAAGTGATCTCTTCAGATGCTGCATTGTAATCAGCTACACATGCTCTTGGCTCCATTGCATTTGGAATTAATCTATTATTAATGATATCAATAGAAATTACTTTATCAGCCTTATCAAATGCTTCTTTAACTTTTTGTCTATCCCCTAATAACCAGTCAAAACAAAGATTTTTATCGATGCCTTCATGAATAGTATCTCCATTCATAGCATCTGCAGTACTTGTGACTGCTTTTAATATTTTGTAATCAACTTCAACTTTTTCTGCAGCATCTTTTGCTTCTGCTAAACTTTCAGCAATTACAACTGCAACAGGATCTCCAACAAAATTTACATTATCTTTAGCTAGCGGAGGATTTCCAGGACATTTCATTTCTGTACCGTCTTCACTTCTAATCGCCCAACCCGCAATCAAACCTCCAATTTTATCATCTGCTATTTCTTTGCCTGTAAGTATGCTTACTACTCCTGATGATTTTAAAGCTTTATCGATATTTATTTTTTTAATAGATGCTCTTGCATGTGGAGACCTAACAAAAATCGCGTAAGTTTGATTTGCTAAATTAATATCTGCTGTGTACCTGCCTTTACCAGTTAAAAATCTTTTATCCTCTTTTCTCTCAACTCTAGAACCTACTAAACTTGCCATTTTCTTTTTCCTCCTTAAAATTACATTTTTGTTGCTGCTTCTTTAACAGCTGAAACAATATTTTGATAACCAGTACATCTACAAATATTTCCCTCTAACCAATCTCTAATTTCTGTATCTGATGGTTTTTTATTTTTTTGCAAAAGATCAACTGCGCTCATAACCATTCCTGGAGTACAAAAACCACACTGTAAGCCATGAAGTTTTTTGAACGCTTCCTGCATTGGATGCATTTTTCCATTTGTTTCTAAACCCTCAATTGTTGTAACTTTTGATCCATTAACGTCAGCTGCTAAAGCCGTACAACTTTTTAAAGAATTTCCATCAACATGAACTACACATGCTCCGCATTGACTAGTGTCACATCCAATATGTGTACCTGTTAACTGTAAATGCTCTCTTAAAAATGTAGATAGTAAAGTGTTATCTGATGCTTCTTTTTCGACTTTTCTTCCATTAACTTCTAGTGAAATTTTACCCATAATCTCTCCTTTAATTAATATCTTTACCCTTTAAGATTTAATCATTTTGGGAATGTAAAGGCAACTATCAAATTTAAACTCTAGTAAGACTAGAATTTATTTTAAAAACATCCAATAAATTAAGAAAATTCCTAGAACTACTGCGGCTGTTAAATATCTATAATTAATTTTTGACACAGGTACTTTTTGGTCGACAGTCTCGGCTATCTCAATTGATTCATTTTTTTCAGAAGAAATTAATTCAGAAAATTTACCAAAAAAAATATCTGCCATCTTTTTTGCTGTCATATCAATAAGTCTTGAGCCTACCTGTGCAATTTTACCACCTACTTGTGCTTCAACGGAATAAATTAAATTTGTTCCTTTGTCTGTATCTTCAAGTTTAACTTCAGCTTCTCCTGAAGCAAAACCAACTAAAGAATTTCCAGATCCTGAAATCTTATAACTATTAGGAGGATTCAAATCTTTCAATTCAATGTCACCAGAAAATGTAGCATTAAAAGGTCCAATTTTATTTGTAGCTTTTGCAGAAAATTCAGTGTCAGATTTTTTATTAAACTCTTCACACCCAGGGATTGCTTGTTTTAGTATTTCTGGATCATTTAAAGCATCCCAAACTTTTTGTTTCTCCAAATTAATTTTATAAGATCCTGTTAATTTCATAAATTAAACATATAATAAATTATGGACGAAAATACAAAAAAAGAATTACAGTCTGCAGCATTCGAAAGGCTTATATCTCATCTTAGAGAAAGAAAAGATGTACAAAATATAGATCTGATGAATCTTGCAGGTTTTTGTAGAAACTGTCTTTCTAAGTGGTACAGAGAAGAGGCGGGAAAAAAAGGAATTGAAATTTCTGATCCTGATGCAAGAGAGCATGTTTATGGAATGCCTTACTCTGAATGGAAAGACAAATATCAAAAATAATTATTTTTCCTTAAGTCTAGGAAATAATTCAACAAAATTACAAGGTTTGTGATTAATATCTAGTTGATGCTTTAATATTCCATCCCATGCATCAGTAACACCTCCAGAAGATCCAGGTAATGCAAATACATATTTTCCATTGGATAAAACTGCACAAGCTCTAGATTGTATAGATGATGTTCCAACTGTTTTTAGACTTATTGTTCTAAAAACCTCCCCAAATCCAGGTATATGTTTATCTGCAATTTCATCAATCGCTTCAGGAGTTATATCTCTTCCAGTAAGACCTGTTCCTCCCGTAGTTATAATCACATCTATATCTTTTTGATTAGTCCATTCTTTTAAAATTTTTACAATATCTTCTTTATTGTCTTTACAAATTTTTCTATCAATTAATTGATGTTTAGCTTCTTTAATTTTTTCAACCAAGATTGCACCCGATTTATCATTATCAAATGTTCTTGTATCTGTTACAGTTAATAAAGCTATATTTACATCCATAATTTAAAAATGATTATATTATCAATTCTTTTCTTTGTAACTGCATTAATATACTCAAGTGTTGGTTTTGGGGGAGGCTCAACATATCTCGCATTACTTTTAATTTGGGGTGTGCCTTACACAATATTTCCAGTTATAGCCCTTGTATGTAATATTATTGTTGTATCTGGTAATTCTATTAATTTTATAAGATCTAAGAATATAAACTTTAATTTACTTTTTCCTTATTTAATTGGCTCCATACCTTTTGCCTTTATTGGAGGATCAATAAAAATTGAAAAAAGTTTATTTGAGATTTTATTATTTTGTGTTTTGTTGGTCGCAGGAATTTTTTTATTAATTGAAAGTAAATCTTTTAATAAAGAGCAAGTTAAAATTAATAAAATACCAAGATTAATCTCAATTTCCATTGGATCGATAATTGGCTTTATGTCAGGGTTAGTAGGAATTGGCGGAGGAATTTTTTTAAGCCCTCTTCTATTTTTAATGAAAGCTGGATACCCTAGACATATCACCAGTAGTGCATCTTTGTTTATTTTAATCAATTCTATCTTTGGGATAGCTGGACAGTTGACAAAAGATCAGGTTTTACATCAGGTTACTAACTATTGGCCATTGTTTTTAGCGGTGCTTATTGGAGGACAAATTGGTAGCTTATTAAACATTAAATTTTTATCGAATAAAATTTTAGCTCTACTAACTTCTTTTCTTGTAATTTTTGTCGCAATAAGAATGGGAATTAAACTTATTGCTTAATCTTGAATAAATATCCTTTTAATATATCTAAGCATTATGAAAAATATTAAGCCTTTTGGTCCATCAATTGGAAAGACAAAAATTTCAAAGAAATTTTTAAATATCTTGAATAAAGAGATTGATAATAAAGTTTTAACAAAAAATAATGATTATAGTTCTAAATTAGCCAGTCAAATTAAAAAAGAAATTAAAATTTCAAATAATTTTATAAAAAAGAATTTAGAGAGAGAAATAAAAAAAAATATCAAAGATTTTCTTAAAAATGAAAAAATTAAAAAAGTTAAAAATATAAAAATATTAAATTTATGGGTAGTTAGTCAATTTAAAGATGAATATAACCCTATCCATTATCATGATGGAGATTTATCTGGCGTTGGTTATTTAAAAGTACCAAAAGATATGACTAAAAATAAATTTTTAATAAACAAAAAAGATAAGACTAACGGCACAATTGATTTTATAAATGGACAAAGAGGTTTTTTGAGCAGAAGTATTTTTAATATTGTACCTAAAGAAAGGGACTTAATAATTTTTCCAAACTATTTGATGCATACTGCATATCCATTTAATATTAATGCTGAAAGGAGATCTTTTTCTTTTAATGCTAAAATTATTTTAGATAAATAGTTTACAAACATTCATTTATCAATTAAAAGATAGTTGCCGATTTGATCCTATTGCGGGCATAAACTGCTAAAATGGAAATCCCAAAATAATCAAATAAGCAAGGTAGTTGAACTATATTGTGCACCTAGCATAAAGCTAAAGCACTAAAAAAGTGAGGACAAAATGAATATTAATTTTTTTAAAGAAACAAGAATATTAGATGGTGGAATGGGACAAGAACTTTTAGCTCGTGGCATGAAACCAAATGGAACTTTGTGGAGTGCGAACGCAATATTAAACTCTGATTACCACAAGCTTTTAGAAGACACTCATAAGGATTTTGTAAAAGCAGGAGCTGAGGTAATCGTTACAACTACTTTCACAACTAGAAGAAAGAGGCTGAGAGACAATAATATCGAGGACAAATTTGAATACCTTAATAAAAAAGCTGGTGAAATTGCTGTAAATGTAAAAAAAGATTTCCCTAATATTAAGATTGCCGGGGGTTTGCCTCCTCAACATTTAACTTATGAAGAGGATAGAAGAAGTGAGGCTGAAATCACTAAAGACTTTAATGAACAGGCTAGATTATTAAATGAATATGTAGATTTTTATTACTTTGATGTTTGGAGCAGCATTAAAGAATTTAAATGTGGTATCGAAGCAATCAAAGAATTGAATAAGCCTTATTTAGTTGGGATCCATATTTCTGAGGGAACAAAGTTACCTAGTGGTGAAAAAATTTCAGAAATTAAAAATATACTTGATGATAATCTTTTAGGTGTAATGTTGTCGTGTGTTTCCCCAGAAAATTATGAATTAAATTTAGAGGAATTAAAAAAATTAAATGTTCCTTTTGGATTTAAATTAAATGGCTTTAAAACCACTAAGCCAAAAAATGGGTATACAGCTAATTATTTAAAAACAAAAGGAAATCCCAATGAGTTTTTAGGTCACCGTGAAGATTTTACACCAGAAAAAATTCAGGAAATTGCAAAGAAGTTTAAAGAACATGGGGCAACTATTATTGGTGGTTGTTGTGAAACTAGACCATCACATATAGAAGCAATGGCAAAAATTAAATAGTTTGTTTGTTTCCACCTCTTTTAACAAAGTAAATACCTATACAAACAGCAACTAAAGATACTAAAACTTTTAATGTTATTAATTCTTTTAAAAATATGTAACCTAAAATAGTTCCAAAAATTGGTATCAAATAAGAAACTTGAGATTGAAAAATTAGTCCGTTTGTAGTCAAAATTCTAAAACGTAACAACCAAGCAATACCTGTAGGAACAATTCCTAAATAAATAGCCGATATCAAAGAATCTGTTCTTGGCATAGTTTCAAATGGTTGTTCAATTAAAAATGTTAATGGTAACAAAATAATTATTGCCCAAATTAAAATAGATCCAGTTACATTTTCATTTTTTTTCTTACTTATTTTTAATGTTAATACTCCGCCTATAACATAACAGGTTGATCCAAGTAATATTAATAAAGCTGAAACAAAATTATTTTCATCTATTAAGAGATTGTCAGAAAATAAAAAAACTATTCCAGAAAACCCAATTAAAATTCCAATAGTTTTTACTAAATTAAATTTTTCATTTTTTGTATAAAAATGAGCTAGCACTGTGGAGCTTAAAGGAGTAGTTGACATCAATATAGCTGCCAAGTTACTTTGAACTGATTTAACTCCATAAGCAATTAAGAAAAATGGAGCTACTAAATTAATAAACCCTATCATTGCAAACCAATGCCAATCTTTAGAAAAAGCTTCAACTTTAATATTTTTAAAATAACACAATAGTAAAACTGGAATTGCTCCAAAAAATACCCTCAGGAAAGCAATTGTAACTGGACCAAAAGAATAAGTTGCTATTTTTATATTAAAAAACGCAGAAGCCCATATAAGAGACAATATTGTTAATAAAAAATAATCAATTAATTTTGGTTGTCTCATTCTGTTATCTCTTTTATCTCACCAGAAGTTAATGCAATCAAATTTTCAAAATTTATTTCGAAAATAGCATTAGGATGACCTGCGGCTGCAAAAATAGAAGAAAATCTATTTAAAGTTTCATCAATAAAAATTTTTATTTTTGTTAAATGTCCTGTTGGAGATACTCCACCAATTGTATATCCAGTAATTTTTTTAACATCCTCTGGGTTCGCCATTGAAACATCTTTTTCATCTAAAATTTTTTTTAATTTATTTAATGAACACCTCTTATCTCCAGAAACTAAACATAAAACATAACTATCCCCTGCTTTAAAAAGTAAGCTTTTGACAATGGCTCCTACTTTGCAACCTAAAGCTGTAGCTGCATCGTTAGCTGTTCTGGCAGTTTGCTCTAAAACAATCACTTTAAGATCTGGGTTAAATTGTTTTAGTGATTTTTCTGCTCTTAAAACCGGCTCTTTATTTAATATTGAATTCACAAGTTAAATATATTTATTATTTTAGTGACTAATTACACTACTTATGTGAAAATTGCATAGGTGTTATTTATTAAATAAGCAATATTTTTAGGTATTTTTTTGCTAATTAGGCCAAACAAAATTACATAGGAGACAAAATGAGTGCAGCAAACGTATTAAAATTTATCAAAGAAAAAGAAGCAGAATTTGTGGATCTAAGATTCACTGATCCAAGAGGAAAACTTCAACACTTAACAATGGATGCTTCAATAGTTGATGAAGATATGTTGAATGAAGGTGTCTTTTTTGATGGTTCGTCAATTGCAGGTTGGAAAGCAATTAATGAGTCTGACATGATTTTAAAACCTGATACTGCAAGAATGTTCATGGATCCTTTTACGTCTCATAATACTGTGGTTTTGTTTTGTGACATTCTAGATGCAATTAAAAAAGATCCTTATGAAAGAGATCCAAGAGGTGTTGCTAAAAAAGCTGAAGAATATTTAAAAGCTTCAGGTATAGGTGATAAAGCTTTTTTTGGACCTGAGCCAGAATTTTTTGTTTTTGATGATGTAAGAATCAAAAATGATATGAATGAGTGTGGATTTAAATTAGATAGTAAAGAAGGTCCTTACAATTCAGGTAAAGAATATGAAAATGGAAATATGGGTCATAGACCTCAAATTAAAGGAGGATATTTCCCAGTACCACCAGTTGATAGTGAACAAGACATGCGTGGTGAGTATCTTAAAAATTTGAAAGAAGTTGGTATTAAAGTTGAAAAACATCACCATGAAGTTGCTCCTAGTCAGCACGAGCTTGGAATGTATTTTGGAACTTTAGTAAACCAAGCTGATAACGTGCAATTATATAAATATGTTGTTCAAATGGTTACACATTCATTTGGAAAAACTGCAACTTTTATGCCAAAACCAGTTGCTGGTGATAATGGTTCAGGTATGCACATTCACCAATCTATTTGGAAAGGTGATACTCCGGTATTTTCAGGAGACGCTTATGCTGGTTTGAGTGAAACTGCTTTGCATTATATTGGTGGAATTCTTAAACATGCTAAAGCAATTAATGCCTTTGCTAACTCTACAACAAACAGCTACAAAAGATTAATACCTGGTTTTGAAGCACCAGTTCTTCTTGCATATTCAGCAAGAAACAGATCTGCATCTTGTAGAATACCGATTACATTAAGCAAAAAAGGTGCTAGATGTGAAATTAGATTTCCAGATGCTGCAGGAAACCCATATTTAACTTTCGCAGCTATGTTAATGGCTGGAATTGATGGAATTAAAAATAAAATTCATCCAGGTGAATCTTTTGATAAAGATTTATATGAATTACCACCTGAAGAAGTTAAAGCCATTCCAACAGTTTGTGGTTCTTTAAGAGAAGCAATGGAAAGTTTAGATAAAGACAGAGAGTTTTTAACTCAGGGAGGTGTCTTTACTGACGATCAGATTGATGCTTATATTGCTCTGAAGTTTGAAGAAATACACAAATTTGAACATGCACCTCATCCTGTAGAGTTTGAGATGTATTACAGTAGCTAATAAACTTTATTACTGTCTAGTGGTTGCAATTGTATCTTTGTTAACACCTTTTTTAACTACGTAATCTTGTGTGCCGTTCGCACCAGTTTCAACTTCTTTACGTAGTTCTTTAAAGAATGTTTTCTCCTTTAAAGAGTCTTTTAAGTTTTTAACAAGATTTTTAAACTCAAATTTGTTCATAAAGAATCTATATACTAGATATGCATATAATGCAATACAGATATGCAATTAGTGGGATAATACAACTTATGATATTTTAAAGGACTCTCCGCAGCCACAACGCTCAGTTTCATTAGGATTATTAAACACAAATGACGAGGACAATTCTTCCTTTTTGTAATCCATTTCAGTGCCAAGAAGATACATAATAGCAGCTGAATCTACGAATACTTTCACACCCTTATCCTCAATAACTTCATCGTTAGGATTTAACTCTTTTGTATACTCCATTACATAAGACATCCCTGCACAACCACCAGATTTCACTGATACTCTAACACCAATAGAATCTTTTTCAGCATTAGACATTATCTCTTTTATTCTTAAAGCTGCGTTATCACTTAATTTAATTATTGGGTTCATTACAAATTCAATTCCAATTTTGCTGCCTCTGACATCATATCTTTATTCCAGGGAGGATCCCAAACTAATTCAAGATCTACATCCTCTATACCTTCAACTTGCATTGCGCCCTCTTTAACTTCTTTTGGTAAACTTTCCGCAACTGGACAGTTTGGAGTTGTTAGTGTCATTTTGATAATAGCAAACTTTTCATCTTTTACTTTAATATCATAAATCAAACCTAATTCGTAGATATTTACAGGTAACTCGGGGTCATAAATTTTTCTTATTTCCTCAATTATTTCATCTTTTTTTGTCATAATTTAATTCTCTGTTTTTACTTCTTCTGTTTTTTCATCAAAAGCGGAAACCATTGTATGCCAAGATAAAGTTGCACATTTAACTCTCATTGGATATTGCTTAACACCAGATAAACACATTAGTTTAGTTTTTTCATCTTCACTCAAATACTCAGATTTTAATTCAGGATTTTCCTTAATCATGCCCAAAAAATCCTCAACTATCTCTTTAGCCTCATGCTCATTTTTTCCTTTAATTAAATCTGTCATTATAGAGGCTGAAGCCATTGAAATCGCACAACCACTCCCTTCGAAGGATGCATCTTCTACAATTTTTTGTCCATTTAGTTTTAAGTAAACATGAACATTATCACCACAAAGAGGATTATTACCTTTGGCGTCTTTATTAAAACCTTCTGTCTTTCTAAGATTTCTAGGATTCTTACCGTGTTCTAATATAATTTCTTGATATAACTCTTTTAAATTCATTATAAATTAAATATTTTTTTACAGTTATTTATTGACTGGTTTAGCTGATCTAAATCTTCTTTTGTATTATAAATACCAACTGATGCTCTAGCACTAGCTGGGATATTTAATTTGTCATGAAGAATTTGACAACAATGATGTCCTGCTCTTATTGCAACCCCGTCTTCATCCAAGATGGTTGCAATATCATGAGGATGAACTCCTTCTATAGTGAATGATAAAACCCCTCCTTTATTTTTTGGATTTCCAATAAGTTTAACTGAGTTATTTTTTTGTAATAACTCTTGTCCATATTCAACTAGATCTGCTTCATGTTTCATAACATTTTCTATGCCAATGCTTTCTAAAAATTTTATTGATTGGTCAAAAGCAATTACTTGTGCTGTGGCCATAGTTCCTGCCTCGTATTTGTTTGGCAATTCACCATAGGAAATCCTATCTTTTTTAACTTCATTTATCATTCCTCCACCACCTTGATATGGAGGTAATTCTTCTAACCATTTTTTCTTACCGTAAAGAACTCCCAAACCTGTAGGTCCATACATTTTGTGACATGAAATTGCATAGAAATCACAATCTAAATCTTGCATATCTAATTTTAAATGTGGCGCTCCCTGACATCCATCGACTACAACAATTATTCCTTTTGAATGTGCAAGCTGGGTAATTTCTTTTACGGGTAAAATTGCACCTGTTACATTCGACAGATGAGTAATAGAAATTAATTTTGTTTTTGGAGTTATTTTTTTTTCTATTTCCTCAAGGGTGATTTCACCCTCTTCATTTATTTCAGCAAAATTAATTTTTATATTTTTTGATTTCCTTAAGAAATGCCATGGTACATAATTTGAATGATGTTCTAGCTCTGTAATTAATACTTCATCACCTTCCTGTAAGTAGCTTTGACCCAATGTATTAGCAACTAAATTTAATGCTTCGGTAGCACCTTTTGTAAAGACAATTTCATTTTTATCTTTAGCGTTAATATATTTTTGAACAGATGTTCTTGTATTTTCATACAAATTAGTAGCTGCAACAGCAAGATAATGAACACTTCTACCAACATTTGAAAATTGTTTGGTATAAAATTCATTAATTCTATCCACAACTATCTTGGGTTTTTGAGATGAATTCGCACTATCTAAATAAACTAGATCATTATTTTGGATTTTTTCATCAAAAATTGGAAATTCTTTTTTTATCTGATCAATATTCATTCTTTAATTCCAATCATATTTTTTATTAAATTTTTTATTTCTGGGTCAGTAATTTTTTCAACAACATCAAGTAAAAAACCATTGATTAATAGCTCTCTTGATTGCTGATAACTCAAACCTCTAGACATTAAATAAAATATAGAATCTCCATTTAAACTTCCTGAAGCTGAACCATGCGAACATTTAACGTCATCAGCATAAATTTCTAATTCAGGCTTGGCATTAAACTCTGACTCTTTATTCAGTAATATTGCTTTACTTAATTGATATCCATCAGTTTTCTGGGCGTCCGAATTTACAAATATTTTTCCTTGATAAACTGCTTTAGAACTTTCATCTAAAACACTTTTAATTAGTTGATAACTTTTTGTATTTTCAGTTAGATGATTTATAATTGATCTGATTTCGTGATGTTTATCATTATTCAATGAAAAAACACCATTTACAAAAGCTGATGCATAAACTCCATTTAAATTACAATTTATCTCATTTTTAGAAAAATTTGATCCAGAGGATAAAATAAATGTTTCAGAAATACTGTTCTTATCTTGATCAATATTGTTAAAAGAATATTTAATGTTTTTATTCTCAAATTTATCTACTTTATAATTTTTTAAAACTGCATTTTCTTTTAATTCAAAGTTATAAAATATATTTAAAAAATTCTTTTCAGATGTATCATTAAACAAATCGATTAATCTTAATGAACTATCTTTATCTAGTTCAAAATTAAGTCGTAAATTAATGTTTTTAGACCAAATTTTTGAATTTGTTGTATGATAGATAATAAGAGGTTTTGCTAACTGATAACCTTTTTTTACCAATATTTTAAAACATTTATTAGTAAAGGCATTATTTAAGTCAGATAATGAATTGCTATTTTTAAATTCATTTATAGTTTCTGATTGACCAATTATTTCTATTTGATCTTTTTTTTCATATTCAAAATCAATTTTTTCAATTCTACCATTTATAAAAACTATTTTATTGTGCTCTAATCCATCTACAAATACAGAGGTATCAACTTTATTAGTAGAAGCTTGATCATTATAAAAACTAAGTTCTCCAATATTATTTTTTATTATTTGATTAAGATCTGAAAATTTCCAATCTTCTTCTTTTTTATTTGGAAAACCTTTGTCTATAAAATTATCTAAACAAAATTTTTTTATTTCCATATCTTTTTGAGATAAACTTAAATTTTTTATACTATTATCAAAATCTTTTTGTAATTGTTCTTTCATTTAATTAAAATTTTCATATCCTTTTTTTTCTAACTCTAGTGCTAAATCTGGACCACCAGATTTTACAATTTTTCCATTCATCAAAACATGAACAAAGTCAGGTTTTATATAATCAAGTAATCTTTGGTAGTGTGTAATAATTAGAAATGAATTATTTTTATCTCTTAATGTATTAACTCCATCTGCAACAATTTTTAAAGCATCAATATCTAAACCAGAATCAGTCTCATCTAGGATTGAAAGTTTTGGAGCTAGCAACGACATCTGTAAAATTTCATTTTTCTTTTTTTCACCTCCAGAAAAACCAACATTTAATTGTCTGTTTAATTTTTCCTCATCAAATTTTAATTCTTTAGACTTTTCTTTTACCAATTTTAGAAACTCAATAGCATCGAGCTCTTTCTCACCCCTAGCTTTTCTAACAGCATTTAAAGAAGTTTTTAAAAATATATTTGTATTTACACCTGGAATTTCTAAAGGATATTGAAAAGCTAAAAATATACCCTTGTGTGCTCTTTCCTCTGTTTCAAGTTCAAATAAATCTTTTTCTTCAAAAAGAACTTCCCCGGAAACTTCATATCCCTTTTTTCCTGATAAAATATTGGACAAAGTACTTTTTCCAGATCCATTAGGGCCCATAATTGCATGAACCTCACCGGGATTTATATTTAAGGATAGTCCGTTTAAAATAGACTTTTTATCGATGGTTGCATTTAAATTGTTTATTTTAAGCATATTAACCAACACTTCCTTCCAGACTGATACCTACAAGTTTTTGCGCTTCTACAGCAAATTCCATAGGTAATTGTTGCAATACTTCCTTACAAAAACCGTTAACAATTAAGCCAACAGCTTCCTCTGGATTTAATCCTCTTTGTTGACAATAATGTAGCTGCTCTTCACTAATCTTGGATGTGGTTGCCTCATGAGCAATATTGGACTCAGAATTTTTATTTTTTATATAAGGAACAGTGTGAGCTCCACATCTGTTACCCATTAATAAAGAGTCGCACTGAGTATAATTAGTTGAATTTTTAGCTTTTGATGAAATATCAACTAAACCTCTATATGTCATATCTGAACTACCTGCTGATATTCCTTTAGAAATTATTTTACTTTTAGTATTTTTACCTAGATGGATCATTTTAGTACCTGTATCTGCTTTTTGATGATTGTTAGTAATAGCTATTGAATAGAACTCGCCAACAGAGTTATCTCCTTTAAGAATACAACTAGGATACTTCCAGGTAATTGCAGAACCTGTTTCAACTTGTGTCCATGAAATTTTTGAATTTTTTCCCTTGCATAAACCTCTTTTTGTTACAAAATTATAAATTCCACCTTTGCCATCTTGATCACCTGGATACCAATTTTGAACAGTTGAATATTTTATTTCCGCATCATCAAGTGCAATTAGTTCTACATTAGCAGCATGTAATTGATTTTCATCTCTCATTGGAGCTGTACATCCTTCTAAGTAACTTACATAACTTCCTTTATCTGCAATAATTAAAGTTCTTTCAAATTGACCTGTATTAGATGCATTAATTCTAAAATAAGTTGATAGTTCCATTGGACATCTAACACCTTCTGGAATGTATACAAATGAACCATCTGTAAAAACTGCTGAATTTAATGTTGCAAAAAAATGATCACTTGTTGGAATTACAGATCCTAAATATTTTTTGACTAATTCAGGGTGATTTTGAATTGCCTCTGATATAGGGCAAAATATTATTCCTTGTTTAGTTAATTCATCTTTAAAGGTAGTAGCTACAGAAACTGAATCAAATACAGCATCAACAGCTATTCCATTTAATCTCGCTTGCTCTTGCAAAGGAATTCCAAGTTTTTTATAAGTTTCTAAAAGTTTAGGATCCAGTTCATCTAAACTTTTTGGCTTATCTTTCATGCTTTTAGGAGCAGAGTAATAATATAAATCTTGATAATCAATTTTTGGAAATTTAGGTTTCTGCCAATCCGGTTCTTTTAATACCTTAAATCTCTCAAAAGCTTTGAGTCTGAATTCAAGCATCCATGCAGGTTCTTTTTTTATATTTGAAATAAATTTAATAACATCTTCATTCAAACCTTTTGGAGCTTGAATATTTTCTATATCCGTTGAAAAACCATATTTATAGTCTTTTAAATTATTTATTTCTTTTTGTCTGTTGTCCATTCTAAACTCTTGTTTCTTTATTGTTATTTAGTAAATCTTTTAGGCTTTTATTTTCAAAGAATGTATTTATGTGTATCTCTAACTCGTCCCATAAATTATGAGTAATGCACTTTGTAGCTTTGCCGTTGCATCCTTTTTTAGATTCTTTTTTACATTGAACAGTTTTTACTTTTTCATCAACTGCATGAAAGATATTTGTTAATTTTATATCATTTGGATTTTTATTAAGTACGTACCCTCCTTGCGTTCCTCTAATGCTTTTAACAATTTCGTTTTTTTTTAATTTAGAAAAAATTTGTTCTAGATAATCTAAAGATATACCTTGTCTTAATGATATGTCTCTCAGTGATACAGGATTGATATTATCAAACCTGGCTAAATCGACTAATGCCATGACAGCATATCTACCTTTTGATGTAAGTTTCATTTTTTACCCTTAAATTGTGGGTTTTTATACATACTTGACTAAAATGGTCAAGTTTAGAGTATAAAAAAAAACTAACATATTGTCGCTGACTTATGATAAACGTACATTTTTTTTGAGAATAATAATCAATATCGCATATGGATAATAAAATTTTAGAAATATTTATACCTGGTCCTGCAGGAAGACTTGAGGCTAAATATTATAAAAGTAAAAAAAATACTTCACCGATTGCTTTAGTGTTACAGCCCCATCCTCAATATGGAGGAACTATGAATAATAAAGTAGTAGTAGATACTTTTCATACATTTATGGATAATGATTTTTCGGTTTGCAGAGTAAATTTCAGAGGTGTTGGTAAAAGTGATGGAGAATTTGATAATGGTCAAGGCGAACTTGCAGATGCAGCAGCTGCTTTAGATTGGTTAGAAAGAGAAAATTTTGACAATTCACAATGTTGGGTTTCAGGATTTTCATTTGGATCTTTGATTGCAATGCAATTATTAATGAGAAGACCAGAAATAAACAGATTTATAGCAATTTCACCTCAACCAAATGTTTATGATTTTTCTTTTTTATCTCCATGTCCAACTTCAGGCTTGGTTGCTTACGGTAAAAAAGATGAATTGGTACCAGTAGAATATATTACTGAACTTGATAAAAGATTAAGTGCACAAAAAGGTATTAAAGTAGAATTTAATGCAATATCAGAGGCTAACCACTTTTTTTCAAAAACAAGCGATTCTTTAATTAAACATCTTGATAAATATATAAAAAAAGAAACAGCACTATATTAAAAATTTTCGACCAGTTTTCCACCTACCGTAAATTCTTTACAACCAGTTGTTGCGCTAAAAGAAATTGGTAAATTCAAAAAAGACCTTATAGCTAAAAATCCAAATGCCTGGGATTCAATATAATCACCATTTAAATTATAATTATCTATACTTTCCAAATTAATATAATTTTCATTTGATATGTAATTTTTTATACGATTAATTAGATTGTTATTTTTTCTACCACCACCACAGAGTAAAAATGTAATACTATTTTCTTTACTAATATATTTTAACCCTTCTGCAATTAAATATGCTGTAAAGTCTGTTATAGTAGCACAACCTTCTTCTAAAGATAAGCCTCTTGCAAAGGATATATCAAAATTTTTAATATCCAATGAGTGGGAGTAAGAATTTATTTTAAAATTATCTATTGCCTGATTAAGAATTAATTGATCAACTCTCCCTGAATTGGCTATTTCACCATTTTTATCAAATTTTTTATTTGAATTCTTTCTTACCCATTCATCAATTAAACAATTACCAGGGCCTATATCAAAAGCAGAAAGATTATTTTGAAAATTATCAGAGTCATTTTTAACTTTTGTAACATTTGCGATACCGCCAATATTCAAGAAACCTATTGGAAATTTAATATTAAAATTTTTATTAATTTTTTTTGATAAAATGTGATGAAAAATTGGAGTCAAAGGTGCACCTTGTCCATTATTTTGAATATCTGCTTGTCTAAAATCATATATGACTTTTTTTTTGACCATTTGAGATAACAATTTCCCATCTCCTAATTGATTGGTAATTTTTTCCTTTGGGTTATGAAAAATTGTTTGACCATGAAAACCTATCAAATCAATGGGATCTCTATATTTTTTTAATGATTGATTAACTGCATCAGCGTGAAAAAGAGTTAAATTACGCTCTAATTCTCTTAATTTTTCTGAATTTTGTAAAAGATCTTTCTTTGTTAAGACTAAATCTCTTAATCGAACTAACTGATCCTGAATATTTTTATCATACTCATAATAATCATCTAAAATATTTGAAAATTCATCGTATCCATCTGAGCTAATTATAGATAAATCAATACCATCCATAGATGTTCCGCTCATTAGTCCAATTGCAGTATATAATTTTTTTTTCATTGATATGTTTTTTAAAAAAAATTTGTATATTGTAACTATAAACTTATGAATAAATTTTTAAAAGAATTTAAAGATAGAGGTTTTTTCTATCAATGTACAAGTGAAGATGAATTATCTAAACAATTAGATCAAGAAAAGATTAAAGGTTACATAGGGTTTGATTGTACAGCTGAAAGCTTACATGTGGGTAGCTTATTGCAAATAATGTGTTTGCGACTACTACAAAAAAATGGACATCGACCAATAGTTTTACTTGGTGGAGGAACTACAAGAATTGGGGATCCGTCTGGTAAAGACAAAACTAGAAAAATACTAAGCGAAGAGGAGATTGAGAAAAATATTAAAAATATTAAAAATATTTTAAAAAAATTTTTAGATAATAATGATCCAAATACAAAACCAATATTTGTAAATAATCATACTTGGCTTAAAGATTTAAATTATATTTCTTTTTTAAGAGATATAGGAAAACATTTCACGATAAATAGAATGTTAACATTTGATAGTGTAAAACTTAGATTAGATAGAGAGCAGTCTCTAAGCTACATGGAGTTTAATTACATGATTTTACAAGCATACGATTTTCTTGAATTAAATAAGAAAGAAAATTGTCTCTTGCAAATGGGAGGTTCAGATCAATGGGGAAACATTGTTAATGGTGTTGAGCTTATTAAAAGATATTCTAATAACCAAGCCTTTGGTTTAACAACTCCACTAATTACACTTGCAACTGGTGCTAAAATGGGAAAAACTGAAAGTGGGGCTATTTGGTTAGATGAAAAATACTTATCAGCTTATGATTATTGGCAATTTTGGAGAAACGTAGATGATAGAGATGTAATTAAATTTTTAAAAATGTTTACTGAAATTGAAATTAAGGAAATAGAAACAATTAAAGATAAAGATATAAATGAATTAAAAATACTACTTGCTAATAAAACCACAGAAATGTTGCATGGAAAGGAAGCAGCTAAAAATTCTGAGCAAGCAGCAAAAGAAGCATTTTCTGGAAACGCTCTGGGTTCGAACTTACCTAAAGTTAATATCCAATCAGATAAAATAGAAGAAAAAATAAATATAGTAGAGCTTGTTTTATTATCTAAACTAGAAAACTCGAAAAGTGAAATTAGAAGACTTATAAAAGGGAATGCGGTAAAAATAAATGATGACGTTATTTCAGATGAAAAATTCGAAATCAATAAAAATTTATTTAAAGATAATTATCTTAAACTTTCACTCGGAAAAAAAAGACATATTAAAATAGAGTTAAATTAATTTTTTTTAATTTTTTCTAAAGTTCTAGTAATAAACCTAGGTGTTAAAGTTTTTATTGGATTTACAGTAGTTTCTAAATCTTTAGGAGGACCTTTAATTTTAAAGCTGACTCCAAAAACACCATCGCCCACTTTCTTTCCAATCAATAGATCTCCAAGCAAAGGTATTGAAGCAATAGACCTGTTAATTGTTGTCGCTGGAACTAAAGTTCCTCTCAAACTTATTAATTTATCTTCCTGAATGTATCCTTCCAATAAAATAGATATTGCTGGGCCAATTGCGTATAACTCTTGAATTTTCATAAGTTCATCTTGATTTGTAAAATTCATCTCAAAATCTGTAAATCTAATCCCTTCTCCTGTAAGTAAGTCTGCTAATCCTTGAAGAGATGCAAGTGCTAACAACTTTGCTAATGCAGGAATTTCTTTAACTTTAAAATTATCTATAACCAACTTGGAAGTTGAAATTCCGTCTTTTTTTAGAGAGGAGAAATCTAAATATCCTTCATTACCATCTTCAAAACCTTTAATGAATTTGTATTTATCTACTAGTGGTTTTGCCTTAGATGAAAAAAGAGTTGTAATTTTTTCACCTCGATCATTTGTTTTAATTGTAAATTTTATATTTTGTGAATTGTTATAAAAGGCTAAAATATCTGCTTCTTCTAATTTGTTATTAATAATATTAATCTTCCCTTTTAAATCCTTAACAAAGTATATTTTATCAAAGTAAACTTCATCAAAGTTTAGGTCCAGGCTTATATTATTTTCAAAAAGACTGTTTTCTTTTTTTTCATCGGCATCTAATAAATTCGAAATTAAAGAATTTGCATTAAATGAAGTGCCATCAATTAAGTATTTTTGGCCCTCTACTTTTTTTATGTTGTAATTATTTTTTTTATTTTCTGTATCTACATAATTGAAATTTGCCTGATCAATTTTCATTATTTGATTAGAATCGTTAAGAGATAAATTCTTAATTTTAATGTTATTTTTTTCTTCATAAATAATAAAGTTATTTATATTCATTTTTTTATTATTTTTTAGTTCTCCATTAATTTGAAGATACATTTGACTATTATCTTTTTTTTTAAAGTTTATTTTATCAATTTTAAATAATGTACTTTTTACGTTTAAATTAGTATTAAAACTTATTTTATTTTCTTTTTTCTCAATAAAATAATCAATTTCTTCAAAATCTTTATCGATTTTAAATTTTCCGGAACCTGAAAAAGTTAGATTATTGTTTTTATAATTAACTTTTAATTTTTGATTATTAAAATTAATATTTCTATTAGTTTGAGGGAAAAAGATTTTTAAAAAATCCTGTTGTTCTAAAACTATATTTTTTAAAAATAAATCTGATTCTATAATTAAATCCTTATCTTTTTTACTTATTAAATATTTAATTTCATCTACTTCATCAGTATTTAACTGTATTTGCCCCTTACCATTAATTGATAAATTGTTATCCTTGTAATTTAAATTTAATTTATGATTGTCAAGTAAAATTAAGTCGTCAACTTCTGGAAAATAATTATTAATTATTTTTAATTTTTTATATTTTATTTGAGTAATATTTATATCAGAACTCAATATAATATTTTTAACTTTGAATTTTTCATCTATTTCCAAAGAAAATTCATTATTTGTTTTAAATTTAGCATCATCAATAATTATATTTTCAAAACTAAAATTTAATAATTTTAATATATTTGAATTTAAACTTGATTGATCGTTTTCAATAATAGCATCAACTAAAAAACTATTTTTTTTCTTTTTTACATTAAGTTTTTTTGAAAGAAATTTCACTTCTTCCACTTTAAAATTTAGTTCATTAAAAAAATAATTATCTTTTCGAAAATTGAAATTAAAATTTATATTCTTAAAATTTGCCTTATTTAAAAAATTAATACTTGCATCTTTTATCAAACCTTCAATGATAAAATCATTTTTAAGTTTACCATTTTCATCGATATTCAAACTCAGATCTATAATTACATGACCTTTATTTACAATTTTTTCTAATATAAATAATTGAGGTTTATTATTTATGGTCCGAATAAATTTAATTAAATCATCTAATAATATAGACTTAGTTTTTACCTCTATATTTGATGATGAAATTTCATTTTTAATTAAAGAACTAAGTGAAACTTGCGTTTTAATACTTTCTAATTGTAGAGGTCTTTTTGCAAAATATACTGTGGCACCAATTGTTTTTGCATAAATTTTTAATTTAAAAGGATCTAGAGTTAATTTAATTTTTTTTAAATCTATATCTATCTTTTTATTTATTAGTAAAATTCTCTTTTTAATTTGATCATTAAATTTATCTGTCTCTATACCTATAGTGGTGAGATAAACTGTCAAAATAACTAAGACTGACAGAAGCAGACTAAAATATTTTAAAATATTATTTTTCATTTAATTTATAAAGTGATTGTTCCAAAAATTCATCAAGATCGCCATCTAATACTTTATCTGGACTAGTGCTTTCAAAACTAGTTCTATTATCTTTTACAAGTCTGTAAGGTTGAAGAACATAAGATCTAATTTGATGGCCCCAACCTATTTCTGATTTGGAACTTTCAACATTTTGATTTTCTTCCTCCCTTTTTTTAATTTCATAATCATATAACCTTGCTTTCAACATGTTCATGCATGTTTCTTTGTTCTTATGTTGAGATCTTTCATTTTGACATTGAACAACAATTTTTGAAGGAATGTGTGTTATTCTAACTGCGCTATCAGTAGTATTAACATGCTGGCCGCCTGCTCCACTGGAACGATAAGTGTCTATTCTTAAATCTTTTTCTAAAATTTCTATATTTATATTTTCATCTACAACTGGATAAATCCAAACACTTGCAAAACTTGTATGTCTTCTTGCTCCAGAATCAAATGGAGAAATCCTAACCAATCTATGTATTCCTGACTCTTTTTTTAACCATCCAAAAACATAATCCCCATCTATTTTGATCGTCGCAGATTTAATTCCAGCTTCATCTCCTTTATGCTCACTTATTAAACTTGATTTAAAATTTTTTTTATCAGACCATTTTAAGTACATCCTTCTAAGCATATCAGCCCAATCTTGACTTTCTGTACCTCCAGCACCAGCATGTATTTCTATATAACAATTTAAAGGGTCTGCTTCATTAGATAAAAAACATTTAATTTCATTTTTTTTAACTTCATTTCTTAAATCTTTTATATTTTGTAAAACTTCATTTTGAACTTGTAAATTCTCTTCTTCATATGCCAGTTGACTCAAATCATCTAAATCTTTTAGTTTTTCGACATTATTATTTAAAGAATTAGTTAAATCTTCATAAAATTTCTTTTCTTTGATTACTCTTTGAGAATTATTTTTATCTTGCCAAAAATCGGCACTCAGCATTTGTGAGTTTAAAGATTGTAGCTTTGAATGGATATTGTTTTTTTCAAAGATACTCCTGTATTTTTTGATTTATCTTTTCAATCTCTTCTTTTAAATTTTGAAAATTATTATGCATTAATAAAACTTTAATATATTATTTGAATCTAATCTATCTGAATTTGTATAAAGTACTTTTCCATCAACCACATTTTTTTTTTTAAAAACCTCAATAATAGTATTCTTTGAGTTAAATTTTGCTTTTTGACCTGTTAAAGGGTCAACAACCATCATCACTGTACCTTTAGCAGCCTTAAATGGTCTTGCATCATTTTTGTTAATAGAATCACTAATAAAACTTTTGAATATTGGCAAAGCCGTTTTAGATCCCGTTTCATATTTTCCTAATGGAGTTGGATTATCTGAACCAACATAAACACCAACTAGTACATTTGAGGTAAAACCTATAAACCAAGTATCTGTATTTTTATTTGTTGTTCCAGTTTTACCTGCAATATTTAAATTTAAGTCTTTTAGTTTTTTAGCTGTACCTCTTTGAACAACTCCTTCTAAGATTGATGTCATTTGAAAAGCTGTTTCTGGAGAAAAAATTTGCTTATAGTTATTTTTAATCTCTGGATAATCGTTGGTTAAATAAGAAATTTGATCACAATTAATACATTTTCTTTTATCATTATTAAAAATAGTACTTCCTTCGCTGTCCTGAATTCTATCTATCAGTATTGGTTCAACAAGTTTTCCTCCATTAACAAAAACTGAATAAGCAGATGTAAGTTTTAACAAAGTTGTTTCAGCAGATCCTAAAGATATGGATAAAAGTTCTTCTGGATTATCATAAATTTTTAATGCTTTTGAAAAATCAACTATTTTCTTTACCCCAAGATTTTGGGCAATTCTTACTGTCATTAAATTTCTAGATTTCTCCAAACCAACCCTTAAAGTCGAAGGTCCATAAAATTTTTTTCCATAATTTTCTGGTTTCCACATTTTTAAATCATCTCCTTGGTCTAAAACCAGCGGTGCATCTAGAACTAATGATGTTGGTGTAAATTCATTCTCTAAGGCTAATGCATAAACAAATGGTTTAAAAGCTGATCCAGGTTGTCTTTTAGCTTGAGTTGCTCTGTTAAATTCACTTTGTTTAAAACTAAAACCACCGCTTAGCGCTAAAACTCTTCCAGTAAATGGATCCATCACAACAATTCCACCATTTACTTTTGGTAATTGTTTTAAGTTAAAAATATTATCTTTAAGATTTTTAACATAAATAATATCACCAGGTTTTAATAATTTATTAAATTCTTTTTTTGTCCAAGAAATACTCTGATATTCAATAACACCTTTGATATTATCTTCTGTTTCTATTTCTGCCGAAAATTTATTTATCTTTTTGACTATTGCTAATTTCCAATTAATTGAATTTTCTAATTTATATTTTTCTAAATCTTTTTTCCATTCTGAATTATAATTCTTGTTAGTAAGTGGTCCTCTCCATCCCTTTCTTTTATCATATGCTATTAATCCATCTCTAAGTGATTTTGTTGCAATTGTTTGTAAATTTAAATCTATTGGAGTATTGATATTAAAACCTTGTTTGTAAACTTTATCATAGCTCAAAGTTTCAATTACGCTCTTTCTCACATCTTCAATAAAATATTGAGCATCTTCTAAATAAATTTTTTTATTTTTTTTTAAAATTATTTCCTTTTTTGTAAGTTTTTCAAACCATTCTGAAGTTATATAATTATTATCTAACAAATTTTTTAAAACTAAA
>NZ_CVSB01000062.1 GCF_001179845.1 Candidatus Pelagibacter communis | reverse complement strand
GTCCAGTGGATATTGGTTCTATCAAAGGAACTAAATTAGGTAGTGAAGATGAAATGGAAATGAAATTTGAAGACAGTGTTCCATTCTCTGCTCTAGCTTTTAAAGTTGCTAACGATCCATTTGTTGGGTCATTAACTTTTATTAGAATCTATTCAGGTACCATTAAAACTGGTACGGCAGTATTCAATTCCTCTAAAGAGAAAGAAGAAAGAGTTGGAAGAATGCTTCTAATGCATGCAAACTCTCGAGAAGATATTAAAGAAGCCAATGCAGGCGACATAGTAGCATTAGCTGGATTAAAAAATACTATTACAGGACACACTTTATGTGACAAAGAAAATTCTGTTCTTCTCGAACCAATGGAATTCCCTGATCCAGTAATTGAAATTGCAGTAGAACCAAAAACAAAAGCGGACCAAGAAAAAATGGGTGAAGCTTTAGGTAGGTTGGCTAAAGAAGATCCTTCATTTAGAGTTACATCAGACGAGGAGTCTGGACAAACAATTATTAAAGGTATGGGCGAATTACACCTTGATATTATTGTAGATAGAATGAAAAGAGAATTTAAAGTAGAGGCAAACGTTGGAGCTCCTCAAGTTGCTTATAGAGAAACTATAGAAGCTGCTTCAGAGGTTGAATATACTCACAAAAAACAAAGTGGTGGTGCTGGTCAATTTGCAAAAGTAAAACTTTTAGTAGAACCTCAAGAACCAGGTAAAGGTCGAGATGTTGAGAGCAAAATTAAAGGTGGTGCAATTCCAAAAGAATTTATTCCTGGCGTTGAAAAAGGCATAGAAACAGTTTCAGATACTGGAATTTTAGCTGGTTTTCCAATGATTGATTATAAAGTAACGATCTTAGATGGTTTACATCACGATGTTGACTCAAGTGTTTTAGCGTTTGAATTAGCAAGCAGAGCTTGCTTTAAAGAAGCATGTACAAAAGGTGGATTAAAATTATTAGAACCTGTAATGAGAGTTGAAGTAGTAACACCTGAAGATTACATGGGTGATGTTATAGGTGACTTAAACAGCAGAAGAGGTCAAATAAGCACTCAAGAACAACGAGGTAATGCAACTGTAATTACAGCAATGGTTCCTTTAGCAAATATGTTTGGTTATATAAATAATTTAAGATCAATGTCTCAAGGTAGAGCACAATATTCAATGTTTTTTGATCATTATTCAAAAGTTCCTCAAAATGTTCAAGACGAAGTAACTAAGAAGATTGCAGGTTAATAATGGAAAAACAGAATATTAGAATTAAATTAAGGGCATATGATAACAAAGTTTTAGATGCTTCAACTGAAGAGATTGTGAATACAGTAAAAAGAACTGGAGCCACAATCAGAGGACCAATTCCATTACCTACAAGAATTGAAAGATACACAGTATTAAGATCACCTCACATAGATAAGAAAAGTAGAGAGCAATTTGAATCAAGAACACATAAAAGATTAATCGATATTATTGAACCAACTCCACAAACTGTAGAAGCATTAATGAAACTTGATTTAGCATCTGGTGTAGATGTGGAGATAAAAATTTAATTATGAGTGAGATAGCTTTATTAGGGAAGAAAATAGGTATGACGAGAGAATTCTATAAATCTGGTCAATTAGTTCCTGTTACTGTGCTTAAGGTTGAAAAAGCTAGAGTTATTCAGGTTATTGAAGAAGAAAAAAGAGGGTACAAGGCTGTTCAGCTTGGATATGGGAAAATTAAAAATTCAAAATTAACAAAAGCTATGAAAGGTGTTTTTGCTAAAAAAAATACTGAAGCTAAGAAAAAATTAAAAGAATTTAGAGTAAACGACACATCTCTTTACAAAGAAGGAAACGAGTTTGGTTTAGAAATATTCAAAGACATTAAATTTGTAGACACAAGATCAAAAACAATTGGTAAAGGTTTTGCAGGTGCTATGAAGAGACATAATTTTGGTGGTTTAAGAGCCAGTCATGGTGTTTCTATATCTCACAGAGCACATGGTTCAACAGGACATAGTCAAGATCCAGGAAAAGTTTTTAAAGGAAAAAAAATGGCTGGTCATATGGGTGACAAGCTAAGAACAATGCAAAATATTGAAATAATAAAAACTGACTTAGAAAACGAACTTCTTTACTTAAGAGGATCAATACCTGGTTCAAAAAATTCTGAAGTAATGGTTAAAAAATCAGTAAAAAATATAAGCAAAATGACAATTGGTGAGAAACAAGCAGCTGCTGAAGAAGCAAAAAAAACACCTGAGAAAAAGAAAAAATAATGAAATTAGATAAAATTAGCATAGACGGAAAAAAAGATAGTATTGAAGTTTTAGATAATATTTTTTCAGCAAAAATTAACCACAAGTTGGTAAGTGCTGTTCTTTACAAAACGAATGCTAATTACAAAGGAAGACACGCAAAAACCAAACAACAAAATGAAGTTAGTGGCCCAACATCAAAAATATATGCTCAAAAGGGAACAGGTGGTGCAAGGCATGCAAGTAGAAAAGCTCCTATTTTCGTAGGTGGTGGTATAGCTCATGGACCAAAAGGAGAATTAGCTTATAAAAAAAGAAAATTAAACAAAACTGAAAAAAAACAAAGCGTAGCGTCACTAATTACAGAAAAAAATAATAATAAAAACTTATTAATCTTAAATGACTTTAGTTCAGAAATTAAAAAAACTAAAGAGATGAACTCAATTATTAATAAACTTGAAATTACAAATTCACTAATAATTCTAGATAAAAATTCAAAAGAAAAAATTGAAAAATCAGTAAGAAATATTCCAAATGTTAAAGTTACAGATGTAAATCATTTCAGTGCTTACGACATTATTAAATTTAAAAAAATAGTATTCACAGAAAGCTCCGTAAAAGAACTAGAAAAGAGATATTCATAAAATGGAAAAAATTCACTTATACGACAAAATTCTTTCTCCAGTAGTTACTGAGAAATCTACTAATTTATCTGAACTAAATAAAATTGTTTTTAAAGTTCCGGATGGAGCAAATAAGAAAAATTTAAAAAAGAATATAGAAAAAATATTTAAAGTTAATGTGACTAAGATAAATATTATAAACAAACAAAACAGAACAAAAGTTACCAGAGGTAGAAAAGTAAAAGTATCTGGTTATAAAAAAGCAATTATAACTTTAAAAAAAGGTCAAAGTATTGATCTAACAACAGGAATTTAATAAATGGCATTAAAAACTTTTAAACCATACACAAAATCTACAAGAGGCACTATTTTAGTTGATAGAACTGGCTTATGGAAAGGTAAACCATTTAAGTCATTGGTCTCTCCAAAAAATGCCATGAAAGGTAGAAATAACAATGGTCATATTACCTCTATTAATAGAGCCGGTGGACATAAAAAAATGTACAGACATGTTGATTTTTATAGAAAAAAATTCGACATGGAAGCTACAGTTGAAAGAATAGAGTACGATCCAAATAGGTCATGTTACATCATGTTGGTTAAATTTGAGGATAATACGCATGCATACTTCTTAGCACCACAAAAAATTAAAGTTGGAGATAAAGTTGAAAGCGGTTCTAAAAAAGAAATTAAAGTAGGTAATTGTATGCCATTGCAAGATATTCCAGTGGGTATCAATATACATAATGTTGAGATACAGCCAGGTGGTGGTGGAAAAATTGCTAGAGCAGCTGGTTCATCAGTTACTATTAGTGGTCTAGATGGAAACTATAGTTTAATAAAATTAGCCTCAGGTGAAGTGAGAAAAATAGATTCAAGAGCTTTAGCTACAATTGGAATTTTAAGTAATCCAGATCAAAAAAATATCAAAATAGGAAAAGCAGGTAGATCAAGATGGTTGGGTAGAAGACCTCATACTAGAGGTGTTGTTAAAAACCCAGTTGATCACCCACATGGAGGTGGTGAAGGAAAATCTGCTGGAGGAAGACATCCAGTCTCACCTACAGGACAATCTGCTAAAGGTTTAAAAACCCGAGATAATAAGAGAACAGATAAATTTATAGTTAAGAGAAGAAATAAGAGGAAGGATACTAAGTAATGGCTAGAGCAGTTTGGAAAGGACCGTTTGTAGAAGAAAGCTTGATGAAGAAAGTGGACAAGTATAAAGACGATCCAAAGAAAATTCCTATTAAAACTTGGTCAAGAAAATCTACAATTTTACCTGATTTTGTAGGTGTCAGTTTCCAAATTTATAATGGCAAAAAATTTATACCAATAACTGTTTCAGAGGATATGGTTGGACATAAACTAGGTGAGTTTGCGCCAACTAGAACGTTCTTTGGTCATACACCAGCTGACAAAAAAGCCAAACCAGCAACAGCAGAGAAGAAATAATTATGGGTAAAAAAAAGAAAATTGATAAAACTAACGATAAAACAGTAAAGTCTGTTAACAACGGTATTAGATCAAGTGTTAGAAAGTTAAATCCAATACTTAGAAGTATCGTTGGTAAAAAAGTTGATGTTGCAATTAGAGATTTACAGTTTTCAGAAAAAAGAGTTACTAGAGATGTTAGAAAAACTATCAGTTCAGCAGTAGCCAATGCTGAAAATAATTTTCAATACGATATTGATAAATTAATAGTTAAAGAGGCATATTGTGGAAAAAAAATAGTTATGAAAAGATTTAGACCAAGAGCCAAAGGAAGAGCGGCACCAATATTAAAACCTTGGTCAACTGTTACAATAATTTTATCAGAAGCAAAACAAATGGAGAAGCATGGGGCAAAAAGTTAATCCTGTAGGTTTTAGATTGGGTGTCAACAGAGGATGGGACTCTGTATGGTATGCTAAGAAAAAAGATTTTGGAAACTACCTAATCGAAGATTTTAAAATTAGGGAATATATCAAGAAAAATGTGATCAATTCTGGTGTATCTAAGGTAATGATCGAAAGAACATCTAATAAATGTTATGTTACAATCTATACTTCTAGACCTGGATTTGTTATTGGAAAAAAAGGAAGTGATATAGACAAAATTAAAAATAATCTTTCAAAATTCACATCAAATGAAGTTAATCTAAATATTAAAGAAGTTAAAAAACCTGAAACTAATGCTTATTTAGTAGCTGAAAACATAGCTCAGCAGCTTGTTAAAAGAATTTCTTATAGAAGAGCCATGAAAAGAGCAATGCAATCATGTATTAGACTTGGAGCAAAAGGAATAAAAGTTTCTGTGAGTGGAAGACTTGGTGGAAATGAAATAGCTAGAACAGAGTGGTTAAGAGATGGAAGTATTCCATCGCATACTTTAAGAGCTGATATTGATTATGCTGAAGCAGAAGCTCTTACAACATATGGAATTATTGGAATTAAAGTTTGGATTTATAAAGGTGAAGTTTTTGCTAGAGAATTTAGTCAAGAGACCAACAAGGTAACACCAAAGGAAGGTAAACAATAATGCTTCAGCCAGTAAGAACAAAATGGAGAAAAGCTCATAAAGGTAGAATTCATGGTAATGCTACAAGAGCAAGTACTATTAATTATGGTGCTTACGCATTAAAAGCTTTACAGCCTGAAAGAGTTACTGGAAAACAGATTGAAGCTGCAAGAGTTGCTTTAACAAGACATATGAAAAGACAAGGAAGAGTTTGGACAAGAATATTTCCAAATATACCAGTTTCAAAAAAACCAATTGAAGTCAGAATGGGTAAAGGAAAAGGTTCACCTGAGTATTTCGCGTGTAGAGTAAAACCAGGAAGAATATTATTTGAAGTTGATGGTGTTTCGGAACAAATTGCAAAAGAAGCTTTATACAAAGCATCAGCAAAATTACCTATTAAGACTAAAACAATTAAGAGATTTGCATAATGAAAAAAAAAGAAATTAAAAAATTATCAAAGGACGAAATTGTGAAGAACATTGATAAACTCAAAAAAGATCTTTTTAATTTCAGATTTCAAAAAATGAATTCTCAAGTAACAAACCCTGCTAAAATTGGGGAAACTAGAAAAACAATTGCAAGATTAAAAACAATTTTAAAAGGGAAAGCAAATGCCTAAAAAAATACTTACAGGAATAGTTATAAGCGATAAACCAAACAAAACAGTCACTGTTATGGTAGAACGTAAATATTCTCACCCACTATTAAAAAAAGTAATTAGAGTTAGAAAAAACTATAATGCTCATGATGAAAATAATAAGTTTAAAACTGGTGACAAGGTTTCAATTATTGAGAGCAAACCGTTTTCTAAAAATAAAAAATTTCAAGTTATGGAGAGTACAAAGTAATGATTGGTGTTCAAACAGAATTACAAGTAGCTGACAATACTGGAGCAAAAAAAATTGAATGCATTAAAGTTCTAGGTGGATCAAAAAGAAGATACGCTAGTATTGGTGATACAATTGTAATTGCGGTTAAAGAAGCGATACCTAAAGGAAAAGTTAAAAAAGGATCTGTTCATAAAGCAGTTGTTGTAAGGGTTAAAAAAGGAATACATAGAAACGATGGATCTAAAGTAAGATTTGATAATAATGCTGCTGTTTTAGTTGACGACAAAGGTGAGCCAGTAGGAACAAGAATTTTTGGTCCAGTTACAAGAGAATTAAGAAGTAGAGGTCAAATGAAAATTATTTCTTTGGCACCGGAGGTTTTATAATGATTAAAAAAGGTTTGAAAGTAAGAGTTTTAGCTGGCAGAGATAAAAAAAAAGAGGGTGAAGTTATTGAAATTGATAGAGTGAATAACAGAGCTAAAGTTAAAGAAATAAACATGGTTAAAAAACACGTTAAAACAACAAAGGAGAAAAAAGGTGGAATTTTTCCTAAAGAAAGCTTTATTCATATTTCTAACTTAAAACTAATTGATGAAAAAACAGCTAAGAAAAAAGAGGCTAAAAAATAATGACACCAAGATTAAAAGAAATATTCAATAAAGAAATTCAGCCTGCATTAAAAGATCAGTTTGGTTTTAAGAATATTTATATGGCTCCAAGAATTGAAAAAGTTGTTTTAAATATGGGTCTTGGTTTAGATGCTACAGACTCTAAAATTTTAAAATCATGCGAAGAAGATATGGCTAAAATTACTGGACAAAAACCAGTTACAACAAAATTTAAAAAATCAGTAGCTAATTTTAAAACAAGAAAAGGATCAAATGCTGGTTTAAAGGTAACATTAAGAAAAAATAGAATGTATGAATTCTTAGATAGATTGGTGAATATAGCATTACCAAGGATTAAAGATTTTAGAGGTTTGTCACCAAAAGGCTTTGATAAGTTTGGTAATTATACATTTGGAATTAAAGAGCATATAATTTTTCCAGAAGTAAGCTTTGATAGAGCAGACAAAGTTAGAGGTTTAGATATAGTAATAGTTATTAAAGCAATAAATAAAGAACATAGTTTTGCACTACTAGAAAAAATGAATTTTCCATTTATTAAAAAAGGAGATAATTAAACATGGCAAAGTTAAGCGCTGTTAATAAAAATAAAAAAAGAATTAAGCTTTCAGATAGGCTTTATAAGAAAAGACAAGCCTTAAAGAAGATCGTAATGGATAAAAAGATTTCATTAGAAGAAAGATTTAAAGCACAACAAAAATTATCTAAACTGCCAAGAAACTCAGCTAAAACAAGAGTTATGAATAGATGTGAGATTACTGGAAGACCTCACGGTGTTTACAGAAAATTAAAGATTTCAAGAATTGCATTAAGACAATTAGGATTACAAGGAAAGATACCAGGGCTAGTTAAATCCAGCTGGTAGAAAGGAAAATTATGAGTTTAAGTGACCCAATAGGAGATATGATTGCAAGAGTGAAGAACGCTCAAGCTAGAAATCATAAAAAAGTAGAATTACCTTCTTCTAATTTTAAAACAAAAATTGCAGATATACTTAAAAACGAAGGTTTTATTAAAGATTTTAAAGTAAGTTCTGAAGAAAAGAAACCAATGCTATCATTAGAACTTAAGTACCATTCAGGTAATCCAGTAATTAGTGCTTTTGAAAGAGTATCAAAACCTGGGAGAAGAATTTTTTCATCTGCCGATAGCTTACCTAAAATAAATAATGGTTTAGGAATTGCTATTGTTTCTACTCCAAAAGGAATAATGACAGATATAGATGCAAGAAAACAAAAAGTTGGTGGCGAAATAATTTGCAAGGTATTTTAATGTCTAAAATAGGAAAAATTAACATTTCGATCCCTGAAAAAGTAAAAGTTGCTTTAGCTGGTAATATTATAAATATAGAAGGACCTTTAGGGAAAAAATCAATCAACGTTGATCTAGATATGTTTAATTTAGACATAATTGAGGGAAAAGAAATTTCTATTAAACCAAAAAAACTAGATCAAAACTCAAAAAGACTTTGGGGCATGAATAGAAGTTTAATCAATAATGCTGTTATTGGATCCAGCACAGGTTATGAAAAAACTTTAGAATTAGTTGGTGTTGGTTATAGAGCAGCGTTAAAAGGAAATCAGCTAAACTTACAATTGGGTTATAGTCATGATATCAATTTTGACATACCAGAAGGCATTAAAATTGCTGTTGAAAAACAAACTACATTAAAAATTACAGGCTCTGACAAGCAGCTAGTAGGTGAAGTTGCATCTAAAATCAAAACATTAAGAAAAATCGAACCCTATAAAGGAAAAGGTGTTAGAGAAAAAGGTCAATATGTACTTAAAAAAGAGGGAAAGAAAAAGTAATGAAACTAAACACTAATAACAGAAAAAGATTTAGAGTTAGCAATAAAGTTAAAAGAGTTGCTCCAAAAGATAGATTTAGATTAAGTATTTTTAGATCATCAAAAAATATTACAGCTCAAATAATTGATGATACAAAAAATGTAACTTTATTATCAGCTTCATCTGTAGAAAAAGATCTTAAATCATCTGATAAAATTAATAAAACTGAATTATCTAAATTAGTTGCCCAAAAATTAGCTAAAAAAGCTCAAGAGAAAAAAATTACAAAAATTTACTTTGATAGAGGTACTTATAAATATCACGGTAGAATTAAAGTTTTTGCTGAAACTCTTAGAGAAAACGGGATGGAATTTTAATTATGGAAAATTTAAAAGATAAAAAAACTGACGATATATTGGAAAAATTAGTCCACATAAATCGTATTACTAAAGTTGTTAAAGGTGGAAGAAGATTTGGATTTTCAGCGCTTGTAGTTGTTGGAAATCAAGCAGGTAAAATCGGCATAGCTCACGCAAAAGCTAAACAAGTACCTGATGCTATAAAAAAAGCAAATGAGATGGCAAGAAGAAAACTTACTCATATACCTTTAAGAGAAGGCAGAACAATACATCATGACGTTAAGGCAAAAGATGGTTCTGGTAGAATAGTGTTAAGAGCAGCTTCTAAGGGAACAGGCATTATAGCAGGTGGACCTGTTAGAGCTGTATGTGAAGTTTTAGGAGTAAAAGATATTGTTGCAAAATCTATGGGAACTTCAAATGCGCATAACGTAATTAGAGCTACAATGAAAGCATTAATGAAACAAAGTTCACCAAAACAAATATCAGCAATTAGAAATAAAAAAATTTCTGAAATAATTGAAAAAAGAGGATAATGATTACTTTAAACAATAGAGAAAAAATCAATAAATCTAAAATAAGAGTTGGAAGAGGAATTGGTTCTGGAAAAGGGAAAACATCAGGAAGAGGTGTTAAAGGTCAAAAATCAAGATCTGGAGTGGCTATAAAAAGCTTTGAAGGTGGTCAAATGCCACTATATAGAAGACTCCCAAAAAGAGGTTTTAACCCAATTTCAAAAGAGAGTGTTGCAATTTTAAATCTAGATAAAATTCAATCTTATATAGATAAAAAAAATATCAATCCTAATGAAGTATTAAACTCAGAATTATTAAAAAAACTTAAATTAATTAACAAAAACTCAAAAAAATTAAAAATTTTAGGTTCAGGAGAAGTAAAAGATAAAATTAATATTGAAGCTGATCTAGCGTCTAAATCAGCAATAGAAAAACTAGAAAAAATTGGTGGATCTATTCAATTAAAAAAATAATTTGTTTATATGAGTGCATCTTCATCAACAAATGATTTAAGAAATAGAATTATTTTTACTATTTTAATTTTAGCTGTTTATAGATTTGGAACTTTTGTACCTTTACCAGGTATAGACCCAGAACAATTGAAAATAATGATGGAAGGCAATCAAAAAGGATTGCTAGGCATGTTTAATGTTTTTGCAGGAGGTGCAGTAAGCCGGATGGCAATATTTGCATTAGGTATAATGCCTTACATTTCTTCAGCAATTATAGTTCAACTTTTAACTGGGGTTTCGGATTATTTTAAAAATTTAAAAGCACAAGGTGAGACAGGAAGAGCTAAAATTACACAAATCACTAGATATGGAACAGTATTACTTGCAACAGTTCAAGGATATGGTTTATCTGTTGGCTTAGAGTCATCAGCTGACTTAGTAATTAATCCAGGGGTTTTTTTTAAAATAACTACCGTTACAACCATTGTTGCAGGAACAATTTTTTTAATGTGGTTGGGAGAACAAATCACTCAGAGAGGTATTGGTAATGGTATATCGTTAATAATTTTTGCAGGTATCGTAGCTGAAATACCAAGAGCTTTAGTTACAACTTTTGAATTAGGTAGAACGGGTGCAGTTTCAACATTTATGATACTAGCTATATTTGTTCTATTAATAGTTACAATTCTTTTTGTAGTTTTTATGGAAAGAGCGCTTAGAAAAATTCTTATCAATTATCCTAAAAGACAAATGGGGAATAAAATGTATGGAGGGGAGTCTTCACATTTACCTTTAAAAATAAATCAGGCTGGAGTAATTCCTGCAATTTTTGCATCTGCACTTTTACTTTTACCAGTAACATTTTCAAATTTTTCATTCTCTAACAATGAAACATTTTTGAACTTAAGTTCATATTTCACACAAGGTCAACCTCTTTATATGTTATTATATGCTTCAGGAATAATATTTTTTACGTTTTTTTATACTTCAATTACTTTTAATCCAACAGAAACTGCTGAAAATCTAAGAAAGTACGGAGGCTTTGTTCCAGGAATTAGACCAGGTGAAAGTACAGCACTGTATATTCAAAATATCTCAACGAAATTAACGACGATTGGTGCTCTATATCTAACCTTAGTTTGTTTGATGCCAGAATTTTTAATTGCAAACTATCCTATACCTTTTTATTTAGGTGGTGCATCTATATTAATTGTTGTTGTAGTTGCTATCGATACTGTAACGCAAATACAAACAAGATTAATGAGCTCACAATACGAACAACTGATTAAAAAAACTAAATTTGGTAGGTAAGTGAATATAATTTTGTTTGGACCTCCTGGTGCTGGAAAAGGTACTCAGTCTAAATATCTTGTAAACAAATTAAATGCTTTTCAAATTTCAACAGGTGATCTTTTAAGAGAAGAAATCAAAAAAAAATCAGACATTGGTAAAGTAATAACCAATGACATGAAGAATGGAAAATTTATAAGTGATGATATTGTTAATAAACTTTTAGAAAACTTAATATATGATCCTCAAAAAAAAAATAAATTAATCTTTGATGGATATCCTCGATCATTAAGTCAGGCTAAATATTTAGAAGTGTTATTAAAAAATTCAAATCAGAGCATAGATTTAATTTTATTTCTAAACGTAGATAAAGAAACAATTCTCAAAAGGCTTGAGAAGAGAAAAATTATAGAAAATAGATCTGATGACGACACTCATACAATAGTTTCAAGATATGAGAAATACATGGAAACAACCCAACCAGTTCTAAATTTCTATTCTGAGAATCCAAATTTTAAAGAGATTGATGGAAGCTTAGAAATTGAAGAAATAACAAGGAAAATAGACGCTTTTATCAATGTATAAGACGTTGACTTTGATTAATCTTCTTATATAAAAGGCACAATTTATCACAAAAATTATGGCTCGTATCGCAGGTATAAACATTCCACAGAATAAACTTGTTCATATAGGTTTAACTTATATTTATGGGATTGGTGATAAATTCTCTCAGCAAATTTGTTCATCTTTAGAAATTCCAAGAGCTAAAAGAGTAAATCAATTAACAGATGAAGAGATTTTAAAAATTAGAGAGTACATCGATCAAAACTTTAAAGTAGAAGGTGATTTAAGGAGAGATTATTCATTAAGTATTAAAAGATTAATTGATCTTGCTTGTTATAGAGGAACAAGACATAGAAAAAAATTACCTGTTAGAGGACAAAGAACGAGATGTAATGCTAGGACAAGAAAAGGAAAAGCAATCGCTATTGCTGGAAAAAAATTAACACCAACTAAAAAATAGTTATGGCTAAAACTGATAAAGTTGAGAACAAAGATCAGAAAGTAGAAAAATCTACCAAAAAAAGTATAAAAAGTTCTTATTCAAAAAAAAAGAAGGTTAAGAAGAATATTTTAAATGGAATTGCTTATGTGCAATCAACATTTAATAATACTATTATCTCAATTGCTGATACAAATGGAAATGTAATTTCATGGGCATCTGCTGGACAAAAAGGTTTTAAGGGATCAAGAAAATCAACTCCTTATGCTGCACAGATAGCAGCTGATTCTGCAGCTTCGAAAGCTCTTGAGTATGGAATGAAAACTTTATCTGTTGAAATAAAAGGACCTGGATCAGGAAGAGAAACAGCTTTAAGAGCATTGCAAGCTAGAGGATTTAAGATTTTGTCAATCAAAGACACTACGCCTATGCCTCACAATGGAACTAGACCACCAAAGAAAAGGAGAGTTTAATGGAAGTCGAAAATGTTAATGTAAAAAATTGGAAGTCATTAATTAAGCCATCTAAATTAGATGTTCAAATAAGTGATGACTTAACTCATGCAAAAATTGTAGCTGAGCCTTTAGAAAAAGGTTATGGATTAACTTTAGGAAATTCTCTAAGAAGGATTTTATTATCATCTATAAGAGGAGCTGCTGTAACATCAATTCAAATTGATGGCGTTTTACATGAATTCACTTCAATAAAAGGTGTTAGAGAAGATGTGACTGATATAGTTTTAAACGTAAAATCTTTAGCATTAAAAAGTAATTCTGAGGGTACAAAAAAATTAATTTTAGACGCAAAAGGACCAGGAGAAATTAAAGCTTCAGATATAGCTCCAGTTGCAGACGTTGAGATTTTAAATCCTGATTTAGTTATTTGTAATCTAGATGAAAATACTACTTTTCATATGGAGATGAATGTTAATACGGGTAAAGGATATGTACCTGCAGAGCTAAATAAACCTGAAGAGCCACCATTAGGCCTTATTGCTATAGATTCACTTTATAGTCCAGTTAAAAAAGTTTCATATTCAGTAAGTACTGCTAGAGAAGGTAAAGCATTAGATTATGATAAATTAATAATGGAAGTTGAAACTAATGGATCAATCTCTGCTGAAGATGCTGTAGCTTATTCAGCAAGAATTTTCCAAGATCAGCTTAAAATGTTTGTAAACTTTGATGAGCCAGTTGAAGCTCCTGTAAAAGAGGTTTCTACCGAACCTGAATTTAACAAAAACTTACTAAGAAAAGTGGATGAATTAGAGTTATCAGTTAGATCGATGAACTGCTTAAAAAATGATAATATTATTTATATCGGTGATCTAGTTCAAAAATCTGAAGGTGAAATGTTGCGAACACCTAATTTTGGAAGAAAATCATTAAACGAAATTAAAGAAGTTTTAACAGGCATGTCATTGTATTTAGGAATGGAAATACCTAACTGGCCACCAGACAATATTGCAGAGATGTCTAAGAAATTAGAGGAAGCAATTTAATGAGACACGGTCTGGCAAATAAGAAGTTAAATAGAACATCAGAGCACAGAAAAGCTCTACTTAAGAACATGCTTAATTCTTTGATTAAGTATGAGCAGATTAAAACTACTTTGCCAAAAGCTAAATTTCTAAAACCTCAAGCGGATAAGATAATAACATTAGGTAAAAAAGAGACTTTGCAAACAACCAAAATGTTGGTTTCTAAACTACAAGATATTAAATCAGCTAATAAAGTAAAAAAAACACTTTCTAAAAGATATCAGAATAGAAAAGGTGGCTATACAAGAATAATTAAAGCTGGATTTAGATATGGAGATAATGCTCCAATGGCAATAATTGAATTTGTTGATCGAGACGTTGAAGCCAAGAGAGTGGATAAACCAAAAAAAGATACAACAAAAGAATCTCCTAAAACTGAAGAGAAAAAACAAGCTACAGCTTAAATCTTAAATCATGAAAAAATCTTACATCGTTGATTCAACGTGTAATGATATGCGATTGGATAGATGGTTAAGATTAAAAATTGGAAAAATTCCTCAAGGACTTGTAGAGAAATACTTAAGAACAGGAAAAATTAAGCTCAATAAAAAGAAAGTTAAAAGTTCTTCTAAAGTAAAAACAAAAGATGAAATAAATATATTCAACATTGAATTTAAAGATATAATTCAACAAAAAAAAATTAAGTTTTTACCATCAAAAGAAATTATAAAATCAAATGAAGATCAAATAATTGACAACAATGACAATTTTGTTGTTTTAAACAAAGCATCAGGCATATCAGTACAAGGTGGAACTAAATCAAAAAAAAATCTAGTTGATATTTTTGCTAAAAGTGAAATTTTTGAGGGAACAAAACCATATTCTGTTCATAGATTAGATAAAGATACTTCTGGAGTTTTTATTATGGCCAAAAACAGAGAAAGCGCTCAATTGCTTACTTCTTTATTTAGATTAAGAAAAGTACACAAAACATATTTAGCTATCTGCCAAGGTGAAATTAGTAAAAAATCCGGTGTATGGGATGATGATTTAATTAGGTATGACGGTGATAAAAAAATAATTGAAAAAGCAAAAACAATTTTTAAAGTCATTGATAAAAATTCTGAAGCAAGTTTATTAGAACTAAAACCTATTACAGGGCGAAAACATCAGTTAAGAAAACAATTATATGCAATTGGAAACCCTATATTTGGAGATACAAAATATAAATTATCAAATTCTAATAAAGGAATTAATAAAAATTTAATGTTACATTCATACCAAATTAAATTTAAAATTAATGACATAAAACATACTTATTCAGCATTGTTACCTGATTATTTTCAAAAACTTTTAAAATCTAAAAGACTTAGATTTTTAAATTTGAAATAAAATTTTTAATTAATATATCATTTAGATTTGAGTAATCCTGATCTAAAATATTTTTCAAATTAGTTACTCCTTTATCTGAAATACCACATGGTATAATTTTTTTATAATTTTCCAGATCATTATTTATATTTATTGCAAAACCATGATAGGCAATCCATTTGCTAACTCTGATACCTATTGCAGCAATTTTTTTAACTTCATTATTAGATTTATGCCATATTCCAATATTATCTTTATCTGGAAAAGTTTCTATTTTATAAAATTTTAAAGTTTGAATTATTGTTTTTTCAATAATTGTTATAAATTTTCTGATATCCTTTTTTTTTCTTAAATCTAAAACAAAATAACAAATTAATTGGCCTGGCCCATGGTAAGTAATTTTACCACCTCTATTAGTTTCTAATATATTAATGGATTTATCAATAATCTCATTCTCTTTATAAGAAGTTCCTCCTGTAAAAACTTCATTATGCTCCAAAGTCCAAATTAATTCTTGCTCATTATTTTCATACAAATCCTTTAATCTTGACTCTAGTATATTAATAGCATCAAAATAATTTACTGGTTTTATTGACTTTTTGATCTCTATGTTCATTTATAATTTGTATTATCTTTATTATGTATTAATAGTGCAAATCTAAATTATAGGTAGATTTATGTCTTTAACTAAAAAAACTAAAGATAAAAAAGTAAATTTTGAGTTTAATAAAGAATATATAAGAGTTGTTACTAGCAAAATAGCTAACAATGATGCTCAATTTATTACCAATTCATTTAATGAAATGCACCCTGCTGATGCTGCGGATATCATCGAACACCTTAGCGAAGGAGATAGAGAAAGTTTAATTAAACTAAATAATTTCAATATTGATCCGGAGGTTTTTGTCGAATTAAATGAGTCTATTCAATCAGAAATTATTACCTATTTATCTTCAGAATCTATAGTAAGTATTTTAAAAGGTTTAGAGTCAGACGATGCTATATCTATATTAGAAAATGTTCCTGAAGAGGATAAAAATGCAATCCTTAGCTCTTTACCCCCTAAAGATAGATTTGCTCTTTTAGAAAGCTTGAGCTATCCAGAAGATACTGCTGCTAGACTTATGCAGCGTGAATTTACAGCTATACCAAGTAATTGAAGTATAAAAAAACGTAAAAAATATTATTCCTGAAGCATATAATAACATATAAA
>NZ_CVSB01000061.1 GCF_001179845.1 Candidatus Pelagibacter communis | reverse complement strand
AAGATATTGTTAAAAGACCGTCTTTAAGCTCAGCACCATTAACTTTTACATCATCAGCTATAGTAAATGATCTTGCAAATTGTCTTTGAGAAATACCCTTATGAATTATTTCTCCATCAACATCACTGTTTTCAGACTTATTAACTTGTTTTGTTCTAACTGTTAATAAATTATCTTCAAACTCAACCTCTACGTCTTTTTTGCTAAAGCCAGCTAATGCAACCTCAATTGCATAGTTGTCTTTACCTGTCTTACGTATGTTGTATGGTGGATAATTTGACTGCATCGTCAAATTCCCATTTCCCAACATATTTTCGAATTGGTCGAACATATCATCAAAACCAATTGAAAAAGGTCTAAGTGAGTTAAATATAGATAGATCCTTACTTGTCATAATATCCTCCTTTGTTAAGCAAGTTTATTTAGTAAGCCCCATTAGGCGACTTACTAGATTTATATGGGAATTAATTTGTTTTTTTCAAGATTTAAAGTGTACTAAATTTTTTTTGAAATTTTTAATGCAAATGCATAGTCAATAGCAATTTCTTCTATTGCGCCATCTCTTCCAGATTTTCCACCATGACCAGCATTCATTTCGGTTTTTAAAAGAAGTAAATTATTATCAGTTTTGTAATCTCTAAGTTTTGCTGTGAACTTTGCAGGCTCATCAAATAAAACTCTATTATCACTTAAACTTGTTGTAATAAAAATATGTGGATAATCCATTTTTTTAATATTGTTGTAAGGTGCGTATGAAAAAATATAATCAAAGTGTTCTTTATTCTCTTTTGCATTTCCAAATTCGTCAAATTCTCCCACAGTTAAAGGTAAAGAATGATCAAGATTTGTTGTTAAAGAATCTACAAAAGGAACAGCCATAATAATTCCTAAAAATAATTCAGGAGATTGATTGACTACAGCTCCCATTAATAATCCTCCAGCTGATCCACCCATTCCAATAATATTTCCTTTTGACGTATAATTTTTTTCGATCAAATATTTTGCTGCGTAAATATAATCTTCAAAAGTATTTTTTTTGTTTGTTAATTTTCCTTCTTTCCACCACTTCATACCTTTTTCCATACCACCTCTGATATGAGCTGTGGCCCAAATTATATCTCTATTTATAAGACTTAATCTTGTGGAAGAAAAACTTGGGGACATGGAATTTCCATAAGATCCATATCCATATAATAAAACATTTGCAGACCCATCAATTTTTGTTTTTTTGTGTCTTGTAATTGTTAATGGAACCATTCTCCCATCATGAGATTTAAATTCAACTCTCTCAACAATATACTCATCTTTATTATGACCGGATGGAATTTCTTGCTCTTTTACAAGTTCTTTAGATTTTGTTGCTAAATTATATTTAAACACTCTAGAAGGAGTTTTGGGTGATGAATATCCCAAATAAACTTCATCAGTATTTCTATCTTTTTGAGTTAAGCTTACTCCCGGAACATAAACAGATTCATCAGAAAAAATTAATTCTTCCTCTGTATTGGTAGCAATATTTTTAACAAATAATTTATCTAAAGCTTCTGAAGTTTCACCACGTATAATCCAATTTTTAAGGAATGTTAATCCACCAATCAAAACCTCATCTTTTGCTGGAATATATGTTTTCCAACTTTGATTTTCTAAATTCTCACAAATATCAACTTTAAAGTCTTCAGCATTTTTATTTGTATGATTATAAAATTTACCATCCCATGAATTAACAGAATACAGAACACCTCTTTCTCTTTTAATAATCAGTTTTGGAGATGGATTTAATTCATCCGATTTAAAGTAATATTGCTCTGAAGTATTATGGTCAGAAGTATTTATAAAAAAATATTTTTCATCTGAGCTTTTTCCAATTCCTACTGTAAAAGCCTCGCTTTTCTCCTCAAATATTAATTCATCTTTGCCATCAAAATCTCCTATTTTGTGTCTGTATATAGTTCTTGCTCTATGATTTTCATCAAGTTTAGAATAAAAAATATATTTATCATCCAAACTAAATGTTATTCCTCCCGATGTTTCTGTAATTTCTTTTGAAATAATTTTGTTTGTTTTAATATCTCTTAAATAAATTGTATAATATTCAGAACCTTTAAGATCTAAAGAGTATCCTAGATATTTATCATTATTACTTACCTCTAAATCACCAACTCCAAAATATTCAGTTTTAAGTTTTTCTTTTTCTTTATCTCCATTCCATATTTCTTCTATATTTTTTGAACCAATTTTTTTTCTCAGTTTTATCGAATAATTTCCTTTTGTTGTAGTTTTTGTCCAATACTCATAGGTATGATCTTTATAGGGTAAAGATTCATCTTCTAATTTAATTCTTCCTTTAATTTCATCGAATAATTTTTTTTGAATATCTTTTGTATCTTTTAAATGGTGTTCTGTGTAAGTATTTTCGTCTTCTAAATATTTTTTAACTTCAGGATCTAACTTGCTTTTATCTCTGAGAACTTCCAAAATATCTTTTTGATGAATCCAGCTATAATTATCTTCCCACTCAATATTGTGACAAGATTTTATCTCTAGTTTTTTTTTAAGTTGTGGTACTTTCATCAAATAAGGAAATATATGAATATTATTATTTATCTACTTGTAATTTTAGTCATCTTATATTTTTTATTAAGATGGTGGTCAAATATTTCTCCAAAAAAAATGTCAAAAGGGGTGAGACTAATAACAATTTTATTATTGGCTTTATTAGCAGTTTTATTTGCTATTGGAGGAAAATTTTTACTTACATTGCCATTAACTCTTGCAAGTCTTGCGCTAGTAAAGCTTAAAGGTTTATCATTGATTCAATTGGTTTCTCTTTATAGGCTTATTCAAACTTTAAGAAATTCAGGAAGATTTTCTTTTAATCAATATCAAAATAATAATTCTTCATCATTATCAACAAATGAGGCATATAAGATTTTAAATTTAGATATTAATAAGAAACCAACCAAAGAAGCACTTA
>NZ_CVSB01000060.1 GCF_001179845.1 Candidatus Pelagibacter communis | reverse complement strand
TTGCGCATTAAAGAATCTACCATTCCAACCAGTAGCCATTACTACTTCACCATTAGCTAATAGTTCTGGCGGTTGAGCTCCAGCATTCCAGAATACACATCCACCATTAGGATCTGTACATAATGCTTTAATTTTATTTAAAGCTCTATCAATACCAGCCCCTTCCATTTTTCTGTAAAGTAAGTCTCCACCAGCTTGTGATCCGCTAGCTTTTACTCCGTCAGCAACCAATGCGATCTCTAAGTTAGACATTGCACCTTTGTAGATTGCTCTTTTTCCTGGAAATTTTTTAGTATTAAAGAAATCTTTAATTGTTCTTGGCTTTTTATCTCCAATTGTTGCATCATTATAAGCAAAGTTCCAAGAGTACAGAATGTTTCCAACTGCACATTTTGAAGGCATGCCTGTAAAGAAGTCTTGACTTGCAGGCGTTCCATCTGGAGCAGGCAAGAAGTCTTTATCGAAATCAAATTCATGGAAAATACCTTCGTCACATCCAATGATTGTATCTTTTGCATACACATCCATGATGTCCCAAGTAATTTTTCCAGCTTCTTTTTGAGCTTTAATTTCTGATAATCCACCAGTGTAGTCTACCCAATTAACAGGTATACCTAACTTTTTAGCAGTAGGATCACCATAACCTAATTTTTGTGACTCTGTGTAAGCTCCGCCCCAAGACACTACAGTTACTGCAAATGCTGAGGTTGTTACAGAAAGCACAAAAGAAAGAGCAAGTAATAATTTACTTAATTTTTTCATTTATTCTCCTTTTAAACGTTAACGTTTTTATTTTATAAAATGAAATTAAAACAAGATAGCAAAGCTTAGTCAACAGCTGATTCCGAGCAATTTAGCCTCTTGTTTATTAAGTTTTTTTATTGAAATTACAAATTATTATTTTGGATCTAAAGCACGACAATCAACACTATTCCATCCAATATTTATCTCTTTACCTTCTTTAATATCCATTCTGTTTGAACTATTCGGAACTTTAAGGATAAAATTTTTATTACCCAATAAATCTACTCTTAATCTTGTGTGATCACCATGATAAATGACTTCTTCAATATTTCCTTTGTAATTATTGTCCATTTTAGTTTCTGGATCAATCAATGCTCTTTCAGGTCTTAAAGAGACTGTAGTTTTTTCTCCTTTTGTTTTTGCTACGATTGGATTTGCTAAAATTTCTGTACCTGAATTTAATTTGACTTTGCATTTATCACCTGAGACATCTGATATTTCTCCACCAAAGGTATTATTTTCACCAATAAATTCTGCAACAAAAGAATTAACTGGTTTTTCATATAATTCATCAGGGCTAGAAAGTTGTTGTACTTTTCCATCATTGAAAACAGCTATTCTATTAGACATTGTTAAGGCTTCAGTTTGGTCATGTGTAACATATACAACTGTTACACCAATGTTTTCATGAATATGTTTAATCTCATATTGCATACTCTCTCTTAAATTTTTATCTAAAGCTCCAAGAGGTTCATCCATTAAAACTAATTGAGGATCAAATACTAAAGATCTTGCAACAGCAACTCTTTGTTGTTGACCACCTGATAATTGCATTGGCATTCTAGCTTCAAATCCTTGAAGTGATACCATTGAAAGAGCTTTATCAACTTTTTTATCAGCTTCATCTTTAGGAATTTTTCTAACTCTTAATGGAAATGCTAAATTTTCATAAACAGTCATGTGAGGAAACAATGCATAATTTTGAAACACCATTCCAATCCCTCTTTTGTGTGGAGGAATATCTGAAATAACTTTATTGTCTAAATAAATTTGTCCATTAGTTGGGGTTTCAAATCCAGCTAACATCATTAAACATGTAGTCTTACCTGAACCAGAGGGTCCAAGCATGGTAACAAACTCTCCTTCTTCAATATCTAGATTAAGACCTTTAACAACTAATTGTTTACCATCGTAACTTTTATCTACATTTTCAAATTTTACGAATTCTTTATTTTTACTCATAGAATTACCTTAAACATTTGTAAATTGATTTGTCAAAAACTTTTAACATTACAAAAGTAAATTTATATTAATAATATATCTAGCCGTTTCATCAGTTTGAACT
>NZ_CVSB01000059.1 GCF_001179845.1 Candidatus Pelagibacter communis | reverse complement strand
AATATATCAGCAACTTTTTTAAAATTCTTTTTATTTATTTCTACAAGTATTAACAACTTGAATACTAGATGGATTTGAAGATGGAGTTGAAGAGTTAAATAAATAAGCAATACGCATATAAGTTATTTAAACAAATTAATGGTATACAACAAGATGCAAAACTATAAATAACAAACTTTCATTAAAATTAACCTAGTTATTTTAAGATTGATTTATCAAACTTTTAACATTAAAAAACTTCTGCAGTAAAAATGCCCTTGTAGCTCAGCTGGTAGAGCAATTGATTTGTAATCAATAGGTCCGCGGTTCGAATCCGTGCGGGGGCACCATCTCACTGACTTTTTCATCAATACTTCTATCTTAAAAATTACTTTTGCAACATTAAGTGTTGCAGGATTGTTGCAAGATTGTTGCTCAATCAATTAGTCTTTTAAAATTTTTTATTTTTTGTAAATCTTTCCCATAACTGCTCATATAAAACATAAGCGAAAATGCTTACGATGACAACCACACTAGTGAAACCTAATGATCGAGTCCAATTACCAAACCAGAGATATGATAACAAAGATATCCATATCATGCCGATAATTTGCCAAATAATTGATTTATAAAATAATCTTTTTTTACTCATAAGAGTCCTTCTATTAAAATTTAATGAATGTTAGTAAAAATTAGTAAAAATGATTATTTACTTTGCTGAGGTATAGTGAATTTTAACAAATAAGTTGCAATTCCAATGTTTCCAAAAATTAAAGATTTGTTTAAGCTTCATATAAAAACACTAACACTGTTGCAAGTTTGTTGCTAGCATTAAATCCTTTTTTAAAAATTGTTGCTAACAAATGTTTATTTAAACTTTTGCAATTGATTTGTAATCAATAGGTCCGCGGCTCGAATCCGTGCGGGGGCACCATCATTCAATCTAAAAAGTTTTTATTCTCTATTCATTTATTTATTTTAATCTCTTGCAAAGTTATAAATTGCTACACTCACTTTTTTATAACCCTCAACTGTGTAATGTCCATTCATTTTAAAGGGAAAGAGATTGAGTGGATTTTTTTCTTTTTCAAAAACTTCTTTTGGAATATCAACAAAAGGAATATCAAGCTGATTAACAATATTTTTTACTAAATTATAACTTTTGTTATCATAATTAGTACTATATCGGGCGTATCCAGGCAGATATATAAAATATAACTTTGAATTATTATCATTAACTAATTCTTTTGTTAATTTAAGTATTTCTTTTAAATTTGATGTTAATTGTGGTGGTGGATAAATTAAAACTCTTAAATTAGTAATTTTAATAAAATTAATTAATTCAACTTTTAAAATTCCTTTATCACGTTTTATGTTCTTTTTACTTTTTTCTTTATTAATAAAATTGACTGATAAATTATCTATTTCTTTTTGTCTAAATTTAAGATTTTGTGTAAAAGTTACATCTTTATAATATTTCATTAAAATTTTATCAGACATTTCATTATGCAAACCACTCAAATCATTATCTTCAAAATAAATCCATAAAACTTTTTTAACATTACTATTCATGTATTCTCTCAGAGTAGCAAACTCAATTAAAGGTCCATTTCCGCTATATCCTAAATTTAAGACTGATTGTTTTGATAAATTTCTTAAAACAGACCCCATATCATTTGGTCTATTTACGCATGCACCATGTGTAAAGGAGTCACCTACTAATAAATATTCTATTTCATCTGAGTCCCAATTATCATCAGGATTATTAAACCCATATCTGTCACTTTGATAAGTTGCATAATATCCATTTTCATTACAAAAAATTGTTTTTGAGTTTGAAACACCTGAAAGAGGAAATAAAGATTTATTTTTATTTATATATTTGTATGGAGTAACAGGAACCTGTATTTTTTTATCTATATTTTTTAAATCATTTAAAATTTCTAATTTAGTTCTTTTGTCAAATTTTTTTCCTGTATTTTTTTCATAAATTTGGTCTTTTATTAATTGTTCTTTTGTTTGATTTTTTGCTGAAAGCTGTTCTTTTGAAATCTGTTTTTTAAAAATCAAATAAGCCTCAAGTAAATATAAAGTTATTACTGTACTAATAACGATAATGATTACGTACTCTTTTATTTTATGATGTATGAAAAATGTAAATATTGATAAGAAAATAAATATTAATGATATAAGATAATATGTAAAATAATAATCATTTTTATTTCCATCCCAATAAATTTCAGATTTATAAAATGTATAAATAAATAAAAAAATTGAAAGAATGAAAAAAGAAGGTGAGAATAT
>NZ_CVSB01000058.1 GCF_001179845.1 Candidatus Pelagibacter communis | reverse complement strand
ACCTGCAGAGGGTTGGTGAACCATTATTCTTGAATTTGGTAATGAAAATCTTTTTCCTTTAGTACCTGCGGAGAGTAAGAAAGATCCCATAGAAGCTGCTTGACCCATACATAAAGTAGAAATGTCTGGCTTCACATATTGCATTGTATCGTAAATACCAAGTCCTGCTGTAACCAAACCCCCAGGGCTATTAATGTATAAGTAAATTTCTTTTTTTGGATCTTCAGCCTCTAAAAATAATAATTGAGCAGTAACTAATGAAGCAACATTGTCATTAATTTGACCTGTTAAAAAAATGATTCTTTCTTTTAATAGTCTTGAATAAATATCGTAAGCTCTTTCACCTTTGCTAGATTGTTCGACTACCATTGGTACAAGATTACTCATATGTTCTGATAATTTTGTTGTCATAAGTTGATTCGTTCTACTTATACAACTTGAGATTACTTTTTGCTAACTTTTTTTGTCTTTTTCGCTACTGGCTTTGATTTTGCCTTTTTTGTTGCTGGTTTTTTTTCTTTCTCAGATTTTGCGGAAGATTTTTTCTTAGTTTCTTTTTTTTCTTCTCCATGGCTGTGGTCATGATTATGCTCATGAGCTTCTTTTAAAATCTTTTCTGCTTCCTCTTTTGAAATTTCTTTCTTATTTGCTTTACCTTTTTCTTTAATTAAATTTAAAATTTTTTCTTCATACACTGTTCCTCTTAAACTCGCTAATGCAGATGGATTTTTTTGATAGAAATCCATAACCATTTTTTCTTGTCCAGGCATCATTCTTAGTTGTTTTTGCACTTCAGCCTGAACTTCTTGTTCTGTTACTTTTATTTGATTTTTTTCACCAAACTCATTTAGAATTAATCCAGTTTTAATTCTTGTTTTCGCTTTTTCTTCAAAATCTTTTTTATTTTTCTTCGCTTCTTCCTCAGACATACCTTGTGAAAGAACTTTAACTTCTTCCTCAATTAAGTTTTCAGGAACTTCATCTATTTTAATTTTTTCTATTTCTTTTAAAATTTGGTTTTTAGATAATTGATCTAGAGAATTTTTATATTCATCATTAATTTGTTTTGAAATTAATGTTTTTAAATCACTTAAATCTTTTGCTCCTAAATTTTTTGCAAAATCATCATCAATTTTTACTTCTTCTGATTGTTTAACACTTAAAATTTTACAATTAAATTTAGCTTTTTTATTTACTAATTCTTTTTCAGGGAAATTTTCCGGCAAAGTTGCTTCTACAATTTTTTCATCATCTTTCTTAACTCCAATCAATTGATCGTCGAAACCTTTTAAGAATAAATCTTTACCTAAAGTTAGCTGAGTATTTTTTCCTTCACTTCCTTTAAAATCCTTTCCGTCAACAGTTGCTTTATAATCTAAGGATACTAAATCACCTTTTTTAGCTTTTGTATCAGCGCTAACCTCTTTAAAATTGGGTTGTTTTTTTGCTATTTCTTTTATTCTTTTGTCTGTTTCACTATCGGCAATTTTTACTGTGTATTCATCAAATTTAATATTTTCTAAAGATTTGATTTCTACTTTTGGTAACTCAGTGACTGACAGAACATACTCAAGATCTTTATCTTCACCGTATGTTTTTAAGTCAAGCTTTGGTTGACCAGCTGGTTTAATTTTATTTTCCTCTAATGCTTTTGTAGATGTTTCTTTTAAAACTTTATCTAAAACTTCTCCAAAAACTGCTTTACCAAATTGTCTTTTTAAAATTTCTTTTGGAACTTTGCCTGGTCTAAATCCTTTAAGATTTACACTACCTTTTATCTCTTCATATTTTTCATCCATATAAGAGCTCATTGTCTCTTTATCGATAAAAACTTTAAGGTCTTTATTAAGTCCTTTTTTATTTTCTACAGTAACTTTCATAATATTTTAATGGTAGGGCGAAAAGGACTCGAACCTTCACATGTTGCCATATTGGTTCCTA
>NZ_CVSB01000057.1 GCF_001179845.1 Candidatus Pelagibacter communis | reverse complement strand
TTTAGGTATAAGGGGGACAGATTAGAAAAATTATATGTAAATTCAAGTTCATTATCATCAACATCTAAAAAAAGCTATCATGTTAAGTTTTAGAATGTATCCAATGGAAAATTTAAATGGCCCATACAGTAGTTGGTATGACAAAGCTCACTTACTTAAAGGAAAAACAGCAGGATGGACAAAAGAAGATCATGAAAAAGCTGGTTTTAGAATGGTGCCTAATTCACCAGTAAGAAAAGGATCATTTGTTGGAAAAAATGCAGTTTTGATGCCGTGTTATGTAAATATCGGAGCATATATTGATGAAGGGACGATGATGGACACGTTTAGTCGTGCTGGAAGCTGTTGTCAGATTGGAAAAAATTGTCATATATCAGCTGGCACTGGAGTTGGAGGTGTATTAGAACCTGCTCAAGCATTACCAACAATTATTGAAGATAATGTTTTCTTAGGAGCTATGTCTGAAGTAGTAGAAGGCGTAATAGTTGGAGAAGGCTCTGTTCTAAGTATGGGAATGTATATTGGACAATCAACAAAAATTGTGAATCGAAAAACCGGTGAAATAACTTATGGAAAAATTCCACCTTATTCAGTAGTAGTTCCAGGATCCTTGCCAGATAAAAACAATCCACAAGCACCATCTTTATATTGTGCGGTAATAATTAAACAAGTTGATGAAAAGACAAGATCAAAAACGTCAGTTAATGATCTTTTAAGAGAATAGATTAATGAAAACTTATAATGAAATAAAATTAGCTCAAGAGCTAATAAGATTTCCTACGATCAAAACAGAGGATAGGGGTATAATGAAATTCTTATCTAAAAAATTAAGTGCTATTGGTTTTAGATGCACAATAATTAAATCAAAAGGAACAGGGCCTAAACCAGCGCTCAATCTATATGCAAGATATGGTAAATCGAAACCCCACATTATGTATCTAGGTCATACAGATGTTGTTGCTAATCTTAATAACTGGAAACTTCCACCTTTTAAAGCTGTTGTAAGTAAAGGATATTTAAATGGTAGAGGCGCCCAAGATATGAAAGGTGGTATAGCTTGTTGGATAAGTGCAGTAAGTAATTTTATAAAAAATAATAAATTTAATGGATCCATTTCAATCATTATTTCAGCAGATGAAGAAACTACAGGCTATGGATGTCCAGCAGTTATGAAATATTTAAGAAAAAAGAGTGAAAAAATAGATTTCTCTTTAGTTGGAGAACCTTCTTCAAATAAGTCAGTTGGAGATGAAATAAGAATTGGAAGACGTGGTTCTATGAACGGGGTTATAACTGTATATGGAAAAAGTGGTCACTCAGCATTTTATGGCTCTTATATCAACCCTTGTACAGCTTTAGCTAAAATAATTGCAAAGCTAAAAAGTTCTCCTTTAGATAATGGCACTAAGTATATGCCACCATCTAATTTAGAATTTACAAAAATGAATGTTGATAATTTATCAGAAAATGTAGTTCCTCAGTCTGCAAGCGCAAAATTTAACGTAAGATTTAACACTAAATATAAATCTTCTGCCTTAAAGAAAAAATTAAACAAAATAATTAATGCAGTTGCAAAAAAACAAAAATGCAAAACCAAGATAGAATATAAAGTAAGTGGTGAAGCCTTTTATACTGAGCCAAATAAGGATATTCATATGGTTAAAAAAGTTGTTAAAAAAGTAACTAAACTTACACCAAAACTAAATTGTAGAGGTGGAACTAGTGACAGTCGTTTTTTAGGTTCGATCCCAAGACTTGAACTTGGTTTAAGAAATAACAGTATTCACCAAGTAAATGAAAGAACTTCAATTTCAGATTTAAAAAAATTAACTTTAATTTATACTAAAATCTTAGATAATTACTTTAAGTGAAAACTGGTTTAATTACATCAGATACATCTGAAAATCATGATACAGGTCCTGGGCATCCAGAACAAATAGCAAGGGTATCAGTCATAGTAGAAAATTTTAAAAAACTAAATAATAAAAATCTTATATGGAAGAAACCATCTAAGGTTTCAGATGATATTCTATTAACCACACATGAAAATAATTATTTAAATTTAGTAAAAAGTTCTTTCCCAAAAAAAGGTTTTTCTTCACTTGATGGTGATACAATCATTTCACCTGGAAGCAAAGATGCAACTTTCGATGCAGTTGGATCAATAATTGCTGCAATTGATGGAGTAGAAAAAAAAGAATTTAAAAATGCATTTTGTGGTGTTCGACCTCCTGGACATCATAGTTCACAAAATAAAGCAGCTGGTTTTTGCATTTTAAATTCAGTGAGTATTGGTGCAAATTATTTGTTGAAAAAATATAAATATAAAAAAGTTGCAATAATAGATTTTGATGTACATCACGGTAATGGAACACAGGATATTTTTTATGAAAATGAAAATGTTCTTTTTATATCAACTCACCAATATCCCTACTACCCAGGAACTGGTTCTGAACAAGAAAGAGGTAAATTTAACAATATCTTTAATATACCTTTGCCAGCTGGCATAAGTTCAGAAGAATATTTAAACGTATTTGAACATGTATTAAAAAAATTAGAAGAGTTTAGACCAGAGTTTATATTGATTAGCGCTGGTTTTGACGCCCATGAAGATGACCCTCTCGCTCAATTTAATTTAAAAACAGAGGATTATTTTACTATTACTAAAAGAGTATTAGAGACCTCTAAAAAGTTTTGTGGTGGAAAAGTTGTTTCAATTTTAGAGGGCGGTTATGACCTAAATGCACTTCGAGACAGCACTAAAAGACACGTTGATGCTCTTTTAGAATTTAATTGATAATTCTTAAGAAAACTCTAAATAAAAAATTTCATGAAGTTATATAAAATAAAAAAATCTGGCATTGATAATAAAGGGAGAGGGCTTTATGCAACTCGTGACATTAAAGAGGGAACAAAAATAATAGACTATGTTGGAAAACTTATAACTAAAAAACAAACACAAGATTCTGATAAGTACGATAATAGTAAACCAATATATTTATTCACAATAAATAAAAGATACGATCTAGATGGAGATTTTCCATGGAATACTGCAGGTTTAATTAATCATTCTTGTGATAATAATTGTGATTACGATGGAAAGGGATTGAAAATTTGGGTTAAAGCAATCAAAGATATTAAAAAAGGTGAGGAGTTTACATGTGATTATGGATTTGGTTATGATGAAAACTACAAACAATTTCCTTGTAAATGTAAATCAAAAAACTGTTGTGGGTATATTGTAAGAGCTGAGTCTAGATGGCGAATAAATAAAAAGTTTGCTATGAGCAATAAAAATAAATTAATAAAGAACTCTAAATAAAAATAAACCACTTGGTGGTGCAGGAGGAGCACACAGTGTTCTTTTTTTTGACTTAAATCTCTTTTCAAAAGTTTTCAAATCCCATTTCTTTTCCCCCAAATATTTTAAACAACCAACCATAGATCTGACCTGATGTTGTAAAAAAGATTGAGAACTAAATTGAAATTCAATTTTGTTTTTTGATGATTTAATATTTATTGATTTTAAAGTTTTAATTGGACTTTTTGCATGACAACTTGATGATCTAAAAGTTGAATAATCATGGGTTCCTAATAACTTTTTTGCACCCTTTTTCATTAATTCTAAATCTAAAGGCTTACGAACATGCCATGCTCTGTTTTTTTCAATTATTGGTTGGCTTATTTGATTAAAAATAAAGTATTTATAAATTCTTTGTTTTGCTGAAAATCTAGCATGAAATTTATTATTTCTTTTTTTAATATTTTTAATTGCAATGTCTTTTAAATTTAAAAAATGATTAATGGATTTTAAAAATTTAATTGTATCAATTATTTTATTTTTACAATCGAAGTGTGCAGATTGCTCAAATGCATGAACCCCTGCATCAGTTCTTCCTTGACCATGTAAAACAATTTTTTCTTTTAATAATTTTGATAATTTTTCTTGAATTAATCCTTGAATTGTTTGGCCCTTTTTTTGAATTTGCCATCCTCTAAAATTTGTCCCTACATATTCAATAAGTATTTGGTATCTATTCATTATAAAAATGAACCCTTTTTAATTTGTGTTCCTAAAACAAATTCTCCAATACTTTGAGGCTTTTTTCCTTGTCTTTGTATTTCTTTAATTTTTATTGATTTTTTATCTCCACATGAAATTTCTAAATGGTCAGATAAAACCTCACCTGGTTTTCCTTGTGCTTGTCCAATTTCTGCTTTTAATATTTTATATCTCTCACCGTTAAACATGAAATAAGCGCCTGGAACTGGATAAAGTCCATTTATTTTGCCAATTATAATTTTAGCATCTTCTTTCCAATTAATCTGCCCCTCTAATTTTTGAATTTTTGATGCATATGTAGCTGATGAGTGATCTTGTTCTATAAAGTTTGCTTTATCCTCATATATATCATCTATATTATCTAAAATTTTCTCTGCAGCCAAACTTGATAACTTTTCATTAATATCTTCAGCATTTAAATTATTTTCTATATTAATTTTATAAACATTGCATACTGGGCCTGTATCTAGTTCCTCCCCTATTTTCATAATACTAATTCCTGTCTCTTTATCTAAATTCATAATTGATCTTTGAATAGGAGCAGCGCCTCTCCATTTTGGAAGAATAGATGCATGTATATTAATAAATCCTTTTTTAGTTAAATTTAAATATGACTTTGGTATAATTTGACCATAAGCAACAACTATTGCCAAATCTGCCTCTAAAGATTTAAAATATTCTAATTCATCTAAATTTTCTTTTAATGAATTTGGTGTTCTAAATTCTATATTTAAAGTCTCTGAAATTAATTGAATTGGTGACTTGTTAATTTTTTGACCTCTTTTAGATTTTTGAGGTGGTTGTGTATAAACACAAGAAATAGGATATCCATTTTGATAAAGTGATTTTAAAATTGGAACAGCGAACATGGGAGTACCCATAAAAACTATTTTTTTTAACATTGATTAAGCTTCTACAGAAGTAGATTTTAATTTTGATAATTTTTTAATTATCATTGACCTTTTTAATTTTGAAAGATAATCAATAAATAGGATTCCCTCTAAATGGTCCATCTCGTGCTGAATACATGTTGCCAGAAGACCATCGGCCTTTAGCAATTTCTTTTCTCCATCATAATCAAGATATTCTACTTCACACTTACTAGGTCTATCAATTTCTGCAAACTGATTTGGTACAGAAAGACATCCTTCTTCATAAGTTGCTTTTTCTGGATCTTTATTTTTAATAACTGGATTTACGAAATATCTTGGCTCTTTTTTATTCTCATCTTTACTTATATCCATAACAATAATTCTCTTTGGTACACCAACTTGTATGGCCGCGAGACCAATTCCATTTGCGTCATACATTGTCTCCAGCATATCATCCATCAATTTTTGCTCTTCTTTACCAACGCTATTGACTGGTTTAGATATTTGCCTAAGTAATTTATTAGGTTCTGTTATTATAGTTCTGATGGCCATAACTTGATTTTATTATAATTTTTATACTTTTAAAGGAAGAACTTTTAGCAATAGTTTGTTTCTAATTAAATCAACATTTAATTGATTTAAAGTATTGATAATAAAATAAACTGTATCTTCATCAATATTTTCAATTTTATCAGGTCCAATTACCTCAATTATTCTCAACAATGCGGCACCCATCTCATTATTATCTATCATTGTTTGAATATCGGCAGGCATTTCTGATTGCTTCACCTCATAAAGACCATCATATTTTTTTGAAATTTCAACTCCATCAGATTTAAGTGCCTCTATAAAAATTATATCTTTTTTTGATAAAAAATATTTTTTATCTTTTTTAATTTTCTTTAAAAATTTATCTAGATCCTCTTCAATTTTAGATTTTGCATAGTCCCCATTAAAATAATTTATAAGTTTTGATTGATGTAAAATTTTACTATTATATTTAATCTTTTTATCTGCTGTCTCTTTCTTGTTTAGATTGCTATTATAAAATGTTGTAAAATTTGAAGGCACATCCTCAACATTAATTTCACCTAAAAATTTTTTTAATTCTAAATCAAAGGCATCACCTATTTCATCAGATATAAATAGATCCTTTAATATCTTTATAAATTCTAATTTGATTTTTGGTTCTTCAGCTAAAAGAGTTCTTTGATATAAAAGAGCGCGTCCCTCGATTGAAGATAGGGATTTATATGCCTCTTTTGCATTTAAAAATTGATTAATATTAAATTGGAATTTTTTATAAAATTCAAATAACTCCTCTTCAGAATAATTTTTATCATTAACAGCTTTTTCTATTGTAGAAATTTTTTCTACATCCGTAATCTCTATATCTTGAATTTTAAAAAGTAAATTAGCAGCTGAAAGATATTTCCAAATTATTTTAGGTGTATCTTCGCTTGGTTCATAAGAAAACTCAGGGTTAGTTCTATGAGCCAAATGAAAATCTAAAATTGAATTTATTGATATTTCTTTATCTGCCTCATCTAAATATCCAAATAAATAATTTATTTTGTTTTCGTAATAACTATCTTCAAAACCTAACTCTTTTTTTAAATCTAAGATTAGTTGTGCTTCTTCATTTTTTCCATAATTGATTAAACAATATAAATTAAATTTTGATAAATATTCATCTTGAATGGGTTCAGAATTTTTAGAAAAAATCTCACATGATTTTTTTACGTTTGATACCGATAAATAAGTATCTACCAAATATCTTGTTAAATTTGGATGCAAATTTATTATTTGGTTTTTAATTAAATATTCTTCTATTAATTCTAAGTTTGCATCTTTTATTAACCAATCAGATTTAAAGCTCATAAATTCTTTCTCAGTAATATTTTGAGTTGGAGAATAAGCGTTGGTTAATAAAGATATGTGCATTATATCAGATGCATCCTCTGAAAGATTAAACTTATTAATCTTCTGAAATAAATTTTTTAATTTAGTTCCATCAGAATTTGACCACATATCCATACTCAAACCGTATTCACTAGGATCATATAGTCCAACAATTTTAATTTCTTTTGATGAAAATTCTTTATCAAGTTTAATAGTATCTGTTTGTTTATTTGTTTGTAGTTCATAAACGCTATTCTGAGTAGTGCCGCTAGAATTTTCACTTGAAATATTTGTTTCTGAAATAGCTTGATTATCTTTTTTTTCTATATTCCAAATATCAATCGGTTTCTCTTCTGCAAACACAGGTGTAAAAAAAATAAGACAAACTAATTTAATTAAAAGAATTTTCTTATTTAACAATTTTAAAATTTTCATTTGGAATAATTTTTTCAATTTCTTTTTTAGGTGCAGGAAAATCAATTGTACTTAGAAAAAAAATAATACCTAAAATAACCCCTAATCCGATTATAGATTTAATCACAAGTCCTATGATACTTGCTTTGCCTGAACTTGTGTTTTTAATGAATTGCATATACTTTTAGATAATTTCAAATTAAGACATATTTATGTTTTTTCAATAAAGAAACTTATGAAATCAAAAGAAAATCTAGTTTTTTTGGGGATGATGGGTTCTGGTAAGACCTCTATTGGATCCTTAGTAGCTAAGAAATTAAAATTAAAATTTGTAGATATCGATAAAGAAATTGAAAAAAATTTAAACATTACAATAAAAAAAATTTTTGAAGTTAAGGGTGAGAATTATTTTAGAAAAATTGAGGAGCAAACAACTTTAAAAAAACTTAAATTAAACTCTACTGTGATTTCACTTGGTGGGGGGGCTTTTACAAATAACAATATTAGAAAAGAAATTTTAAAAAATCATTTATCTTTTTGGCTAAATTGGGATGATAAAACATTGTTAAATAGAATTAAAAACAGTAAAAAAAGACCGTTGGCGATTAATGCAACCGATGCTGAATTAATTGATTTAATTAAGAAACGATCTAACATTTATTCTAAAGCTTTATATGAGATAAAGTGTGATAATCTTACTAAAAGTGAAATAGTAAATAAAATTGTAAAAATTTATGAAACAAACTAAATTAAATATAGTAACTAAAACCGAAAAATATCCAATAATTATTGGATCAAATTTAACCTCAAGCATATCAAAAATTTTTAAATCAAATTCAATTGATTTTGATAAATGTTTGATTGTTGTTGATAAAAATGTTCCAAAAAAATTTGTTTCAAATATTAAAAGGTCTTTTAAAAATAAAAGTATTTTTGTGTTATTTTTTAATGCTAGTGAAAAAAACAAAAATATTAATAGCGTTAATAAAATTCTAGAAGTTTTATTAAATAAAAACTTTTCAAGAAATGATGTTTTAATTTCTTTAGGAGGAGGAATTACAGGCGATGTAAGTGGTTTTGCAGCTAATCTTTTCAAAAGAGGACTTAAGTTTGCAAATATTCCAACAACTCTTTTAGCTCAAGTTGACTCATCAATCGGGGGAAAAACTGGAGTTAATTCTAAATATGGTAAAAATTTAATAGGAAGCTTTTATCAACCATCACTGGTTCTCTCAGATATTCAATTTCTTAAATCTTTACCAAAAAGAGAAATAATTTGTGGATATGGAGAAATATTGAAGCATTCATTAATTGATAACAAAAAATTATTTAATTTCTTGAATAAAAATCTTAAAAAAATTTTAAATCTTTCATCTCCATTTATTGAAAAAGCTATCTATGAAAGTTGTAAAATTAAAAAAAAAGTAGTCGAAAAAGATGAAAAAGAAACAGCATTAAGAAAGGTATTAAATTTTGGTCATACATTTGCCCATGCTTATGAGGCAGGCTTAGGGTACAGTCATAAACTTAATCATGGTGAAGCCGTGATACTTGGAATGAAGACAGCGCTTAATTTTAGTTTAAAAGAAAATATGCTAAGTAAAAATGAATATAATTTAATTATAAATCATATTGATAACTCTAGTCTACCTTCTTCTATAAAAAAATATTTTACTATCAGAGATTTAAATAAGATTTTATCTTTTATGATCAAAGATAAAAAAAATAATTCTGAAAAAATTAACTTAGTTTTGTTAAAAAAAATTGGTAAGCCAATTTTCAACAAACAATACTCCAAAAAAAAGTTAAATTTATTTTTAAGAAAATTTTTAACTAATTAAAATTTGGATTGAGTGAATAAATTCTTTTAATTCTTGGTCTAAAATCTTGTAAATTTTTTTATTACTTTCAATTTTATTCATTTTTTTTAGTTCTTCAGAAACAATAATTAATTTTAAATGATATTTTCCTTCTTGATTTCCTTTATGATTTTTATGAAGAAAAGATTTATCTTCAATATTTATACTTTCAATATTTATTTGATTTAATAATTTATTTTTTACAATTGTAATTAACTCATTTATATCCATATATGTTATTATATATCATGAAAAATATTTGTGACTGGAATAATTGTAATGAAATAGGTGAATATAAGGCACCAGTTGAAAAAGATAATAGCAGAAAATTTAGAATGCTTTGCCTTGAGCATGTAAAAGAATTTAATAAAAATTGGAACTATTTTTCAGGAATGAATGATGACCAAGTAATGGATTTTTTAAAATCTGACATGACTTGGCACAAACCCACGCAAAGCTTTAGCTCTTCAGATAATTTTTTCAAAGTGTTATGGAATACAACTTTGAGAGATGAGTTCGATAAAGAAAAAATAAATGGAGATTATAACCATATGCGTCAATTTAAATTCGATCATAAAGATATAAAAGCTTTTGGAATATTGGGGGTTTCTGTGGGTTTAAAGTGGAAGAAAATACAAGATAAGTTCAAATTACTTGTGAAAAAATTTCACCCTGATATGAATTCTGGGAATAAAAAATACGAGGAAAAACTTAAACTTATAACATTAGCTTATACCCAATTAAAAAATACCTATAGAGAAAAAATTGACACCAAATCTTAACACAGAACCAGATATTAAAGTTTCACTAAAACAAACTTTTGGAATTGATTCAGAAATGGAAGTTGACGCATTTTCAAAAAAAAATGAATACGTTCCTGAGATTGATAAAAACTACAAGTTCGATAGAGATACTACTTTAGCTATTATTTCAGGATTTGCGTTTAATAAGAGAGTTTTAGTTCAAGGGTATCATGGCACTGGAAAATCTACTCACATTGAGCAAATAGCTGCAAGATTAAATTGGCCGTGTATCCGTGTAAATTTAGATAGTCATGTTAGTAGAATTGATTTGATTGGAAAAGATGCGATCGTTCTTAAAGATGGTAAACAAGTAACTCAATTTAACGAGGGAATTTTACCATGGTCTATACAAAATCCAGTTGCACTTGTTTTTGATGAATATGATGCTGGTAGACCTGATGTAATGTTTGTAATTCAAAGAGTTTTAGAAGCTGAGGGAAATTTTACATTACTAGATAAAAACAAAGTAATTAAACAAAATAAATTTTTTAGATTATTTGCTACTTCAAATACTGTTGGACTTGGTGATACGACAGGTCTTTACCATGGTACCCAGCAAATTAACCAAGGTCAAATGGATAGATGGAATATTGTTGCAACTTTAAACTATCTTAGCCTAGATAGGGAAATGGACATTGTTTTGTCTAAAAATAAAAATTTAAATAATGCAAAAGGTAAAGAGAAAGTTGCTAACATGATAAAAGTAGCATCTTTAACGCGTAAAGGATTTATTGCTGGAGATATTTCAACAGTGATGAGCCCAAGGACAGTGTTACATTGGGCAGAAAATGCAGAGATATTTAAAGACACTGGTTACGCTTTTAGAGTAACTTTTCTTAATAAATGTGATGATATTGAAAAAAATACTATCGCAGAATATTATCAAAGATGTTTTGGTGAAGAGTTGCCAGAATCTTTGATTAATATTCAAATCTAATGAGCACTAAAGAAAATAATTTAAAAGAAAAATTCAAAATTGCTTTAACTTCTACAGCAAAAGTAATTGCTGATGATTTTGATGTAAAAAAAACAAATTCTGAAGAAAAAAAAATAAAAGAATTTAATTTTTTAGAGATTGATAATTTAACTAGTCCAGCTGATTTTATAAGGTTGCGTGCAGAAACAGATTCCTCTGCTTTGAAAAAAAAATTTTGTAATGAAACAATTTACAAAAAAAACCTTCCTTCAAACACTTCTTCTAGATCTCTTTATAATATCGCTGAAAAAATACGTTATGAGACTTTGGGAGGAAAAATGTTAAAAGGAATTGAGAAAAATTTTCAAGAAAATTATCATCAAATAATAAATCGTAAACGCAAAGATCAATTAAAAACTAAAGAAGATGTATCTGTATCAGAGGCATTCGAGCTATATATGCTTAAGAATTTTCATAAAATTAAGCTAAATCCTCTAACAACAAAAATGCTTAATTTTTGGGAAAAAGACTTTGAGGACGCTATAGAAAAACATAAAGAATTTTTACTTAAAAATCTTGAAGATCAAAACATTTATAGTTCAAAGTTTTCAGAAATATTGGAAGAAATGGACATTTTTCAAAGTGAAGATGAGGATGAAAGAAAAGAAGAAAATCAAGATCAAGGACAAGATAATCCATCAAATGAAGATGAAAATAATGACAAAGAAGATAATAAAGACGAAAAAGATGAAAATGTATCTGAGGCTTCACTAGATGCTGATTTTAGTGTTGACGAATTTAACTTTGACGAACAGTTATCAGACACTGAGTCAGATGAACAAAGTTCAGAACAAGTAGCTCAAAAAAAAATAGATAATATCAATTTAGATTATAAAATATTTACAACTCAGTTTGATGAGGTTGTAAAGGCTGAAAATCTAGAAAATGCAGATGAAGCAACGAAACTAAGAAAAAATTTAGATCAACAATTAATCGGCTTTCAAGATATTATAACAAAGCTTGCTAATAAACTTCAAAGACAATTGCTTGCAAAACAAAATAGAGCATGGGAATTTGATTTAGAGGAAGGATTATTAGACAGTTCAAAACTTCCAAGAATTATTATGGATCCATATAATTCTTTGTCATTCAAAAAAGAAAAGGATTTAGATTTTAAAGATACAGTAGTGACTCTACTGATAGATAATTCTGGATCTATGAGAGGAAGACCAATCACTATTGCGGCTATTTGTGCAGATATTTTATCCAGAACACTAGAAAGGTGCTCTGTTAAAGTCGAAATTTTAGGTTTTACAACTAAAAATTGGAAGGGTGGACAGAGTAGAGAATTATGGACCAAAAATTCTAAACCTAAAACACCAGGAAGATTGAATGACCTAAGACATATAATTTATAAAGGAGCAGATACCCATTGGAGACAAGCAAAAAATAATCTAGGACTAATGCTTAAAGAAGGATTGCTTAAAGAGAACATTGATGGAGAAGCTATATCTTGGGCATATAACAGAATAAAAAAGAGAAAAGAAGAAAGAAAAATATTAATGGTAATTTCTGACGGAGCCCCTGTAGATGACTCAACACTTTCTGTAAATTCAGGTGATTTTTTGGAAAAACATTTAAAAAAAATTGTTAAATTTATTGAAAATAAATCGGATATTGAAGTTTTGGCTATAGGAATTGGTCATGATGTTTCAAGATATTATAATAAAGCTATCAAAATTACTGACGTTAATGAATTAGGAGATGTTATGATATCTCAATTAAGCTCATTATTCGAAACAAAGAACAAATACCATTAAATATTAAATAATTCTTTATTCTTCCATCTAATAATAACTTCAGCACCACTACGTGTTTTCGAATTTCTACAATTAACGGATGCAAAATTTTTTTCTAACAAAGTTTTTCCAATAAACAACCCTAGTCCTAAACCCTCTTTAGACTTATCTTTTGAATAATTTGATTTTAAATATGGTTCTCCAATTTTCGATAATATATCTCGTGGATAACCATTACCGTCATCTTCTACTGTGAGCTCTGTAAATTCACTATCACTTATTAAATTAATAAAAATAGAATTTTTGGCAAATTTATTCGCGTTTCCTATAAAGTTTCTTAATCCATAAACTATTTCAATAGATTTACTTATTTTTTTTGGGTTTGAGTCTTGATCAAAATTGAAGACAAATTCCTTTTTACTTATTTCTTTAAATGAAGAGATAATTTCATGTAAATAATCTCTAATATTAATGTCTTTATCAATAAATTCATCTTCTTCCACAGGATTTAAAGTTAATCTCTTTAAAATTTCATTACATCGCTCAACTTGGCTATTCAATAACTCAATATCTTTTTCTAAATCTTTTTGCCCCTTAAATTGCTTCATTAAATCATGTGCAATTATTGTTATCGTGGAAAGTGGTGTGCCTAAAGAATGTGCAGCGGCAGCAGCTTGACCACCTAAAGATAAAAGCTCGTGTTCTTTAGCCATTACCTCTTCCATTTTTCCTAATGCTTCTTTTCTTAATCTAGATTGCGTGCCAAATGTCATTGCAAAATAATTTAAAAATACTAACGCAATAATCAAAGAAATTGGGATGGAATAATAAAAATAATGATTGTTATGAAAATCACTATTTAAATTAATTGGCAAATCTTGATAATTAAAAGTTAAAAATACAACTATAATTATTGTTAAGATTACTAACAAAGTATTAGTTCTTAAGCTTAAATTTGATGAAGAAAAAACACTTGGTATTAATATAAAAATTACAAATGGATTGGTGATTCCACCTGACAAATAAAGAAGGACACCTAATTGCAAAATATCTATAAGCAGGAAAATAAAAGCAGATCTATCTGATAATTGTGTTTTTTTATAAATAAAAATTAAATATAAATTACTTAATATTCCTAAAAGTATAACTAAATTTGAGGTAATATGATCAAAACCAGGATTTAGAAATAAATATACAAAATTTACTGCAATTAATTGTCCAATAATTCCAATCCATCTAAGGGTTATATAAGTTGATTTTTTAAAAGAATAATATTTTGAAGTTTCAAAGAACTTCATTTTTAAATGTCAAGATTTCTAACATTTATAGCATTAGAAACTATAAAATCTTTTCTTAATGCTACATCGTTACCCATCAATGTATGAATTAAACTTTGATCTTTTTTCAAATCTTTTGAGTATTGTACTTGTAGTAAATTTCTTGTTTCTGGATCTAATGTAGTGCTCCATAATTCCTCTGGGTTCATTTCCCCGAGACCTTTGAATCTTTGGATATTCATTTTTGATTTTTCTTCATCAATTTTTTCTAAATAATCTTTAGATCCCTTTTTAATTTTTCTTAACTCCTTATTATTATTTATAATGTAATCTTCTAGCTCCTTCTCATCTTTTATATAAATTCCTTTTGAGCCTTTGTTAATTTTAAATAACGGCGGTTGCGCTAAATAAACATGACCATTTTCAATTAACTTATTAAATGGTTTATTATTGAAAAAAGTTAAAAGAAGCGCTCTTATATGAGAACCATCTACATCAGCATCCGTCATAATAATAATTTTTCCATATCTTAAATCTTTTAAATCAATCTCCTGTGCTTTTGGGTCCAAACCTAAAGCATTAATCAAGGTAACGATCTCATTTGAAGAAATCATTTTGGACAAAGCCTTTGTTCTATGATCAGAACCATTACCATTGCCATTGCCATTACCATTTTTTTTGACATTAAAATCCTCTACATAAGTATTAAGTATTTTCCCTCTAAGTGGTAAAACTGCTTGATTTGCTCTATTTCTTCCTTGTTTAGCAGATCCGCCCGCTGAATCCCCCTCTACAATAAATAGTTCTGTTCCGTCTTGTTTGCCAATTTGACAATCAGCTAATTTTCCAGGAAGACCGCTTAATTCAAGGGCTCCTTTTCTTCTTACATTTTCTCTTGCTTTTCTAGCAACATCTCTCGCCATTGCAGCTTGAATAACTTTAGCTAAAATAGTTTTTGCAATAGACGGATTTTGATCAAACCAAATTGATAATTTTTCATTTACTAATGTTTCTACAATCATCCTTACTTCTGATGAAACTAGTTTATCTTTTGTCTGAGACGAAAATTTTGGATCAGGGATTTTAGTTGAAAGTACACAAGTTAGACCTTCCTTAATATCATCACCTGAAATTGCCAATTTATTTTTCTTAAGTAAATTATTTTCATTTGCATATTTATTTATTACTCTTGTTAATGCACTTCTAAATCCCAACAGGTGGGTTCCACCATCTTTTTGATAGATATTATTTGTATATGGAAATATATCCTCTGAATATCCTGCATTCCATTTTAAAGAACACTCTAATTCTATATTATTCTTTTTACCTTCAATATAAATTGGTCTTCTAAATAAATCATTACCATTTTTATTTTGCAACTTTTCTCTTTTTTCATCTAAAAATTCTACAAATTCAAGAACACCACCATCAAACTTAAACTCTGATGTTTTCTCTTTTTTTTGACTTGCGTCAGTAAATATTATTTTAATTCCTTTATTTAAAAATGCTAATTCTCTCATCCTTTTAATCAAAATATTAGCACTAAATTTTATTGAAGAAAAAATTTCTTTAGAAGGTAAAAAAGTTATTTGAGTTCCTGTACTTTTTGCTTTTCCTACCACCTTTAAAGGAGCTTTAGCTTCACCATTCTGAAATTCTATATAGTGTTTTTTTCCATCTCGAAATATCTCTAGCTGTAATTTTTCTGAAAGCGCATTAACAACTGAAACACCCACACCATGTAGTCCGCCTGAAACTTTATAAGAGTCATGGTCAAACTTACCACCAGCATGTAGTTGAGTCATAATTACTTCAGCTGCTGATTTTTTTTCCCCTTTATGGATATCAACAGGAATACCTCTTCCATCATCTTTAACAGTGATAGTTCCATTAGAATTAATTATTACATTAATATTTTTACAATAACCTGCTAACGCTTCATCTATGGAGTTATCAACAACCTCATAGACCATATGGTGTAACCCAGTTCCATCATCTGTATCTCCAATATACATTCCAGGTCTTTTTCTTACTGCTTCAAGACCCTTTAAAACTTTGATGGAGTCTGCCTGATATGTATTTTTATTTGCCATTTTTTAATTTATTGGAAAAAAAAATTATAACATTTTTTAAAAAAAAATGCTGATTTATCTTTACAAAAATAACCAATAAAACGCTAATTAACCGCTTTAATTAAGCCTTTTTTAAAAGTTGATATAATTGGACTAAATTCTATGAAAGGAGGCTTTATAATTTTAATTTTTTTTTATTATAGCTATTTCATTCATATTTCCTTTAAAAATTTTAATAGAATCTACTTTATTTAAAAAATATTTTTTGGTTTTTTCGTCGATATATGGTGAATTAAAGTCTTTTTTTTGTAAAACACTAAGCAGAATAGTTTTTAAATCAGGAGGATAATGATTTACTCTCATATCTTCTCTAGTTTCAGGAAAATCTAATTCTTCAATAATAAAATATCCTCCTTTGTTTAAAGAAGGAAACAAATAAAACAAAGAAATTATTTGATCTTTAAGCATATGACTTGCGTCTTCAATAATAATATCAAATTTAATCTTTTTATTAATAATCTCTTTTTGAATTGATGATAATGAACTTGAATTTACATATAATTTTTCTAATCTGTCCCCCTTATACCTAAACATATCTGGATTTATGTCTGCTCCATAAATTTTTGATTTTTTAAAATAAAAAAATAATGCAGCTGATGCATTTCCGTAAAAAGAACCTATTTCCATAATATTTAACACTTCATCTTTTATTGGATTAAAAATATCTTCATAAAATCTTGAATAACCATGAGCTTGAATTTTAAATTTATTTTTTTTCGATGGGTGAGTATATTGATTAATATATTTTTCAGCTTTATCACTATTGAAGTATTCAAATAAAAAATCTAAACTTTTATTAAATAAAAAAGGATTTTTAATAGCATATAAATTTAAATCTTTTTTTTTTTCTAAAAAAAAATAATTATATGTATATTTAAAAGGTAAAATTATTGATAAAAAAAATTTTCTTAAAAAGGAAGCTTTTTTAAATCTATGTTTATAAAATAAAGAATAAAATGTTTTAAATTTCATTATGTGTCTGGTTATATCAAAAAAAGACTATTGCCAAAAGTTTGGTTTAATATCAATAATATACACTTAATATATATTAATCTTGTTTTCAATAAAATAGATTTTGGTTTGGCGGAGAGAATGGGATTCGAACCCATGAAAGGATTGCTCCTTTACACACTTTCCAAGCGTGCGCTTTCAACCACTCAGCCATCTCTCCAAAGTTTAAATATACAAAATATAATTTATAAAAAATCATATTAAAACATTTTAGGTTTAAAGATAAGTGTGATAATTTTGTACTTAATTAATTTTTCTTAGAAATTTATAATAAGCTGAAATTCTTGAATAATAATATATAGATTTATTAAATCTAAATAAAAATAAATTTAAAATTATTTTAAATAAATAATTTAAATGTTTTTTCTTTAACTTTTTTAATAAAATATTTTCAAGTTTATTAATGTAAAAATAATATAACTGATCATAAGTCATATTAAATTCTCTTAAATAAGTTCTTTTTAGGATGTTCTTTACCTTGCTATTTCCATGCATATGAATAGCTTTTGCTGACTCACTTTGAATTACGGATTTATTTAATTTTCTAATTTTCTTACAAAGATCATCATCTGAAAAGAACAAAAACATATTTTCATTAAATTTACCAATACTATAGAAAAAATTTTTTTCCATTAACATTGCAGCACCTAAAATTGTTTGAAAACACGTATCTCCATTAATTTTAGTAATATAACGATGATTTTCATTTTCAAAAAATGGCCCTCCGTTATAAGTGTGCTGAAATCTATTATTAAATGTAGTTGGGCTTATAACTCCACAGTCAGGATATTTTTTAAAAGATTGTAAAAGATTTTTTATATTTTCTTCATTAATTTTACAGTCTGCATTAAGAATCAAAAAATATTTAGTGTCAACTTTATCAGATAAATAATTATGACCTTTACTGTAACCCAAATTTTTATTTAAAATAATATACTCTTTAATATTAAATTTATTAAGTATTTCCTCTCTAAGTTTTCTATTATTTGAATTATCTAAGATTAGTACTTGAAAATTTTTTAAATTTTCTAAACATTCAAAAATTAAATCTTTACTTTCTTCATATAGAACAATTTGTATTGTTAATTCTTCAGTAATTATCATATTATCGAATTAATAAAATTTTTTAAATTATTTATAAATATTTACTTCTTTTGATAATATAAGTTAATATTTTATTTTATTAAAACCTTAAAAATTAATTGATGAGACCAAAAATATTTGATTGTATAACTTTTTTTCAAGAGAATATGATTTCAAATATAAGATTTGAAATTCTAAATAAATGTGTCGACTACTTTGTTGTTTGTGAGTCTAAATATGATCATAAAGGAAAAAAAAAGAAGTTAAATTTCAGAGTATTAAACAAAAAATTTAAAGACAAAGTAATTTACATAGTTCTTGATAAACCATTCGACTCAAATAACTCCGCATGGGAAAACCAGGCAGTTCAAAGAGAATTTATCTTAAAAAGTTTAAAAAATATAGATCTTGAAGATTATATAATGTTTTCGGACCCTGATGAAATACCTAATCCTAAAACTTTAAAAAATTTAAAATTAAAAAAAAAATACGGTATCTTTCTTCAAAAGATGTACTGTTACAAGTTTAATCTTTTCAATAAAGAAGAGAGTCCCTGGGAAGGAACAAGAATTTGTAAAAAAAAAAATTTAGAGTCCATTGATTATATGAGACAAAAAATTTTAATGAAAAATTTGAATAAATCTTTTCTTAAATTTTATATAGAAAAAGATATAGAAATATTTCAAAATGGAGGCTGGCATTTTAACTCTATAATCTCGCCGTCAGATATCTCAAAAAAACTTAAAACTTTTGCACACGTTGAATTTTCAAAAAAAAAATATTCAGATATAAAAATTATTAAACAAAATATTAAAGACCATAAAGACTTGTTTGGAAGGAATATCTATTACAAAAAAGAAAGTTTAAATAATTCTTTTCCAGATTACATCCTAAAAAATAAAAAAAATCTTAAAAAATGGATTTTATAAAACATTTTTTAAAATTTCACTTAAATGAGTGATAGAAATTTTCATATCTCCTGTTTTATCTCCTTTTTGATTATTTATTAAATCTAAATTAACTCTAGTATATTCAAAACCTAATAAATCAGAAAATTTTTTACACTTTATACTGGGGTGATTTTTTGGAATTAGCTCTATAATCTTTAAACCCGGATTTGAAAATATAATATTTGAAAATGCAGCACCATGAGGACCTATAATAATTTTTGCATTTTTAAACAAGTAAACCTGCTCAAAAAAATTTAATTTACTTACTTGATAACTTTTAAAGTTATTTTCAGTCAAAAAATCTATTATTTCTCTATTATTTGTGAGTTTACAGTGATTATATATTGAGTCCGAGCGGTCTATAAAAATTTTCTCTGCTACAGGTATTTTTTTTGAATAATTTAAAAATTTTTCTCTTAAAGAAAAAACTACCCACTCTGGTATGTTTTTAATTTCATAATTTACGAATCCTTTCGTATACCACGGATGATCTACTGCATAAATTTTCTCTGCTTCTACGTGTCTATTTTTGTTACTATTTAAAAGTTGCTTTTCTCCAATACCAAAACTTGATAATATTGTTTTTTGCCAGTCTTTTATATCTGGTAATAAAAATAAATTAATATCTTTTAACAAATTTTTTTTTTCTAATAATATTATCTTGGGAATTATATCAAATAAAAAATGAAAATAATTGTTTCCACTTGACCCCTGTAAAAGTGAAAATATATTTCCTTTTATTTTTTTTTTAAATCTATTTGTTCCACCTATCAAAACCCTATTACAAGATGAGTCTTTTAATTCATTATTAATTTGTTGGTATGAAATTTTAGGTATAATAAAATTATCTTTTATAATAGCTACATGTTCAACCAAATCTGTATAAACTCTAGCATTTTCTATTTCATACACATTTTTTTCTACTTCATAATTTTTTCCATTGATATTTATTTTATCTATTTTATTTGTTTTAAAAAAATTTCTATGATTATCATCTAATAATTTTATCTTGCCATAAATTATTATGAATACGTATTGAAAAATTTTTTTGAATAAGTTTTGAAAAATTTTTTTTAATTTCATTATTTTATTTTTAATCCTAAAAAATCTTTTAAAAAATTTAATAATTTAACCAATTTTCAACCACTTTTATATTTTCTACAGTTTCATTTAAACTCATTACAGGAAAGCTAAGACTATTTTTTTTATTCAATATTCTCTCGCTTATTTCTTTAATCTGGTAAGAATAAATATTTATATTTGAATCTCGTTTAATGATTTTATTGCTATTATTTTTGAATTTTAAAATTATATCACCTCCAGCCCATGTATTGTTCAAAATTATTTTTCCTTTATCTCCTTTAATTATACTACTGTAACCCAAATTATTTTTAAAAGAGGAAAATATCTTAGATTTAAAACCACTTTGAAAATATAGCTCAGCTGATGACTCAATATCAACTCCAGTTTCGCCTATTTGCCTTACAACATTTTGTAATTTTAAATTATCTATGTTCACTTTACTAATTAAAGAAGCAATTAATAAGCTAAAAGAAGAAGTATAACATCCCAAATCTAAAATACACCCTCCACCTAATTCTCTATTAAACAGTCTTGATTTTGGATCTATTTTTCTTTTTTTATTAAAAAAGTAAAAAATTTTTTTTGTAAGAATATTTTTTCCATAAAAAGATTTCATAGATATTAAGTTTCCAATATCGTTTTTTCTTATAATATCTATAACCAGCTTAATTTGTGGATGATACCTGTACATAAATGCTTCAGAAAAAAAAAGATTGCTCGATACTAAGTAATTTTTTATTTCATTTGCTTCGGCAAAATTAATTACTGCAGGTTTTTCTACTAGGACATTCTTATTACACTTAAGAGCTTGTAAAATCCAATTTTTATGTAAGGAATTTGGTAGTGCTATATACACAATATCTACCTCGTTACAATTAAGCAGATTTTGATATTTTTCAAATTGAAATTTTTTTTCTATATTAAATTTTTCACCAAATTTTTTTAATTTTATATTTTCCTTACTTGCTATAGCAATTAATCTTGCATTTTGAATTTCGTTAAATGCCTTTGAAAAATTGTAAGCAATATTTCCAAGACCAATAATACCCCAATTAAGTTTCTTCATGTGCTATTCTTTTGTAATCTTAAGTACACCGATAAAAGCCTCCTGAGGAATTTCTACCCGTCCAAATTGTTTTGATCTAGCCTTACCTTTTTTTTGTTTTTCAAGAAGTTTTCTCTTCCTGTCTGTTGCGCCACCACCATGAATTTTAGTTAAAACATCTTTTTTAAAACCTTTAATCGTTTCTCTTGCAATAATCTTGCCTCCTATTGCCGCTTGAACTGGAATCATAAAATTATGTCTAGGTATTAAATCTTTTAATTTTTCACAAACTTCTCTCCCCGTTTTTTGTGCAAAATCTTTATGTATCATCATTGCTAAAGCATCAACTGGTTCCCCATTAACTAGAATACCAAGTTTTACCAAATCTCCTTCCCGATGCTCAATAATTTCATAGTCAAAACTAGCATAGCCACTAGTCATAGATTTTAGTCTATCATTAAAATCAAAAACAACTTCATTCAATGGTAACTCATAATTCACTACAGCTCTATTACCTGAATAGCTTAAATTAGTCTGAATTCCTCTTTTATCCTGACACATTTTTATAATCGAACCTAAATATTGGTCAGGAGTAATAATTGTTGCTTTTATCCAAGGCTCTTCAATATATTTTATTACCGTTGGATCAGGTAAACTTGAAGGATTTTGAAGATCAATTATGCTTCCATTATTTAGATGAACTTTATAAACAACACCAGGTGTAGTTGTTAATAAATTAACATCAAATTCTCTTTCTAATCTTTCTGTTACAATTTCCAAATGAAGCAAACCTAAAAATCCACATCTAAAGCCTAATCCTAAAGCAGATGATGACTCAGGTTCAAATGAAAAACTGGCATCATTTAATTGTAATTTAGCTAAACCATCTTTAAGTTTTTGAAACTCAGAACTATCTACTGGAAATAACCCACAGAACACTACCGGCTTACTTGGTTTAAATCCTGGTAAAGCTTCTTTTAAAGGTTTTGAAGCATCACAAATCGTATCTCCAACTTTTGTTTCGGACAAAACTTTAATTCCTGTTGTAATAAATCCAATTTCACCTGTTTTTAGTTCATTTATATCTACCGGTTTTGGTGTAAAAACCCCAACTTTTTCAACAACATACTCCTGATTAGTAGACATCATTTTTATTTTCATATGTTTTAAAAGTTTACCATCTATCACTCTCACCAAAATCACTACACCTAGATATGTGTCGTACCAACTATCAACCAATAAACATTTTAGATCTGCAGAACTTTCTCCTTTTGGCGCTGGTAATGTTGTAATAATTTGCTCTAAAATATCTTCTATTCCTTCTCCAGTTTTGCCTGAACACGGAATTGCATTTTCTGTATCAATTCCTATAACTTCCTCAATTTGTTTTTTTGTTCTATCTAAATCCGATGCAGGTAAATCAACCTTATTTAAAACTGGTACTATCTCATGGTTAGTGTCTAAAGCTTGATAAACATTTGCTAGAGTTTGAGCTTCTACACCTTGTGTACTATCTACTATCAAAATTGAACCTTCACACGCATATAAGGATCTACTTACTTCATAACTGAAATCTACATGACCTGGGGTATCAATAATATTTAAAATATAATTTTTTCCATTTTTAGCTTTATAATTTAATTTTACAGTTTGAGCTTTAATTGTGATTCCTCTTTCTCGCTCAATATCCATAGAATCTAAAACTTGAGCTTTCATTTCTCTTTCAGTTAATCCACCACAACTATGAATAATTCTATCAGCAATAGTAGATTTTCCATGATCAATATGCGCAATTATTGCAAAATTTCTTATATTATCAATTGAGCTCATTAATTATTTTAGGAACGAATTTTAGCACCAGTTTTATTTTCAACTGTTTCTATTATCAAATTATTAGTTTTTTCTAAATCGTTATCCGTTAATGTTTTTTCCAATGATTGAATAGTTACGCTTATAGCAACTGATTTTTGATTTTCAGGAATATTGTGCCCTTCGTAAACGTCAAACACTTTAATATTTGAAATTAAATTTTTATCAATACTTGATATGACACTCACTATATCTTGCACACTTATTTTTTTATCAACAATAAATGCAAAATCTCTTTCAGATTTTTGAAAGTCGGATACTGAATATTTTGTTTTTTGATCTTTTAAAGATTTTTTTGGCAGTTTTAAATTATCTAGAAATATTTCAAATCCTACTAAAGACTCTGTTTTAATATCTAGCGTTTTAATGATGTTTGGATGAATTTCACCAAAATAAGCAGCCACCTTATCTTTTCCCTTATTTAAAAATATTCTACCTGATTTTCCTGGATGATAATAATTGGGACTTTCATCATCTATATAGAATTTTTCAGCGTTAAAGCCAGCTTCTGCTAAAGTTTGTATAACATCTCTTTTAATATCAAAAACATCTACATTTCTCTCTTTTTCAATCCATGAAAGTCTAGATTTTTTTCCAGCTGACAGCCCGCAAACAACTGTGTTCTGTTCTCCAGGTTTTGGACCATAAAATATTGGCCCTATTTCAAATATTGATAAATCTTTAATTCCTCTATCTAAGTTTTTGCTAATATACATTGCTAAATTTGAGAAAATAGAATTTCTTAATACTCCTAATTCAGAGCTAATTGGATTTACAATTTTTATTTCTTTACTGGCTTCTTTAAAGTGATCATTATATTTAGAATCTGTAAAAGACCAAGTAATTGCTTCCAAATACCCTTTGGATGCTACTGATCTTTGAAGAAAATGAAATAACTTTTGAGTTGGATTTAAAGTATTTTTTAATCTTTCTTTAATAGGATTTTCTATTTTTATTTTTTCATAGCCACTAATTCTTGCAAGTTCCTCAACTATATCAATTTCTTGAACAATATCTGGTCTCCAAGATGGAACTGATAATTTAAAGAATTTTTTTTCTTTTTTTAATTTAAAACCAAGTTTTTCTAAAATGATTATCATTTCTTTAGTTGAAATTTTAAAACCAGTAATTTTTTCAAATGTTTTTGGTTCAAATTTTATTACTTTGTTTTTATAAGATTCAATTTTTTGAATATCTATTTTACTAATTTCACCACCACAAATTTCCTTAATTAAAAAAGCTGCTTTATTTAATCCATCTTCAATAGATAAATGATCAATACCTCTTTCAAATCTAAATTTAGCATCTGTATCGATATTCAATTTTTTAGCAGTTTTTCTAATTGATCTTGGATCAAAATAAGCCGATTCTAATAAAACATTTTTTGTATCTAACTCTGTACCAGATCTTGTTCCTCCAATAATTCCACCTAAGCCTAAGACACCTTTGTTATCACTTATCACACACATTCCATCATCTAGTTTATAATTTTTATTATCTAGAGCGGTAAATTTTTCTCCTGATTTTGAATTTCTAACAATTATTCCTTTATCAATTTTGTCAGAATCGTATGCGTGCAAAGGACGATTAATATCTATCATGACATAATTTGTAATATCTACAATTGCAGATATTGGTTTTTGGCCTATAGAAATTAATTTATCTTTCAACCATTGAGGGCTTTCTGTATTTTTGACGTTAGTTATCAAACAACTACCAAAAGATAAACAGCCTTGATTTTTTTCTTTTGTGATCTTTACTTTTAAGGTCTGTTTTTTATTAGATTTAATTTTTTTATCTTTTTCTGTTTTTAAATTTCCAAAACCTGCGGCTGATAAATCTCTTGCTATCCCCCGAACTCCAAGACAGTCTGGTCTATTTGGTGTAATTGATAAATCGATAAGATTAGAGCTTGATTTAGAAAAATAACTTTTTCCAATACTTTTTGCATATTTAGTTGGTGACAGCTCTGTAATTCCATCACTTTCATCTGATAAATTCAATTCAGATTCAGAACAGAGCATTCCATATGATGTAACGTCTCTGATTTTAGCAACAACAAGTTTGGTTTTGTTTTTGGGGATTATTGCACCTGGTGGGGCATATACAGAAAGAAGACCCTCTCTTGCATTTGCAGCACCACAAACAACTTTTTTGATTTCTTTATCACCAACATCAACATCACAAACTTTAAGTCTGTCTGCATTTGGATGTTTTTCTGTTTTTACAATTTTTGCTACCTTAAATAAATCTAACCCCTCAGATAAGTTTTCTATACTCTCAACCTCAAGACCTATGTCTGTTAGTTTCTCAAGAAGTTTATCTTCTTTAGCACTTACTTTTAAATGATCTTTTAACCAATCATATGTAATCTTCATCTGCTTAAACCTCTGTAATTTGAAGGAACATCAAGTGGATCAAAACCAAAATGATTTAGCCATCTATAATCACAATCAAAAAACGCTCTTAAATCATTAATACCGTATTTAAGCATTGCTAATCGGTCTATACCTATGCCAAAGGCATATCCTTGATATTTAGAAGGATCTACTTTTACATTTCTTAAGACATTTGGATGCACCATACCACAACCTAAAATTTCAAGCCACTTGTCTCCCTCTCCGATTATTATTTTTCCATCTTTTATTTCATAACCAATATCTACTTCAGCAGATGGTTCTGTGAATGGAAAATGACTAGGTCTAAATCTCATTTTAATTTTTTCGACCTCAAAAAATTCTTTTATGAAATAGTTCAAGCATCCTTTCAAATGCCCCATATTAATATTTGTATCAATATGCAAACCTTCTACTTGATGAAACATTGGTGCGTGTGTTTGATCACTGTCAGATCTATATGTTCTTCCAGGAGCAATGATCTTGAATGGAGGTTTGTCTTTTAGCATAGTTCTGATTTGAACTGGTGAAGTATGAGTTCGTAACAAAACCTCTTTGTTTTCATTTAAGTAAAATGTATCATGCATATCTCTCGCAGGATGATTGTCTGGTGTGTTTAGGGCAGTAAAGTTGTTATATTCATTTTCAACATCAGGGCCTTCCTCAACACTAAATCCTATTTCAGAGAAAATAGAGGAAATTTCATCAATAGTTTGTGATACTGGATGAACTTTTCCTCTAACAAATGGTCTTTCAGGTAAAGTTATATCAACTTTTTCCTTTTCTAATTTTTCGTTTATTTTTTTTCCTTCTATCTCACTAATTTTAGAAGTTATCAAATTCTGAAGTTCGTCTTTAACTTGATTTAAATCTGATGCAAATTTTTTTCTATCAGTCTCTGGAATTGAACCTATTGTTTTAAATTTTGATGAAATTAAACCATTTTTACCAAAGAGCTCGGTTTTGATTTCATTTATTTGATCAATACTTAAATCATTTTCTAGTTTTGATATAAACTGATCTCTAATATTTTTTATCTCTGACATATTAGTAGATTATTTCCTTAAGAAATAAAAACAATAGCGAAGATTAATTTAAAGCTGATTGAGCTTTTTGTACAATTGTTTTGAATGCTTCTGGGCTATCGTAAGCAATTTCAGCAAGAATTTTTCTATCTATTGCAATACCACATTTATTTAATCCATTGATAAATTTCGAATAAGTTAAGCCTTCAACTCTAACTCCAGCATTGATTCTCTGTATCCATAATGATTTAAAATCTCTTTTTTTATTTCTTCTGTCTCTGTAAGCATATTGCATGGATTTTTCCATAGCTTGCTTAGCAACTCTAATGGTATTTTTTCTTCTGCCCCATTGACCCTTTACAGCTTTTAAAACTTTTTTATGTTTAGCTTTGCTAGTTACACCTCTTTTTACTCTTGCCATTATTAACCTCTTAAACTGTAAGGCATGTATGACTTAACAATTTTTCCATCTTGTTTAGACAATGTTGTGGTGCCTCTTAGTTTTCTTATTTGTGAATTCGTTCTTTTAATCATGCCATGTCTTTTACCTGCTTGAGCAGAAATAACTTTACCCTTAGCAGATATTTTAAATCTTTTTTTTGCTGAGCTTTTTGTTTTTAGTTTTGGCATAATTCTGCGGACTTATACAAAGAAAGATATAATTTTACAACCTCTATTAAGGCTTATAAAGGCTGAATTACCATGATCATTTGCTTACCATCAAACTTGGGATGCAATTCTACCTTACCAATATCCTTCATATCTTCTTTAATTTTAACCATTAGTTCATTCCCTAAATGAGAATGCTGAAGTTCTCTACCTTTAAATCTTATTGTGAATTTGACTTTATCTCCTTTTGCTATAAATTTTTTAGCATTTTTAACTTTAAACTCATAATCATGAGTTTCCGTAACAGGTCTCAATTTAATTTCTTTTAAAGAAACAATTTTTTGTTTTTTCTTTGCTAGATTTGCTTTTTTCTGGGCATCATACTTATATTTACCCATATCCATTATTTTACATACAGGAGGATTTGCATTAGGTGCTATTTCAATTAAATCTAAACCTTGATTTTTTGCCATGGAAATAGCTTCATTGGTATTCATCACTCCAAGATTTTCTCCATCACTTGCTATAACTTGTACGTCAGGAGAAGAAATTCTATTATTAGATCTTGGACCTTTGTCCCTAGTTCTTTTTTGAAAATAATTTTGTTTGAAGTCTGCCACTTAGTTTGATGACGCTTTATTTAAAGCAGAGAATGTTTTTAAGAATTGATCTATACCCATATTTTCTTGTTTGTTAGAGTCTAATCTTCTAATCGTTACTGAATTAGAGTCAACTTCTTTTTTACCACAAATTAATAAAAGCGGTATTTTTGCTAAAGAATGATCTCTAATTTTGTAATTTAAATTGTGATTTTTTAAATCTACTGCAGAACTTATTCCTGAATTTTTAATTTTATTTGATACCTCGACTGCATAGTCATTAAATTCTTCTGAAATAGGTATTACCATAGTCTGTAAAGGAGATATCCAAAATGGAAACTTGCCTGCATAGTTTTCAATTAAAATTCCAATAAATCTTTCTAGAGAACCAAATAATGCTCGGTGCAACATAACAGGAACTTTTTTAGTACCATCTTTATCAACATAAGAAGCATCTAATCTTCCAGGTAAATTTAAATCTACTTGCAAAGTTCCACATTGCCAATCTCTGCCAATAGCATCTCGTAAAACAAATTCAATTTTAGGACCATAAAATGCTCCCTCACCTTTATTAATAGTATATTCTAATTTAGAGGCTTTAACGGCTTCAAGCAAAGAGGCTTCTGCTTTATCCCATACTAAATCATCACCAACTCTTACTTCTGGCCTATCTGCATATTTTAGAATCACATTTTCAAAACCAAGGTCCTTATAAATATCTAGTATTAGATTTGTAACAATTAAACATTCGCTAGTAATTTGATCTTCAGTGCAAAATATATGGGCATCATCTTGCGTAAAGGCTCTTACTCTTAATAACCCATGTAAAGCGCCTGATGGCTCATAACGATGAACTTTCCCAAATTCAGCGAAACGTAACGGAAGATCTCTGTAACTTTTTAAGCCTTGATTAAATACCTGGATATGACCAGGGCAATTCATTGGTTTAATTGCAAAAACTTTCTCATCTGGTGTTTCAGAAGTATACATGTTTTCTCCATATTTTTCCCAATGCCCAGATTTTTCCCATAGTTGTCTATCTAGTACCTCTGGAGTATTGACCTCTTTATAACCAGCTGCGTCTTGTCTGCTTCTCATGTAGTTAATGAGCTTTTGAAACAAACCCCACCCTCTTTCATGCCAAAATACTGATCCAGGGCTTTCTTCTCTAAAATGAAATAGATCCATTTCTCTACCTAGTTTTCTGTGATCTCTTTTTTCGGCTTCTTCTATTCTTTTCAAATATTCATCTAGATCTTTTTGACTTGCCCAACTCGTACCATATATTCGTTGCAACATTTCATTATTAGAGTCTCCTCTCCAATATGCTCCTGATACTTTTGTAAGTTTAAAATATTTCCCTATTTTACCTGTAGAAGATAAATGTGGGCCTCTACATAAATCATACCATTCTCCGTGAAAATAAATTGATACATCTTCATTTTCAGGTATCGCTTCTATTAGCTCGGCTTTATAAATTTCTCCTTTTTTTTTAAAATGGCTAATTGCTTTGTTTCTATCCCAAACTTCTCTTTTTGTTGTTTCATTCCTATCAACAATCTCTTTCATTTTGTTTTCAATTTTAACAAGATCATCCTCTGTAAATGGTTCTTTTCTAGCAAAGTCATAATAAAATCCATTTTCAATCACGGGTCCAATTGTAACTTGTGTACCAGGAAACAATTCTTGAACAGCCATAGCTAAAATATGAGCTGTGTCATGCCTTATAGTTTCCAAACCCTCAGGATTTTTTGAAGTAAAAATTTTTACAGAACAGTCATTTTCAATTTGAAAATCAAGATCTTTAAGCTCACCATCAACACTTATGATAATGGCTTGCTTGGCTAATGATTTGCTAATTTTTTCAGCTACTTCAAGTCCAGTAACTTTATTAGGAAAATCAATATTGTTTCCGTCAGGTAATGTTATTATCGGCATTTAATTTAATAATCTCTTATACTCTGAATAAGTAGAAAAGCACATTTTTTCAACATTAAATTTTTGAACTATGTTTTTTCTTCCCTCATAACCAATTGATTTTAATAGAGTTTCATCCATGTTAAGAGTTTTTAAAATTTTATTTCTTAATGATTTAGCATTTCCTGCTTCGTATAAGAAACCAGTTTTTTCATCAATTATCGTTTCGTTAGAACCTCCAATGTTACTTGCTATTATTGGTTTTTTCATTGATTGTGCTTCGACAGCAACTCTGCCAAAAGCCTCTGGTTCGGTTGAGGCTGAAACAATAATATCAGAAACTTTATAAGCCAAGGCCATGTCCTTGCAATGATCTATAAATCTTATTTGTTTAGACAATCTATATTGCTCTGAAAGTCTTATTAATTTTTTCTTATATAAATCTCTACCTTGATCACTACCTAGAATAACAGCATAAAATGCTTCATAACCCAATTCTATATTCACTAAGTTAATTGCCTCAATAAATACTTCCTGTCCTTTCCAAGAAGTTAACCTACCGGGTAATAGTATAATTTTTTTATCTTTTTCAATGTTCCATTTTTTTAATAATTTTTTCTCATCAATTTCGATTTTGGTTGTTGGATCAAAGTAGTCAACATTTATTCCTCTAAAAATAACCATTAATTTTTTTTTCTCATTTAAATATTTTGAATAATTTTTTTTAATATGAGAAAAAATAAAATTAGATCCTGCAATAATTAAATCTGCTCTAATCATTACTGAATTATAAATTTTTTTTATATTACCCTTAAAATTGTATGTTCCATGAAATGTAGTTACGAATTTTCGTCCAGTGATTTTTGTTGCTAACAAACATGACCAAGCAGGTGCTCTACTTCTCGCGTGAACAAGAGAAATATTATAAACTAAAATTATTCCAATTAAGATAAAAGCATTAATTAAAATTAGCAAAGGATTTTTACTTTGCACCGGAAGTCTAAATATTTTAACTTTTTTTCTATCTACAAATTTAAGTAATTCGCCACCACTTGTTACAATAAATGATTTACAATTATTTTCTGATAAATAATGCGCAATATCATAACAGCCTGTTTCAGCTCCGCCATAACCTAATTTTGGAATTACTTGTAAAACTTTTAAATCAGATGACATTTGATATGATTATATATTAATAGACAAAACTTATAAACGATTATGGCAAATTTCAGATTTCATCAAATATCGAATACACAGAAAATTAGACATATTTCCAAAATTTTTAAGAATAGTTCTTTTATAGTTTTTTTGCATGGCTTTATGTCAGATCTAGAAGGAAAAAAACCAAATGCATTTTTGAAATTTGCTAAAAAAAATAAAATTAGTTTTTTGGCACTAGAATACTCTGGTCATGGAAAATCTTCTGGAAAATTTGTAAATGGAAATATTTCAAAATGGAGTAAAGAGACATCAATTTTAATAAAAAAATACGTTAAAAAAAAAGAATTTATACTAATTGGCTCAAGTATGGGCGCATGGATTTCGCTCAATCAATTCAAAATTTTCAAAAAACAGATTAAAGGATTTTTAGGAATAGGGGCTGCTCCTGAATTTTTAGAAAATTTAATGTGGAAAAAATTTACTAAAAAAATGAAAGAGGAAACAATACGTAGGGGTATTTATCAATTAAAACATGGCAATTATGAATATCCAATTACTTTACAATTAATAAAAGATGGAAGAAAAAACAAAGTCTTAAATAAGAAAATTAATTCAAAAATTAAAGTAACAATGGTACATGGTGAAAAAGATGAAGCAGTTCCTGTCTCATATTCAAGAAAAGTTTTAAAATTATTTCCAAAAGCTAAGAAAAAATTAAATATTATAAAAAAAGGTGATCACAGTTTATCAAATAAAAAATGGCTAAATATAATTTTAAAAGAGCTTCAATTATTAATTTAGCTTACTTTTTTTATATCTTTTTTTAAAGTAATTGGATTTTTTAATTTATCCAACATTTCTTTAGGACACACCTGAACAAAATTATTTACTTCATCATCAAAGTTCTCAATTATTTTTTTCGATAATTGAGATTCAGTTTCTTTAAAGTGCTCACTCACTAAACTTTTTAGATATTCTTTCCAATAATCTGTTTCTACATTTTGCCAAACTACTGATTCTGGATTTACTTTCTTTTCAAACTGTTGAGATTTGTCATATATAAATGCCATTCCACCTGTCATACCAGCTGCAAAATTATCACCAACATCTCCTAAAATTACTACAGTTCCACCAGTCATATATTCACATCCATTAGAATCGCATCCTTCAATTACAGTAACTGCACCAGAATTTCTTACAGAAAATCTTTCACCAGCTTGGCCAGCAGCAAAAAGTTTTCCTGAAGTAGCTCCGTAAAGAACAGTATTTCCTAAAATTGTATTCTCGTTTGAAACTAAATTGCTCTCTTCAGGTAATTTTATTGAAATAGTAGCTCCTGATAAACCTTTGCCAACATAATCATTAGCATCTCCCTTTAATACAAGTTTTAACCCTTTAGAAGAGAAAGCACCAAATGATTGACCTGCTGATCCTTTGAAATTTAAGACTAAAAAGTTTTCATCAAGTTTTTCATAACCATATTTTTTATATAAATGATGAGAAATTCTTGTTCCTACTGCTCTGTGAGTATTTTTAATTTGATATTCTTTCTCAATTTTTTCAGAATTATTTAAAGCTTCTTCAATTTCTGGCCAAATTTCCTGGTCAAGAGTATCTGGTACACTATTTATTTCTTGATCCTCACAATACCTTGGATTACTTCCAGTGTCAGCTTGAACAAATAAAGGATTTAAATCTAAATCGTCTAAATTTGGAGAACCCTTACTAATCTGTTTTAACAAATCTGTCCTACCAATCACCTCATTTAATGATTTAAAACCTAAATTTGCTAATATTTCTCTTACTTCAGTAGCTATAAATGTGAACAAATTAACTACTTTTTCTGGAGTTCCAGTAAATTTTTCTCTGAGCTTTTCATCTTGTGTACAAACGCCTACAGGACACGTATTTGAATGACACTGTCTTACCATTATACATCCCATTGCAACTAATGCTGTTGTAGCAACTCCATATTCTTCAGCACCCATCATTGCTGCTATCACCACATCTCTTCCAGTTTTAATTCCACCATCTGTTCTCAATGTAACTTTGTGTCTAAGATTATTTAAAGTTAATACTTGGTTTGCTTCTGTCAAACCCATTTCCCATGGTATTCCAACATACTTAACACTAGTCTGTGGTGTTGCTCCTGTTCCACCATTATGTCCAGAAATTAATATTATATCTGCTTTTGCTTTAGCTACACCAGCTGCAATTGTTCCTACTCCTGAGGAAGCAACAAGCTTAACTCCAATTCTTGCTTTAGGATTTATTTGTTTCAAATCATAAATTAGTTGTGCAAGGTCTTCTATTGAATAAATATCATGATGTGGTGGTGGTGATATTAAAGTTACTCCTGGAGTTGAATGTCTAAGTTTGGCAATTTCTTCAGTAACCTTAAATCCTGGTAACTGACCCCCTTCACCAGGCTTAGCGCCTTGTGCAATTTTAATTTCTATCTCATTACAATTATTAAGATAATTAACTGTAACTCCAAATCTTGCAGAAGCTATCTGTTTAACTCTTGAGTTTGCACTATCACCATTATCTAAAACTTTAAATCTACTTGAATCTTCACCGCCCTCTCCGCTACATGAAGCACCTTTGATCCTATTCATACCAGTTGCCAAAGTTTCATGTGCCTCTTTCGATAAAGCTCCATGAGACATGCTCCCACTTCCAAATCTCTTTAAAATATTTTCTATTGGCTCAACCTCAGAAATATCTATTGGCCCACTTAATTTTTTTTCTCTGAAATCAATTAAGTCTCTAAGATTTATTGGTGGTAAACTATAAATACCATCCGCATATCTTTTATAAGCATCATAAGAATTAGATCCTACTGAACTTTGAAGTAAATGAATTAATTTTCCTTGATATTGATGTGTTTCACCATTTTTACGATATCTATATATACCGCCTATCGGCAATATGGTTTCAGAACTTTCAAATGCCTCTTTATGAATTTCTCTAATTTTTTTCTCTATACCCGTAAGTCCAATACCTGAAATTTTAGAGACCACTCCTGGAAAATAATCTGCAACAATTGTTCTACTTAAACCTACAGTTTCAAAGTTACATCCACCTCTATAAGAACTTAGAACTGAAATACCCATCTTAGACATGATCTTTAATAAACCTGCGTTTACTGATTTTATGTATCTCTCTACACATTCATCAAAGCTAAATTTTCCAAATAACTTCTTTTCATGACGCTGAAATAAACTATCAAATGCTAAATATGGATTTACAGTAGTTGCTCCAACTCCTATTAAGGTTGCAAAAGAGTGTGTATCTAAAGCCTCTCCAGATTGTACATTTATTGATACATATCCTCTTAGTTTTTTTTCAATAAGGAACGAATTAATTGATCCAACTGCTAAAAGCATTGGTATTGGAAGTTTTAAGCTAGAAAGCTCTTTGTCACTTAAAATCAATTGAGTAACTCCCTGTCTTACTGCAATTTCAGCTTCTTTTTGAATTTTTTTAATTGAGTCAAACAAAGTCTCTTCTTCAGAAAAAGTACAATCAATTATAGATGAATTGTTGCCAAAAAAATTTATAAATTTTTCAAACTGTGAATTTGATAATATTGGACTATTTAAAACATAAATATTTTGCTTTGTTAAATTATCAAAATTTAAAATATTTCCAAGATTTCCAAATCTTGTTTTCAAACTCATAACCTTGTTTTCTCTTAAAGAGTCTATTGGTGGGTTGGTGACTTGGCTAAAATTCTGTCTAAAAAAATGGTATAACGGTCTATATCTATCTGACAAAACAGCCAATGGTGTATCGTCACCCATAGATCCAGTTGCTTCTTTAGCATCTTCTGCCATAGGATGCAGTATGAGCTCAAGGTCTTCTAAACTTATTCCAAAAGTATATTGCCTTCTTCTCAAATCATCTCCCGAAAAAGAATTTTTTTCATCTGAAATGGTTAACTTATCATCTAGGTCGATAATTTGTGAATTAAAGTGTTTATACTCTTTGGCTAAATAATCTTTTATTTGCTTATTAGTAAATACTTTACCTTTTTCTATTCTAACTCCAATTATTTCCCCAGGACCCAATCTTCCCTTTGACAAAATTCTTTTTTCATTTAATTCAATCATTCCTGTTTCAGAACCTGCAAATAATAATTTGTCTTTAGTAATTGCGTATCTTAAAGGTCTTAATCCATTTCTATCATTTGCGGCTATAACCCACTCATTATCAGTTCCAGCAATAGCAGCTGGTCCGTCCCATGGCTCCATAGTACTGTTTAAAAAATTAAATAATTGTTGGTGATCTTTTGGTAGAGTTTTATTTTTTTTAGACCATGCGTCTGGAACTAACATAAGCTTCGCCAAAGGCGCAGGCTGACCAGATATATTTAATAATTCAAAAACATTGTCTAATGCAGCAGAGTCTGATGCTCCCTGTTGTATAACAGGTTTTAAGTTCTCAACATCGTCGAAAAGGGGACTGTTCATCTCTTGTTCATGAACTTTCATCCAGTTTTTATTTCCTCTATAAGTATTAATTTCTCCATTATGTGCTATAGCTCTAAAGGGTTGAGCTAAATTCCAGCTAGGTGCTGTGTTTGTTGAAAATCTTTGATGAAAAATAGCAAACCTTGAAACAAATCTTTCATCTTTTAGATCAAGGTAGAAATCTGAGATAGCTTCAGCTAAAAACATTCCCTTGTAAATGATAGATTTAGAACTCAATGAGCAAATATAAAAATTGTTTAAAGACTTTTTAAAAGCTTCATTTTCTATCTTTCTTCTAGTTTCATAAATTTTTCTCTCTAAATCTTTATTTGTTAATTCTGGATCATAAGGTTTAAACAATACTTGAATAATTTCAGGCATTGTTTGGAATGCCTTTTCTCCTAAAACTTTTGGATTAACCGGAACTTGTCTCCAGCCATAAATACTAAAATCATTTTTTGTTAATTCACTTTCAACAATAGTTTTGCAACTTTCTTGTGCTGCGTAATCATTCCGAGGTAGAAATATCATGCCCACACATATTTCAGAATTATCATGTGTGTGTCCTGTCACTTCTATCTTTTCAATGAAGAAATCTTTTGGTATTTCAACATGAATCCCAGCTCCATCACCAGTTTTCCCATCGGCATCTACAGCACCTCTATGCCAAACTGCTTTTAATGCTTCAATACCATACTCTACAACTTTACGAGATTTTTTACCTTCAGTTGATGCAATTATACCAACACCACAAGCATCATGCTCCATGTCTTCTGAATAAACATTATTTTCTTTTAAAAGGTGAAGGTTTTTTTTATAATTTTCCATTAAGCCACTCTTTTTTCCACTTTAGATTTACTCTCTAGATAAGTTTTAATTGAAGCTGCTGCATCTCTTCCATCTTTTATCGCCCAAACAACTAATGAAGCTCCTCTAACTATATCACCAGCAGCAAACACCCCTTTTATATTTGTTTCCATAGTATCAAAATCTGTTTTAATAGTTCCCCACTTTGTTACTTGTAATTCACTACTATCAAATAAATTTGGTAAATCCTCAGGATCAAAACCTAGTGCTTTGATAACCATATCTGCTTTTGTTTCGTAACTTGAGCCTTCTTGTACTTGTGGCTTCCTTCTTCCTGTCTCATCTGGATCACCTAATTTAATTTGATCTACAATTATTTTTTCTACTTTATTTTTACCTTTAAATTCTTTAGGACTTGATAACCAAACAAACTCAACACCTTCTTCTTCTGCGTTTGCAACTTCTCTAGCAGATCCTGGCATATTTTCTTTATCTCTTCTATACAAACATTTAACAGATTTTGCCTTCTGTCTTATAGAAGTTCTTACACAATCCATTGCTGTGTCACCTCCACCGATTACAACAATATCTTTACCTTCTGCGTTTAAAATTCCCTTATCAAACAACTCAACATCATCTCCTAGACCTTTTTTATTAGATGCTGTTAAAAAATCCATTGCAGGAAAAATATTATCAAGATCATTTCCAGGTAAGTTTACTTCTCTTGCTTTATAAACTCCTGTTGCAATTAAAATTGCGTCGTGTTTTTTTCTCAATTGATCTAGGCTTGCATCTTTACCAACTTCAAAATTTTGAACAAATTCAATTCCTCCATCCTTTAATAGTTTTGTTCTTCGCTCTACAACTTCTTTTTCTAATTTAAAATTTGGAATTCCATAAATTAATAATCCTCCTGCTCTATCATATCTATCGTAGACAGTAATTTTATATCCATTTTTTCTTAATTGCTCTGCAGCAGCTAAACCAGCAGGACCTGCTCCTATAATTCCTACGCTTTGTTTTTTTTCATTCGTTACCTTAATTGGTTTTACCCAGCCCTCAGCCCAAGCATTATCTGTGATATATTTTTCTACTGATCCAATAGTTACTGTTCCATGACCAGATTGTTCAATTACACAATTTCCCTCGCATAATCTATCTTGGGGGCAAATTCGGCCACACACTTCAGGCATATTGTTTGTGCTTTGGGATAATTCATATGCTTCTTTTAATCTTCCCTCAGCTGTCAGTTTAAGCCAATCTGGTATGTTGTTACTTAAAGGACAATGAACTTGGCAAAAAGGTACTCCACATTGCGAACACCTACTTGACTGTTCTTTGGCTTTTTCATTGATATACTCGTCATAAATTTCATTAAAATCTTTCTTTCTCGTATCAACTTCTCTTTTAGGTGGAGTTTGTTGACCTATTTCAACAAATTTGAGCATTTTATCTGGCATAATATTATTTAAGTTTTGGCAAAATATACCCTGATTTATGTATATAAAGCATAAAATAGGTCATATATATTGACCTTAATTTTTAAATTATTACCGTCAACTAACACGTTTTTAATTATTGCATAGCTATTATGCTTAAATCGAATTGTTTTAAATAAATACTTTATAAGTTACGAAGAAACAATGTTTCAAAATATTATAGAAGTTTTAATTCTCTCCGCAATTCAAGGAATATCTGAATTTCTTCCTATTAGTTCTTCTGCTCATTTAATTTTGGTTTCTACTTTATATGAATTTAAATCTAGTTCTTTGCTTATTGATATCAGCCTCCATCTAGGTTCACTAATAGCTATAATTTATTTTTTTAAAGATGAATTGTTTGATATCAGAAAAAATAAAAGAATTTTAAATTTAATTGTATTAGGATCTATTCCATTAATAATTGTTGGATACATACTTTATAGTACAAATTTAATTTATCAGTTAAGAAATTTAGAAGTCATTGCTTGGACTACTTTAATATTCGCAATTATTTTATACATCTCAGACAAAAATCGATTTGATAAAAAAATTTCTTCAAATTTAAATTTTCAGTCAATAATATTTATAGGTGTTTTCCAAATTTTCTCTCTTGTACCCGGAGTGAGTAGGGCAGGAATTACTATAACAGCTGCGAGAATTTTAAAATTTAATAGAGTAGATTCAAGTAAGATATCTTTTTTACTTTCAATCCCAGCATTAGCTGGAGCTAGTGTCTTAAGTTTAAAAGATGTTTTTGAACAATCAATTCAGTTTAATTACTTAGTTGTTATCGCAATTATATCTTCTTTTATTTTTTCTTTTCTAACAGTTAAATTTTTTTTAATTTATATAAATAAATTTTCAATGAATGCGTTTGTAATTTATAGAATAATAATTGCTTTGATTTTATTTAGTTTAGTTTATTAAGTATATTTCTTCTTAATTAAAGGGAGTAATTGAGATAGGAGAACTCCACATAGAATAAAAAAGCATCCAAGTAAATTATTAACATCTAGAATTTGATTTAAAATAAACCAAGCAGCTATAGTCGCAAATACACCTTCAAGTGAAAATATAATAGCTGCTGGTGCAGGTGTAATATTTCTTTGTGCATAAATTTGTAGAACAAATGCAAATCCGCCAGATAATATACCTGCATATAAAATTGAATAAATTTCCATTAAAATATTACTTAAAATAAATTCTTCATAAATAATTCCAATTATAAATGAAAAAATAGCCACTATTAAAGTCTGTGCAGCTCCTAAGGTAAGTGGAAGATTGTATTTAGTTATAATGATCCCAGTAAAAATAATATGAGTGCTCCAAAATAAAGCTCCTAGAACAACTAAAGTATCTCCTAATCTTACTGTTGCATCATGAAAATTTGTTAATAAATATCCTCCAATTAAACATAGAATTACAGAAGGCCATACACTCCAATGCATTGATTTTTTACCAAACAAAAAAATGATAATCGGTACCATTGGCACATAAAAAATTGTAAAAAAAGCAGCATTTGCAACATCTGTATAAAGCAAAGCAACTTGTTGAAGTGCAGAGCCTAAAAATAAAGAAATTCCAATTAACAATGAATAAATTATGAAAGTTTTTTTATCTAATTTAAATTCTGATTTAAAATTTTTTAATTCAAACAAAATCAAAAGTGGAGTTATGGCTAAAAAACCAACAAAAAACCTCACAGCATTAAACGTAAAAGGGCCAATATTATCCATGCCTGTGTCTTGGGCAATAAAAGTTGTTCCCCAAATGAAAGTGCACAATAAGGCACTAAATAATGATATGGATTTACTCATTTTTAATTAGACAGCTAGTTTATAAGCAAAATTTTTCCCTAAGTTTTCTTTTAGATCATTATTAAACCTAGCTGCTTCTGCACCATCAATAATTCTGTGATCATAAGATAAAGAAATTGGGAGCATAGTCCTGGTTTGAAACTTACCATTCATAAAAATTTGTTTTTTTTCTGATCTTCCTACTCCTAATATAGCAACTTCAGGATAATTAATTATAGGTGTAAAAAAAGACCCTCCTATACCACCTAAACTCGTAATTGTCATCGAGCCACCAAACAATTCTTTTTTATCAATTTTTAAATTTCTGCAAAGTTCACTTACCTCTTTTAACTCTTTGCTTATCAGAGAAATTTTTTTGTTATTTGCATTTCTTATTTTTGGAACCATCAATCCATTTGGCGTATCAACTGCTATCCCAATATGGTAATATTTTTTTAAAGTCATTTTTCCAGTCTCAATTTCGTCAATAGAGGAATTAAAGCTAGGAAATTTCTTTAGAGATGCAACCAAAGCCTTTATTATAAATGCTAGAGGTGTAATTTTAATTTTTTCTCCAGTATACATATCGGTTAAGGAACTTCTAAAACTTTCCATCTCTGTTATGTCGGCTTCATCGTGATTTGTAACATGAGGAATTGTTGTCCATGAATTTGTAAGATATTTTGATGATAATTTTTTTACTCTTGGTATGTCTTGAATTTCTATTTCACCAAAATCAGAATGTTCAAATTCGTTTTTAATTTTATCTGGTTTACTATCTTTTACTACAACGTTGTTTTTTGAATTAGATGAAACAAATTTTTTAATATCATCTTCAACAACTCTGCCATCTTTCTGACTTCCCACTACTTGATTAATATCTACACCAAGTTCTCTAGCAAATTTTCTAGCTTTTGGACTTGCAGATGAAATTTCTGAAAAATTATTTTTAGAAAATGTTTTTTCTTGGATTTCAGGTTTTATTACCTCAATATTTTTTGACTCTTTTTCAATTTCTGGTTTTTCTTTAACCTCTTGCTTTTTAACTTTTAAATCACTTTCTATAGTTAAAATTAAGTCGCCCTCAGAAACTTTGTCTCCTACTCTTATTTTTAAATTTTTAATTTTACCTTCTAAATTTGATGGTATTTCTACACTAGATTTATCACTTTCGATTGTTATTAGAGCATCATTTTTTTTAATTGATTGACCTTCTGTAACTAATACCTCAATAACCTCAACATCTTTAAAATCTCCAATATTAGGTACTTTAATCTCAGTTTCTGACATTATAATTTTGTTGGCATTGGTTTGTTAGTATCAATATTATACTTCTTCATTGCATCTTTTGCATATTTAGAAGTTATAAGCTGTTCTTTTGCTAAAATACTTAAACCATAAGCAACCAAATGTTCTTTATCTACCTCAAAAAATTTTCTTAAATTTTTTCTTGTATCACTTCTTCCAAAACCATCTGCTCCTAATGAATAAAAGCTTTTATTAGTATAAGGTCTGATTTGATCTGAATTCATTCTCATATAATCAGATGCAGCCATAATTGGGCCCTCTGTTTGGCCCAAGCATTGCTCAACATAAGATTTTTTAGGTTCTTTATCAGGATTCAAAAGATTAAATCTTTCTACCTCCATTCCATCTTTTCTTAATTCATTAAAACTTGTTACACTCCATATCTCGCTATCAATTTGATAATCATTTTGCAAAATCTCTGCAGCAGACATCATTTCCCTTAAGATTGTTCCTGATCCTAAAAGTTGGATTTTAGTTTTTTTGTATTTGTTAAATTCTTTTATTTTATACATACCCTTTAAAATGCCTTCCTCACAATTTTTATCTTTCGGCATTTCTGGATGTGTGTAATTTTCATTCATTGTTGTAATATAATAAAAAACATTCTCATTTTTCTCATGCATTCTTCTTAGACCTTCTCGAAAAATTACAGCTAACTCATAGTGAAATGTAGGATCATAAGTTACACAATTTGGAATAGTTGATGCAATTAAATGACTATGTCCATCCTGGTGTTGTAAGCCTTCTCCAGCTAATGTTGTTCTTCCAGCTGTTGCACCTACCAAAAATCCTCTAGCCTGACTATCCCCGGCTGCCCAAGCTAGATCTCCTATTCTTTGGAAACCAAACATTGAATAAAAAATATAAATTGGGATCATTTCGATATCATGATTAGTATATGCAGTGGCAGCAGCAATCCATGAAGACATAGCACCTGCCTCATTGATACCTTCTTCTAAAACTTGACCACTTTTATCTTCTCTATAAGAACTTAATTGAGCAGCATCTTCAGGTTCATATTTTTGCCCCTCATGTGCATAAATTCCAATTTTTTGAAAAAAACCTTCCATTCCAAAAGTTCTGGCTTCATCAGGAATAATTGGAACTAATCTAGGAGATATATTTTTATCTCTTAATAAATTAGTTAGCATTCTCACAAGTGCCATAGTAGTGGACATTTCTTTTTCACCAGTCGATACTTTCATAAAATCAAAAATATCTTTGGTTGGTGCTTTTATTGGTTTTGCAAAAGTAGATCGCTCAGGTAAAAATCCACCTAATTTAATTCTTCTTTCTTTAAGATATTTTATTTCGGGTGATTTTTCATCAGGCTTAAAATATTCAATATTTCTTACCTGTTCATCTGTTAAAGGAACATCAAATCGATCTCTATAATACATCAAGTCATCAACATCTAATTTTTTAGTTTGATGAGTAGTATTTACACTTTCACCGGATTTTCCCATTCCATAACCTTTAATAGTTTTAGCAATAATTACTGATGGGCTTCCTTTATTTTTAGTTGCCTTATCATATGCTGCAAAAACTTTATGAGGATCATGTCCACCTCTATTAAGTCGCCATATATCTTTATCAGACATGCTTGAAACTAATTCTAATGTTTCAGGGGATTTTCCAAAAAACTTTTCTCTTACATAAGCACCATCTCTTGCTTTCATTGCTTGATACTCACCATCTACGGTTTCATTCATAATTTTTACTAATTGACCAGTTTTATCATTAGCAAGCAATGAGTCCCAATACGATCCCCAAATTACCTTTATTACATTCCACCCAGATCCTCTAAAACTTCCTTCAAGTTCTTGAATAATTTTTCCATTACCTCTAACTGGACCGTCCAATCTTTGAAGATTGCAATTAATTACAAAAATTAAATTATCTAAATTCTCTCTTGCAGCCAGCCCAATTGCTCCCATCGACTCTGGCTCATCCATTTCTCCATCACCTAAAAAGGCCCACACTTTTCTTCCTTCATCTTTAATCAAACCTCTATTGATTAAATATTTCATGTATCTGGCTTGATATATAGCAAGCATGGGGCCTAACCCCATCGATACTGTGGGGAACTGCCAAAATTTTGGCATTAACCATGGGTGTGGATATGACGATAGACCTCCAGGCTTTACCTCTTGTCTAAAACTATCTAATTGTTTCTCATTTAATCTACCTTCTAAGAAGGCTCTTGCATACATTCCCGGAGCACTATGCCCTTGGAAATAAATTAAATCTCCACCAAATTTATTATTTTTTGCTCTCCAAAAATGGTTCATGCCAACATCGTATAATGTTGCAGCAGATGCAAATGTACCAATGTGTCCACCAAGTTCAGGGTGTTTTTTATTTGCTCGAACTACCATTGCTGCTGCATTCCATCTAATTAACGATCTAATTCTTCTTTCAATATTTTGATCACCACTAGACTTTACTTCAGCCTCTGGGGGTATTGTATTAATGTAAGGTGTATTTTGAGTATAAGGAATATTCGCTCCTTCTCGATAAGCTTTGTTAATTAGTTCTTTAATCAAAAAATGAGCTCTTTGATTTCCATCTTTTGAAATAACTGCTGATAAAGACTCCAACCAATCTTGAGTTTCAAGCGGATCAATATCAGTCCCATTAACTACTTGTATTGTAGATTGTTTTTTCTCAATTATTGGTTCAGATATAATTTTTTCTTCCTCTTTTTTTTCAGCCATTGCTTCTTCAGCTTGTTTAATTATATTTTCTGTATCTTTTGGAAGAGTGCTTTCTAGTGATGTTTTTGGTGATGATGTAAGATTAAGCAATAAATCACCTTTAGAAACTTTATCACCAACTTTAACTCCTAAACTATCTACTTTTCCAGCAATTGTAGAAGGGATTTCAACACTTGATTTGTCACTTTCAATTGTAACTATTGGATCATTTTCTTTAATTTGATCACCAGGTTTTACAAGTATCTCTATAACCTCAACATTTTCAAAGTCACCAATGTCAGGAACAAGTAATTTTTCGCTCATTTATTAAAATGTTATATATACCCAAAAAAACATTATTGAATTTTATTTTAACACATTAATAAGGTTTTTTCGTTAATCTTGTGTTTTTATTGTACAAAAAATAAAAAAATAAATGAATTTTACGCTTTTTAGCTTCTCTCAATACACATAGCTATCCCCATACCACCACCAATACAGAGTGCCGCACAACCTTTTTTTTTATCTTGCTTGATCATTTCATGGATAAGTGTAACCAAAATTCTTGCCCCAGAAGCTCCAATCGGATGACCTAGAGCGATTGCTCCTCCATTAACATTAACTTTTTGTTCAGGGATTTTTAATTCTTTAATTACCGCAACACTTTGTGCTGCAAAAGCCTCATTAATTTCAAATAAATCCACTTCATCTATTTTCCAATTTGCTTTAGATAATGCTTCTTGAATTGAAGGTATGGGTCCTAATCCCATTAATGAAGGCTCAACCCCACAAGTTGCCCAAGATACAATTTTAACCAATGGCTCTAATGATTTTTTTTCTGCTTGCTCTCTAGACATTAAAACTAAGGCCGCAGCACCATCATTTATACCTGAGGAATTTCCAGGTGTTACAGTCCCATTTTCTTTAAATACTGTTTTTAATTTTCTTAGATCGTCTATACTTAAATTTTCTCTAGGATGTTCATCTTTTTCAAAAATTAATTTTTTGTTGCCATCTTCAATTTGTAATTTTATCAGCTCATCTTTAAATCTATTTTGACTATAAGCTTTTTCTGTTTTTTTCTGAGAATTTAAAGAAAAATTATCTTGTTCATCTCTAGAAATTTTATATTTTTTAGCAACATTCTCAGCTGTAACACCCATATGATAATCATTAAATGAATCGAGTAGACCATCTTTTATCATTGTATCTACTAATTTGTTTTCAGAAAATTTTTTATCTTCTCTATAATAAATTGCATGAGTTGCTCGAGACATATTTTCTTGACCGCCTGCAATGACTATTTTAGTTTCTCCTAAACTTATTGATTGATATCCTGAAACAACAGATCTTAATCCAGATCCACAAACCTGATTAACAATATGAGCAGGTTTAGAAACCGGTACTCCTGCACCGATTGAAGCTTGTCTAGCAGGATTTTGACCAAGTCCAGAAGTTAAAACGTGCCCCATAATTACTTCATCAATCTCCTCTAAATCTAATTTTGATTTATAAATTACCTCTTTAATTGCTATTGATCCTAATTTTGATGCGCTAAGATTTTTTAACGACCCTTTGTATCTTCCAATTGGAGTTCTTAGTGCTGAAGTAATAACAACATCGCTAGAATTTTTGCTCATAAAGTAGTTAACATAATATTTTATAAGTTAAATTAAATCAAAAACTTTGATATATGAGATATATTATTTAAAAGGACCGCTGGCCAAATTGGATAAGGCGCTCGGCTACGAACCGG
>NZ_CVSB01000056.1 GCF_001179845.1 Candidatus Pelagibacter communis | reverse complement strand
TTAATTGCTTAGCATTATAAATTCCATGCTTTTGATAAAATTTTGTAAGTTGTCTACCAACACCCCAGACATCATTGATTTCAACTTTTTCTAAAATAGGATCTAAGTTTTCTATTCCAATTAAACTTGTCACTCCTGATTGTTTTTTCTTTGCAATATGGTTTGCAACTTTACTTAAAGTTTTTGTGTTTGCTATTCCAATACTGGTTGGAATACCAGTCCATTGTAAAACTGTTTCTCTAATTTCTTTTCCAACTTTTTCCACTTCACTATCAGGAAAGTTTGATAAATCTAAAAAAGCTTCATCAATTGAATAAACTTCTATTTCTGAATTAAATCTTTTAAGAGTTCGCATCACTCTTCTAGATAAATCTCCATATAAAGAATAATTAGATGAGAAAACTTCAACTTTATTTTTAAGAATAACATCCTTTGCTTTAAAATAGGGTTCACCCATTTTAATTCCTAAAGCTTTTGCTTCATTCGATCTTGAAATAATACAACCATCATTGTTAGATAAAACAACAACAGGTTTTCTTCTTATTTTTGGATTAAATAATCGCTCACATGAAACATAAAAAGAATTACAGTCAATTAATGCTATTTTTTTAGTACGTTGAATGGATGACATAAGTAACAACCCCCCAAATAAAAATATCTTGTTCTTTGTTAATTAAAATTCTGTCAGAAAATTCTTTAGATCCAGAAGTTAAAAATTTTTTATCTCTTTCTT
>NZ_CVSB01000055.1 GCF_001179845.1 Candidatus Pelagibacter communis | reverse complement strand
TTTATAAAATGTATAAATAAATAAAAAAATTGAAAGAATGAAAAAAGAAGGTGAGAATATTTTTTTTAAATAGTTCATTATATTTTAAGTTGTTTTTGTTTTAGTAATTCAATTTTAATTTCTTTCAATAAAAGTTTAATACCATTTGATAGTTTAATTTTTGGTTTCCAATTAAATCTGCTTAAAGTTTTAATATCACCTTTAATTGAAAAGTCCTCTCCTTTTCTATATTTAAAATAACCAAAATTAATATCAATGTTTGAGCGTGTAATTTTTTTGATAAGCAGAATTACTGACTTGATAGAATAGTTTTTAAAACTACTAATATCAAACTTTGAATATTTTTTATTAAGTTTTGTTTTTAATATTTTCTTAAAAAGTTTTCTAAAATCTTTGATATGAATAAAATCTCTTTTTTGTTGACCTTTTGTAAAATTTAATTTTTTTTCTTTTTTTAAAATTTTAATCATCATTGAGTAAATAAATTCTTTTTTATTTCTTACATCTCCATACAAATGACCAATAAAAAGATCGATAACCTTAGTATTTTCAAGTTTAGATTTAAAATAATCAGATAATTTATGTTTATATTTTACATAAGTTGATTTTCTATTTTTTAGTAATGTATTTATATTTATAAATTGTTTAGGTTTTTTACTTACTGATAAATCAAAAAGTAATTTAGGAAGTTTATAATTTAAAAATATAAGTTTTTTTATGTTATTTTTTTTGGGGTAAGCACCTGTGCAATTAATTATTACATCAATCTCTTGAATAATATTTTTATTTCTAAAAGATATAAAGTTGTAATTTTTTATAGTAATTTTAGAAAAATTTTTTTTTTTAATTTTTTCAATTATCTTTTTTTTTTTTGATGTAACAATTGTTAGATCAATTTTAATAGGTAGTAAGTTTAAAATATTAGATCCTATAAAGCCTGAGGCACCAACAATCAAAAACTTTTTCATTAATTGATTTATATATTTATTTTCTCAGATATTTTAGGTATTTTTTTATTATCATCTTTTAAATATATTTTACCAATATATTCACCTAAAATTCCTAAAAATAAAAATATCAAACTAAAGGAAATCAAATTAATAATTATTATTGCAGCCACACCTTCTGCAAATACAATTTTTAAAAAAAACTTTGCTATAAGAAAATATATTGCTGAAAAAAAAGAAATACACCCAAATAGAAAACTAAAATAAACTGATACTCTTAATGGTTTAATTGTACCGCTTACAAGTCCTTCAGCTGCGTAACTTAAATAATTAAAGAAATTAAATTTAGAAAATCCTCTTTTTCTCTCAATTCTCTCATATTCTACACCCTTGCTTTCAAAGTCTAAATTATTAATCAATAATGGTAAAAATGGTTCATATTCATCATTACTGATTTGCTGAATAACTTCCTTATCTAAAAACCAAGCACCAGACTCAATTTCAATTTCATAGCCTCTCAAATAATTACTGAGTTTTTTGAAAATATTTCTAAAAAATCCTAGAAAAAATATTTCCTTTCTTTTTACTCTCTTTCCATAAATAATCTTAATATCTAACTCCCAGTTTTTTATGAACTCATTTAGTAATTTTGGATCATCTTGTAAATCACAATCAAATACAGCACAGGCATCAGTATCAACGTGCTTTATTGCATTAAATAAAGACTTCATCACTCCATTATTTTTTGCATATCTTATGTATTTGATTTCTTTTCTTTCTTTACAGATTTTTTTTAATATTTCTCTAGAAGAATCTGTACTATTGTTATCCGCAAACAATATAGAAAATTTATAATCTGGGTGATTTTTAAAAATTTCATTAAAATTTTTTATAAAAAATTCGATATTTTCTTCTTCATTAAAAATTGGACATACTATCGTAATTTCTCTCATCAGTTATTGTAATTTTTTTTTTTAAAAAATTTATTTATCAATTTATGAATATACTTTATGTTATTTGTTGTTAAGCCTTGATGACAACCAATAAGTATACCGTTTTTCATAATATAATCAGCATTTTTAAAACTTGATAACTTGTTCCTTTTTGAGACTAGACTACTAAATGCTGGATGTCTCAATGCGTTGCCAGTAAAAATCGGTCTTGTTTGAATGTTATTTTTTTCTAAATAAATTTGAAGTTCTTTTCTATTAAAATATTTATTTTTTTTTATGATTATTGGGTAAGATAAAAAATTTGTTTTAACATTTTTTAATGTTGATGGTAAAATAAATAAATCTTCAAACTTACCAAAAAAAGTTTTGTGTAATTCAAAATTTTGATTTCTTTTTAAACTAAAGCTCTTAAATTTTTTTAATTGTTCTAAACCAAATGCTGCCCCAATTTCTGATGGCTCAAAATTATAACCATTTTCTGAAAAAACAAATTTCATATCATACTCAATTCCTTTTAATTTAATTCCCAATCGTTTATTGATATCCTCTGAGTCTTTTAATAATGATGACATTCTACCCCAGCTTCTAAGAACTTTTGCTTTTTCATAAAACTTTTTATTATCTAAAAGTAATAATCCTCCATTCCCTCCACAACTTATTACATGAGAACCATAAAAACTAGTTATTGATATATCACTAAAGTATCCAGTGCTTTTAGTTCCAATTTTGGCTCCCAATGTATCTGCAGAGTCCTCAATAATAGTTATGTTTGAATATTTTTTTATTATCTTTTTGATTTCAATCCAGTTAGCAATATTTCCTATTAAGTTTGGTATTAATAATGCTCTTGTTTTTTTTGTAATTTTTTTTTTTAATTCTTCTATAGATATTTGTAACGTATCTACATCAATATCAACAAAAATTGGTTTAGCATTTGCCTTTATAATTGATGTTATGGCTGTTCCAAAATTTAAAGCAGGTGTTATAATTTCATCACCTTTTTTAATATTAATCAAATCCATGGCTAGAGTGAGAGCTGAAGATCCTGAATTTACCATTAAGCCATATTTTTTCCCAAATATTTTAGCAATTTTTTTTTCAAAAGCTCTTACGCTATCTGACATTTGAGTTGTTTTTTTTAATTGCTTTACAACTGCAGATATTTCTTCTTTTCCGTAAACATTTTTTCCATATGTTATTCTCATAATTTAAAAAAATCCTTTATTTGTTTAATGGTTAAATAATTTATATCCTTTTTATTATAAAAATTTTCATACCACTTATTTGTCTCTTCAAGAGTTTTTTTTATTTTCCATTTTGGTTGCCATTTCAATATCTTTTTTGCTTTTTTTATATCAAGATTTAAATTAATTGATTCTTGAATTTCTTTTGGTTTTAAAATTTTCCATATTAACTTTGGATTTCTTCTTTTTATATTCAACAAAATATCCTTAACCTTAAATGTTTTTTTTAAACTAGGACCAAAATTCCATGCACCTGAGTAATTTGATTGTGCAAGTAATAAATAACCATTTATAACATCTAATACGTGTTGCCAAGGTCTTGTGGCATTCAGGTACCTAATTTTAAGAACTTTCTTGCTATGCAAAGATCTATATATATCTGGCACTAATCTATCTTTTGCCCAGTCTCCTCCACCAATGATATTACCCGCTCTAGCTGATGAAATTTTAACTTTTTTATTTTTAAAAAAAATGTTTTGGTATGCATGTATAGCAATTTCTGCACAAGCTTTACTCGATGAGTAAGGATCTCCACCCCCTAACTCACTACTTTCATTAAAAAACTTTATTTTTTTTGAATTAGAATTTTTATAACATTTGTCTGTTGTAATTAAGATTAATT
>NZ_CVSB01000054.1 GCF_001179845.1 Candidatus Pelagibacter communis | reverse complement strand
ATGGTGATAATATAGCACACAAAAACTATAATTATTCCGAAACATCTTTTCATTACTGGTATTGGAAAAATATCTTAAATCAAAATTTAAACAATGATTGGTTTGGGATGTGTCAATATAGAAGATATTTTGTTAAATATGAATATAAAGATCTAATTAAAAATTCTGCTGGTATGCAAGGTTACTATCCTTATATAAATAATTTTAATGATTTAGAAAAAATACTGCAGAAAGAACCTTCGCCAGAATGGAATGGATTTGATGTAATTCTTTGTGAACCATGGAGTGTTGCTGTGAATAGTAAAATGAAGTTATTAAAGAGAGGAATTAAATCAATAATTAATGATCCATTGATACTTTTTGATAAGAAAAAACACAATATAAAATTACACTTTGAAATGTTTCATGGTTATGACAACCTTAATAAAGCAATAAATGTAATGCACAAAAAAGATAAAAAAGATTTTATAAATTATATTTCCGAAAACAACATGCTAAGCGGACATTGTATTTTTTTTTCCAATAATACAAAGTTAATCAATAATTTTTATACGGATCTTTTTGATTGGCTCTTTAAATGTGAATCAATTTTTGGATTTAATTTAAAAGGATACGATAACCAAAGAATATATTCTTTTTTAACTGAGAGATACACGCCTTTTTGGTTTAACAAATATGCAAAAGTTAAATAT
>NZ_CVSB01000053.1 GCF_001179845.1 Candidatus Pelagibacter communis | reverse complement strand
AGATGTTTAATCAATGATCCTGATTTGATTTTAATGGATGAACCATTAGGGGCGTTGGATGCTTTAACAAGAGAAAAGATGCAGTCTTTAGTTTTAAAGATTTGGAAAGAAACAGGTAAAACGATAATCTTAATTACACACTCGGTTGAAGAAGCATTGTTACTAGGAGAAAGGTTATATGTGATGGCACCAAGACCAGGTCGGATACATAAAGAGTACAATCTACCTTTTGCAGAGATGGGTCTTACACAAGACTTAAGAGAAATTAAAAAAAATAAAGAATTTTCATCTACAAGAGAAGAAATTTTATCGATGATTTGGAACATGGAAGAAGAAATAATGGGGAAAGATAATTAATGTTAACCCAATTTGTAACAATATTAATTATCGTATCTGTTATTGGCTGTATTCTTTATGGAAGAAGATTGATAAGAACTGAAAAAGTCGATGCTGTATTTGGTAATCCAGAAAGAGCAAAAGGTGGAACGCATTGGGTAATAGTTGGAACTAGTGCAATTCTAATGTTATGGCTTTATTATTCATGGGATATCGCAAAAGGCTTCTATCCAAAATCAGCTAATGAATTATGTCAAGTTGCTAAAATTAACGAGTCACTATTAGGTTTAAAATATCAATTTCCTATTGAAGAAAGAGAATTCAAAAGCACATCAATTATAAAAATTGAAAATAAAAACCTTAAAAAAATTGCTAATGAAATAAATAGATCTCCAGATTTAAATGATCAACAAAAAACAATCTTAATAAGCTATATCGACAGAACTTCTAAATTAATTCCTTTCTTAACTAGTGAAGAGCTAATGGAAATGGAAACTAAAATTAAAATCAACGAAATGACTGAGGAAATAAAACTTCTAAGTTCAAATTTCCAAAAGAAAGATTATCCTTTTGAAACAGATGCTCAAAAAAGTGAAAGGCAAAAGCTTATTAATGAACAAGGTGGTTGGGGAATAATAACAATAGATTCTGGAAGTGGTTCTATAGAAAATACAATAGAAATACCAACTGCACCACAAACGAATAGAGGTTTAAAATTTGCTGCAGCAGCGGCCGAACTAAAACTTATAGATGATAAATTTTTTAAACTAAGAAATCATAATCCACAGTTTAAAAATGCAATTAAACAACTTAAAGATGATATCAAAGCTTATAGAAAAAGTTTAGATGACAGTCAGGAAATTGCATCTGAATACGCAAAGAATATTGTTAAAATTGCTAGAAGAATAGAATTTGCAAGTATCTATCCTCCTAACGCATTAAATGAAATGCAGGCAGCAATTGTTGAATTTGATGAATTACAAAATAAAGAGCAAGGCGGATTAAGATTAATTGATATTCTTCTATTCCCTGCTGGAACAATTGTTGCAAGTGGACCAACGTGTTCAGAACAGGGTTCAGGAAGATGGCTACCAAAACCATCTGATACTTTTAATAAATTCATCCTGATGTCAAAACCAAGTGTTGGCTACAAAAATATTCCTCTTTTGTGGATTGAGATGGTGGACGTGAGTAAAATGATAGGATTTATTTTACCAGATTGGATAGCAGATATATTACCTGGTGAGTATCCAGTGCACACAAAAGAAGGAATTGTTAAAGAAAACTTTAAAAGTAATGTCTTAAAAGTTGTTACAGGTGATTTTAAATTATTGAAAGTACCTGTTCCATATGGACATATTTGGGATTCTTTTTTAAGAGTATTCTTAGGATTAATCTTTGGTATCATCATTGGTGTACCTTTAGGGCTGTTTATGGGTCTAAATAGATTTGCTAAAGGTTTCTTTGATCCGTTAATCGAACTTTATAGACCTGTTCCCCCTCTTGCATGGGCACCTTTAATTATTTCAGTTCTTGGAATTGATAACTCAGGAAAAGTATTTCTATTATTTATGGTCTCTTTATCGATTATGATTATTTCTGCAAGAGCCGGTGCTTCAGGGACGCAGCTTTCAAAAATCCATGCAGCCCACTCTTTAGGAGCTACTAAAAAACAAATTTTAAGACATGTAATTTTCCCAAATTCACTTCCTGAAATTCTTACAGGAATTAGAGTAGCAGTTGGTATGTGTTGGGGAACGCTTGTTGCTGCTGAGTTTTTAGCGGGTACAACAGGTATTGGTTTTGTTGAAAACGTTGCTAAAAAGTACTTCCAATACGAGGTAATTTGGATAACGATATTTATTATGGGTCTGTTAGGTCTATTATTCGATATTACATTAAGAAAAATTATCGATAAGACAATCCCTTGGCGTGGAAAAGGTTAATCAATCAAACCAAATTTTATATTTTTTAAAATTGTTTTGAATATAATAAGGAAGAATATTTTTATCTATAACCTGTAGTTTTGTAGAATTAAATCTCTCATCAGAATTTTTTTTAGCATTATGGTTATAATCGATAGATCTATTATGGATATTTGCTTTAATTCTTTCAAGAGAATGTCCTTTTTCCTCATATTCTGAATGATTTTCATCATTTAAAAACTTTCTTTCAAGTTCTTCAATATTTTTTAGATTTGAAAAATGCCATCCACCATTTTCTACAATTTTAACGCTTTGATGCTTAATATCTGAAAAAAAAGTATCTAATCTGTAAAATGGGTACTTTCTATTTTTTGTTGCTCTAAGTAAATCTATTGTTTTTAAATCTTTTAATTTACATGCTTTAGATCCAAACCAAGGCACATTCAGCAAACCTAAATTAAACTTATAATAAAACAATTGTTGATTAAAAAGTACTATTTTTTTTTTATTTTCTTTAAAATTAAAAACCTCTAAATTTGGAATTTCATCATTATCACTATGAATAATATAATCATCAGAAGAATATTCATTTAATGATTTTGCTATATAATTTCTTTGCTCTTTAATTCTTATAATGCTATTTTGTCTTAATTCTATATTTGTCAAATTTGTTTTATTAATAATATCAACCGGATCTTTATCTACTATTAAGTGAACTATTTTGCTTTCAAATTTAGGAAAGTCTTTTTTGTTAAACTTTATTTCTTTTTCTTTTCCGCTGTGAGAAAATCTTGCCTCAGAAACAATAAATTTGTCTATAAATGGATCAAGTATATTAAACCTTAATTCCATCATGAGATGTTCTTCAAAAAAAGTTGTGGTGTCAATTATTTTCATATAATTTAAGTATTAGTATCATAATTAAACTAATGAAGCATCAGCAATTAAAAAATTTAATTATCAAAATATTTTGTCATCACGGTCTTTCTAAAAAAAATTCAGAAATATCAGCAGATGCATTAATTAATGCAGAATTAGTTGGGGCATATGGACATGGCTTATCAAGACTTAAAATGTACTGTGATCGAATTTCTAAAAAAGTCATTAACCCAAAACCAAAAATTAAAATTAAAAAAATTTCCTCTTCGATTTCTTATATTGATGCAAATAATAGTATCGGTTTTGTTGCAGCTGATTTAGGAATTAAAACTGCAATTAAACATGCCCAAAAAACTGGAATAGGAATGGTAGCTATTAAAAATAGTGGTCACTATGGTTTATCAGGTTATTACGCAGAACAAGCAGTAAAGAAAAATTTAATTACAATGATCTATACCAATGCTCCTCCAGCAGTTGCACCACATGGTGCATTAAAAACATTGTTTGGGACAAATCCAATTTGTTTTGGATCCCCTACTGGTTCTAAAATTCCATTTATTTTAGATACATCAATCTCAATGATCAATAGAGGAAAAATAAGAGTTGCTGCAAGAAACAATCAATCAATTCCTGTGGGAGTTGCTTTAGATAAGTTTGGCAAACCAACTACTGATGCAAAAAAAGCATTAGCAGGAGTACAATTACCAATTGCAGGTTTTAGAGGCTCAGGACTTGCTTGGATGGTAGATATTTTAAGCGGAGTTTTAACAGGAGGAAATCATGCAGGAAGAGTTAAAGATCCATTTGATGATTTTTCAGGCCCACAAAATATCGGACATTTATTTATAACTTTTAAAGCAAATTTATTTCAAAAAAATTATAACCAACGAATGAAAGATAATATTAAAACAATAAAAAAACTTCCTAAGATAAAAGGTGTTAAGGAAATAATGTATCCAGGACAAAATAAGTTTAACCGGTATAAAAATAACTCAAAAAAAGAAATTTCTATACCGGATATAATAAAGAAAGATTTGGAAACCTTAATAAGTTAACATCGTTAGAGCACCCAAAGAAACGATAACAGATGATAAAATTATTGTTCGTTTAACTTTTTCCTTCTTCTTTTCTTCTAGAAGTCTTTGCTTTAAAACATCCACATTAACCCTTTTTGGAGTTTCAACATATTGAGAGGGGGTCTCTACAATCTCGGATGTTCTATGTAAGCTTTCTGTACTCATATTTCGTTTATAAAGTTTATTTTAATCATTATTACTGCATGTTTTACATACTAGGGTTGTCCATAATGGGTTGACTCTAATTTCACTTTTGTTCATATTGGGTTTTTTTTAAAAATATGAATACTTTACCTAGTATATCCGCACGTATTGACGAAAAGACAATCAATAAAGTAATTCAAGATAATTTTGGCACACTGGCGTCCTCTTTTTTTACCTTAACAAGCAACTGGTTTGTGAGAGCGTACGAACATTACAAAGACATAGACAAGTTTGTAATCATTATTTATTTGATTAACCAAGATCTTATATATTTTAGGCAATATGGTATAAAAATTGACTACGACACTTTTTATAAGGATAAATCAATCGAAATAAGCAAAATTAACATTTCAGACATCTCAAAAGATCTAGGGATACCCAAAGAGAGTATCAGAAGAAAAGTTGTAGAGTTAGAAAATGAAGGAACAATCAAAAGGACTGGTAAGAAAATATTTGTTGTCAGAGATACACTCTACTCGGCTAGAGCAACCAACACTTTGACAGAGATTGCAACTATATTACATGAATTTAATAAAATTTTAAAAAAAGAAAAACTAACAACTGAAGTTTTTTCAGTTGATGAAATAATATCTGCGATGAAAGAAAATTTCTCTTACTGTTGGTATCAGTTTAATAAATTCTGGTTTGATTATATGAATAGATGGAGGGCTGAGCTTAAAGATTTAGAATATTTAGCTATTGGAATGGTAGTCATTATTAATGCAGTTAAGAATAAAGAATTTACTCCAAAAAATAATATACGTTCCTACCATAAAGCACTTATGGGCTCTGATACGAGAGGTGTAAATGCTATGTCAGTTTCTGAAATAACTGGTATTCCAAGACCAACAGTTGTTAGAAAACTAAAATATTTAATTGATAAAAAGTATCTTCATATAAATGAAAAAAAATTAATTATATTCGATGCTAAAGATAGTGCGTTTCAAAAAACAAGTAAAATGATAAACCAGAATATGCTTAGCTTAAGTAATTTTATCTATAAAGTCTTTAATCAAATCAGAATAATAAATACTTAATTGGATTTTCTTAAAATATAAATAAAAATAAACCCTGTTATATACATGATTAGTGCATATGCACCTGTTGGTATTGCGTATAGTATATCGGTACCAAATATTTGTGTAGAAACGAATAATGCTAAAGTACCATTTTGCAATCCACATTCTAAAGCAATACATCTCATTTGTTTAATTCCTGAAGCAAAAGCTTTTGCAATGTAATATGCAATAACCATCATCGATATATTTAAAATTAAAGCAATTAAACCTGCTTGTTTTATAAAGCTTAGAATATTTTCTCTTTCTTCATAAAACGCTGCTACGAAAAAAACAGCAAACAAAACAATATTGAGTTTATTAAATATTTCAACTTTAGAAGATATGAAATTTTCAGCAAATTTTCTGATAATCATTCCTAAAATCACAGGTACTGTTACAACTAAAAACATTTTTAAAGCTATTCCTGTCATTGAAATATTTTGAGAAACTTCCGTTATCCCTAACATGTCTGCAGAAGTAAAGATTATTAAGGGAACTGTAATTATACTTAATAAGCTAATTACGGCAGTTAAAGATATTGATAATGCAACATCACCATCGGCAAATTTAGTCATTACATTAGATGTTACACCTCCTGGTGCTGCAGCTATTATCATAACACCTATTGCTATTTCAGGTGGTGTTTTTAAAATTAAAATTAATATGTATGCTACAATTGGAAGAATTATTAATTGAGAAATAAAACCAACAATAAAATCTTTTGGTTTTTTAAATACTCTTCCAAAATCTTCTAGTTTTAATCCTAGGCCTAAGCCTAACATGATAAGAGCCAATATGATTGGCGCTATTTTAGTTACAATCTCCAATGACTTCCCCCTCTAGAAAATTATACAATATTTTTAATTTAATAACTAAAATAAATTTTAAACCTAGAAGTGAATTTTGTAATAAAATAGTAACAATTTTATACAAAACATATTAACTTTCTTAACAATATAACTTTAGAAAGAGGAAATAATGAAAAATCTAATCAAAATAGCATCTATTGTCCTTCTTTTTTCAATAACATTGTTTGGTCTTACAAACAAAGCTTCTGCAGCAAAATTAACTTTATATTGCAGTGTAGAGATTGATGTTTGTGAAATGCTTGAACAAGCTTATGAAAAAGAAACAGGCACAAAAGTTGCAATGACAAGAGCAAGTAGTGGTGAAACTTTTGCTAAAATTAAAGCAGAAGCGTCTAATCCAAAAGGTGATGTTTGGTTTGGTGGAACAGGTGATCCACACTTAACAGCTGCTCAGGAAAATTTAACAGAAAAATATAAATCAAAACATTTCGATGATTTATTACCTGCAGCACAAAACCAAGCAAAAAATGCTGACTATAAATCTGTAGGGATTTATGTTGGTGCATTAGGTTTTGGATACAATAAAGATCTTTTAGCTAAAAAAGGTCTGCCAGCTCCAAAATCATGGATGGACTTAACAAAACCTATTTATAAAGGTGAAATCCAAGTAGCAAATCCTAATTCATCTGGAACTGCTTACACAACTTTAGCTACTATTCTTCAAATTTTTGGAGAAGACAAAGGTTGGGATTACATGAAAAAACTTCATGCAAATATCAATACATACACAAAATCTGGTTCTGCTCCAATTAAAGCGACTGGAAGAGGTGAAAACTTAATCGGTATTTGTTTCCAACACGATGGTGTTAAACAAACTAAAAAAGGTTTGCCTGTTGTAACGGTATCTCCTGCTGAAGGAACTGGTTATGAAGTTGGATCAATGAGTATTATTGCTGGTGCAAGAAATATGAAGGAAGCTAAAAAGTTTTATGACTGGGCATTAAGTCCTGCAATACAAACTATGGTTTTCACTTCAGGAAAATCTTTGCAAGTACCATCAAATACTAAAGCAAAAGCTGATCCTGATGCTCCAGATTTATCTACAATTAACTTGATTGATTACAATTTTAAAGTTTATGGAGATAAAGCTACTAGAGCGAGCCTGTTATCCAAGTGGGATAACGATGTATCTGTAATTCCTAGATAATTTTAGGAATTAATGAGAGGACTCGTTATCTGTTGGATGCTCATAGGAGGATTGGGCTTCCTAATCTTTCCATGGTATGTAACAGGTGACGGGTTTTTCTCAATAAACTGGATATTAGAATATTCTTTAGAAGATTACGGTTCGGTATTACCTCAGGTATTTATAAATAAAAAATATTGGCTTTTACCAATATTACTTCCTTTAATTTTTCCTTTAGCAACATTAAAATTAAATCAGAACAATCCTTTATATTCCAAAATTTTCTTATACTCAGGAATAATTGGATTTATTTATTTTTTTCTACAAGGATTTTCTATTGGTATCCGAGGATGGAATTTTGAAATCTTACAATCAATTTTTGGTGATGTGGAAAATCAATATGGTGTTGGATCAGGCGCAGTTTTAACTTGTTGTACATTTGTATTTTATATCACTCATGGTCTTTCAGCACGTGGTTGGTTAAATGGTGATAATTTTATAGTTGGAAGTATAGGTAGTATTATAATTTTAGTTTCAACTTTTGTATTTTTTCCAATTTTTAGAATGTTTACCGTTGCTTTTAAAGGAACAGAAGGTGGTTATGAAATAAGTAATTTTTCAGACAAAATATTTAATAAAGGAATTTGGGGACTTGATTGTCTTTATAGCGATTATGCTTGTGGTGTTTTTTGGAATACCATTACTATGGGTACGCTTACAGCATTTTCATCAACAATTTTAGGTTTAGGATTTGCTCTTTTAATTGCAAGAACTAGTTTTAAATTTAAAAGAACAATTAGAATATTATCGGTATTACCAATAATTACTCCACCATTTGTAATTGGATTAGCGATAATAATTTTATTTGGAAGAACTGGTGTTGTGAGTTCGTTTCTTGAATGGGGGTTTGATATTGAGCCTTCTAGATGGATTTATGGTTTACCAGGAATATGGTTTGCCCAAACACTTGCTTTTACCCCTATTGCATTTTTAGTATTAATTGGTGTTGTTGAAAGTGTCAGTCCATCTATGGAGGAAGCGTCTCAAACCTTGAGGGCTTCTAAATGGCAAGTTTTTAAAACAGTTACCTTACCATTAATGAGACCAGGAATAGCAAATGCATTTCTTCTTGGTTTTATAGAAAGTTTAGCAGACTTTGGTAACCCTTTAGTACTAGGAGCAGAATACGATGTATTGTCTACTGAAATATTTTTTGCAATTGTTGGTGCACAGTACGATGAAACTAAAGCAGCAATATTAGCAATGATTTTATTATCTGTTGTTCTAGTAGTGTTTTATTTACAAAACCAGTGGTTAGGAAAAAAATCCTATATTTCAATTTCAGGTAAAGGAGATAGTGGTGTTCATCCTGAACTCCCAAATAAAACAAAATGGGTAATTTATTCAACTGTACTTCCATGGGCTTTATTGACATTTATAATTTATGTAATGATCATGTTCGGTGGATTTGTAGAAATGTGGGGTGTTGATCATAGCTTTACATTAAGACATTATATTGAAGCTTTTAGTGTTGATTGGGTAAAAGAAAGAGGTTTCTTATGGACAGGAACTGCTTGGAACTCCTTTAATACTACATTTACTATAGCTCTAATTTCCTCTTTACCAACTGCTGCGATTGGAATTTTAACTGCATATCTTTTAACAAGACATAAATTTAAAGGAAAAAATGCTTTTGAATTCGGAACAATGTTAAGTTTTGCAATACCTGGTAGTGTTATTGGTGTAAGTTATGTTTTTGCTTTTAACGTTCCTCCTCTTGAATTAACTGGAACTGGAATAATTTTAGTAATTGCATTTGTATTTAGAAACATGCCAGTTGGTGTTAGAGCAGGAATAGCTGCTATGAACCAGCTTGATCCACATTTAGATGAGGCTTCATCAACTTTAAACGCTTCTAGCGCCCAAACATTTAGGAATATAATACTTCCTTTACTTAAGCCTGCTATTACAGCATCTTTAGTTTTTAGTTTTGTAAGAGCCATGACAGCAATTAGTGCAGTTATCTTCTTGGTAAGTGCAAATTATGACTTAGCTGTTTCATACATACTGGGACGATTAGAAAATAATGACTACGGCCTTGCAATAGTGTATTCATCTGCTTTAATTGTAGTAATGCTGATTACAATTACTTTAATGCAATTAATAATAGGAAAACGTAAATTAGGAAGAAGAGATCAAGCCGCCGGAATTTTACAAGGAAATTTAGGATAATGAAAAAAGCAGAAGTAAAGTTTGAAAATATAACAAAAAAATTTAATGAAACTACAGCAGTAGATAATGTTAGCTGTAAATTTGAAGCTGGAACCTTAACTACTTTACTTGGTCCATCAGGTTGTGGAAAAACTACTTCACTAAGAATTATTGCAGGTCTAGAAAGAGCCACAAGTGGAAAAATATTAGTAGATGATGAAGATGTAACATTATTACCTGCAACTGACAGAGATGTATCAATGGTATTTCAATCTTATGCTTTATTTCCTCATATGAGTGTTCTTGAAAATGTTTCTTATGGATTGAAAATGATCAATGTGAATAAGGAAGAATATATTCAAAAATCTTTAGAAACTCTAAAATTGGTAAATTTAGAGGGGTATGAAAATAGGATGCCATCAGAACTATCTGGTGGACAGCAGCAAAGGGTTGCAGTTGCAAGAGCAATTGTGTTGGAACCAAAAGTGTTGCTTTTTGATGAACCTCTGTCAAACTTAGATGCAAAATTGAGAAGACAAGTAAGAGAAGATATTAGAGAAATTCAACAAAAATTAGGAGTCACAACTATTTATGTAACTCATGACCAAGAGGAGGCTTTAGCAATATCTGATAAAGTTATTGTGATGAATAATGCGGTCATCGCCCAAGAAGGTAGCCCAAAAGATCTTTATAATTTTCCAAAAAATAAATTTGTTGCAAACTTTATTGGTGACGCAAATGTAGTAAAAGCTGAAATCTTAAATAAACAATCTAACTCTTATGAATTAAAAATAGGTGAAATGAAAATTAAAGTTCAAAGTGATAAGAATTTTGAAAAAACTGTTTCTGTAGCACTTAGACCTGAAAAAATTTTAATTAACAAAGATAAAAAAGAGAACTCAATTCATGCAACTGTTAACAATGCATCATTTGTAGGAAGTAGTTATCAATACATACTAAATTCAAATGCTGGAAAACTGTTTGTTATTTCAGGTGAAACGAATGACATATTTAAAGTTGGAGAAGAAGTCTTTTTAAGTATAAATGAGGAAGAGGTTAAAATTCTAAATGATTAAATTATATGCTATCAAGTAAAGAAATTGTATGTCCAAATGACCTTCTGGATTTAGCTCATAAAAAAAAAGGTGTTAAAGTTGCTGTCGTAAATGCAGGAAAACCTTTGCCAATGTTATCCATTCAAGATGCGGTAAATGAAAATCTAATCGAGCCTATTTTTATTGGTCATGAAGTTGAAATACAAAAATGTGCTGAAGATATTAAATGGGATATTTCTAAATACGAACTTATTCATGAACCTGTAGAGAACGATACGGCTAAAATTGCAGCTAAACTTGCAAGTGAAGATAAGGTTAAAATAATTGTCAAAGGACACATTCATACAGATGTTCTTATGAAAGAGGTTTTAAAACGTGAATACAATTTATTAGGCAAAACAAGACTAAGTCATATTTGGCATATGAGTATTGGTAAAGATGACAAACCTTTAATAATCACTGATGGAGCATTAAATGTACTGCCTAATGTAAAAACTAAAATGCATATCTTAAAAAATGTAGTAAATTTTTCACACAGAATAGGAATAGAAAGACCAAAAATATCTGTTTTATCGGCAACAGAAGAAGTTTTGGAAAGTGTTCCTAGTTCCATTGAGGCGGCAGAAATTACAAAGTTAGCTAAAGAAGAAAATTTAAATGCTGATGTATTTGGACCTTTGGCTTTTGATAATAGTATTTCAAAAAAATCAGCAGCAATAAAAGGGATTAAAAATTTAGTTGCTGGTGAGGCAGATGTATTGTTAGTGCCAAGTGTAGAAACTGGAAATGCTTTGGTAAAAATGCTGATATATTTTAGTGGAGCATGTGCCGCAGGAGTTGTGGTCGGTGGAAAAGTGCCAGTCGTTATAACAAGTAGATCTGATGAAGCTCAAGCACGATTAGCATCTATTGCAGCGGCGGTAGTTGCATTAGATTAATTCTAAATTAAGTACTTATTGAATAAAAAGACTTTATACTTTATTAAAGAAGCTCAAAAAAAGGGAAGCGATAATGGCAATACAATATTTAAAAAAATCACCAAAAACATCTTCAACAGATGACACCAAAACAACAGGTATAGTTCAAGATCTTTTAAAAGATATCGAAACTACTAAAGAACAAGGTTGTATCGATTTAACAAAAAAATTTGATAAGTACGATGGAGAAATAATTGTCTCTAAAGAAAGAATTGAAGAAATAAAAAAAACTCTTGATCAAAAAACTAAAGATGATGTTCAATTTTCATACGATAGAGTTAGAAAATTTGCAGAGGCACAATTAAAAAACTATGGTCAAGATTTTGAAGTTGAGCTTTCTGATGGTTTATTTGCAGGTCAAAAGCTAGTTCCTGTTAATACAGCTGGTTGTTACGTTCCTGGTGGAAGATATGCTCACATTGCATCTGCAGTTATGAGTGTTACTACAGCAAAAGTTGCAGGTGTTAAAAATGTAATTGCTTGTAGTCCACCGAAAGAAGGTGTTGGTGCACATCCAACAATTGTTTATACAGCTGATCTTTGTGGAGCTGATGTTATTTTAAATTTAGGTGGAGTTCCTGCAATTGCTGCGATGACAAATGGTTTATTTAACAATCCACCAGCTGATATTATTGTTGGTCCAGGCAATCAATTTGTTGCCGAAGCAAAAAGAATTTTGTTTGGAAAAGTTGGTATTGATTTATTTGCTGGTCCAACAGAAATTGGAATAATTGCAGATGCTAAAGCAGATCCTGAAATTGTAGCAGTTGATTTAGTTGGTCAAGCAGAGCATGGTTATAACTCACCATGTTGGCTTTACACAACGAGCAAAGAACTTGCAGAAAAAGTTATTAAAAGAGTTCCAGAATTAATCGCTGAACTACCAGAAGTTCCAAGACAAAATGCTGATGCAGCATGGAGAGATTATGGAGAAGTAATTCTTTGCGACAATGATGAAGAGATGGTTAAAGTTAGCGATAAATATGCTCCAGAGCATTTAGAAGTACAAACTGAAAATTTACAATGGTTTCATGAAAGACTTACAAATTATGGATCTTTGTTTGTGGGTGAAGAAACTACAGTTGCTTATGGTGACAAATGTTCAGGTACTAATCATATTTTACCTACTAAAGGCGCTGGAAGATAT
>NZ_CVSB01000052.1 GCF_001179845.1 Candidatus Pelagibacter communis | reverse complement strand
ATAATGGTATTGGTCATGAAGCAATTATTCAAAGTATTGTGGGTAATGAAAAAGTAATTGGTGGGACAACTACTCAAGCTTCAAATATTTTAGGACCAGGTCATATAATGAATCATGGTTCGTTACCATCTTGGATTGGTGAGTACGAAGGAGGAGTTACTGATCGAATTAAAGAAATAGCAGATACTTTTACAGCACATAATCTTGAAATGATTGCTGCAGAAGATGTAAAGAAAAGAAAATGGATGAAGCTTTTTGCTTTAACAGCAATTGGACCATTGTCTGCAATTTTTGATCTTCATCATACTGATTTATATATAAACAATAAAGCAAACGAGGTATCTCGAGGGTTGGGCAAAGAAATAATTTTAGAAACTAGAGAAGTGGCTCTTGCTGATGGAGTTAATGTTTCAGAAGATGAATGCTTATTTATGTTCAATAAAATTGTAGATTCTATGCAAACCAACAAATCCTCAATGGCTTTTGATATTCAATATAAGAGAAAGACTGAAATAGACTTTATTAGTGGTGCAGTTTCAAAAATAGGAAAAAAACATGGGATTAAAACGCCTTTAAATGATCTGATGTACAAGATGATTAAAGTGAAAGAAGGTATGTACAGCTAAATGCTCAGTACAAAAAAATTAAAAAAAATCAAAAGTAACTTTCCTGTTTTAGTTGGAGACAACGTTGTTTCAAAAAATATCTGTAATTTATTAATTAAAGAAATCAGTAACTCAAAATCATTTGATGATATGATTATGGGAGGTAGAAGCAGGATTAATAAAGGCTCAAAAAATTTTAATTTATATATAAAAAATTCAATTAACTCTGCAAAGCTTTTTAAACTTTTTAATAGCAAGTCTTTTTACAAAAAAATTGAAAATCTTTTTACAAAAAATTTTAAAGATGGATCATGGATAAATTTACATAAACCGAAATCATTTAATCCCAAAAAGTTCACTATTAAAAAAAAATTAAATTCTACTGAATTAAAAAAATTACTGGGAAACAATTACACTAATCCTAAAGTAAATTTAGATATAGACTTTTCAGTATCAAAAGGAGGATATAGATTAAGACCTCATAGGGATGATATAACTAGATTATATAATTTCTTAATTTATTTAACAGACATACCAAAAAAAAATGGCGGCTCTCTTACTATCTATAGAAAAAAAGCAAAAAAAAATTTAAGAAAAACTTTTAGGAGATTTCCAAAAATAAGTGAGCTTGAAGTAGTCAAATCTTTTACTCCCAAAAAAGGAACTGTTGTTTTTTTTCAATCTACTCCAAATTCCTATCATGGAGTTAAGCGGTTTATTGAGAGAAATTGCCCAAAACGTTTTTTCATTTATGGTAGTTACGCTTTAAATAAACCTGTTATATGGAATTACAAAGGTGTCTCATATTATCCACATATAATTAGTACCAAAAAAAGAATGTTAACCTCTTTTCATGATGCGAACTATTTAACCACAGCACCAAAATATTGAAATATTGTAAATGATAAAATAAATTTTAGTTATGACAAATAGTCTTCAAAAAAAATTATATGAGAATGGGTACTTGATTGTTAAAAATGTACTTAACTTTAGAAGAGACTTAAAACCAATTCTTAATGATATGGAATTTGTAATAGACTGTCTTATTCAAAAATATGCAAAAAAAAGAGAGATCAAAAAAATTCTTAAATTAGATTTTAAAAAAAAATATTCATATATTTCAAAACTTAATATTTATGATTTGGATCAATATTTTAATACAAGATTACCAAGAGATCATGTAAAGCAAGATAGCGATTATTTTGCAACCCAATCATTGTGGAATTTAATTACTAATAAAAAAATTTTGGATGTTGTAGAAAAAATTTTGGGTAAAGAAATAATGTCTAACCCTGTTCAAAATACTAGAATTAAACAACCTGAAAAAAAATTACCAAAAGGATCAATTCATGATGGTCTAAGTGGAAGAACACCTTGGCATCAGGATGCGGCAGTATTAAATACAAGAGGGCAAAAATTAACTGACATGGTTACTGTGTGGATTCCTTTTACTAAAACTACTAAAAAAAATGGATGCATGATTACTGTTAAAAAGATCAATAAAATGGGATTATTAAATCACATATCAGGATACAGAGGACAGGTAGAATTAAAAAATAGTGAATTATTAGATGATATGAAGCACATTTATTTAGAAGCAAACATTGGTGATGTGATACTTCTGCACAAACATTCAATACACTGCTCTTTGCCAAATAGATCAAATGATTTTAGAATAAGTGCTGATCTAAGATATAATGTTGCTGGACAACCATCTGGAAGAGAGCCCCTTCCTAATTTTTACGTTAGAAGTAAAAATAAAAAAAATATTAAAATTAAAAATTTTAAACAATGGCTAACTCTCTGGGAAAAAGCTAAAGAAAAATGTATTCCAAGAAAATATGCTTTTAAATACCCATTACCTACATTTAAAACAAATGGAAGAGACTTATCAAAATTAATTTAATTTTAATTATTAAACTGAGTCCATTTACTGTTATTTTTACTAGAATTTAAAACAGTCTCTATAAACTTCATCCCTTCAACACCATCATAAATAGTTGGGTAACAGTCGTCTAGCTCGTTATATTTTTCATTGTTTATTTGAGCATTTAATCTTTTGGAAACATCGGTATAAATATTTGCAAAACCTTCTAAATATCCCTCGGGATGACCTGGTGGAATTCTTGTAACATCATTAGCTTCTTTGTTTGCGCTACCGCTACCTCTTGTTATTTTTTCAGTTGGTTTTCCAAATTTTGTAAAATACAAATAATTTGGATCTTCTTGTTTCCACTCTATCCCACCATTTTCACCATACACTCTTATTTTAAGATTATTTTCATTACCAACTGCAACTTGACTAGACCATATTGCCCCTTTTGCACCACCTTTAAATCTAAGCATGATTTGTGCATTATCATCTAGTTTTCGACCTTTCACAAAAGTATGAATGTCAGCTGATAGCTCATCCAATTCTAACTCAGTTATAAATCTAATAAGATTAAATGCATGAGTTCCAATATCTCCTATACAACCTCCTCCTCCAGATCTTTTAGGATCAGTTCTCCACTCAGCTTGTTTTAAACCAGTATCCTCAGCTTTTGTAGTTAACCAATCTTGAGGGTATTCTGCTTGTATAACTCTTATTTTTCCAAGATCACCTTCTTTAACCATGGATCTTGCATGTCTTACCATTGGATATCCAGTATAATTATGTGTTAAGGCAAAAATTATCTTTTTATTTTCTATGATATCTTTAAGAGAGTTTGCTTCTTCACTTGAAAAAGCAAGAGGCTTATCACAAATAATGTGAATGCCTTTTTCCGCAAAAATTTTTGCCACTGGCACATGTAGGTGATTAGGAGTTACTATAGAGACAACATCTATCCCATCGGAACGGGTAGACTCTTTTTCAGCCATTTCTTGATAAGTTTCATAGATACGTTCTTTTGACAATCCAAGTTTTCTTCCAGTTTCTTTTGAGTTGTCAAAATTAGATGAAAAACATCCTGCTACTAATTCGTAATGACCATCAAGTCTTAGGGCTATTCTGTGAACACCTCCAATAAAAGCGCCTTCTCCTCCACCGACCATTCCAATACGGATTTTTCTTTGCACTAATTTATACCCAGCATTTTTTTATTTGCTTCAATATCAGCACCACTTCCTGCAAAATCATCAAATGCTTTTTCTGTGGTGTTAATAATATGATTTTTGATAAATTCAGCACCTTCTCTTGCTCCATCTTCTGGATGTTTTAAACAGCACTCCCATTCAAGAACTGCCCAACCATCATAACCATATGAAGTAAATTTTGAAAAAATTGATTTAAAATCTACCTGTCCATCACCAAGAGACCTAAATCTACCTGCTCTGTTAACCCAAGATTGGAAACCACCATACACCCCCTGTTTTCCAGTAGGATTTAACTCTGCATCTTTAACATGAAACATTTTTATTTTTTCATGATAAATATCTATATGAGCCAAGTAATCTAAATTCTGTAAAACATAATGACTAGGATCATAAAGCATATTACATCTTTTATGATTACCAACTTTTTCTAAAAACATTTCAAATGTGATACCATCGTGAAGATCCTCACCTGGGTGTATCTCATAACAAAGATCAACTCCATTTTGATCGAATTGATCAAGAATTGGTTTCCATCGATTAGAAAGTTCATTAAATGCGTTTTCAATTAGTCCTTCAGGTCTTTGTGGCCAAGGATAAACATAAGGCCAAGCTAGTGCTCCAGAAAAAGTAACATGCCTATCTAGTCCAAGATTTTTTGAGGCCTTAGCTGCCATCATCAGTTGATTTACTGCCCACTCTTGTCTTGCTTTTGGATTTCCTCTTACTTCAGGTGCGGCAAATCCATCAAATGCAGTGTCGTATGCTGGATGTACTGCAACCAATTGTCCTTGAAGATGCGTTGATAGTTCAGTGATCTCGAGATTATGTTTTTTTGTTATGCCTTTGATTTCATCACAATAATCTTTGCTTTCAGAAGCTTT
>NZ_CVSB01000051.1 GCF_001179845.1 Candidatus Pelagibacter communis | reverse complement strand
TATATGGATCAATGGAGGTGTACTTGTTGGTGCAGTGGAAGTCAAAGATGATGGCGAAATTGCATACTTAATAACTACACAGTGGCAAAACAAAGGTATAGCAACCTTTGCTGTAAAAGCATGTATAGAACATTTCAACGATAGACAACTATGGTGCTACATTAATCCAGAAAACCAAGCAAGTTTACGTGTAGCACGTAAAGCAAATCTAAGAGTGCAGTATTACAAATGAGTAGAAAAAAATATAATCCTAGTGAAATGCGAGACACACACGGTCCTATGAATAGTGTATCAAAGGAAGATGCAGAAGTGTGGGCAAATGCAAAAGTTGGCAAAGACTATGATGAGAAGCAAATAAAACGTATTGCCAATGCAAAGAAACGTAAAGCACGTACAAGCACTAAAAAACACGATAGACGTATGTCTAAACAAATTCTAAAAAATGTAGACTCTACTTAGTTGTCCAATAAGGTTCCCATTCTGGAAAGTAATCAAATATATTCTTTTTGTGTATTTGGTCAAGTCTATCAGTAAATCTACAAAACTTGTCCCATTGTTCTTTATTGCCATCATTATTTCTAAACATAGTCATTGGAAAGTCAAATAGCTTCCTACAAATATTTTTTTCATGTTGTGGTAAATTGTCAATAAAGTTTTCACACTCTTTAAGATATTGTATTTTAAGTGGTTGAGGTATATGTATTGGATTTAGCATATCTGGAAACAATACTGCGCCGGTATTATATAATCCTGGATTACAAAATTCTCTGAGATCATTGTATATCTCAGGCATTCTTGCAGATTGCATATTTGAAACTGTTATTGCACAAACAATTCTTACATCTAAATTGTCTTTAAAATGTTGAATATTTTTTGATACTCTATTCCAATTAGCACCTTCTCTAAAATATTCATAA
>NZ_CVSB01000050.1 GCF_001179845.1 Candidatus Pelagibacter communis | reverse complement strand
TTGTAATTGAGAAACATGAAGTTTTAGGCACTTACGAAAAAGGGAAATTTGATATTGCGGGTTTTGCAGTAGGAGTTGTTGGAAAGAATAAAATTTTAAGTAAAAACAAAATAAAAAAAAATAATCTAATATTAGCGATTCCTTCTAGTGGTTTACACTCTAATGGGTATTCTCTTGTGAGATATTTATTAAAACAAAAAAAAATAAATATTAAAAAAAATAAATTTTTAAGGTCTGAACTTTTAAAGCCAACTAAAATATATGTCGAAGAAATAATGAATTTAATAAATAATAAATTAATTAATGGTTGTGCAAATATAACTGGTGGAGGATTGTCGGATAATATTAAAAGAATTATACCAGATAAACTTTCTGCAAATATTAATTTAGATAAAATTAAAACCTCTAAAATATTTAGTTGGCTTAAAAGTAATGGAATTTCTAATAAAGAAATGCTCAAAACATTTAACTGCGGAGTTGGTTTTTGCCTAATTATAGAAAGTAAAAATCTAAAAAAAATAAGCAAATTTTTTTCAAAAAAATACAAACCATATGTAATTGGAAAAATTTCTGAAGATAAAAATAAAGTTAAACTAAATGGGTCTATCAACTGGTTATAAAAAAATTAGAACGGCCGTATTTATATCTGGTACAGGAAGTAATTTAAAATCTCTAATTAAATTTTCAAAAACTAATAAATCTCCAATATCTATTGATTTTGTTCTTTCAAATAATTCTAAAGCTAGAGGTTTAGATTATGCTAAAAAATATGATATAAAAAAAAAGGTATTAAATTTTAAAAATAAAAATTTAAGTGAAAAAAATTTACTTTCTGTTTTAAAAGTAAACAAAATTGAAATGATTTGTCTTGCTGGATTTATGAAAATTTTATCAAAGAATTTTATTAAAAAATTTAAAGGAAAAATTTTAAATATACATCCATCTCTACTTCCTAAATATAAAGGATTAAATACTCACAAAAGAGCATTAAATAATAAAGAAAAATATTCAGGATGTACTGTTCATTTAGTAAATGCTAGATTAGACTCTGGTAAAATTGTTCTCCAAAAAAAAGTCAGGATTTCAAAAAACGAAACTGAGGCTTCACTTGCTAAAAAAATTTTAGTCCAAGAGCATAAACTCTATCCTAAAGCTATATTAAAAGTTTTTAATCTTTAAAGAAAAAATCTATTTCAATTTTAGCATTTTCAGTACTATCTGATCCATGAACAGAGTTTTTATCTATTGAAATTCCATATTTTTTTCGGATAGTACCTTCTTCTGCATCTTTTGGATTTGTAGCACCCATTAATTCTCTATTTCCCACAACTGCATTCTCTTTTTCAAGAACCATAACTACAATTGGGCCTGATGATAGATAATCGCACAAATCATTATAAAATGGTTTAGTTTCATGGACTTTATAAAACTTTTCTGCTTCTGACTTTTCAATTTGAATTTTTTTTTCTTTTAATATTGAAAAACCTTTGCTTTTAAACATTTCTTTAATCTCATTTTCAATATTTCTCTCAACAGCATCAGGTTTAATAATTGATAATGTTTGTTCTAAATTACTCATAATTGTCCTCTATCAGTTTGTTTAATAATCTTACTCCATAACCTGTTGCACCACCTGAATTTAAAGCTCCTCCATATTTAGAAAAAGCCATACCAGCAATATCTAAGTGAGCCCAAGGTGTTTTGTTTAGAATAAATCTTTGTAAAAATTGTGCTGCCGTTGTTGACCCTGCTCCACCAACGTAATTAATATTTTGCATATCGGCATTTTTAGAATCTATTAATTTATCAAAGTTTTTATGAAGTGGCATTCTCCATAATTTTTCGTCAACATTATTTCCAGCATCAATTAATTGATTAGATAACTTATCATCATTTGAAAAAAGTCCAGCATATTCCGATCCAAGAGAAACTATAATTGCACCTGTGAGAGTTGCTAAATCAACCATAAATTTAGGTTTGAATTTTTTTTCAGTGAAGGTAAGCGCATCAGCCAAAACCAATCTTCCTTCTGCATCCGTATTTAATATTTCAATTGTTTTTCCACTATAAGATTTAACAATATCTCCAGGTCTTTGAGCATTTCCACCAGGCATATTTTCCACAAGTCCTACAACACCAACAGCATTAATTTTTGCTTTTCTCAAAGCTAGATTTTTCATTAAACCAACTACTGTAGCAGAGCCCGCCATATCATAGGTCATATCTTCCATAAACTTAGCAGGTTTTAATGAAATTCCGCCTGTATCAAAACAAACTCCCTTTCCAATAAATGCTAAAGGTTTGGAATTATTTTTAACACCTTTCCATTCCATTGTGACAAGATAAGATCCTCTAATGCTTCCCTGACCAACACCAAGCAAGGCATTCATACCAAGTTTTTTTAATCTCTTTTTATCATATATGTTTACTTTCAATCCAAACTTTTTAAGTGAATTTATTCTTTTTGCATATTCATCGGGATGTAAAACATTGCCTGGTTCTGAAACAAGATCTCTAGCAAAAAAAGTTCCTTCTTCTATAGCTTTAAATCTTAATTGATCCTTCTTAGAAATTTTATTTTTATTTGCAATTACATTTATAGAAACAATTTTTTTATTTTTTTTTGATTTATAAATATTGAATTCATAAGATTTTAATTTGAACCCATGAAGAAAATGACCTACAAAATTTTTTATTTTACTATTAATGGTATCTGAGTTTACAAAATAATCTTTTCTTTTTTTATAATCTATATGACCATGAAATTTAGCTCCCAAATTTTCTATATCGGAAATCTTAATATTCCTTTTAATAGAAATTAAAAATATTGTTTTTTTTGAATTTATTTCAAAAACAAGTAAATCTTTTTTAAGATCACTATTTTTTAATAAGTCTGAAATGTATAAAAATTCAGAATTAGATATA
>NZ_CVSB01000049.1 GCF_001179845.1 Candidatus Pelagibacter communis | reverse complement strand
TTTGGATTAATTTGAGAAAATCTTTCTATAACCCCTTTAGAACCAAAATCAGGACTACAAGAAGACCAAATACCTCCCAAAGAAGTTGTAGCAATGAATGCTTCAACAGTTTCAATAGTATTCGGCATATAGGCAGCTACTCTATCTCCTTTTTTAATATTTATTTTTTTTAGAAACTTTGAAATTTTATTAGAATTTAAATTTAATTGTTTCCATGATCTTTCTTCTCTAAATCCATTTTCACTAATAAAGGTTACTGCTTTTTCATTATTGTTTTTAGATAATAAATTTTCACCAAAATTTAGTTTGCTACCTGGTAAAAATAAATTTTTATAAAAAGTCTTTGATTTTCTAAAATTTTTATTACTTTTAATTCCCTTAATTTTGCTAAAATCCCAAAATCTACTCCAAAACTCTGGTGAATTTTTAATACTCCAATTTAATAATTTTTTATAATTTCTATTAAATTTTATTTTTAATTTTTTTGAAATGTAATTTTCAAAAGCAAATAAATTTGAATTTTTTTTTACAATTAGAGAAGGTTGCCAAAGTTTTTTACTCATTTTATTAAATTAAATTACTGTTATAGAATTAATCTTATTTATGATAATCTCACTAATATTTAAAAGAAAATGAGAACTTTTTACCCTCCGATTCGGTCATGTTTTAGTCTATTTTTGTTCTTTAGCAGTAACAATATCTGGTAGGTAAAAAAAAAGAAGCACAAAAGATAGAAATGACTAAAAATAAAATTACAGCTGTTCTCGGTCCTACAAATACAGGTAAAACCCATCTTGCTATCGAAACTATGCTTTCTTTTGAGAGTGGCATGATTGGATTTCCACTTAGATTACTTGCAAGAGAAGTATATGACAAAGTAATCAAGAAAATAAGTTTAGATAAAGTTGCACTTATAACTGGAGAAGAAAAAATAATCCCATCTAATGCAAAATATTTTTTATGCACAGTAGAGTCTATGCCAATTGACAAATATCTTGAGTTTGTTGGTGTAGACGAGATTCAAATGTGCTCTGATCATGAAAGAGGTCATATTTTTACTGATAGACTTTTAAATATGAGGGGGGAAAAACTTACAATGCTAATGGGCTCAAGTACCATTAAAAATATTATTTCAAAATTAGATGGAGATATTGAATTTATAAATAGAGAAAGACTATCTAAACTTACCTACGCTGGTCATAAAAAAATATCAAGAATTGAAAGAAAAACAGCAATCATTGCTTTTTCAGCAGAGGAGGTTTACGCCATTGCTGAGTTAATAAGAAGACAAAAGGGTGGTGCAGCTATTGTAATGGGATCACTAAGTCCAAAAACAAGAAATGCTCAAGTTGAATTATATCAATCTGGGGATGTTGATTTCCTAGTTGCAACAGATGCAATTGGGATGGGAATAAACATGGATTTAGATTTTGTTTATTTTTCAAATGTTAAGAAATTTGATGGAAAAAAATTAAGAAGATTAAATTTATCTGAAATAGGTCAAATAGCCGGCAGAGCTGGTCGATACCTTAACGATGGAAGTTTCGGTATTACTGGTGATTGTAAAGAAATATCTCCAGAAGAGGTAGAATTATTAGAAAATCATAAATTTGAAGAAATAAGAACTTTGTTTTGGAGAAATTCAAATCTTAATTTTAATAACCCAATTAGTTTAATTAAAAGTTTAGAAGAAAAATCTCAGGTGGAATGGCTAAGAAAAATTCATGAATGTGAGGATGAAAAAGCACTTAAATATTTTTTAAAAGATCAAAAAATTTTAAATAGAGAATTTGATAAGAAAACTTTAATGCTTTTATGGGAATGTTGCCAAATACCTGATTTTGTTAAAAAAACTTATGGAAATCATTTTGAAGTTATTGGAAATGTATTTAAATTTTTAACTAGCAAAAAAGGACTAATTTCTGAAGATTATATGAGGTTGCAGCTAATGAAACTAGATAAATTAGATGGAAATGTAGATTCTTTATCAAATAGAATTGCAAATGTCAGAACTTGGTCATATGTTTCAAATAAAAATAATTGGGTAGAAAATCAAAGTTATTGGATAGAAAAAACTAAATATTTAGAAGACAGACTTTCAGACAGATTACATGAAGAACTTACTAAGACTTTCATCGACAAAAGAGCAAGTGTACTCGCAAGAGGTTTAAAACAAGATATGGAATTTAAAACTGAAATTTTACAAAACAATGACGTTAAAATTGACGATCAATTTATTGGAAAGATAAAAGGACTAAAATTAGAACTAGATCTAAAAAAAGGTGCTTTAGAAACTGATATTAAATCTTTAAAAAAAGCTGCAAGACAAACTATTGGTCCGGAATTAGAAAAACGTGTACAATCAATAATTGATACAGGATTAATTAGTTTAAATGAAGATTTTAAAATTTACTGGAATGATTTCCCAATTGCCAAATTAACAACAGGTAATGACTATTTAAATCCTAGTTTTGATTTAATTGTTGATGATGTTATTGAAAAAAACAATAAACAAAAATTAAATGAATATATTAATAAATGGATACATTCAAAAATAAATAACGTTCTTAAAAGTTTAATTGATTTAAAAAATATAAAAGAAAATAATTCATCAATTAAAGCACTGGCATACCAACTCTATGAAAATAATGGAGTATTAAAGCGAGATCAAGTTTCTGAATACCTAAAAAACTTAGAACAAAATGAAAGAAAAATTCTTAGAGATTTAGGAGTTAAGTTTGGTAGATATCATGTTTTCCTTTATCAATTAATTAAACCAGAAGCAGTATCTTTGCGAACATTATTATGGAAAAATTTTTATCAAAAATTTCATAAATTAAAACCACCTACCTTCGGTTTGAATTTTTTAAACGATAAAGAAATAAAAAATAAAGATTTTATGCTTTTGTGTGGATTTGAAAGATTTGATAATTTTTTTGTAAGAATTGATATTTTGGAAAGATTATTTGTATTGATAATAAATTCTAGCTCAAAAGAAAATTCTGAAATAAAATTAGTTCCAGAAATGTTAAATCTTTTAGGATGTAGTAAAGATAACTTCAAAAAATTACTTCAAAAAATGAATTATAAAATATTTGAAAAAGAAAATGAAACATTTTTTAAATATAGTCCTACTAAGAAATTTAAAAAAATTACTACAAAGAAGATCTCAAATGAAAATCCGTTTAAAATATTAAAGAATTTAAATTTAAGTTAAAATGTTTTTTAAAAAAGAAGAAATAAAAAATAATAATTTTCTCACAAAAGTTTGTGCTTTATTAATTCATGCTGCTAAAATAGATGAAAACTATACAGATAAAGAGGAAGAAATTATTAAAAAAACACTTAATGAGCTAGGTATAGAGAATGAAAATATTTCTAAAACAATTGAAGAAGCAAAAATAATTGAAGAAAGTTCAAATCAAATTTTAGATTTTACTAGAGAAGTAAAAAATTTATCTGAAGAAGACAAAATTAAAATCGTAGAGGCTTTATGGTCTATAATTTATTCCAATAAGGACGCTGATGTATATGAAACTAATTTAATGAGACGACTTGCGGGGTTACTTTACATTGACAATAAAACTATGGGCGATATTAAAGAAAAAATTAAACAAAATTTTAAATGACATATATCGTTAACGACAATTGTATAAAGTGCAAATTAACAGACTGTGTTGATGTTTGCCCAGTTGATTGTTTTTATGAAGGTAAAAATATGCTTGTAATTAAACCCGATGAGTGTATAGATTGTGGCGTTTGCGAGCCAGAATGTCCTGTCGATGCCATAAAAGCAGACACCGAACCTGGAAGTGAAAAATGGTTAGAGATCAATAAAAAATACTCTGAAATCTGGCCTAACATAAGTGAAAAAAAAGATCCGCCAGCGGATCACGAGAATTTTAAAAATGAGCAAAATAAGTACGAAAAATATTTTAAAGAAAATCTTTAAAGGCAAAACAGACAAAAAAGTGAAAAAAAAAGTTTCTAAAAAGAAGATTTTAAAAGCTAAAAAAATTAAAAAAGCTAAAAAAATAATTTCAAAAAAAATCAAAAAAGTTGTTAAAAAAGTTTCATCTAAAATAACTAAAACAAAAAAAACTGTTAAAGTTAAAGAAACAACTGCTGAACCAAAAATAGATAATTTAAGAATTTCAAAAACAAATGAAGTTAAGCCTGAAATTAAAAAAGTAAAAAAACAAGAAACTGAAAAAAAAGAATTTAAAGTAAAAGACTATATTGTTTATCCAAAACATGGCGTTGGTCAAATCACTGAATTCAAAAAGATTAATATAGGTGGTATCGATGTAGAAACTTATGTAATAAAATTTGAAAAAGATAAAGCCTTTGGAATGGTGCCAGTCAATAAACAATCACATTTAAGACCTCTAGCATCTATTAACCAAGTTAATAAATGTATCTCAATTCTAAAAAGTAAACCAAAAATTAAAAGATCAATGTGGAGTCGGAGAGCACAGGAGTATGAAGCAAAAATTTCTTCTGGTAAAATTTATGAACTAGCAGAAGTAGTTAGAGATTTGAATAAAGGCGATGATCTTGTAGTTGATCAATCCTATAGTGAAAGACAATTATTCGAAAAAGCCTATGAGAGAATTTTATCAGAATTTCAAATTGTATTAAATGTATCCTTAGAAGATACACAAAAAAAGCTAGATAAAGCACTAAAAAGAAATTTAACTGGGCAGCCTCAACCAGTAACAACTGCAAAAACTCCAACTAGTGAACTACCTGTAGACGAGCCAATTTCTGATAACGACGAACCGATTGACGAGTAAAAAAAAACGCCTCTCACACAAACTGTAATGAGAAGCGTTTTTTATTAAGAATACTAAGTTACTATCTTCTTCTTCTTTTTTTTGCTTTCTTAGCTTTTTTCTTAGCTTTTTTCTTAGTTTTCTTTGCCGCTTTTTTTCTTTTCTTAGGCATCTTTAGCTCCCTTTTTTAGTTAAACGAATCATATTGATTCGTTGTTACTATATTTTTATTTTTTTCTATAAGTTATGTCAATTCTTTAATTAGAAGTTAAATTTTATAAAAATTATTTTTAACTTTTTATTTTTATAAAACTTTTTTTTATTAATTTAGTTAATGTTTATGCGGTTAATAAACAATTTTAATTAAATATTTTAATAAAGATTTTCTAACTGATTTTTATATTTTTCTGTAACTTTTTTCCTTTTTACTTTCATTGTTGGTGTCATTAAACCATTTTCAATAGAAAAATTTTCATCTATTAATTGAATTTTTTTTATCTTTTCTAATAAAGTTAATTTTTTATTTATTTTTTCAATTACTTTATTTATTTTTTCTTTTTCATTTAAAAAATCTTTGTTAGGAACAATTAAAGCAACTAAGTAATTTTTTTTATCACCATAAACCATGCATTGATCTATCTCTGGTTCACTCGTAATCATATTTTCAATTTTAGCAGGTGAAATGTTATCTCCACCAGCGCTTACTATGATATCTTTTTTTCTATCAGTAATTTTTAAATAACCATCATTTGGATCTATCTCTCCAATATCTCCTGTATGTAACCATCCATTTATAATTACTTTTTCAGTTTCTTCTTTTTTGTTCCAATATCCTAACATTACATTTTCGCCTTTGACTAAAATTTCTCCATCTTCAGCAATTTTAACTTCATTTCCTTTAAATGGAGGTCCTACAGTTTCCACTTTAATTTTATGTATTGGATTGCAACTTACTACTGGTGATGTTTCTGTTAAACCATAACCCTGAAGAGTAGGCAGCCCTACAGAATTCAAAAATTCTCCTATTTCTTTGTCTAGAGCCCCACCACCTGAAACGAAAGCTTTCAAATTTCCACCAAACTGTTTTTTTATTTTTTTTCTAACTAATTTATCAGCTATAATATTGAGTAATTTTTCAGAAAATGTCATTTTTTGATTTAATAATTTTTTTCTTCCCAAACGAAGAGTTGCTTCAATTAATTTAGCTTTAAAACCTGTTTGTTTTTTTAAATTCATATTTATTTTGTTGTAAAGGTTTTGGTAGAATCTTGGAACAGCTGTCATGATTGTAGGTTTTGCTTCAGATATATTTTCTAAAAGTTTTTCTATTTTTTCTGCATAAAATACTTTTGCTCCTACTGCTATCTGTGCAAATTGAACACAATGCTCATAAGAGTGTGAAAGAGGAAGCCAAGTTAAAAATACTGGTCTTGAGTTAAATAATGGTTTCATAATTTCGCATGCTCCTACGAGATTATTCAAAATTCCACCATGACTTAAAATTACTCCTTTAGGATTACCTCCAGTCCCAGAAGTATAAATAATACATGCGGGAGAATTTCTTTTTAATTTATTATTTTCAATTTTATCTTCTGTTAATGAATTGTTCTTTACAATTAAATTAAAATCTAAATATTTTTCTTTGTTAATTATATTTAAACTATTTGTTACCTCAGCTTTTACATCCAAAGTAATAACTTTTTTGATAAAGTCTTTTTCATTAATTGAATTATTTAATTTTTTTAACATTTCATTATTTGAAACAACAACTAAGCTAGGCTCACAATCTTCTATCAAGTACTTATAATCATCTTCTGTATAGGTTGTGTATGCTGGAACTGTAATTCCTCCAGCTACCATAATAGCTAAATCAGAAACAAACCACTCCGGTCTATTTTCTGAAACTAAAAGACATCTATCACCTTCTTTTATATTTTCTTTAATTACTTTTGATAATTTCAAAATATTCTTTTCAGTTTCTTCCCATGTGTATGTTTTTTTATTGTTTGGGTTTAGCCATTCTAAAAAAATATCTTTTTTGTTTTGTTTATTTGCTTGATTAACAAATAATTCGATCAAATTATTTAAATTATTTAAATTCATAGTTACTTGGTGGGCGAAGAGAGAATCGAACTCTCACTTCTTGCGAAACACGATTTTGAGTCGTGCGCGTCTACCAGTTCCGCCATTCGCCCTAGGTATTCAATTAAATTATATTTAAATAGTATAAGAACTAAATTTATATTAAAACCAAAAAATGTTTAAAACACTTTACAAAAAATGTTTAGAATTAGCCGCGCATAAAAGTTCAAATTTTTATTTAGGGCTTGTATCTTTTATAGAAAGTTCTTTTTTTCCTATACCTCCAGATGCAATGATAATTCCAATGGTTATTGCTAAAAAAAAGGAATATTTGAAAATATTTTTAATAGCATCTATATTTTCAGTTCTTGGTGGAATCTTTGGATATTTGATAGGTTATTTATTTATTGATTTAGCAATGTATGTAATCGAATTTTATGGTTATCAAGATAAAGTTGAAAATTTAAAATTTAGCATGTCTCAAGGTAGTGGATTCCTCGCGTGGCTGAGTATTCTTTTTTTAGCTGGCTTTACTCCATTGCCTTATAAAGCCTTTACGATTTCAAGTGGTTTAATTGCTTTTAATCTTCCTGTTTTTATTTTTGTTAGCGTAATTTCAAGAAGTCTGAGATTTTTTATAGTTGCCTATTTATCCTATAAATTTGGAGAATTATTTACAGAGTATATGGAAAAACATGGATCAAAATGGTTCACCATAATTGGAATTATTATAGTTATAATATTTATTATTATTTATTTATTTTTTAAATTTAATGGTTGAGATTAACAAAACAATTACATTAAAGTTAATTTTTTTAATTAGCATTATTGCTTTATCTTCAGCATTTTTTATTGAATATGTTTTAGGTCATCAACCCTGTAACTTGTGTATATTGGAAAGAATTCCATACCTCTTAGCATTAATAATTATTGTATTAAATTATAAATTTATTAATCTTGAAAAATATTTCATTCTTTTTCTTATTTTAATTTTTTTAGCTGCTACTATTTTATCTTTATATCATTTAGGTATTGAGCAAGGTTTTATTGAAGAATCATTAGTTTGCGATTTAAAAAATGGCTCCAATTTACTATCAAAAGAAGACATATTGAGACAATTGCAAGAAAAGAATGTTAGCTGCAAAGATGTTACATTTAAAATTTTAGGATTATCGCTTACAAGTTACAATATTATAATATCAATATTAATAGTATATTTTACAACAAGAACTTATTTAAGTTATGACAACAATAAATAAAAAGAAAATAGAAGAATTTATTAGAGTTGATCATGCTGGGGAGCGTGGTGCTGTTAAAATTTATGAAGGACAGTTGCTTGCTCTAAACACATTAGTTAAAGATGAAGGTTTAAAAAAAACAATTGAAGAAATGAAGGTCCATGAAAAAGAACATTCTAATTTTTTTGAAGAAGAAATTAAAAAAAGAAATATAAAACCGACAAAATTTTTACCCTTATGGGATTTATTAGGTGTTGGATTAGGTTTTGGTTCAACTTTACTTGGTAAGAAAGCAGCTATGCTTTGCACTGCTTCAGTTGAAGAAGTGATAGATGAGCATTATTTAAACCAAATAAAACAACTTGATAATAGTGAGTCAAAACTTAAAAAAAAAATAATTAAATTTAGAGAAGATGAATTAAGTCATAAAGATATTGCCTATGAAAAGGGTGCTACAAAAGAAGGTCCATACTCTATATTAGATAAAATTATTAAAACTGGATCAAAAATTGCAATAAATATTTCAGAGAAAATTTAGGACTCTAACTCTACATCCCAATATAAGTAATCCATCCAACTTTTATGTAAAAAATTTGGCGGAAAATTTTTACCATTTTTGTGTAGATCTTCTGTTGATGGTCGATAAGGGTACTGATGCAACTTCATCCCTGAATGTTTTAATAGTTTTCCACCCTTTTTCACATTGCATGCAGAACAAGCTGTTACAACATTATCCCAATTAGTTTCGCCTCCTTTTGATCTAGGTAATAAGTGATCAAAAGTTAACTCTTCATTGCTTCCACAATATTGACAGGAAAATTTATCTCTTAAAAACACATTAAATCTAGTAAAACTTGGCTTGCTTTGAGGTACAATATAATCCTTTAATGCAATGACACTTGGTAATTTCATGTTAAATGATGGACTTCTTATAGTTCTATCGTAATTACTAACAATAACAACTCGGTCAAGAAAAACTGATTTAACAGTATCCTGCCATGACCATAAAGACAAAGGGTAGTAACTCAAAGGTCTATAGTCTGCATTGAGTACTAGCGCAGGACACTTTTCTAATGAAACATTTTGTTCAATAAAATTGTTCATTAACTAATTTTAACTTAGTTAAACAAATTTATCAATAATAAGAGATGTTAAATTTTTTTTAAAATAAAATTTAAAGCTGTACTTGATGCTTCAATAGGAATATGATGATCACAATTTTTTATTAATAATGTATCAACTTCAACGTTGTTTCTAATTAAAAAATCTTTCGCTTCTAGTAAATGTGTTGATGGGACAATTTGATCAGCTTCTCCATGTATAAGTAATGTTTCAGTATTATTTTTGATTCTGTTTTTTAAATCTTTTTGATTTATTATCTTTCCAGAAAAACCAACTATACATGAAAATTTTTCTTCAAACGTAAGACCAACATTTAAAGACATCATGCATCCCTGACTGAATCCTGATAAACAGATTTGATTATTTGATAACTTAAACTCTTGTTTTATTTCATTAATAAATTTTTTTAAAACTTCTTCAGCTTTAATTGATTGCTCTAATATGTAATCAGTATCCTCTTTAGTTAAATCAAACCACTGATAACCAGAAGGATTTATAGCGCATGGCTCATGACCATTCGGGCAAACAAAGACTGTATTAGGCATATGTCTTTTCCAGTTTAAAGATAGCATGCTTATATCCTTTCCATCACCTCCATAACCATGAAGCAAAATAATAGCATTTTTAATTTCAACACCGTCTTCTGGTTTAATAATTATTGAATCTAGGCAAAATGTCATAGTTGATAAATTATGTTTTTTATTTCAAAAAACAATCTAAAATAAAAATATGATATCAGGAATATTTGTAAAAGTTTTATCAATAGCTCTTTTGATTGCTGTGGGAATAGTTTTAATTTTAGGCATAGGTACTCTTTTTAAAGGAGGGGAAACTAGTAAAAAATATTCAAACAAATTGATGCAATTAAGAGTTCTTCTCCAATTTATTGCTATTCTTGCTTTGGTTGGCTTTGCTTACTTTTTTAAAAATTAGTTATATTTTTTTATCCAATTAACGAAATTTGTATCTTCAAAATCAATTGAACCTATTATTCTGGCAAATTCTTGACCCTCTTTATTAATTAGAATTGTTGTAGGGACACCTCTTAAAGTAAACATTTTTGCTAATGTAGTAGGTGGGTCAAAATAAGGTTCAAAATTTTTAATGTTAAGATCTATAAAAAATTTATTAACTTTTTCTAAGGTTTCTTTACCAATATTAATTGGAAAAATTTCTATTTTATCCAATTCTGGGTTAGCTTGGAGTTTATCTAAAGATGGCATTTCATCTTTACAAGGTTCACACCAGGTCGCCCAAAAATTTAATATCAATAAGTTGCCAGTATATTCATTGATATTAATTTTTTGATCATTTTTGTCTAAAAAAATAACATTATCATATGTTTTTGGTATTTTATGGATTACAATATTTTTAATACCAGGTAGTTGTTCGGCTACAGCATTGGTTATCAAAAAAATAAATATTATTAAAAATCTCATGTTAAATAGGTATAATTAAATATCATGGCAAAAAATAAAAACAACCAAGCAATCTGGAATACACGCATAAAAAAAAATGCATCAAGTTTGTTTCAAAAAGTCGGTAATTCAATAGATATTGATAAAAGACTCTACAAAGAAGATATTCAGGGATCAATTGCTCATGTTGAAATGCTTTTTAAACAAAAAATAATTTCATTTAAAATAAAAAATAAAATTATTTATGGACTAACAAAAATTGATAAGGAAATCGCAAAAAATAAATTTGAGTTTAATAAAAAATATGAAGATATTCATATGAATATCGAAAAAAGACTTTTTCAAATTATAGGTGATGAAGCTGGCTATGTTCACACTGCAAGATCAAGAAATGATCAAGTAATTACTGATTTTAAAATTTGGATGAAAAATTCGACCAGCGAAATAATTAGTAATATTAATAAAATTATTAAGAGCACAATCAAGTTAGCAGAAAAAAATGTTGAGACTATCATGCCTGGATTTACACATCTTAAAAATGCTCAGGCTATCTCTTTTGCACATTATTTAATGTCTTATGTAGAAATGTTTAATAGAGACAAAAAAAGATTTTCTAATAATTTAAACAGTTTAAATGAAAATCCCTTAGGTGTTGCAGCTTTAGCAGGAACATCATTTAATATAGATAGAAATTATACAACCAAAAAACTTGGTTTTAAAATACCTACAAATAATTCTATTGATACAGTTTCAGATAGAGATTTTGTTTTAGATTTTTTATACGCTACATCAGTATGTGCTATGCATATTTCTAGAATTGCTGAAGAGTTAATTATTTGGAATTCTGATGGTTTTAACTTGATCAATTTATCTGATAAAGTTGTTACTGGATCATCGATAATGCCACAAAAGAAGAATCCTGATCTTTTAGAATATTTGCGTGGAAAATCAGGAAGCGCTTATGGAAATTTATTTTCGATGCTTACAATTTTAAAAGGTTTACCATTATCTTATTTTAAAGATTTACAAGACGACAAGGAAATAGTTTTTAAATCAAACGATAATCTTAATAATTGTTTAAAAATTTTTGATGAAATACTAAAAAATTGTAATCCAAATAAGAGTAGAATGTTAGAACTTGCTAATTCTGGATACATTACAGCAACTGATTTGGCTGACTATCTTGTAAAAAATCACTCAATATCTTTTAGAAAAGCATATCAAAAAACTGCTGCTGTAGTTAATTTTGCTGAAAAAAGAAAAAAAAAGTTAAATGAATTAACTTTAGATGAGTTAAAAAAAATTGAACCTAAACTTAAAGAAGATGTATTGAAAATATTTAACTTGAAAAATTCAATTAATTCGAAAAAATCTTATGGTGGAACTTCTTTTGATAATATTAAAAAAATGATAATGAAATATAAAAAAGAAAAATGATAAAAAAATTTACCATAATTATATTGTTATTTTGTGTAGTTATTTCTTGTGGAAAGAAAGGTGATCCTAAATACGTAGATCCAGATAAAAAAGCAGAAATAAATGAAGTTTCAATTAACTTAACTTAATGAAATACATAAATAGAAGATTAACAATAGAAAAAATTAGTCTCCAAAAAATTGCAAATAAATTTGGAACTCCATTTTATTCTTATTCTTATTCTAAATTAAAAGAAAATATTAGTAATTTTAAAAAAAGCTTTAGATCTTTTTCGCCACTTATCTGCTTTGCAGTCAAATCCAACACAAATGTTAATATAATTAGAGAAATTAAAAAATTTGGGTTAGGTGCTGATGTTGTTTCTGTAGGAGAACTGATGATGGCATTAAAAGCAGGAATTAATCCAAGCAAAATAGTATTTTCTGGTGTTGGTAAAACAACAAGTGAAATCAGCTTTGCTATTGATAAAAAAATTCTGCTTATTAACGCTGAGTCTTTAAGTGAAATAAAAGAAATAAATCGAATAGCAAAATCAAAAAATAAAAGAATTAAAATTGGTGTAAGACTAAACCCTAATACAGATGCAAAAACATTAAGCCAAATATCAACTGGGAAAAAAGAAAATAAATTTGGTGTAAATAAAAATACTTTCTATGAAATTATAAATTATTGCAAGAATTCAAAAAATATTGATTTAAAATGTCTAAGCGTTCATATAGGCAGTCAAATTTTAGACTATAGACCTTATGAAAAAATGCTTAAAGCGGTCAGTCAAATTCTCAATAAATCAAATCATAAATTTGAATTTATAGATTTAGGTGGAGGTATGGGCATTTCTTACACTGATAAAAATAAAAAACTTAATTATAAAAAATATAATACAGCTGTTCTTAAATTTTTAAGAAAACATAAAGTAAAAATTATATTTGAGCCAGGTAGATCAATTATTGGCGATACCGGGACATTAGTATCAAAGATAATCTATATAAAGGATAGCGGAAGTAAAAAATTTATAATTTTAGATGCTGCAATGAACGATTTAATGAGACCTGCTTTGTACGGTGCATTTCATAAAACCTTACCTGTTACAAAATCTAACAAAACATCTAAAAAACCATATGAATTTGTAGGTCCTATTTGTGAAAGTACAGATAAATTTGTTACATTAAAAAAATTTCAATTGTTGAATGAAAAAGATTTAATAGCAATATGTGATGTGGGGGCTTATGGAATGTCACTAAGCTCAAATTATAATTTAAGACCTAAACCAATAGAATTATTAATAAAGGGATCAAAAATTAAAGTAATAAGAAAAAGACAAAAGCATAAAGATATAATTTAGCTTTTGATAAAAATGATAAGAAACTTTTTATTTTCAATATTATTTTTCACTGGAATCATCTTCATTTCGATAATTTTTTTACCATCATTTTTTTTACCTAAACAGGTTGTTTTGATGGGAGGTAAATTGATGGGCCATTGGGCTAGTTTTTGTTTAAGGTTTGCTCTTTCAGTAAAGATTTCAATCAAAGGAAAAGAAAATATTATTAATAATGAAAAATTTTTTATAGCAGCATCTCATCAATCAATGTTTGAAACTTTTTATTTACAAACAATCTTTAACTCACCTGTATTTATTCTAAAAAAAGAATTATTGTTAATTCCAATATTTGGTTGGTACTTAAAAAAAATAGGGTCAATTTCAATAAAAAGAAACAAAGTTACAAAAGATAACTTGGGTTTTTTTGATGATATTTCAAAAATGATGGCTACTTCTAATAGACCTTTAATTATTTTTCCTCAAGGAACTAGAGTTCTTCCAGATGAAAGACCACCTTTTAAAAAAGGTGCTTCGAGAATTTATGAACAACTAAATGTTACTTGTCAGCCAGTTGCAATTAACTCTGGATATGTGTGGCCTAAAAAAGGTAAAAAAAAATCTAATAGAACCATAACAATCTCTATTCTAAAACCAATTCCTTCTGGATTAACAAAGGAAAATTTTATTCAAATTCTTGAAAAAAATATTTATTCAGAGTTAGATTTAATTAATTAGCCCTTCATAGGCATAACAACAAAAATACTATCGAAATCACCCGGATCTTTTATCAGTGCTGGTGAACCGGTATCATTAAAGAAAATTTCAATTCTATCTCCATCTAGTTGTGAAGCAACATCTATCAAATATCTAGAGTTAAAACTTATCTCTAAGTCATGATCAAAGTTAACAGTTAAAGTTTCTTTACCATCACCACTGTTAGTATTATTTACTGATAGATCTAAAGTGTCTTTAGATAAATTGAATTTCACACCATCTTTTTTATCTAATGAAACAGATGCTACTCTATCAACTGAGTTTAAAAATAATTTTAAGTCTATTTCTAATTTTTTTTGATTATTTTTAGGTATAACTTGAATGTAATTAGGAAATTTTCCATCAATAAGTTTCGAAATTAAAATACTATTATTTAATTCAAATTTTATTTTTGATTTCATATTTGAAACTTTTACATCTCCATCATAGCTATCTAATAAAGAGCAAAGTTGAAAAATTGTTTTTTTAGGTAAAATTATTGGATCAAAATCAATTTTTTCTTCTAATCTAACTTTTGAAATAGACATTCTATGACTATCAGTTGCAACTGCAGTTAAATAATTTTTATCTTCAACTTCTGTTTGATGAAAATATATACCACTTAGATAATGTCTTGTTTCATCATTAGAAACTGAAAATTTACACTTATTTAATAGTTTTAAAAGTTGTTTTGATTTAATTATAAATTCATTTTGATTAAAATTTTCGTCTGTCAGTGGAAACTCTGTTGCACTTATACAATTCAAATTAAAAATAGATTTTTCAGACTCTACTTGTAATTTGCTTATATCTTTTAAAGAAAGATTTATTTTTTTTCCTGAATTAAACTTTCTTATAATATCATACATAATTGATGAAGTTGTGGTTGTTTTGCCCTCCTCTAGAATCTCTATATTATTTAATTGGTGTATAAATATTAAATCTAGATCAGTCGCTGTTATAGTAAGTTTTGAATTACTTGCATCTAACAAAATATTAGAAAGTATTGGTAATGTACTTCTTTTTTCAATAACGCCTTGGCAATAATTTAATGCTTGCTGAAGGTCTTGTTGATTAACGTTAAATTTCATTTTCTTTATTATTATATAAAATCTGGTTTTTTAATTTATTTATATTATCAACCATCTCAGGATCTTTTTCTTTTATCTTTTCAATAGTTTTTACTGAATGAATTATTGTTGTATGGTCTCGGTTAGAAAATTCTCTTCCAATTTCAGGCAATGATTTAGAAGTCAAAATTTTAGTTAAATAAATTGCTGTTTGCCTAGGTCTTACTAAATATCTTGATCTTCTAGATGATAACATTTCATTTTTGCTAATTTTGAAAAACTTACAAACAATTGTCTGAATTAGATCTATTGTAACCTTATTTTCTGCTAAATTTAATAAATCCTTTAAAACTACTTTAGTTTCAGCAAGATTTGGAACTTTGTTGTAAATTCTTGAAAATGAAACAACTCTATTTATTGCTCCAACTAATTCCCTTACACTTCCAGTTATTTCATTACTTATAAAATCTTGAATTTCACTAGAGACTTGTAATTGTTCAGAATACAAGGCATTCAATTCTTCATTTTTTTTTTCAACTATTTTTTTTCTTAGCTCAAGGTCTGGCTTTTGAATATCAACAACTAATCCGCCAGAAAATCTTGATTTAATTCTTTCTTGAATCCTTGATAATTTATTTGGTGCTCGATCGGCTGATACAATTATTTGAGATCCCTTATCAAGTAATGCATTAAATGTATGAAAGAACTCCTCCTGCATAGCCTCTTTTCCACTTATAAACTGGATATCATCGATTAATAAAATATCTGTATTTCTAAAATATTCTTTAAACTTAACCATGTCGTTTGATTTAATTGATTTTACAAACTGATACATGAAACGTTCGGCAGAAATAAACATTACTTTATTATTTTTTTTAAGCTCTAAACCTATTGAATTTAACAAGTGAGTTTTTCCCATTCCAACACCACCATAAATATAAAGTGGATTATAATGGGATATATTTTCTGAAACTTTTAAAGAAGCTTCGTAAGCTAATTTATTACTTGAACCTGTTATAAAATTACCAAATCTTTTATTTGGATCAATTCGGTTATACTGAAGGTAGGAGTCTTTTATAAATGAAATATTTTCATTAGTATTATTCTCTTTAATATTATTTTCTTTTAAAGAGATATCTTGAGCTTTTTCAACTATTTTAAACTCAATTCTAATAATGTCTTTTTTATATACTTTAATTATCTGTAATATTTGGTCTAAATACCTTGATGTAATCCAATCTCTAATAAATCTTGTTGGAACTGATAATAATAAATAATTATTGAATTCCTCTACAAAAGAAATCTTTTTTAACCAACTCTCATAAACTTCTAAGCCTAATTTATTTTTCATTTCATCCTGCACTTGCTTCCATTCAAAGCCTTCAGAAGAAAAATTATTAATATTTTTTATATTTGTTAATTTATTCATAACGTAAGGGGAAATCTCAGTTAGAACGATTTAAAAAAATTTGCAACAAGTTAATAATAAAAATTAAAAAAAAATAAAATCTATGATTGTGATTTATAACGTTGCAGATTAATTTTTTGTTTAGATCTAAAATTAAAATTATAAATTGAATCAAACATAGATTGAATCAAACATAGATTGAATGATGGTAAACCAAATATTTACTAAATCTAAATATAGTAACTTAAGACAAATCTAAAACATATAATGTAGATATCAGGAGTTGTTTAAAAATTAAACTAACGTTTAAATTGCAGCTATTTTTTTGGTAATTCTAGAAACATTTCTAGAAGCATTTTGTTTTTTTATTATTCCTGTTTTTGCAATTTTCATCAACTCAGAGTTTAACTTTGGTAAAAATTTTAGAGCTTCATCTTTTTTTTTACCATCAATTAGAAGGTTCATTTTCTTAAGAGCGTTTCTAAATCTGCTCTTTCTAGCTTTATTTACCGCTGTTTGTTTAGAAATTCTTCTAATTCTCTTAATTGCTGATTTTGTGTTTGCCATCTGCGCAGGGGTATAGCTTGAGAATTTATAGTGGTCAACTAAATATTTAACTATTTTTGACAGGAAACACAAAAAAAAGACGACCTATTTGATGTTATTTTTTTTTTTATAATACCTTTGCAATTCGTACGCTTACAATCAGCTCCCTCTTGCTGATAAACTTTAAACTCCTTTTGAAAGGTACCTTTGTTACCTGAGATATCTTTAAAATCTCTTATACTTGAGCCTCCTTTATTAATTGCCTGTTGAAGTATTTTCTTAGAATTAAATATAATATTTAAACATTCATTTTTATTAAGTTTTTTTGCCTTTTTAAATGGATTTATTTTACTAGCGAAAAGAATTTCACTTGCATAAATATTACCTATTCCAGAAACAAATCTTTGATCAAGTAAAAAACTTTTTATATCCTTATTTTTTTTCTTAAAATAATTAACTACATAATTTAAGTTAAATTTATCACTAAATGGTTCAGGTCCCATTGATTTAAATCTTTTCTGTAGATCTTGATAATTATTAATTATTTCAAAAAATCCAAAACGTCTTGGATCATTATAAATTACTTTCAAGCTATCAAATATAAACTCTGCATGATTGTGTTTTTTAGGTAAAAAAGGTGAATGATAAAAACTAGTATTCGTAAATTTTAGAGGTTTTTTCTTATCAAGAATGTGAATTGTTCCTGACATTCCTAAATGGATTAAACAATAATCTTCATTTTGAAAATGGATAATCAAATATTTAGAAAATCTACTAACTTCAATTATTTTTTTGTTTTTAAGAAAACTTTCAAAATCACTTGGTATTTTAAACCTTAAATTCCTGTTTCTAATTATTACTTTTTTTATACTTTTTTTTTTGATCTTTTTATGAAGGGATTGTCTAACAATTTCTACTTCTGGTAATTCTGGCATTTGATACTATATTCAATATATATTTTTTTATGCAACAAAATCTTCAAAATAAAAAAGGACTTGTAGAAAATGTATTTAATCAAGTCTACAACAAATATGACTTGATGAATGACTTTATGTCTATGGGTGTACATAGATATTGGAAAAAAAATTTAATCAATATGATGAATCCGAGAGTTAGTAGAAAATTGATAGATGTTGCGTGTGGGACGGGTGATGTTGGAAAGTTATTTTTAGATAGCACAAATAAAGAGGCTGAAATTACATGTGTAGATCCTAATAAAGGGATGGTTAGTCAGGGAAAACAAAAATTATCAGATTATAAAAATGTAAAATGGGTTATTTCACCAGCAGAAAAATTACCAATAGAAGACAATTCATTTGATTACTACACTATTAGCTTTGGACTAAGAAATACAAAAAATTTAAATGAAGCACTTTCAGAAGCCTATAGAGTTTTAAAACCTGGTGGACGCTATCTATGTCTAGAATTTTCTAAGATTCAAAATTCAAATATTGATTTTATATATAAAAATTATTCAAAACTTATTCCTATTATTGGTCAGTTTGTAGTTGGAGAAAAAGAACCTTACGAATATTTAATCAAAAGTATTGAACAATTTATTAATCAAGAAGAATTAATAGAATTAATGGAAAAAAATAATTTTCACAAATGTTCTTATAGAAATCTTTCTGGTGGTATTGTTTCAATTCATAGTGGTTGGAAAGTTTAATGATTAAAAAACTTATTACTTTATTTAAATTAGGAAGAAAAATTGCAAGATCAGATATTTTAAAAATTGCATCGAAATTTAAAAAACCTCCCTTAGCTGTAACAATATTATTCCAAATTTTATCTATTTCATTTGAAAAAAGAGAAAAAAATAATTTAATTGAAGATGATGGAGAAAGATTATCTAGGTCTTTAGAATCTATGGGTACAACTTTCATTAAACTTGGGCAATTTCTTGCTACTAGACCTGATATAATCGGAGAAGAATTATCTATAAAGCTAGAAAAACTTCAAGATCGATTACCCCCTTTTTCAATTCATGAAGCAAGAGAAATTATTAAAGAGGATCTTGGAGTTGATGCATTTAATTCAATAATTGATTTAAGTGAACCAGTTGCTGCTGCATCAATTGCACAAGTTCACAAAGCAAAAATAAATGACAATGGAACAATTAAAGATGTAGCAATAAAAATTTTAAGACCAAATATAAAAAAAATATTCAATGAAGAAATAGATGCAATGATGTTATTTGCATTTATTATCGAGTCATTTATAAAAAAAACAAAAAGATTAAAACTTGTTGAGGTTGTTTTTTTACTTAAAGAAATAACTAATCTTGAAATGGATTTAAGATTCGAAGCTGCTGCGGCTAATGAATATGCTGAAAACACTAAAAATGATGCTGGGTTTAAAGTTCCTGAGATTTATTGGAATTTTACTAGTGAAAATGTAATGACTTTAGATTGGATAGATGGAATTTCAATTAGGGAAGCTGAGGAGTTAAAGAAAAGAAATTTAGATACCAATAAAATAGCAGAAGATATTATCCAGCATTTTTTGAGACATGCTGTAAGAGATGGTTTTTTTCATGCAGACATGCACCAAGGAAATATTTTTGTTGATAATAATGGCCAGATTGTACCTATAGATTTTGGGATTATGGGCAGGTTAGACAAACTTAGCAAAAGGTTTTTAGCAGAAATTTTATTTGGATTTATTCAGAGAGATTATCGTAAAGTAGCTGAGGTTCACTTGGTAGCCGGATTAGTTCCGAAAGAAGTACCAATCGATGATCTAGCTCAAGCTTTGAGATCAATTGGTGAGCCTATATTTGGTCAAGAAGTAAAAGATATTTCAGGAGGTAAATTACTCAAACAATTGTTTGATGTAACAGAAAAATTTAATATGCAAACTCAACCTCAATTATTAATGTTGCAAAAAACTATGGTTGTTGTTGAAGGTGTAGCAAGAAAATTAAATCCAAACACAAATATTTGGACAACTTCAAAGCCTGTACTAGAAAATTGGCTTAAAGAAACAAAAGACCCAATTAATAATTTAAATGAAACTTTAAAAAATACATCTGAAGTTATTAAACGTTTGCCAGAATTTCCTGAGATTATGGATAAAGCAAATCAAGCATTAACATTTTTAGCTAGTGGTCAAATTCCACAAAACTCAAATTCTTATACCGCTCTGAATGATAAAAAATCAGAAATGATAGCATTTAGAAATCAATCTATTATTGGTTTATTACTTCTTGTAATTTTTGGCCTTATAGTATTTTAATTCTGGAAATGAAAAATTTGTTAAATAAAAAAATACTATTTATTATCTGTGGAGGAATATCTGCTTATAAAAGTCTTGAAACAATTAGGCTTTTTAAAAAAAATGGCGCAGATATAAAGACAATTCTTACAACAAGTGCGAAAGAGTTTGTAACTCCACTTTCAGTAACATCACTTTCTCAAGGTAAAGTTTATAGCGATTTATTTAGCGTAGAAAATGAGACAGAAATGGATCATATTTCACTTTCAAGATGGGCAGATATAATTGTAATTGCGCCTGCAACTGCAAATACAATTTCAAAACTGGCTCAAGGAACAACTGATGATTTAGCATCTACTGTTGTTTTGGCTTCAGATAAAGACATTATTTTAGCACCAGCAATGAATGTAAGAATGTGGGAACATCCAACTACTAAAACAAATATAAAAAAATTAAAAGAGTTTGGATATAAACTAATTGGTCCTGAGGTTGGTGAAATGGCATGTGGTGAATATGGAGATGGTAAAATGTCAGACCCATCAATAATTGCTGAAGAAATTGATAAATATTTCTTAACTCAAAAAAATAACAAAAAATTTAAAGCATTAGTTACAGCAGGTCCAACTAATGAGTACATAGATCCAGTTCGTTTTATTACGAATAAATCAAGTGGCAAACAAGGATATGAATTAGCAAAATCATTATCCAAAAAAGGTTTTGATACAACATTAATATCAGGTCCAACTAATCTTGAAATAACTAAAGATATTAATCTTATAAAAGTCGAAACAGCAGATGAAATGTTAGTTGCCACTCAAGAAAATTTACCTGTTGATGTAGCAATTTTTTCTGCTGCAGTAGCTGATTTTAAAATTAATAAAAAATATGAAAATAAAATTAAAAAACAAGAGAACTTAAACTTAAATTTAGAAAAGAATGTAGACATACTTCATTATGTGTCTAACCATAACTCCATGAGACCTGATCTTGTCATTGGATTTGCAGCAGAAACTAATGAGATTGATAAAAATGCAGAGGAAAAATTAAACAAGAAAAATTGCGACTGGATAATTTCTAATGATGTATCAAATAAAGATATAGGATTTAATTCTGATTATAATGAGGTAACAATTCATTATAAGAATAGAGACATTAAAAAAGAAAAACTTTCATACAAAAAAAAATCTGGAATTTCTGATGAAATAGTTGATAGAATACTTGATCAATTAAATTAATGGCAAAAGTTCTTATCAAAAAGTTAGACCCTGCGGTTGAATTACCTGCTTATAAAACAGAGGGTGCATCAGGCATGGATTTAATGGCATTAATAAAAGAACCCATTAATCTTAAACCAAACTCTTCATGTTTAGTTCCAACTGGGCTTGCTGTTGCATTTTCAAATGATTTCGAAATCCAAATAAGACCAAGATCCGGTTTAGCTGCAAAAAATAGTATAAGTGTTTTAAATACACCTGGAACTATTGATAGTGATTACAGGGGAGAAATAAAAGTAATTCTTTTTAATCATGGTAAAAATGATTTCTTGATAAATAATAATGATAGAATAGCGCAAATGATTTTAACTCCTGTAATTAAAATGGATCTCGAGGAAACTGATGATCTACCAGAAACAATTAGAGGAGAAGGTGGGTTTGGCTCAACAGGAAAATGAGCAAAAATTTAAACAAAAAAGAAATAGAGAAATTCTCAAGGCAAATAATTCTTAAAAATATTGGAGCACCAGGTCAAAAAAAAATTTTATCATCTAAAGTTTTGATAATTGGTATGGGAGGTCTAGGTTGCCCAGTAGCAGAATTTTTAACTCGATCAGGTATTGGCACACTTGGAATTATAGATCATGATACTGTAAGTCTCTCTAACATTCACAGACAAAGTCTTTATAATGAAAAAGATATAAATCAATCAAAAGTAAAAATTGCAAAAAAAAAATTAAATAAAATTAATTCAAAAACAAAAATACATATTTTTAATTTAAAATTAAATAAAACTACATTTGAAAAAATTATTAAAAATTATGACTATATTGTTGATGGGACTGATAACTTTGAAAGTAAATTTTTAATAAATGATTTAAGTCTAAAATATAAAAAATTTCTAGTCACCGGTGCTATAAGTAAGTTTGATGGACACATTTTTACTTTTAATTTTACCAACAAAAAAAATCCTTGCTTGAGATGTTTTTATCAAGAAGACACAATATCTGATGAAATTTTAAATTGTGAATATGAGGGAATTTTAGGAACTGTTGCGGGCACAATAGGTACATTGCAGGCAAATGAAGTTTTGAAAAAAATATTAAATATTGGACAAAATTTAAATGGATACATTCTAATTCTAGATCTATTAAATTTAAATTTCAGAAAAGCAAAAATCAATAAAAGAAAAAAATGCCTATGCAATTAATAATAAAAAAAATTTATATAGTATTTTTTTTATTATTTTTTACTCACATCTCGTTTGCTAATGAAATTTTTGTCTCTCTTAAAAAAAATAAAGTAAATGTTCGCTATGGACCAAGTTTTGAATCTGATATTAAATATGTTTATAAAAAAATAAATCTTCCATTAAAACAAATTGATAAAAAAGAAAATTTTAGGCGAATTATAGATTTAAAAAATAACAGTGGGTGGATTCATATCTCTCAATTAAAAAAAAGTAATTCTGTAATAGCCACGAAAGATAAAGTTTTATTTAAAAAACCTACATCTTTTGCTAAACCAATTGCTCAAATAAAAGAGGGAAGATTATTAATTATAGAAAAATGTGAACAAAATTGGTGTAAAATTAAATCAGAAGAATTTGAAGGTTGGATTAAAACAGATAATATTTGGGGGCTAAATTAACTAAAATCAGTAGATAAAGAGGCTATATTTTCTGTAGATAATTTTGTGCTATGAGAATATTCTTTATGATCAATTCCAAGCTCAATTTCTGAGCTATTAGATTGAAATTTCTCTATTTGATCATCAGTAAAATTAAAATGAATAAACTGTACTGAGGAAGCTTTTCCTTCAGCAGAAGTTCTGTCAACATCTTCTTCCGGAACTGCTTTAATTTTCTCACCATTGATTTTCATAAATACTGTTTCTTCTATTCCACCAACTTTTCCAAGAAACGCAGCTCTTGAGATAGGATTATCTATTTCAAACATTAAAGTTGCTGTTAGTTCTTTGCCGTTAGGTATTAAAGGATTGTACGCAGATAACTCATCCTGGAGTTGCTCATCACCACCTTTTTCTATGTACAGCATTTCTTGCACTTGAGCTAACATTGTTTCATAACTTTCAAAATAAAAAGTTGCATAAGGACCTAATGCAACTCTTCTATTTTTTTTATAATCAACAATACTTTTTCTTAATTCACGTCTCTTTTCTGTATAAACATCTAAAGGCATAATGTCTTCTTTCTGAATTTCTCTTTTTTCTCTCGGCATGATCATAAGTTATAACTTTTTGCCATTAATTCGATAGGATGTAGTGCCTCATCATTAGTTATGTTTGTATCAACTTCTAACTGTTTTAAATGTTTACCAGCTAAAGGACAATCAGAAGCCATATACTTATTATTTTTAGTTTTTATTTGTCTAGCTGTAGGTCTTCCAACTTTATTTGCTAAATCATGAGTTTCTTTCATTACTCCAAAAGTTCCTCCATGACCTGCACATCTTTCAACTACATCAATTTTAATGTTTGGTATCAATTTTAACATATCTCTTGCTTTGATACCCATATTCTGTGCTCTAGCATGACAAGCATGATGCACGGTTACTCCTCCATCAATCTTATTTAATCCTTCTGCTAACCCCTCATTATTCGCTATGTCAACCACATACTCATCAATGTCCATAACATTTGCAGATAATTTTTTTATTTTTTCATTGTCTGGTAATAATAAAGGCCATTCGAATTTTAACATCAATCCACAACTTGCTGTTAAGGTTACTACTTTATATCCTTTATCAATCCATTCGATTAAATCCTTAGAAACTTTTTTCGCTTGTTCAACAACCTTTGGCAAATCTGCTTGCTCTAAAAATGGCATCCCGCAACAACCAGGGTAAGCCTCCTGAACCTCTACACCATTTTTTTTCAAAACTTTTAAAGCAGCAACACCTGTATTTTTTTTATTAAAATTTACAAAACAGGTTGAGTAGATAACAACCTTTCTATCTTTTGAAGGTGTTTGATAATTTATCTTATCTTTATTTTTTTTAAAAAAATTTGAAAAAGTTTCTGAGTTATATTTTGGTAACTGAACTCGTTTATCTATTCCAGTAATTAGTTCTAAGATTTTTCTCATTAATTTATTTTTAATATTTGATGCCCAGTTAACTATTTTTGAGAACATAACACCAATTTTAGCGTTTCGATCTATTTGGGCTAATTGTGTTGGTACACTTGGTAATTTATCTAATTTTTTTTGAGCTGTTCTATATCGCAGCATTAAATGTGGAAAATCTAAATCAAAATCATGAGGTGGAACATATGGGCATTTGGTCATAAAACACATATCACATAAAGTACATGCATCTACGACGGGAGCAAATCGATCACTAGATAGGCTTTCAACATCTTCATTTGTAGACTCATCAATCATGTCAAATAACTTTGGAAATGAATCGCAGAGATTAAAGCATCTTCGGCATCCGTGACAAATATCAAACACTCTTCTCATTTCAGCGTCTAACTTTTCGGGATTTAAAAAATCAGGATGCTCAAAATCTATAGGATGTCTTATAGGTGCACCTAAACTTCCTTCTTTGCTCATATGACTAAGTTAGAAATAATAATTAATGATAAAGAAACCAGAACAACGGGTTCATTAAACCAATCCTTAAGTATTTGTAAAATTTGCTCTACCATTTTATAAAATTTTAAATTTGAATTGTTTTTAGTGGGCGTTAAACGCCCACTAAGAAATTTAGTTAGCTAATAGACTCTAAAGTTTTTTGGAATTTACCAGCGTGTGATTTTTCAGCTTTAGCTAAAGTTTCGAACCAGTCTGCGATTTCTTCAAAGCCTTCTTCTCTAGCAGTCTTAGCCATACCAGGGTACATATCTGTGTACTCATGAGTTTCACCTTCAATAGCTGAAGCTAAGTTAGCTTTAGTTTCACCAATTGGTTTTCCTGTAGCAGGGTCACCAACTTGCTCTAAGTATTCTAAATGACCATGAGCGTGACCAGTTTCACCTTCTGCTGTTGATCTAAAAACTGTAGCTACATCATTGTAACCTTCGATGTCTGCTTTTTGTGCAAAATAAAGATATCTTCTATTTGCTTGACTTTCTCCAGCGAATGCTGCTTTTAAGTTTTCCTCTGTTTTACTTCCTTTTAAAGACATTATTTTCTCCTTTTAAATGTTACTGACCATATAATAGTTATATGAAATATGTCAACAGTTTAGAATTGTTATAATGTAGATTTTAAATTATTGATTTAATTTAATTTTTTTTGATTTTGATTATCACTCGCAACTTTAACCAAAACTTCAACTGAATTTATTTTTTTTCCAGTAATATTTTTTTTTATATTAACCGGATCAATATCATTTTCATCGCAATCTATTAACTCATGGGTGTCTTCATCATAAAAATGATGATGTACAGATGTATTGGTATCAAAATAACTTTTATCACTGTTTATTGTAATTTCTTTTAGGTATCCTTTTTTTTCAAATGCGTGAACTGTATTATAAACTGTGGCTAAGGAAATCTTCTCATTCATTTCTTCTGATATCATTTTAACAAGATCATTTATTGTGAAATGAAAAGTTTTTTCTCTATTGAATAAGACCTCACACATTTTAACTCTTTGTTTTGTAGGTCTAAGTCCTAGTCCTCTCAATTTTTCAATAAAATTGCAGTTTTTTACCATAATTGTTTATAATTATTCTAATGTATGAATAAAAATTATAATGTTTTATTATATTATATTAGCATTAAATCAAGTATTAAGGGAACTCAAAATTATGAAAAAAAACTCATATTCCTACGATGACCTTATAACTTGTGGAAATGGTGATCTTTTTGGTCCTGGTAATGCAAAATTACCTCTTCCACCAATGCTTATGTTTGACAGAATAACCGAAATCAATGAAAATAATGGCACATTTAATAAAGGCTCTTTAAAAGCTGAATTAGATATTAAAGATGATCTTTGGTTTTTTGATTGTCATTTTAAAAAAGATCCAGTTATGCCAGGGTGCTTAGGTTTAGATGCTATGTGGCAACTCGTAGGTTTTTTTCTAGGTTGGCTAGGAAATTCTGGAAAAGGAAGAGCTTTAGGAGTGGGTACTGTGAAATTTACAGGTGAAGTTTTACAGAGTGTAAAAAATGTAAGATATGAAATAGATATGAAAAAAATTATGTCTCCTGGAGGAACAACTGTTGGGCTTGCAAATGGAATTGTTCTTGCAGATAATAAAAAAATATATTCAGCAGAAAGTTTAAAGGTAGGTTTATTTAAATAATGAGAAGAGTAGTTATTACTGGTTTAGGAGTAGTTTCTTGCTTAGGAAATAATCAAGAGGAAGTTCATCAATCTTTATTAAACTCAAAATCAGGGATTTCTTATGCTGAGGAATACAAGGAGCACAATTTAAAAAGCCATGTTCATGGTAAACCAAATATTAAACTTGAAGATCATATCGATAGAAAAACAATTAGGTTTATGGGTTCAGGCTCAGCTTATAATTATATTGCAATGAAAGAGGCAATTGAGGACTCTGGATTAGAAGAAAGTGAAGTAAGTAATTTTAAAACTGGGATTGTAATGGGATCTGGTGGCCCATCAATTGAAAACGTAATTCTTGCAGCAGATAAAACTAGGGCGAAAACACCAAAATTAATGGGGCCTTTTATTGTTCCCAGAACAATGGCTAGTACTGCTTCAGCAACACTTGCTGTTCCATTTAAAATAAAAGGAACTAATTATACGATGAGCTCTGCTTGCGCAACTAGTGGACACTGCATAGGAAATTCTATGGAATTAATTCAAATGGGTAAACAAGATATTGTTTTTGCAGGTGGAAGTGAAGAAATTCATTGGGCTATGACAGCAATGTTTGATGCGATGACTGCATTGTCCTCAAAATATAATGATACCCCTGAGTCAGCCTCAAGAGCTTACGACAAAACAAGAGATGGATTTGTGATCGCAGGTGGTGCCGGAGTGTTAGTGCTTGAAGAATATGAACATGCCAAAGCAAGGGGTGCTAAAATATACGCGGAATTAACCGGTTATGGAGCAACTTCAGATGGTTACGATATGGTAGCACCTTCTGGTGAGGGTGCAGTTAGATGTATGAAAATGGCTATGGCAACTGCTAAAAATAAAATTGATTACATTAATACTCATGGAACATCTACTCCAGTAGGGGATATAACTGAGCTTAATGCTATTAAAGAAACTTTTGGAGACAATGTTCCTAAAATAAGTTCAACAAAATCTTTATCAGGTCACCCTTTAGGAGCTGCTTCAGTTCATGAAGCAATTTATTGTTTAATAATGATGAAAAATAATTTCATAACAGGCTCTGCAAATATTACTAAGATGGATGATGATGCTAAAAAGTTTCCCATAGTTTCCAAAACTGAAACAGGAGCAAATTTAAATACAGTAATGTCAAATAGCTTTGGTTTTGGTGGAACAAATGCAGCTTTAATTTTTGAAAAGGTTTAATTTATGAGTTTAATGAAAGGTAAAAAAGGGTTAATCATGGGTGTCGCTAATGAAAGATCCATTGCCTGGGGTATATCTCAAAAACTTGCTGAGGCTGGAGCGGAACTTGCATTTACGTATCTAGGTGATGCTCTAAAAAAAAGAGTAGTTCCTTTAGCAGAAAAATTAAATTCAAAAACTACATTTAGCTGTGATGTTGAAAAAAAAGAAGAAGTAATAAAACTATTTAAAGATATCAAATCTCAATGGGGTGAAATTGATTTTGTAGTACATGCAGTTGCTTTCTCTGATAAATCAGAATTGTCAGGTGAATATTTAAATACGACTAGAGAAAACTTTTTAAGAAGTATGTTAATTTCATGCTTTTCATTTACTGAAGTTGCAAAAGAAGCTTCTAAAGTAATGAAAGAAGGCGGAAGTTTAATTACCTTAAGCTATGAAGCAAGCAAAGCTATTCCAAATTACAATGTAATGGGAGTATGTAAAGCTGCTTTAGAATCTAGTGTTAAATATCTAGCAAGGGACTTGGGTGCTAAAGGAATTAGAGTTAATGCAATTAGCGCAGGTCCTATTAAAACATTAGCAGCTTCTGCTATTGGGGATGCAAAATTCTTATATAAGTGGAATGAAAACCATTCTTTCCTTAAAAGAAATGTAGATATTCATGATGTTGGTAATTCAGCATTATATCTACTAAGTAACCTTGCAAACGGAGTTACTGGTGAAATTCACTATGTAGACGCCGGATATAATAAGGTTGGGATGCCAGATCCTAAAAATATTGTATAATCATGCATAATGGATATTAAAAAAACACTACTGGATAGAAAATTCTTAGGTGAAACAAGTGAAATCAGTTTTGATAAAATATTAAAAGAACCTGTTAAAAATTCTTTAACTTCTCATATAAAAAATATACATCAATTTAGTTTATATAAATTGTTTAAATTAATTGTTAAAAGGTATTTAGTAGATTTTTTGAATCTATTTATAAAAGAAAAAAAAGTTTATAATGAAAATAGATCAGTCAGAGAAGTAAAAGCTAAATATGAGAAAATATCAGGCTTATACATTGATAAATTTTATGATGAAGAAAAAATGGAAGAAGGAATTTTAAAAAAGAAAGATTTTTTAGCTTTTAATAATCATGAAAATAAAATTTATCTAATCAAAGGTGGAAGGGCTATAAAACCAATAACAAATATAGTTTCAAGATTTTGTAATCATCATAACTTAAAGTCTTTAATTGAGGTTGGTGCTGGTGAGCTAACAACTCTTTATCCAATAATTAAAAAAATAAATAATTTGAAATTTATTTCTGCCCTTGATTTATCGCCCAACAGACTTAAACATGGTAAGGCATTTTTAGAAAAAAAAAATATTCAGATTGATCATTTAATAGCATGTGATGCATCAAATATTCCATATGAAGATAATTCTTTTGATATATCATTCACTCACTACTGTATTGAGCAAGTCCCACACCTTGCAAAAAAAATAATAAATGAGATGATAAGAATTTCCTCAAAATATATTTTAATAGTGGAACCATCCTATCAATTTTCTAATAACATCACTAGAAGGAACATACTTAATAAAGGATTTCCAAAGCTGAATGATAGTCATTTCAAAAGTTCAAAAGCAAAAGTAATTTATCGTGATGGTTTACCTTTTACCAGGTATTCAAATTACGCAGAAATTACAGTATTAGAAAAAATTACTAAATGTGACGGAAAGCCAATTTTACGTTATTCTCCGAGCTTTAAAAAAAATGATGAAATAATAGATTTTTCTAATATTTAAAAATTTTTTCTAATAAATAAATTTATACTAATGCTTGTTTAATAGAAAGTTTAACTTTACCTCTATCAAAACCAATGACTTTAACTTTTACTTCATCGCCTTCTTTAACAACATCAGTTACTTTAGCAACTCTTTTATCTGCAAGTTCTGAGATATGAACTAGTCCATCTTGTTTTCCTAAGAAATTAACAAATGCACCAAACTCCATAATCTTCATTACTTTACCTGAATAAATTTTGTTTAATTCAGCTTTTGCAGTGATGTCTTTAATCATTTGCATTGCGATATTTCTAGACTCTTCATCTGGAGCAGCAACTGTTACCACACCTTCATCATTTACATCTACTTTTGCACCTGATTTTTCAACAATCTCTCTGATCGTTGCACCGCCTTTTCCAATGACAGCAGCAATGTCTTTTTTATCAACATTAACTTGTTCCATTTTTGGAGTATGTTTTCCAACATCAGATCTTGAAGCTGACAATGCTTTATTCATTTCTCCTAAGATGTGAACTCTTCCATCTTTAGCTTGGCTCAATGCCTGCTCCATAATTTCAAAAGTAATACCTGTAATTTTGATATCCATTTGAAGAGAAGTAATTCCATCTTTAGTTCCAGCAACTTTAAAGTCCATGTCACCAAGATGATCTTCATCACCTAGGATATCTGAAAGGACGCTGAAATCATCACCTTCTTTAATTAATCCCATTGCAATACCAGCAACTGGCTCTTTTATTGGTACACCAGCATCCATTAATGCTAAAGAAGTTCCGCAAACAGTAGCCATTGAAGAAGAACCATTAGATTCTGTAATCTCTGAAACTACTCTAAAAGTATATGGAAATGCTTCTTTTGAAGGTAATGAAGAGTTAATTGCTCTCCAAGCTAGTTTACCATGACCAATTTCTCGTCTACCTGTTCCAATTCTTCCAGTTTCCCCAACTGAAAAAGGAGGAAAATTATAGTGAAGCATAAATCGCTCTCTTTGTAATCCATCTAAACTTTCAATTCTTTGTTCGTCATCAGATGTTCCTAAAGTTGCTACAACAATTGCTTGAGTTTCACCTCTAGTGAATAATGCAGAACCATGGGTTCTTGGTAGAACACCTACTTCACAAGAAATAGGTCTTACGTCTGACAAACCTCTTCCGTCAATTCTATTTTTGTTTTTTAGAATATCGGTTCTGACAATTGATTTTTCAAGATTTTTTAACTGACTGTTAACATCAAGATCAGTGTAGTTTTCATCTTCCTCATAAAGCTTTTTAGCTTTATCAGTGATTTCTGAAATTTGATTTGATCTATCCTGTTTATCTCTTGTTGCGAAAGCTTTCTTAAGATCTTCCGTAAAAGTTTCCTCAAGTTTTTTCTTAACTTCAGATAAATCTTTTTTCTCAACTATCCACTCAGGTTTTCTACATTCTTTTGCAAGTTCCTCGATCATTTCAATTACTGGAACAAATCCTTCATGTCCAAATTTAACTGCGTTTAACATTTCTTCCTCTGTTAAACCACTTGCTTCAGACTCAACCATAAGCACAGCATCTTTTGTACCTGCTACAACTAAATCTAATTTCGATTTTTCTAACTCTGCTTTAGATGGGTTTAAAACATATTTTCCATCAATAAAACCAACCCTTGAAGCTCCTACAGGCCCCATAAATGGCATTCCTGATATAGCTAATGCTGCTGATGAAGCAGTGATTGATAAAATATCTGGTTCATTTTCTTTATCGTATGAAATTACAGTTGGTAATAACTGTACCTCATTTTTAAATTCATCAGGAAACAGAGGTCTGATAGGTCTATCAATTAATCTAGAGATTAATGTTTCACTTTCAGTTGGTCTTGCTTCTCTTTTAAAATATCCACCTGGGATTTTTCCTGCTGCATAATATTTTTCTTGATAATTTACAGATAATGGAAAGTAATCCATATCAGGATTTACTTTTTTTGCTCCCACTGCTGTTGCTAGTACGACTGTCTCTCCACATGTTGCGATTATTGCACCGTCTGCCTGTCTTGCTACTTTACCTGTTTCTAAACTTATCTTCTTTCCTGCTACTTCAATTTCCTTCTTGTATACTTTAAACATTTCATTTCCATTTCGTTTCGTTCGTTTCGTTCCATTCCATTCTATCTATCTTGACTTCTATTTTCTTAAATTCAATTTCGACAGTACATTTTTGTAAGAATCCATTTTATTTTTCTTTAGGTATTCTAACAATTTCTTTCTTCTATTTACCGCTCTCAACAATCCAACAGATGAATGTTTATCCTTTTTGAATTGCTTAATATGTTTAGAGAGAGTTTCAATTTTCTCTGTTAGCAAAGCGATCTGTATCTCTGAAGATCCAGTGTCTTTATCGTGTATTGCTAATTCTTGTGCCTTTTTGTTCATGCCTCTTTCTTCCTATTTATTTGTTTGTTTTATTAAGTTTTCTATTTTTTCCGCATACTCAAAAGATTCGTCTTTTCTAAAAAGTAATTTTGGTAAAAATTTCATAACCACTTTTTGTGATAAGATTTTTCTAATTAAAAATGAGTATTCCTTTAGAACACTAATTGTTTCCTCCGCATCTTTTCCACCCAATGGAAGAACATATGCTTTAGCAATTTTTAAATCAGGACTCATTCTAACCTCAGTAACCGTTATAGTGTTTGTTTCTAAATTTGGCACCTTAGCCTCATTTCTTATAAAAATCATGCTTAAAGACTGCTTAATCATTTCACCTACTCTTAACTGTCTTTGTGACACTGGTTTTCCTATTCTATCTGCCATTAAATTGACCTCTCAGTAGATGTAACACTAAATGCTTCTATTGTGTCATTTTTTTGGAAATCTATATAATCTTTAACGGTTATTCCACATTCTTGACCATCACTTACCTGTTTAACTTGGTTTTTTTCTCTAAATATTGTTGAAACTTTGCCAGTATATATAATAGTACCATCTCTAATAATTCTTACATCTGAAGTACTATTAATTTCTCCTTCAGTTACTTTTGAACCAGCAACTTTACCTGCGCCCGAAACTTTAAATATTTCTAAAATTTGTGCAGTACCAGTAATTTTTTCTTGTACATCGGGCGCCAATAATCCTGACATTCTTTGTTTAATATAGTCTAAAACCTCATAAATAATATTGTAAGAAGATATTTTTATTTTCTCATTCTCAGCAAGTTTTTTTGCTTCTTTACTTGGTTTAACATTGAAAGCTATTAATACTGCATTTGAAGCTTTAGCTAATGTAACGTCTGTTTCTGTTATCATTCCAATATCTGCTAAAATTATTTTAGGTTTAACCTCATCATGTTTGATTTGATTAATTGCATTTTTGATTGCTTCTGATGATCCATGTACATCAGATTTAATTATTAAATTTAATTCTTCAGTAGATTTATCTGAAAAGGCAGAGTCTTGTGTTGCAAAAGATATTGGATTTTTTCCATCCTTACTCTCTTGAGCTCTATTTTCACTCAGTGTCTTTGCTTCTTTTTCTGTATCAAGAACAATGAAATCGTCTCCAGCTTTGGCTGCACCATTTATTCCTAAAATTTCAATAGGAGTAGAAGGTAATGCTTCATTAATATTTTTTCCTTTATCATTAATAATAGCTCTTACTTTCCCCCACTTTAAACCACTTACAAAAAAATCACCTCTCTTAAGTGTTCCTGTTGTTACAATTATATTTGCAACTGGACCTCTTCCAACATCAATTTTTGATTCTAAAACTATACCTGTAGCTTTAGATTCATAATCCGTTTTAAGATCTAAAATCTCTGCTTGTAGTATTATTGACTCTACTAATTTATCTAAATTTTGTTTTGTTTTAGTTGAAATTTCAACCATTAAAGTATCACCAGATAAATCTTCCGCAATTAATTCATGCTCTAATAATTGATTTTTTATTTTCTGAGGATCTGCCTCTGGTAAGTCACATTTATTAATTGCTACAACTATTGGAACATTTGCAGCTTTGGCATGTTTAATAGACTCAACTGTTTGAGGTTTAACTCCATCATCAGCAGCAACGACTAAAACAACCACGTCTGTTAATTTTGATCCTCTTGCTCTCATTTCTGTAAATGCAGCATGGCCTGGCGTATCAATAAATGTTAATTGATTACCTTGACTTTCAATTTGATAAGCTCCTATGTGTTGGGTTATTCCACCAAATTCTCCTGAAACCACGTTCGCACTTCTGAGCACATCTAGTACTGATGTTTTGCCATGATCCACATGACCCATGACGGTAACTATTGGTGGTCGATTTTTTAAATTTTCTGTTCTTGAAGCTTTTATTTTTTGAATAATTTCTTCTGCTTTTTCTTCCCTAATTGGATTGTGACCAAATTCTTTAACTAAATATTCTGCAGTATCTGCAGCTAATGTTTGATTAATAGTCACAGTAACACCCATACCAAACAAATGCTTAATTACATTGCTTGATTGTTCAGCCATCCTATTTGCAAGTTCTCTTACTGTGATTGCTTCAGGAATATTAACATCTCTTTTAATCGGTTTTAAATTTTCTTGAGAATTATCTTTTGTAGCATTTTTAATTTCTTTTTGTCTTGCTCTCTTTACTGATGCTAAACTTCTTTGTTTTGCATCAATCTCATCACTTAGTGCTCTTGATACAGTTAACTTTAACTCTCTCTTCTTTGTTCCTGCTTTTAAAGTTTTCCTATCTTTGTTTTCACTATCTCCTTTAAGTCGTTTAGTAGCTCTTTGCTCTGCTAGTTTTCTCTTTTCAAAATTGTTTGTTATAGGGGGTGATTTAGGATTAAATGAAGGTTTTAATGGTGTTCCTCTGTTTAAAGTTGAGGTTGTTCTTGACTTATTCGTACTAGATCTAAACGATCCACTTCTACTCGAGAATTTTCCAGTTTGTTTTTCAATTACTACAGAATTTTTTCCTTGAGATTTAGCAATCTCAATACTCTTGATTGATTTTTTGGCTGAGCCTGAAATTGTTAATTTTGTTTTTTTCTCCATACCTCATCACTCAATCTTTATAAACAATGTTTCTGGAAGACATAATTAATTCATCCGCTTCTTCTTTAGATAAAGCGAAATCTTCAAGATAACCTTGAATTTTTACTCTCTCACCTTTAACTACGTCATAACCACCAGTTAATTCGTCAGATGCTAAGTCTGCAAAATCTTTTAAACTTAAAATTTTTTGTTCACCAAGTGTGACTAACATTCCCGGTGTTAATCCCTTTAAATTAATCAAGGCATCTTCAAGACCTAATTCTTTAATTCTCTGAGAGATATCCTCTTGATCCTTTTCATGAAACTCTTTTGCTCTTTCTATCAATGCTTTAGCTGTATCTTCATCTATACCCTCTATCTTCATCAAATTTTCAGTTGAACTATCTTTAATATCATCAATGGTTGAAAAACCTTCAGCAACAAGTAACTGACCCAACGTTTCATCTAACTCTAAATTTTTTACAAAGTTCTCTGTTTTTTCTTTAAATTCTAATTGTCTTCGTTCAGACTCTTCTGAATCTGTCATTATGTTAATTTCATAATTTAAGAGTTTTGTCGCAAGTCTTACATTTTGACCTCTTCTTCCAATTGCCTTGCTTAAGTTTTCCTCAGTAAGAATTACATCAAGTTTTTTTCTTTCACTATCAACGTTAACCCTTTGTACTTCAGCAGGGGATAACGCATTTGAAACCAAAATAGCAGGATCTTCTGACCAATTAACTATATCAATTTTTTCTCCTTGAAGTTCATTTACAACTGCTTGAACTCTTGAACCTCTCATACCTACACAAGCTCCCACTGGATCTAGAGATGTATCAACTGCTTTAACACATATTTTAGCTCTACTTCCAGGATCTCTTGAAGAAGATTTAATTTCTATTAGTCCATCATAAATTTCGGGAACCTCTTGAACAAAAAGCTTTTCCATAAATTTAGGATGAGCTCTAGAAAGAAATATTTGTTGCCCCCTAGGTTCTCTTCTAACATCATAACAATATGCTTTTATACGGTCACCTGCTTTAATATTTTCTCGAGGTATTAATTCATTTTTTTGAATTATTGCTTCAGTTCTACCTAAATCAACAATTACATTTCCAAATTCTAATCTCTTTACAATTCCACTTAAAATTGAGTCTTTCTTATCAACAAAATCGCTAAATTGTCTTTCTCTTTCAGCTTCTCTTACATTAAAACTAATCACCTGCTTTGCGGTTTGTGCAGCTATTCTTCCAAAATCAAAAGAAGGAAGTGGCTGTAATACTTCGTCACCAATAGTCTTATCTTTGTTTAATTCATTTAAATTAATTGCATCTTCCAATTTTATCTCTGTATTTGCATTTTCTGGATTTTCAGCGATAATCAATTTTCTAAAAAGTTCAATATCTCCATTGTCTCTATTTATAGAAACTTTAATTTCATTTTCCTGTCCAAATTTAGATTTTGCAGCTTTGGCAATACCCGTTTCCATAGAATTTATGATTAGCTCTTTATCAATTGATTTTTCTAAAGCTACGGCTTCAGCAATTCTTAATAATTCAAGTTTATCTGCTCTTTTATTCAACATAATTTTGTTTGCTCCAAAAAAAAATGGGCTAAAGCCCATCTTGTAAAGTTCAATAATGTAGTTGCAATATAGTAAAGTTTTTTTTTAATTCAACAGAAACTATCTAAAAAAAACGTTAGTTTTATCAGTTTTTTCCCATGAAAATGAACCATTTTCTTCAGGTGCTCTACCAAAATGACCATAAGCAGATGTTTTTTCATATATTGGTTTATTTAAATTCAACATTTCTCTGATACCTCTAGGGCTCAAATCAAAATTTTCTTTAATCTTTTCTACAACAAATTTATTTTTATCTAGATCGTTATCAAATAAATTAACATAAATAGATAATGGTTTTGATACGCCAATTGCATAAGCTAACTGAATTAGACATTTTTCAGAAATCTTAGAACCAACAATATTTTTAGCAATATATCTTGCCGCATAAGCGGCTGATCTGTCAACTTTTGTTGGATCTTTTCCTGAAAAAGCACCACCACCATGAGGTGCAGCTCCACCATAAGTATCAACAATAATTTTTCTACCTGTCAAACCACAATCTCCATCTGGACCACCAATTACGAAATTTCCTGTAGGATTTACATAAAACTCGTTTTCATTAAAACCATCAAGAAAATTCTCAGGAATGGATTTTAACATATAAGGTCTAAGTAAATCTCTGACTTGCGATTGATTAACATCTGGTGAATGCTGTGAAGATATAACTACAGATTTTACTTTTGATGGTTTTCCATCAACATACTCGAATGTTACCTGGCTTTTTGAATCTGGTTCAATATTTTTTAATTTTCCAGATTTTCTATCTTCAGCCATTAATCTTAAGATTTTATGAGAATAATGAATTGGTGCTGGCATCAAAACATCCGTTTCATTACAAGCGTATCCAAACATGATACCTTGATCTCCAGCTCCTTCATCTTTATTGCTAGAGGAATCTACACCCATAGCAATATCAGCTGATTGGGAATGTAAGTGACTTTCAATTTTTGTAGCTTCTTTCCAGGTAAATCCTTCTTGGTCATAACCAATATCTTTTATACAATTTCTTACTTTTTCAATTAATTCATCTTTTTTAATTTCTGGTCCTCTCACCTCACCAGCTAGAACAACTTTATTTGTGGTAGTAAGTGTTTCGCAAGCAACTCTAGAATATGGATCTCCAGAAATAAAACTATCAACAACCATATCTGAAATCCTATCAGACACTTTATCTGGATGTCCCTCGGAGACAGATTCACTTGTGAAAAGATAATTTTTTAAATTACTCATTTTTACTTTTCTTAAATGAAAATATTAAAAAAATATACAACAAAATTATAAATCCAAAAATTTTATTTCCAAATTTTGTAAACAAGCTCATCTGAATTTTTCTTGACTCACTTAAATCTACATAACCAGATTTATTAATATCGACTTTTTGCTCAATAACTCCCATTGGGTTAATAATTGCTGTTGTCCCATTATTTGCTGACCTTAAAACATATTTTCCACTCTCTATAGCTCTAAAAATACTATGAGTAAAATGTTGCTCTGGACCAATTGACTTACCAAACCAGCCATCTTCGGAAATATTTACAATATAATCAAAATTACTGTTTGTAAAAATTTTGCCAGAATAAATTATCTCATAACAAATGAGAGGCAATATTTTCACTGATAAATTATTATAATTCAGATTAATTATGTTTCTTTCTTTACCTTTCGAATATGATTGGTAGTCATTAGTAATTGTTTTTAGGCCAATACCTTTTAGTAATTTTTCAAAAGGTAAAAATTCACCAAAAGGAACAAGGTTTATTTTTTTATATGAATTTATTATATTTAGATTGTGATCAAAAATAGATAATGAATTAAAATGTTTAATAGTTTTATTCTCATCTTCTTTAATATTGATACCAATTGCTAACAAATGATTTTCGTTAAATTTATTTTCAAATAACCACTTGTATTCTTTTAATTGGTATTGTGAAATACCTGGAATTATACCCTCTGGCCAAATAAAAATTATTTTTTCACTTTTTTTAGGAGCGCTGATTTCAATTAGCTCTTCTATAACAGCTATTGGATCGATATTATTATAAAATCTATCTATACTTATATTTGAACTCAAAATTCTTACTTTATAGTCAAGATTTTTTACTTCTTGTTTGTTAAATTTTTCTAAATTTTGTGAACCAAGTACATAAAACGACATTGCTGTAATAAGAAACGCAACACAAACACTAATATCTTTTTTATTTTCTCTTAAAATAAATATTGATGGACTTGTAAATAATGAAATACAGAAAAGATTAAAGCTGTATGTGCCTATTACTGATATAATATTTAAAATTTCGATTTGATTAGAGAAACTATAAGCAATTAAATTCCAAGGGAAACCAGTTAGTATTGATCCTCTAACAAATTCTACTATTCCAAATATTAAAGAAAAAAGAAAAAATGAGCTTAAATTATTTTTTGGTTTTAAAACCACAAATAAATAAGCAACTAAAGCATAAAACAAGGCTAAGAAACAAGGTATTAATATTATTGTAAAAGGTATTAAAAACTTAAAATTTTGATCGAACGTTAATGATATTGAGATCCAATATAAATTACTTACAAAATAACCAAAACCAAATAACCAACCATAAAGGAAAAATATTATTTTATTTTCATAAAACTCGATTTTTTTTATTAAAAATATATAGAATAAACTAAAAGTTAAAAAATTTATTATAACATAATTAAATGGAGGCAAACTTAAGGAAGTAAGCACTCCTATTAAAATTAAATAAATTAATTCAATATAAAATTTATTTTTCAATTTAATTTATTTTTGATTGTACAGATTTAAATAATAGATTTTCCTCTTTTAACATTTTGGAATAATCTTTATTTTTTTTATGATCAAAACCTAAAAGATGAAGAAAACCATGTATGAATAATTTAGTAACATTTTCTTTAAAAGATTTTAAATTTTGTGATCTTGGTTTGTTTAGATAATTATAACTGATGATAATGTCTCCAAGATAAGTATTTTTTGTAATTTTTATTTTTTTATTTAATGGAAAAGATAATATATCGGTAGATTTATTTTTTTTTCTAAAAACTTTATTTAATTTTTTAATATTCTGATTATTTGAAAGTAATATTGTTAAGGTTACTTTTTTATTCAAAAATTTATATTTTTTCGGAAAAGCTTTACATATTTTTTTAAAAAAAATGTCCTTATTTTTAAGTCTTTTTGACCAAGCCTTCTCCTCAGAGAAGACGTTAATACTAATCATTATTTGAGTATGCTTTGACTATTTTAGAAACAAGTGGATGTCTAACTACATCTGAATGATCAAAATCAACTATGGATATTTCCTTTAAATGCCCTAGTAACTCTTTTGATCGAACTAATCCTGACATGCTTTTATTTGGTAAATCAATTTGAGATGGGTCACCATTTACAACAATTTTAGAATTTTCTCCAATACGAGTTAAAAACATTTTTATCTGAGTATCCGTAGCATTTTGTGCTTCATCTAAAATTGCAAAGGAATTTTTTAGAGTTCTACCTCTCATAAAAGCTAAAGGTGCAATCTCTATATCTCCAATCTCAATCATTCTTTGTATTTTTTCAAAGTCGAAGAGATCATATAAAGAATCATATAAAGGTCTAAGATAAGGGTCTACTTTTTCCTTCATATCACCAGGTAAAAATCCCAAACGCTCGCCTGCTTCTACAGCTGGTCTTGAAAGAATAATTCTCTCAATCTTTTTTTCTAGAAGCATAGTTAGACCTACAGCAACTGCCAAAAAAGTTTTTCCAGTTCCTGCGGGCCCTGCTGAAATTATAATATCACTCTCTCTCAAAGCTCTCACATAGCTTTTTTGTTTTTCAGATCTAGGAATTATAGATTTTTTTGGAGTTTTGATAATATCTGTAACATTATTATTTTTTACTTTTTCATTAATCATAAAGTTATCAACCGATGAAAGTATATCTTTATTCTCTATACTTCCATTATTAATAAACTGATTAGCCAAAAATTGAATAGCATTTTTAATTTTTTCATTCTTTTCATGTGTTGATTTAATTAAAATTGAATTTCCCCTTGAATATAAGTTGCAATTTGTAATTTTTTCTAATTCTTGTAAATTTTTATTAAATTCCCCAACAACACCCATTAACAAGTTATTGTCATGAAATATAACGCTTAAAGAGTTGTTATCTGAATAAACAAATTTTAAAGACTGATCAATATTTTTTTTAGTTATTCCACTCAAATTCTATGCAACCTTCTGATCCGAATTAGTTATAACTTCACCGAATAAAGTATTTCTATTACTATCTTTAATTCTCACTTGCACTATTTTTCCAATATCATTCTTTTTACCATTAAAAATTACAGATGTCATATACTCAGATCTACCAAAAGCTTTGCTTTTATCGTAAGTCAAATTTTCGACCAAAACATCAATAATTTTCCCCTTCAATGAGTTGTTCATTCGGATTTGATTTTCGAATAAGATATTTTGAATTTTTTCTAATCTTTCAATACAAATTTTTTTTTCAATTAAGTCTAAATTTTCAGCTACTGTTCCAGGTCTTGGGCTAAAAATGAAAGAGTAAGAGTTAATAAATTTAACCCTTTCAATTAAATTAAAGGTATCTTTAAAATCCTTATCTTCTTCACCAGGATAACCTATGATAAAATCGCTTGAAAATTCTATCTTTGGATTAATTTCTTTTAATATATCAAAAGTATTTAAATATTCTTCAATAGTATGTTTTCTATTCATTGAGTTTAAAATTTTATTAGATCCACTTTGGACAGGTAAATGCACAAGTGGCATTAACTTTTTAGAAGTTTTATAAACTTCGATCAAATCCTGTGTCATATCTTTTGGGTGAGATGTTGTATATCTAACTCTCTTAATTTCAGATATTTTTTCAATATTTAAAATTAAATCTGATAGTCTGTATCCTTCATTATCATAAGCATTAACATTTTGACCAAGTAAAACAATTTCTCTTGCGCCATTGTCAGCTAAATATTTTGCTTCATCTAAAATTTGATTTAATGGTCGAGAATATTCTGGTCCTCTTGTATATGGAACTACACAAAAATTACAAAACTTATCACATCCTTCTTGAATAGTTAAGAAAGATGATACTTTTCCAGCTTCATTTTTTATTTTACTTAAATATTTAAATTTAGAAACCGCATCAAATTCGGTTTCTTCAATCTTTTTATTTTTTTTAATATAATTGAAAATTGTATCATTAATTTTATGATAAGCTTGAGGACCAATTACTAAATCAATGTAAGGTTCTCTTTTAAGCATTTCTTGGTTTTCTGCTTGAGCAACACACCCTGCAATAATCACCAATGGTTTTTTTTTAGATCTAAATATTTTTTTTACTCTACCTATTTCTGAGTAAACTTTTTCTTTTGCTTTATCTCTGATATGACATGTATTTAAAAGATAACAATTTGCTTCTTCATATTTTTCTGTTTTTTCATAACCAATTTTTTTAACTGAATCATATATTCTATTAGAGTCATACTCATTCATTTGACATCCAAAAGTTTTAATAAATATTTTTTGATTCATAATTATTGGGATTTTTTCTTAACCCCATATAATTCTAATTTATGGTCTACTAATTTATATCCATATTTTTCTGCAACTTTTTTTTGTAACTTTTCAATTTCTTCGTCTACAAACTCTATGATTTCACCAGTTTTCACATCTATTAAATGATCGTGATGGCCTTCATTTAATTCTTCATATCTAGCTTTTCCACCTTTAAACTCATGCTTTGTTAATATTCCAGACTCTTCAAACAGTTTTACCGTTCTATAAACAGTTGCAATACTTATTTTTGGATCAATTTTAGATACTCTATTGTAAAGCTCATCTACATCCGGATGGTCAGAAGAGTCGGACATTACTTGTGCAATTACTCTTCTTTGATCAGTTAATTTAACTCCTTTTGCTATACATTTTTGCTCTATTGTTTCTGACATAAAATAATTTTAACTTAAATAAATAGGGTTAATCAAATTTTTTTTAATATTAAATTTATCGCACAAATCAGGGATATTTTCGTGTTTTATGTTTTTTTCACCTTTAAAATCTTGAATACTGTAACAATAATAATCAATATTATTAGTTAAATTAAATGCTTTAACTATAGAAAGCGAATTTCGTATTCCTGCAAAACTTCCAGGCCCTCTATTTAAATAAATTGTATTAATATCTTTCAAGTTTAATTGATGAGAATTTAAAAAATCATTAATAATTAAAGTTAATTTTTCATAATTAATTTTAGTATTCTCTTTAGTAATATTATAAATATCATTACTAGTTATGATCATTAAAAAAATTTTTTCACTGGCTACATCAATTATCAGTTTATTCATAATTCTTTTATTTTCTAATATCAGTTCTAAATCAGATGAAAATAATATCAAATACTATTCCAATGATGAAGGAATTCTATCAATTATGTATCATCGTTTTAATGAGAATAAGTACCCCTCAACCAATATTAAAATGGATATATTTGAGGAACATATAAATATTATTAAGAACTCAGATTTTAATTTTCATAATCCAAATAATTTTGATGAACAGTTTAATAAACCAAAACAAAAAAAAGAAATTCTTATAACTATCGATGATGCTTTTGAATCTTTTTATACTGAAGCATGGCCTTATCTAAAAGAAAATAAAATTCCATTTATTTTATTTGTTTCAACTGAGCCAGTGGGAAATAAAGGTTATATGACTTGGGAACAAATTAAAGAAATTGAAGCTAATGATTTTACATATATAGGTCATCATTCTCATACTCATGAATATCTTATCGATGTAAGCAATGACGAATTTATTTTAGATATTGAAACAGCCAATACAATTTTTTTAAGAGAACTTGGTTATGTCCCTAATCTATTTTCATATCCATTTGGTGAATACTCTAAGTTTATGAAAGATTATATATCTAAAAATTTTAAATATGCTTTTGGTCAGCATTCTGGTGTAATTGATTTAAATAAAGATAAATTTGAATTACCTAGATTTCCAATTAATGAAAAATATGGAGAGTTAAAAAGATTTAGATCAATAATAAATTATTTTCCACTTGAATATAAAAGAATACTTCCGGAGGAAAAACAATTATTCGAAAATACAAACCCTCCAAATTTTAAAGTTGAATTTTTCAAGCAACAAAAAAATTTATCTAATATTAATTGTTATTCTAATGAGGGTGATGTTTGGAAAAAATCAAAAACAAGTTTTGCTAATAATTCTTTAACAATTGAATTTAGAGAGCCATTCAAACCAAGAAGAGGTAGAATTAATTGTTCTCTGAATGAAAATGGAAAATGGAGATGGTTTGGTGTTCAATTCCCTATAAAAAATAAATGAATATTAAATCAAACTTTCTAGATCTTTACTTGAAGGCAACAATCTCGCCTCATCAAAATCTTTTAAGTTATTCTGTTCAATAATTTTCTGCAAAACTTCAATATATTGACTACCAGTTTCAGCATATTTATCTAAATATTTAGACAAAATTAAACTGTCTAAAGGTTTATTTTGATTTCTAAGTTCTGTTCTAGCTTTTCTTAAATCTCTGTATGTTGAATGGGTATTTAAATTTCTTAAGTAAGCTCTTACTGACAACTGCAAACTATGAAATTTCATAACCTTATGATCTTTGCCCTCATCTGCATTTTTAGGTTTCAAGCCCTCACCAGACCAAGTCCATTGTCCAAATAAAGCATTTCCCTTTAAAGCAAATCTTGAAGTACCCCAGCCAGTTTCTTTAGCAGCTTGAGCTATAGCAAGCGAAACTGGTATTTCATCCATCCTTATTTTTAAAGTAGATAAATCATTCTGTTTAACACCATATTGTTTATATTTTTTTTCTAACCATTTTTTTTCAATATCAGTGTTGCTATTTTTATTTAAAATTGTGAATAATCTTTTTCTATCAACTCTAATTTTATTATTTTCCTTAACTATTAAAGGGAGAACAATTTTTATAAACATATCTTTTCTTTTTTTAGTGTTTCCGATATTTTTAATTTCATTCGGTAAAAGACCAATATCTATTGGTTTTACTAATTTTTTATCTCTGACATCTTTTAAATTATAATTTACCTCTTTAAATAGTGAGTCTATCTCGGATGTTGTGTATCTGACTAGATTAATTTCAGAATTATTCTCTTCTAAAATATCATATAATAAATCTCTTTCATCAGCATTTGCTTTTGAGTCTTCTTCTATTAGTTCATCTTTGTTTAAAGCTCTATTTAAAATATTTTTTGAATTGTTTGTGAATTCTTTATTAATAAAATTTTTATCATTAAAATTAATAACTATGGGTGCCACATAAAAGAATGAAATCAAAATAAAAGAACTTAAAAAAAATCTTGAAATTATGTCAAAACTTTTATTTTTCATAAAATTTGGTTTTTTAAATTTTCTCATAGTAAATTATTGTATTGCAACAACCTCTTTTACCTCTGGTAGGTAATGACATAAAAGATTTTGAACACCTTGTTTTAAAGTCATTGTTGAACTAGGACAACCAGAACAACTCCCTTGTAATTGTACCTTTACAACTCCATCTTTAAACTCTTTAAATTTTATATCTCCACCATCTCTTGCAACAGCAGGTCTTATTTTTTGCTCTAAAATCTTTACAATTTTTTCCTCAATTTCACTTAAATCTAAAACTTCCTCTTTTATATTTTCATCAATTACAAATTCTTTACCATCTGCGTAAAAATCATTTATTAGAGAAATTACGATGTGTTTTATTTCGTCCCACTTAATGTTTTCGTTTTTATTTACTGAAATAAAATCTTGCCCTAAAAAAATACCCTCAACACCATTAATTGACAAAATATTTCTCACCAATTCATTTTGCATATCTTCTTTATTTGTAATTTCATAAGGACCACTGTTTGAAACTTTCTTCCCAGGAAGAAATTTTAAAGAATTTGGATTTGGTGTTACTTCTGTTTGAATGAACATATTTTATATATAGTGAATATTTTAAAAATTAAAACTTGATAATAAATTTTTATTAAAAACCTACTATTTCTTTAATTCTTTCAATCTTTTTGGATGCAATTAAATTAGCTTTTTCAACTCCATCTAGAAGAATTTCATCTAAATAATTTTTATCTCCTAAAAGTTTTTTTATCTCATTAGAAATAGGTTCAATTTTATTCACAAGATTTTCTGCTAATTCGTCTTTAAATTCTGAAAAGTTTTTACCAGCAAAATTTTTTACTGAATTTTCTAATGTAGAATTAGTTAAACTTGAATAAATTCCTAAAAGATTTTTCGCCTCTAATCTTTCCTCAAGTTCCTTTATGTCTTGTGGCATAGGCAAAGGATCGGTCTTCGCTTTTTTAATTTTGTTTATTATTTGGTCTTTTTCATCTGTTAAATTTATTCTACTTAAATCTGATAACTCTGATTTACTCATTTTTTTTGAACCATCTTTTAAACTCATTATTCTTGAAAATTCTTTTTGAATTAAGGGTTCAGGAACTTGAAGAAAATTTTCTACTTCAAAATCGTTATTAAATTTTTGAGCTATATCTCTACATAACTCCAAATGTTGCTTTTGATCGTCACCCACAGGAACATGAGTAGCATCATATAGAAGAATATCAGCTGCCATTAAAACTGGGTAGGAGTACAATCCAATACTAGCTTTCTCTTTATCTTTACCAGCTTTCTCCTTAAATTGTGTCATTCTATTTAACCAACCCATTCTTGCAACACAACTTAATATCCATGCTCCCTCAGCATGAGCTGCTACTCTGGATTGATTAAATATTATACTTTTTTTAGGATCTATTCCGCTTGCTATAAAAGTAGCAACAGTTTCTCTAATATTGTTTTTTAACTCTTTAGGGTCTTGCTTTACTGTAATAGCGTGTAGATCGACTACACAAAAAATGCATTTGTTGTCATTATCATTATTTAAATCTACAAAGTTTTTTATAGCTCCCAAATAATTTCCTAAATGAAGATTGCCAGTTGGCTGTACACCAGAGAAAATTTTTTTACCCATAAAATTAATACTCTAATTTAATATCACTCATTTGGAAAGCTTTGATGAAATAACAAACAATTAAATAAAACAATAATCCCAATATAACAGATAAAACTAAATATAAAGATTTATTTGATTGATCAAATCCTAACTCGTTTTGAAAAAAGTTTAATAAGAATTTAAAAAATAAACCCATCAGAATTGATGAAAAAATTATTTTAATAAGTTTGATAAAAAATATTTGATTAAAATAAAATAATTGTCGATTTTTTAAAAATAAAAATAACAAAATTGAATTAAACCAAGATGAAATGGATGTGGCTATTGGAATTATTATAAAGCCAATTTCTCTAAAATAATACAAACTGATAAAAATATTAACCAATACTGAAATTAAAGAAATGTAAAATGGAGTTTTAGTATCGTGATTTGCAAAGAAAAAACTTGAAAAAACTTTTATCATAGCAAAAGCCGGTAGGCCTAATGCAAAATAATATAAAGCTAAACTTGAGTTATTGACTGAATTTTCATTAAAAGAACCATAGCCAAACAAGGCTGAAATAATTTGTTCTGATCCAATTATTAAAGCGATAGTTGCTGGGAGACTTAAAAATAAGCTTAATTCAAGAGCTTTGTTTTGTATAAGCAAAATCTTATTTTTTTTTCTAGATTGAATATGTTTTGAAAGCTGTGGAAGTATAACAACACCAATTGCAATACCAGCTATAGCTAGGTTAATTTGATAAATTCTATCTGCATAATATAGATAAGAAACTGCACTTGCTTGAAATGATGCAATTATTGTACCAATTAAAATATTAATTTGAGTAACACCTGATGAAAAAATACTTGGTAAAAGTTTTTTAAAAAAAAATTTAACTTTGTTATTTACTTTTAATTCAAAACTAAATTTAAGTGAGTAATATTTTGAAACGTATTTGTATAAAAATATTAACTGTAAGAAACCAGCTAAAGAAACACCATAAGATAAGTAATAAACTAACTGGTCACCTAAAGAGCTAGAAAAAATTAATACCGAAATTAGAACAATATTCAAAATTATTGGAGCTGCAGCAGCAGCTGCAAATTTATTATGTGAATTTAGGATTGCAGAAAAAAATGAGGCCAAACAAATAAAAAATAAAAAAGGAAAAGTAATTCTTGTTAAATTAATTGCTATCTCCATTTTTTCTAAGTCACCAATAAAGCCTGGTGCAATAATTGAAACAAATGCAGGCATGAAAATTTCAATTATTATTGTTAAGAATAGCAACCCTAAAAAAAGTAGATTGAAAATATCGTTAGCGAATTTGTTTGATTGTTTTTTTCCCTTAATAATTTCTGATGAATAACTTGGAACTAATGCTGCATTAAAGGTGCCTTCTGCAAACAATCTTCTAAAAGTATTTGGAATTCTAAATGCTACAAAAAAGGCATCCGCCAACATCCCTGTTCCTAGGAAAATTGCTATTAAAATATCTCTTAAATAACCAAGCAATCTACTAATGATAGTATAGAAACTAAATGTGCCTGTTGACTTAAGTAAGTTCATAAATCATATTAGTCTTAATTTTACCCCAATTGTACACTTATTGTTATCAGAAATGAAAAAAACAAAAATCGACCATTACACAGATAAAGAAGCTTTAGATTTTCATAAAGACAAAAAACCAGGCAAGATTGAGATTATTTCCTCAAAAAATATGATAACTAAGCGTGATCTAGCTTTAGCATATTCTCCAGGAGTTGCTGCTCCTGTAAAAAAAATAAGTGAAAACCCAGAAGCAGCTTATGATTACACAAGTAAAGGAAACCTTGTTGCCGTGATAAGTAATGGTTCAGCAATATTAGGTATGGGAAATTTAGGTGCTCTTGCCTCAAAGCCTGTGATGGAAGGGAAGGCCGTATTATTTAAAAGATTTGCAGATATAGATTCGATTGATTTAGAGATTGATTGTAAAGATTCAGACGAAATTATAAATTCAATTAAAAATTTTGCACCTAGTTTTGGTGGAATAAATTTAGAAGACATAGCGGCCCCAGATTGTTTTGTAATAGAGCAGAAATTAAAAGAAATTTTGGATATTCCAGTTTTTCATGATGATCAACATGGAACAGCAATTATAACAACCGCAGCATTAATTAATGCTTTAGATATTTCTGGTAAATCAATAAAAAAAATTAAAGTTGTAGTTAATGGTGCTGGGGCCTCAGCACAAGCTTGTACTGAATTATTTAAAAACTCAGGAGTAAAATCTGAAAATATAATAATGCTAGACAGAAAAGGTGTTATATATGAAGGAAGAACTGAAGGAATTGATCAATGGAAATCCAGATATACAGTTAAAACTAAACATAGAACTTTAGAGGATGCTGTTAAAGGTGCAGATGTTTTTTTAGGATTGTCTACAAAAGGTGTTCTAAAAAAAGAGATGGTTAAATCTATGGCAAAAAATCCAATTATATTTGCCTGTGCTAATCCTGATCCAGAAATTACCCCTGAGGAAATTAATGAGGTTAGAAATGATGCAATTGTTGCAACAGGAAGATCAGATTACCCCAATCAAGTAAATAATTTAATTGGATTTCCTTATATCTTTAGAGGAGCTTTAGATGTTAGATCCAAAACAATAAATGAAGAAATGAAAGTTGCTGCAGCTAACGCAATAGCTAAGCTTGCAAGAGAAGATGTTCCTGATGAAGTGGTTGCTGCTATGGGTGGAGAAAGACCTCATTATGGAAAAGATTATATTATTCCATCTACATTTGATCCAAGATTAATTAGTGTAATACCAGCAGCTGTAGCAAAAGCAGCTATGGATAGCGGTGTAGCTAGAAAAAATATAGATGATTTTGATATTTATAAAGATCAACTAAAACAAAGATTAGACCCAACAGTAACTATCATGCAAGGTATAAATTCATTTATTAAGAAAAATCAGAAAAAAATTGTTTTTGCAGATGGTGAAGATGAAAATACTTTAAAAGCCGCTATAGCATTTAAAAATTCTAAATTAGGTATTCCAATCTTGGTCGGTAAAGAAAGTAAAATTAAAGAACAGATCAAAAATATTGGCTACAGTGAAAATTTTGACATTGAAATTGTTAATTCAAAAGATGAAGAAAAAAGAAAAAGATACGTTAAACATTTATTTAAAAAATTGCAAAGAGAGCAAGGATTATTAGAACGAGATTGTGACAGAATGATTAGAAATGATAGGGTAGTTTGGGCCACAAGTATGGTTGCATGTGGTGATGCTGATGGTGCTGTTACAGGCAATACAAGGCGTTTTGGGGCTTCATTTGAAAAGATTAAGCAAGTTGTGGATGTAAGAAAAGGAGAAATAATGTTTGGATTAAACATGATAGTTCATAAGGGAAGAACTATTTTTGTTGGCGATACAAGTGTTCATGAATATCCTACATCTGAACAAATGGCTGAAATAGCAATATCTACTGCAAGAGTAGTTAGACTTTTCGGATTTGATCCTAAAGTTGCTTTTGTTTCACACTCAACTTTTGGACAACCTCTTACAAGTAGAACAAAACATATCAGGAATGCAGTTGAGATATTAAAAGAAAAAAAAGTTGATTTTGAATTTGATGGAGACATGCAGCCAGACGTTGCTTTAAATCCAGAATACGAGGAACTTTATCCTTTCGCAAAGATTGTTGGTAAAGCAAATATTCTGATAATGCCAGGCCAGCATAGTGCTGCAATTTCATACAAATTAATTAAAACAATTGGAGAAACAAAAGTTATAGGTCCCCTCTTAATTGGTTTAGGTTTACCAATAGAGATTGCTCCACTTAGATCTTCAACCTCAGAAATACTAAACCTTGCCTCTATTGCAGCGTATTCTTCAGAAGTAATTGACTATAAAAAATAATTACTCTCTTTGAATTCTTAAATCTTCAACAAGTATTATACTTGCAATCACATCCTCAACATCAAGAATTTCCTTAGCTTCACTTATTACTAAATCTTTTTCTTCAATTGTAAGTGCAATACCATAAACATAAATTTTTTTTTTATATGTATCGATTTGATAATTGGTAGATTTAATATTTTTATTTAAAATTAAAGCTGTTCTAAGCTGAGATGTAATTAAAACATCCTTAGCTGATTGTTTAAATTTAAATTGTTCTTTAATTTTTATGTCATTCCTAACTGAACGCGCACCTTTTGTTTCCCAAGCCAGTTTTGTTAAATATAATTTTTCTTCAGGCTCATCTACTTTTCCTGTAAGAAAAATTTTTCCATCTATTACTTTAGATTTTACTGATAAAAAATATTTTTTATCTCTAGCAATTATTTTCGCTGCTAAACTTTTTTGCATTATTGAGTCATCTATTTGAGTTCCTACTGTTCTTGGATCTAAAGCAACCGAAACACCAGTTCCAAAAAGACCTTTAGAACTAACACCAATGCATCCAGTCAAAATAAAACTCATTAAGATAAAAATTAAAAATTTATTTTTCATTTTTTAATTCTAAGCAATAATTATATATTTCTTTTTTTGATGCATTGCTAGTTTGACTTAAAATATCTGTAATTTCTTTAGTAGATAATTTATTAATCATTTTTTTTATTACATTCATATCTGATTCAGTTAATTTTTTAGAGATATTTTTATTTATTTTTCTCTCAGAAATAACAACTGTGAGTTCACCTTTTGGTTCTTTTTCAAATAATTCTAATTCATTTACATTTTTTCTAATAAATTCTTCGTACATTTTCGATATTTCCCTACAAAAAACTATCTTTCTTCCATTAAAATTCTTTTTTATTTCAGGTATGATTTTATTAATTTTTTTAGGAGAAATAAAAAAAACTAAAGAATTCTCAAATTCTGAAAGTTTTTTTAATTGATTAGATAATTCCTGTTTTTTGTCTGGAAAAAAACCACAAAAAGAAAATTTATCCGAAAATCCACTGATTGAAACAGCTACAGCAACAGCCGATGGTCCGGGAATCGGAAAAATTCTTATATCATTATTAATACACTCATTAACTAATATTGAGCCTGGATCAGAAATGCTTGGCGTACCAGCATCAGATATCAAGGAAATTATTTTTCCAGTCTTCAGATATTCTATAATTTTTATTAGATTTTTTTTTTCATTAAATTTATGATTTGAAATTAATTTTGATTTTATTTGATATTTATCTAAAAGATTTTTTGAAACTCGAGTGTCTTCGCATAAAATATAATCAGATTGCTGCAAAACTTCAATTGCCCTTAAAGTGATATCTTTTAGATTTCCTAAAGGAGTTGATACCAAATAAAGACCATTTTCGTATTCTTTTAATTTAAATTGTGGTTTTATGATCATAATTTAGCTTAAAAAACATTATACTAACATTAAATGATTAAATTAATTAAAATTATTTTTTTTATTTTTTTAAGTCTTCACTTTCTTTTTTTTTCAACTGTTAATGCTAAAGAAAAAATAAAAATAGGACTATTAGTTCCTATGACAGGAGAAAATAAAGAAATTGGAGAATCAATCATTAAGGCAGTCGGATTAGCTGTCAAAGATATTGATAATGACTTAATTGAAATCTTTCCAAAAGATACAGCAACTAAAGCTAACCAAACTTTAAAATCAGCGTTTGAATTAAGTGAAATGGGAATAAAAATTGTCATTGGGCCTGTCTTTCATGAAAGTTTAGCCTATTTAAATGAAATGAAAAATTTAACATTTTTATCATTAACAAATAAAACTTTAGATCTTCCGAAAAATGTAATTTCTGCTGGAATTAATTCTACTTCACAATTTAATACAATAAAAAAATTTTTAGAAACTAATCAAATACAAAGAACTGTTTTTTTAACACCAATCCGAGATTATGAATTTGAAATTAAAATAGGGATGAAAAATTCAAAAATTAAAATTTATAAAGATTATGAATACAATACAGAACCTACAAAACTAACAAAACAAATAGAAGAAATCACAAACTATAGAATTAGAAAACAAAATTTAGAAGATGAAATAAATAAGATAAAAAATTCGAATGATCCAAATAAAGAAAAAAAAATAAAAAGACTGGAAAAAAGATATACTTTAGGCAATTTAAATTTTGATGCTGTTGTAATTGCAGATTTTAATGAAAGTCTCAAAAGTGTATCTACATCACTTTTATACACAGATGTGCTTCCTAAAAATAAATATTTTATAACTTTAAATCAATGGTTCGATGAAAGTTTATTAAACGAAACTGATATTCAACCATTATATTATCCATCAATAAATAAAGAAAATTTTGATACTTACAAAATAAAATACTTTAACGCATTCAATGAAGATCCAACTCATTTATCCTTATTAAGCTATGATCTTATTGGATTAGTTTATTATTTATCAGTAAATTCAAATGAGGAAAACTTAAATAAAATTTTTAAAAGTAAAAATTCATTCAAAGGAAAAATAGGAATTTTTGATATCAAAAATAATAAAATAAATCACAGACTTAATTTTTATAAAATTGAAGATCAAAAACTTATAGAAATTTTCTAATTTTTTTAAAAGCTTTGTATCTATGATCCATCTTATATTTTTGAGATGGCTTCATTTCTGCAAAAGTTTTTCTTTTTTTTACAGGAATAAAAATTGGATCATAGCCAAATCCATTTTTACCTTTTGGTTTATGTGAAATATAACCCTCTACTTTTCCTACAACACAAGCTATTTTTTTATTTAAATATGAAATAGAAATAGCACAAATAAATCTCGCTTTAATTTTTTTATTTTTCCAATTTTTATCTTTTTTATTTAACTCTTTATAAACTCTTCTTATTGCTTTAACAAAATCTCCGTGCTTTCCACCCCACCTTGCAGAATAAATTCCTGGGCTTTTGTCTAAAAAATCTATCTCTAAACCAGAATCATCAGCCAAACAAATTAATCCTGTTTTTTTTGAAAAATATTTAGATTTAATTAACGAATTTTCTTTAAAAGTCTTTCCATTTTCAGTCGGACTCTTAAGACTAAATTCGGATGTAGAGTAAATTTTAATACTTTTTGGCAACAAACTCTTGATTTCACGTAATTTGCCCTTGTTATTAGTACCAATAATTAATTTATTAATTTTTTTTTTAGACATCTAGAAATTACTAAAATCCTTACCATATAAGAGGTTATGGAAAAAGAGGAAAACCAAAATAGCACTGCTTCAGATAAAAATCAGGATATAGCAAAGAAATCTGAAAAGCTTGAGGAAAGTTCAGCTGAAGAAAATAAGCAAGAAACAGAACAAGAGCCCAAAGAAGAAATTAAGGAACCAACCCCAGAAGAAAAAATTGTTGAACTTGAGGATAAAGTAACAAGAACTTTTGCTGAAATGGAAAATCAAAGAAGAAGGTTTGAAAAAGAAAAAGAGGATGCTTTTGAATATGGTGGTTATAGTTTTGCTAAAGAAGCATTAAATTTAATTGATAACTTGGATCGATCAAAACATGTTCTTGAAAGTGATGATAAGTTAAAAGAAACTGAAGCATTAAATAAAACGCTAGAACATTTAGATATAATTAAAAAAGATCTAATCTCAATATTTGAAAAAAATAACATTAAACCAATTGAGAGCATTAATAAAAAACTAGATCCAAACTTTCATCAAGCAATGATGGAGATAGAAGATGATACGAAAGAACCTGGAACAATAATCCAAGAAATTCAAAAGGGCTTTATGATAAAAGACAGATTACTTAGACCTTCATTGGTAGGAGTGTCAAAAAAAGTTACAAAAAAAGAAGAAAAAGCTGAGGAAAATCAGGAAAATCCTGAAAATAAATAATTATGAGACCAACTTGTAGTTTTATATTTAAACCCTATATGACGAAAGAGAGATATTAATATTATGAGTAAAATTATTGGAATAGACCTAGGAACAACAAATTCGTGTGTTGCCATTATGGAAGGAACACAAGCTAAGGTTTTAGAAAATGCTGAAGGAGCAAGAACTACTCCATCAGTTGTAGCATTTACAGATGAAAATGAAAAACTAATTGGACAACCAGCAAAAAGACAGGCTGTTACAAATCCAGAAAATACCATATTTGCAGTTAAAAGATTAATCGGAAGAAACTTTGATGACCCAACGGTGAAAAAAGATGTAGAAGCTGCACCTTTCAAAATAGTTAATTCTGAAAAAGGTGATGCTTGGATTGAAGCTAAAGGTGAAAAATACTCTCCTTCTCAAATTTCTGCTTTCATTTTACAAAAAATGAAAGAAACCGCTGAAAAATATCTAGGTCAAGCTGTAACAAAAGCTGTTATTACAGTTCCTGCTTACTTTAATGATGCACAAAGACAAGCAACAAAAGATGCTGGTAAAATTGCTGGGTTAGAAGTTTTAAGAATTATTAACGAACCAACTGCAGCGTCACTTGCATATGGTTTAGATAAAAAACAAAATAAAAAAATTGCTGTGTATGACTTAGGTGGAGGAACATTTGATGTTTCGATTTTAGAATTAGGTGACGGTGTTTTTGAAGTTAAATCAACTAATGGTGATACTTTTTTGGGTGGTGAAGATTTTGATAACGCTGTTGTTGATTATTTAATTTCAGAATTCAAGAAAGATAACGGAATTGATCTTAAGTCAGATAAACTTGCTTTACAAAGATTAAAAGAAGCTGCTGAAAAAGCAAAAATTGAATTATCTTCTGCCGAACAAACAGATATAAATTTACCTTTTATTACTGCAGATAAAACAGGTCCAAAACATATTAACTTAAAAATGACTAGAGCAAAACTTGAGGCTCTAGTTGAAGACTTAATTGCTAGAACAATACCTCCATGTAAAACCGCATTAAAAGATGCAGGAATTACTGCTGGTGAAATTGATGAAGTAGTAATGGTTGGTGGTATGACTAGAATGCCAAAAGTAATTGAAGAAGTAAAAAACTTTTTTGGAAAAGACCCCAACAAAAGTGTAAACCCGGATGAAGTAGTTGCAATGGGTGCTGCTATTCAGGCAGGTGTTTTACAAGGAGATGTTAAAGACGTACTTTTATTAGATGTAACTCCACTATCACTGGGTATCGAAACACTTGGAGGAGTTTCTACAAAACTGATTGATAAAAACACAACAATACCAACTAAAAAAAGTCAGGTATTTTCAACTGCAGAAGATAATCAGCCAGCTGTATCTATTAGAGTTCTACAGGGTGAAAGAGAAATGGCAGCTGATAATAAGGCCCTTGGTAATTTTGAATTAGTAGGTATTGCTCCAGCACCAAGAGGAGTGCCTCAAATTGAAGTTACATTTGATATTGATGCTAATGGTATTGTAAATGTTTCAGCAAAAGATAAGGGAACTGGTAAAGAGCAAAAAATTCAAATCCAAGCTTCAGGCGGACTAAGTGATGAAGAAATTGAAAAAATGGTCAAAGATGCAGAGGCAAATAAAGAAGCTGATAAAAAGAAAAGAGAGTCTGTTGATGTTAGAAACCAAGCAGATACTCTAATTCACTCTACTGAAAAGAACTTAAAAGAGCATGGATCAAAGATTTCTGATGCAGAGAAAAAAGCAATTGAAGATGCATCAACAGCTGTAAAAGAAGCTTTAAAAGGTGAAGATATTGAAGATATTAAGAAAAAAACTGAGGCTCTAGTTCAAGCTTCTATGAAACTTGGAGAGGCAATCTATAAATCACAACAAAGTGCAAAACCAGAATCTGGAAAAGATGATGGTGGAGATGATGCAGGTAAAAAAGACGAAAATGTTGTTGATGCTGATTTCGAAGAAGTAAAAGACGAAAATAAAGAAAAAAGCGCTTAAACTGACATTTAATTGTCTGGGGTAATTTGATGGCTAAAAGAGACTATTACGATGTCCTAGGCGTTAATAAAAGCGCAAGCCCTGAAGAATTAAAATCTGCATATAGAAAATTAGCTGTTAAGTATCATCCTGATAAAAATCCTGGGGACTCTAAAGCAGAAGAAAAATTCAAAGAAGCTAGTGAAGCATACGGAATTCTTTCTGATAAAGAAAAAAAACAAAACTATGATAACTTTGGTCATGCTGCATTTGAAAACGGTGGTGGTAGACCAGGAGGTGGCTTTAGTGGTTTCAGTGGAGCAGATTTTTCAGATATTTTTGAGGATTTCTTTAGTGATTTTGGAGGCGGAGGAAGATCAAGAGGTAGAAAATCAAACAATAGAGGTTCAGATTTAAGGTATGATTTATCAATTTCTCTAGAAGAAGCTTATCACGGAAAAAAACAAGATATTAAATTTTCAACATCAGAGCAATGCAGCACTTGTAAAGGAAATGGATCAAAACCAGGTTATTCTCCAGACAGATGTTCATATTGTGGTGGGAATGGCAGAATAAGATCTAATCAAGGGTTCTTTACTGTTCAGCAAACCTGTCCTCAATGTAATGGAAATGGTGAGGAAATTACTAACCCTTGTAATGATTGCAATGGTCAGGGTAAAAAACAGGCATCTAAAAGAATATCTGTAACAATTCCAAAAGGTGTAGATGATGGAACAAGAATAAGACTTGCAGGAAAAGGTGAAGCAGGAACTAGAGGTGGAGCGACTGGTGATCTTTATTTGTTTATTAATGTAAATTCACATAACTTATTTAAAAGATCTGATGAAAATTTATTTTTTGAATTTCCACTTTCTTTTGCAGATGCTGCTTTGGGAACAACAATTGAAATACCTACAATTGATGGAGGAAAAGCTAAAATTAAAATTCCTGATGGTACTCAAAATGGTAAACAATTTAGATTAAAGGGTAAAGGCATGCCATTTATGAGAAGAGGTGATTTTGGGGACTTATATGTTCAAGTTAAAACAGAAGTACCTGTGTATTTAAATAAAAAACAAAAAGAATTACTGGAACAATTTAGAGAAATTGAAAACGACAAGTCAAATCCAAGTATTAAAAAATTTTTTCAAAAAGCAAAAGACTTTTGGAAAAGTTAATAATGAAATACTTTTATAAAAATATTCCTCATTGGAAAAATGATGAACTAATTAAATCATTAGACACATTTAAAAAAATTTACGAGTCAAGACCGATTAAAAATAATATTGGTGGCATGCAATTTCCTCATATGTTTGCTACATATTTTATTTTAAAAAAAATCAATCCATCATTTGTAATTGAGTCTGGAGTATTTAGGGGTCAATCAACATGGTTAATTGAAAAAACTCTCCCAGACTCTAAAATATTATCAATTGATATAGATCTTACTAACCGTGAATATATCTCAAAAAAAGCTGAGTATTCTAATCTAGATTTTAAGTATCATGACTTTTCTAATATTCCACATGATACCCTTGTTTTTTTTGACGATCATGTCAGTCATTATGAAAGATTAATGCAAGCAAAATTTTTTAATATTAAAAATATTATCTTAGAGGACAATTATTCTGAAAGCAAAGGAGACTTTTATTCTATTAAACACTCATATCAAGGATTTGGATTTAATCATAATTACAAGTTCATAAGTCTTATTAAAACTCTATACCTTTTCTTTAATGAAATTATAAAAAAGATATTTTTTAAAAATTACAATATTTCAAAGGATAAAATTATTTCTAGACTAAAAGATCATAAAATAAATAAAAATGATTTTAACAACATAGAAAAAAATATTGATATATACTACGAGTTTCCACCTATATTTTTTCATAGTGAAAATTCAACAAAACCAATGTTCGAAAATAAAAATTTTGAATTTGAAATTACTAAAGAAGAATTATTGAACTATAATCATATTACTTATATAAAATTGAAATAATTATAACATGGCAAAAATTAATTTAGCTATATCCGGTTGTATGGGTAGAATGGGCCAACAACTAATTAAATCCTCAAAAAAAAATAAAAATTTTAAACTAGTCACACTTACAGAAAATAGATTGGTGAATAAAAAATTTAATGGAGTTAAACCTGAATTAAATTCTGATAAAGCGTTTAAAAAAACTGATGTAATTATTGATTTCACAGTTCCAAATTGTACGCTTGAAATACTCAAAATAGCATCAAAACTACGAAAAAAAGTAGTAATTGGTACTACCGGATTTAACAGAAGCCAAGAAAATCAAATTAAAAAATATTCAAAAAAGATACCTATTTTAAAAGCTGGTAATATGAGTTTAGGTGTAAATTTATTAATGTATTTAACAGAGATTGCATCTAAATCATTAAAAGATGAATACTTAAGTAAGATATTTGAAGTACATCATAAACATAAAAAAGACTATCCATCCGGTACTGCATTAATGCTAGGTAAAGGAATTGCTGATGGAAAAAATAAAAATTTATATAATTTAATTGGTAAGAAATTCTTAAATAAAAAATCTTTTCCTTATGGAAAAAAAATTAATTTTAATTCTATTAGAAAAGGTGAAATTATTGGTGAGCATGAGGTAAAATTCTCAAGTGGTAAAGAAATAATTACATTAAACCATGAGGCTTTTGATAGAGCACTCTACTCAGATGGAGCTTTAACTGCTTCTAAATGGTTAATGAAAAAAAAACCAGGTTTATACTCCATGAGAGATTTGCTTAATTTTTCATAATGAATGAAAGACAAAAAGCAAAAATCATCATTAAAACCCTAAATAAAATTTATCCTAAAACACCAGTTCCATTAAAAAGTAAAAATACTTTTACACTTTTGATTTCTGTTCTGCTTTCTGCACAATGTACTGATATAAACGTAAACAATGTAACAAAAAATATCTATCCAAAATACTATAAACCAGAACACTTTGTAAAATTGGGAAGAAAGAAAATTGAAAAATCAATAAAAAAAATTGGTATTTTTAGAATCAAAGCAAAAAGTATTTACTTAATGTCAAAACAAGTTTTGGAAAAACATAAAGGTAAAGTACCTAAAACTTTTGAAGAACTAGAAAAACTACCTGGTGTAGGCCATAAAACAGCAAGCGTTGTGATGTCTCAAGGTTTTGGTTATCCAGCTTTTGCTGTTGATACTCATATTCATAGACTTGCTCAAAGATGGGGTTTAACAAATGGAAAAAATGTAGCGCAAACTGAAAAAGATTTAAAAAGAATATTTCCTAAAAAAACCTGGTCTAAACTTCACTTACAAATAATTTTTTATGGCAGAGAATATTGTAAAGCAAGAAATTGTTATGGCTTAAGTTGCAAAATATGCACTACTTGCTACCCAAATAGAAAAAAACCTGTTATTACCAAAAAGGCTTAATATGAAAATTTTAGGAATAGGAAATGCAATAGTTGATGTTATTTGCAAAGTAAATGACAATTTTATTGATCAAAATAATCTTACAAAGAGCACAATGAAATTATTTTTTGATGAAAAAGAGTTTAAAAACTTAATAACAAATCTTAAAATTGAAAAAACTGTCTCTGGAGGATCTGTAGCTAACTCTATAGTTGGATTATCTCAACTTGGTGACAAGGTTGGATTTATAGGCAAAGTATCTGATGATGAATTTGGTAGTAAATACGAAGAAGGTTTAAAAAAAGAAAATGTCGAGTATTTTTATTCGAAAAAGAAAGAGGAATTACCGACCGGAACGTGTTTAATTTTGGTAACTCCAGACTCAGAAAGAACAATGTGCACATTTCTTGGAACTGCAGGAAAAATTAATGAAAATGACATAAGTTCTGATGCAATTAAAAAAAGTGAAATAATTTTTTTAGAAGGTTACTTATGGGATGAGGGAGATCCTAAGAGAGCATTCGATAAAGCTATAAATAATGCAAACAAAATTGCTATGTCACTCTCTGATCTATTTTGCGTAGATAGACACAAACCCCATTTTTTAAACTTAGTAAAAAATAAACTTGATATAATTTTTGCTAACGAACAAGAAATTACATCATTAATTAATGCAAAAAATTTTGATGAAGTTATACACTTTTCAAAACAACTTAATAAATTAATGATTGTAACTAGAGGAGAAAAAGGTGCCGTTGCAATTGATGATGGTGAAGTTATTGAAAGAGGTATACAAAAAAATCTAAAAGTTATTGATCTTACAGGCGCAGGTGATTTATTTGCTGCTGGTTTTTTACACGGATATATTAACAAATTGCCTACACATGATTGCCTTGAAAAAGGTACTGAGATGTCATCCAAAGTAATACAGCAAATTGGGGCAAGACTTTAAATTTTATTTTTGTTTCTTTTAAAGCTTCCCTTACCTTTTTTTGGTTTAACTATTTTTGGTTTATATTTTTTAGTGAATAAGTCCTTAGCCATAGGATTTTTCTTATTTGATTTGATAGCCATTTTTCTCACTAGTTATGAAATTATCATCATTAAATGTATTTAAAATTTTTTTTCTTAGTCGATAAATGTGAGTTTCAACTGTGTGAGTTTCTATATCAGATTGATAACTCCAAACTTTTTCTTGTAACTCAACAACACTAACCGGTTTGTCTGATTTAGATAAATAAGTAATTGTATTTATTTCTTTTTCAGTCAACTTAAGCTTTGTATTTTTTGTTAACATTTCTCTAGAATTTAGATCAATAATATAATTATTTATTTTCACCTCAGATTGGCTGTTAAATTGCAATTTTAAAAATTCAATATTTATCTTTTCAATTAATTTAAATACATTAATTGGTAAATTATCTAAAACAAATTGATTGGGAATATCTGAGTATTTTTTATTTGATATAATTAAATAATTATTAAAATTTTTAACTCTTTCATTTAAAGCATCATCTCTATCTTCAAATTCAATATTAAAATTTAAATCTGCTCCAATTTCATCAAGGATTTGATATAATCTTGTAAACTTATATATTATTAAATTCTGACTGCTCACTAGAGGTAGAATATGACAATTTTTGTAAAAAATAAACATACTCTTCAAATAGATGAATTTAAATTTAAGTGCTGCATTGGAGAGAAAGGTTCAACTGATAACAAAATAGAAGGAGATAAAAAAACACCAAAAGGTACTTTTAAAATTGAAAATCTCTATTTTAGAGAAGATAGAGTTAAAAAACCTTTGACTTTATTAAAATGTATCAAAATAAAAAAAAATATGGGTTGGTGTGATGACATTAGTTTTCCACAAAAATACAACAAGCTTATTAAAATTGAAAAAAAAATTGGGCACGAAAAATTAAAAAGAAAAGATAATAAATATGATTTATTAATTCCAATTAAATACAACTATAAAAAACCTATCAATGGAAAGGGTAGTTGTATTTTTATTCATCTTACCAAAAATTATAAGCCTACTGCTGGATGCATTGCTTTAAAAGAAAATGATTTTTTAATTATGCTAAAATTAATAAAAAAAGATTCAAAAATAAAAATTTTTTAGGATCTTTGACCAAAAATACTAGATCCAACTCTGATAAATGTTGACTCATATTTGGCAGCGATAATGAAATCTGAAGACATTCCCATGCTAAGTTCAGTTAAACCAAGAGATTTGTTTAGATTTTTCATCTCCTCAAAATAAACTTCTGGATCAATGTTAGCAGGCGGAATACACATTAAGCCAATTAAATCTAAATTAATTTCTATGCAGTAATTAACTAGACTTTTTAGCTCATTTTTGTTAATTCCGGATTTTTGATTTTCATCACCAATATTAACTTGCAAGAATATTTTTATATTTTTATTTATTTTATTTTGTTCATCAGCAATTTTTTTTGCAAGCTTTTCACTATCTACCGAATGAATATAATCAAATAATTTTACAGCAAATTTAACTTTATTGGTCTGCAATTTTCCAATCATATGTAGTTGTAATTCTGGATTTATTTTTTTTATTTCTGTCCATTTTTCGACAGCTTCCTGAACTTTATTTTCACCAAAATCTATATGCCCATAATCTATCAGAGGCGATATTTGATCAATTTTAAATGTCTTGGAAACTGCTATAATTTTTGGATAATTATTAATATTTATTTTGTTTAACTTAACTTTTATAGTGTCTTGTATATCTAATAAATTTTTTACTGTACTATGCATATAAATAATTTTAGAAAATATTACTTTATTAATAAATTTGATACAAAAAATATAGATAAACAAACACTAAATACAGGAATTATTTATAGAAATTATGAGGCAGAAGATAGTTTATCAACTATTATTAAACTTAAAAATTACTGTAAAAAAAAAGGTCACAAATTCTTTTTGTCAAATAATGTTAAATTAGCAATAAACCTGAATTTAGATGGAGCATATATTCCTTCATTTAACAAAAGTACAAATCACCTTTCATATTCTAAGAGTAAAAATTTTTTATTAATTGGATCTGCACATAACAATAAAGAAATTAAAATTAAAGAAAGACAGGGTGTAAGTATATTATTTTTCTCTTCAGTTTTTAAAAAAAATAAAAACTATTTGGGATTGAATAAATTTAAATTATTGACAAATTTAACTAACAAAAAAGTTATAGCTTTAGGTGGTATAACAAATGAGAATTTAAAAAAATTAAGTTTAATTAATTGTAAAGGTTTTGCTGGAATTTCTTACTTCCAAAAAAAAACGGCCCCACAAGGAGGCCGTTTAAATTATCTAATAAGTATCTAATTAGAATGAAAATGCAAGACCAACCTCTTTATGAGTATCGTCTGTACCATTTGTTCCACCTACGTTGTCAGATGCATTGGCTGCAGCTGTTAACGACATAGATCCCATTGTGTAAGAAACAGAGAAACCTGAATCTTCTTGGTCAGTTTTTGAACCATCTTCAAACTCAACAGTAGACATACCGAATGAAACCGATAAATCTTCATTTACTGCAAAAGATGCACCAATGTGAGTTCTATCTGTATCAGCATTTGCTGTAGAGAAATCTATAGATGTTAACTGAAGACCAAGTGTAGTAGCACCTACAGTGTAAGTTCCACCAAATGTCGTTTGGTCAGTTGAAGCGTTACTTCCAGCGTATTCATCAGACATTGCAAGGAAAACCATTGCACCGTCTACTGGAGACATGTCAACACCAAATGATTTAGCAGATCCACCATCTTCTTGTTTGTTGTAATCTACAGAAAAGTTAGCTCCGCCTAAAGAGTTACCATAACCGATTTTATTAACCTTATTACCAGTTAGTACACCATTAGCTTGACCATCCATATCATCCCATACTTGCTCTGCAGCTGTTGGTACTTTATCTTCGTAAGCTGAAATACCTTGACCTTGAGAAGTTCCGTTTGCGAATGTTAGCATACCAGAATCACCCATATCAAGTTTTAATCCTGAAGATGAGAAACTACCGGCAGTTAACATTTGGTGGTAGCTGATAGTCATTCCATTGTCCATTTCACCTGAACCAGAGAAAGTAATATCTCTAGTCATTGACCATGGGTTTCCACCACTTTCAGTTTCATCTGCACTTGTGTAAGACACTTTAGCAGCACCTGCTACGTCTAAAGATCCAGCGTACGCAGTACTAGCAACTAAAGATCCTGCTAATGCAGTTAATCCTAGTTTTTTTAAGTTTGTCATAATTGACTCCTGTTATTGTTATTTATAATTAATTATAATTGATCCTTAATTATCACTTTCATACGTTTAAAAGTGTTAAATTATGTTATTTATCAATAATAAACCGAAATTGTTGCATATATACAACAATTTTATTGGAATAGATTATTTTCATAATAAATATGCAATTTTATGATATTAAAAGCCCTAATTAATAAGAATTCTGACATATCTATGAAAAAATTATTCTGTATATTTACTATATATTTTATGGTTTTTCAAACACTTGTATCCTGTGGGATTTATAGGCCTGTAGATGCAAAGAAATACCCTCCCCAACCTGAGTTAAGAGTAAAAAAAAATCAGGAAGAAGGCAGAGGTTTTAGATTAATGAGTGGATTTAATGGGGGTAAAGGTGGAAAATTCGAGTTTGCAAATGCAAATCCTTTATGGAGAGCTTCATTAGATGTAATTGATTTTATGCCCTTGCTTTCTGTAGATTATGGTGGAGGCATAATAATTACTGATTGGTATGGTGAAGAAAACACAAATGATGAAATTAAAATTACAATTCAATTTCTTTCAAACGAGGTTAGATCAGATGCACTAAGCATAAAAGTGTTTAAAAAAAAATGTACTAATTTATCAAATTGTAAGGTAATACAATCCCAATCTGATATCGACCAGGAACTTAGAGTTGCTATTCTGAAAAGAGCAGCAAAATACAAAACAAGTGATTTTGAAAAGAAAAATAAAGGTAGAGAAATCCGAGTTAAAGAATTTAGAAATTAGTGTAAATCAAAGTCGTAAGTGGAAAGATATAATTTCAAAATAGTTGAAAAAAAATGGCAAGAATTTTGGGATAAAAATCAAACCTTCAAATCTGAAATAAAAAAAGACAAAAAAAAATTCTATTGTTTGGAAATGTTTCCCTATCCCTCGGGTAATATTCACATGGGACATGTAAGGAACTACACTATAGGTGATGTTCTTGCTCGGTATAAAATGATGAAAAATTTCAATGTCCTTCACCCAATGGGTTGGGATTCATTTGGTATGCCAGCTGAAAATGCTGCGAAACAAAATAATCTTGATCCTAAAAGTTGGACTGAAAAAAATATTTCAAATATGAAAAAACAACTTAAAAAGTTGGGTCTTTCAATTGATTGGAATAAAGAGATATCAACCTGTTCGTCTGATTACTACAAACATCAGCAGAAATTATTTTTAGAATTTTATGATAAAGGCTTAGTATATCGTAAAGAAAATTATGTCAATTGGGATCCAGTTGATCAAACAGTACTTGCAAATGAACAAGTAATCGACGGTAAGGGATGGAGATCAGGAGCTCAAGTGGAAAGAAAAAAATTAAATCAGTGGTTTTTTAATATTTCAAAATTTTCTGACGACCTTTTAAGAAGTTTAGATGATTTAGAACTTTGGCCAAACAAAGTAAAGGTAATGCAAAAAAATTGGATTGGAAAATCTTTTGGATGTGAAATTAATTTTAAAATTAAAGACAATCAAGATATTAATGAGATAAAATGTTATACAACTAGGCCTGACACCCTTTATGGTATGTCATTTCTTGCTGTTTCCGTAGATCACCCATTATCAAAATTATATGAAAAAAATGCTGAATTTTTAAAATTTAAAGAAGAATGTTCTAAAACAGGAACTACAGAAGAAGCAATAGCACAAGCCGAGAAATTGGGATTTAAAACAAATCTAAATGCAATTAATCCACTTGATGAAACATTGTCTGTGCCAGTTTATTTTGCAAATTTTGTTTTAATGGACTACGGCTTTGGAGCTGTTTTTGGATGTCCGGCTCACGACCAAAGAGATTTAGATTTTGCTTTAAAATATAATTTACCAGTCAAAACAGTCGTGAGACCATTAGATAAAGATTTAAATTTCAAAGTAAAAAATAAGGCATACACTGAAAATGGTATACTTATAAACTCCCAAAAATTAGATGGACTGAAAGTTCCAGATGAGTCTATTCCAACAACTATAAAAATTTTAGAAGAAAAAAAGTTTGGAAATAAAAAAATTAATTTTAGATTAAAAGATTGGGGTATTTCAAGACAAAGATATTGGGGTTGTCCAATACCAATAGCCTATGATGAAAATAATCAAATTTTAAAAATACCTGAAAAACAACTACCAGTGAAATTACCGGATGGAGTAGATCTTAACGTTCAAGGAAACCCTCTAGATCATCAAGATAAATGGAAAAATATTGAAATAGATGGAAAAAAATGTGTTCGTGAGACAGACACATTAGACACATTTGTAGATTCTTCTTGGTATTTTTTAAGATTTTGCTCAAGTGATAATTCAAAAGTACCATTTAACAATGAGGAAGTTAAATATTGGATGCCAGTTGACCAATATATAGGTGGCGTTGAACATGCAATTTTACATCTTCTTTATTCTCGATTTTTTGTGAAAGCAATATCCTATAAAAATAACAACTTTGATATGAAAGAACCTTTTGATGGTCTTTTTACTCAAGGAATGGTTTGTCATGAAACTTACAAAGATCAAAAAGGTAATTGGCTTCATCCTGATGAAGTAAAATCAGATGATGGTAAAAATTATTTTAAAAAAGATAACTTAAATGAAAAAGTTATAGTTGGACCAATAGAGTCAATGTCTAAATCAAAAAAAAACACAATTGAGCCAGCTAAAATAATTGAGCAGTATGGTGCAGATTCGGTAAGATTATTTATATTATCTGATAGTCCTCCAGAAAAGGATGTTCAGTGGTCAGAGGAAGGTATGATTGCCTCATATAAATTTATACAAAAATTATGGGCTCTTCATAAGAAAATAAAAGCAATCTTAAACGATGAAATAGAAATTGAAGATAAAAAAAATGAAAGGACGGAAGAGTTAAATAAATTCACAAATCAAATGACACATAAGATTACCAACAACTTAGAAAAATTTAACTATAATGTAATCATTGCAAATTTTCATGAAATTTATAATTATTTTTCAAAAGAAATAAATAATTTCATTAAAAAAGACTCTCTTAGAGAAAACTATAAAAATATATTATTTTTACTTTCACCAATCATACCTCATTTTGCACAAGAATGTTTATCTGAGTTAAATATTAAAAATAAGATTATCTGGCCAGAAGCCAATAAAAAATACCTGCAAGAAGATATTGTCGAGATAGTAATACAAATAAATGGCAAAAAACGATTTACTATTCAAAGTAATACTGACTCAACTGAAAAAGATGTATACGATAAAGTTGTTAAAGAAGCATATTTTATAAAAAATTATAGTGCTATGGATATAAAAAAAACTATATTTGTTAAAAATAGACTAATGAACTTAATAATTTTATAATTATGAAAAAATATTATTTATTTATTATTTTACTATTGTTTACTCAATGTGATTATAAACCGATTTATTCAAAAAATAATCAGAATTTTGGAATTAAAATTATAGAATTTAATGAAAATAGATCAAATAAGATTTTAGCTACTAGACTTGAGAATTATTCATATGAAAAAAATAATATTTTTTTATATGAATTAAAATTATTAACGTCTGAAAAAAAATTAATACTATCAAAAGACACTAAAGGCGATCCTTTGCTTTTAGGTTTAAAAATTAATCTGAAAATTGAAGTTTATGAGAAAGATAAACTAATTACGAAAAAAGAATACAACGAACAATTTAATTACCAAAACTTGAGTAAAAAATTTGAATTAAACAGCTACGAAAGTGAAATTAGATCAAACATTTATAATAAAATGATATCAAAAATTTTAATTGATTTAACAAATCTAAAATGATTTTTAAATCTTTTGAAATAAATAAAATTAATAAAAAAATAAATCAACTAATATTGTTTTATGGAAAAAATGAGGGTTTAAAAAATGAAGCTCTTAGTATTTTGATTAAAGATAAAAACGATGTTCAAAATTATGAAGAAAAGGAAGTTTTGGACAATGAAAATAATTTTATTGAAAATATTTTAACCAAATCTCTTTTTGAAAAAGAAAAATTTATTGTTATTAAAAGAACTACAGACAAAATTTTAAAGGTAATCGAAACGTTACTTTTAAAAAACCTTGAAAACACAACAATTATTTTAAACTCAGATAATTTAGAAAAAAGATCAAAATTAAGATCTTTTTTCGAAAAAGACAAAAAATTAGTTTGTATCCCCTTTTATCCTGACAACGATCAAACATTATCTAAATTAGCTTATAACTTTTTAAATAATAAAAAGATTTCACTTTCTCCTTCAAATGTAAACTTGATAGTTAGCAAATGCAGTGGAGACAGAGAAGCTCTTATCAATGAGCTTCAAAAGATAGAATATTTTGGCAAGAATGGAAAAAAAATTAATAGTGAAAACATATCAAAGCTGATCAATTTAAATGAAAACCACAGTATATCTGAACTTATTGATAATTGTCTTGCTCAAAACAAAAAAAAGATAATAAGCATCTTAAATGAAAATAATTTTAGTAATGAAGATTGCATTATGATTATTAGATCTTTTATTATAAAAGCCAAAAAGTTGTTGGTACTGTCAAAAACCTATGAAACTAACAAAAATATAGATTTAACCATCTCATCAGCAAAACCACCAATTTTTTGGAAAGAAAAAGAAATTACAAAACAACAAATTCAAAAATGGAAACCAAATAATATCAAAGATCTGATCTACGCATTAAGTGAAGCTGAATTACAAATTAAAAAAAATATTAACAATTCAATAAATTTAATTACAGATTTTATTTTACTTCAATCTTCTTCAACAACTAGTAATTAGACTTAATTATATCTATAATTTTATTTAGTTGATCTAAGTCTTTATATTCAAAAGAAATTTTTCCTTTATTTCTCTTACTGTTGTTTATTTCTACGTTTAATCCTATTTTATTTGATACTGATAGTTCAAGAGCAATAATATTAGCATCTTTTGTGATCTTTGACTTTTGTCTTTTATTTTTAAATAATTGTACAAATTTTTCTGCTTGCCTTACTGAAAGTTTATTTTCTATTATTTTATTTGCTACAAAGCTAGCATTGTCGAGACCTACTAAAATCTTAGCATGTCCTGTAGATAACTTATGGGACTCTATTAGTTTTATAACATCATCTGGCAAGGTAAGTATTCTTAAAGAATTAGTTATATAACTTCTACTTTTACCAATAAACTTTGAGACCTTTTCTTGATCATATGAAAATTCATCTATCAATCTTTTATAACCTTGGGCTTCTTCTAATGGATTTAAATCATGTCTTTGAACGTTTTCAACTATTGCAAATTCTAAAGATTTTAAATCATCTGCCTCAGTGATCACCACAGGAATATTGTGAATGCCTGCTCTCTGTGCAGCAAGCCATCTTCTCTCGCCTGCTATAATTTCAAATTTTAAATTTTCATTATATGATTTTCTAACTATGATCGGTTGTATCATTCCTCTTTCTTTAATTGAATTTGTTAGGTCCTCTAAATGTTTCTCATCAAAATTTTTTCTTGGTTGGTACTTGTTTGGTATTAAGTCACTAACAGGTAGCTGATTTGTTTTGGCTTCAACTTTAGTCTCACCAATCAGGGATGACAAACCTCTACCTAAACCCTTTTTAATTTTATCCATTATGCAGCGCTTCCGATTGTTGTCTCTTGATTAATAAATTCATCTGTAAAGCTAAAATACGACTTACTACCAGGACATGATTTATCATAAATTAATACTGGCATTCCATGTGAAGGTGCTTCTGATAATCTAACATTCCTTGGTATTACCGTTGTATAAACTTTTTCATTAAAATAATCTCTGGCTTCTTTTTCGACTTGTGAAGAAAGCTTATTTCTCTTGTCATACATAGTCAAAAGGATCCCTCTAATTTTTAAATCAGGATTTAAACTTACTTTTATCCTCTCAATCGTTTTCATTAATTGGGTTAATCCCTCAAGTGCAAAGAATTCTGTTTGCAAAGGAACCAAAAGTGAGTTGGAACATACAAGCGCCATAACTGTCAGAAGACTTAAGGATGGTGGACAATCAATTAGCACATAATCATATGATCCACTAGAATTGTTTAAATAAGCGCTTAATTTAGCCTTTAATATAAAGGCTCTATTACTATCATCAGCTGTTTCAACTTCAAGTCCAGATAAATCTACATTGGAAGTGATTATATCTAAATTTTCAAACTCTGTTTTCTTGATTATCTGATTAATCTCTCTGGTTCCATTCAGTACCCCATAAATTGTGTCGCTTGAATTATCTATGTTTGATAATCCAAGACCTGTTGTGGCATTTCCTTGGGGATCCAAATCAATAACTAAAATTTTTTTATTAAGTTGAGTCAATCCAGCTGCTAAATTTATAACGGTTGTTGTTTTTCCTACCCCACCCTTTTGATTTATTACTGAAATAATTTGCATTTAATTTTTCTTATATCTTTTTTTATTTTTCTTAGTAATTTTTTTTATATTTAATAAAAATGAATCCTCATTCGTTAAACTTTTTTTTTCTATGTATTCTAAATCCCAATCGTTTCTAGATTTTTCAAATATTTTTTTTCCACTCTTTCCCATAAAAAAAATTAAATTTTTATATTTTGAAAAATTTTCATAGACTAAATCTAAAACTACTGGCATTGGCTTGAAAGCTCTTGACATTATAGTACCTGTTTCTAAATTTTTTATTTCAAAAATATTTTTTTGAAAAATTTTTGTATTTAAATTTAGTTTTTCTGAAACCTCCTTTAAAAAACGGCTTTTATGGTAGCTTTTTTCATAAAGGTGCACACTCATACTATTTTTCATGTTTTTAAGTATAATTGCCACTACAATTCCTGGCATACCGGCTCCTGATCCTAAATCTGTGGTTGTATTACAATTAAAGTCAACAAAATCAATGATTTGTGCTGAATCAATTATATGACGCTCAATTATAGATTTTTTTGACGATGTTTTTTGGCTGATTATGTTAATTTTTTTATTTTTTTCATTAATCATGGATATATAGTTTTCAAAGTCCAAAAATGTTTCACGTGAAACATTTAAGCCATTGAGTTTAGAGTATGAATTTAAAATTTCTTGATCCATTAAGCTATATGCTTAATAGACTTTCTTTTAACGTGTGACAACAAAATATATACAGCAGCTGGAGTAATTCCATCAATTCTCAGCGCTTGTCCCATTGTTTTTGGTTTAATTTCCTTAAATTTAGCTTTTACTTCATTTGATAAACCTGAAAGGCTATCATAATTAATTTTATCCGGTATTATGAGGTTTTCATCTCTTTTAAAGGCCAAAATATCAGCTTTTTGTTTTTTTAAATAACCCCTATAATGTGCATTAATTTCAACTTGTTCATCGATTTCTTTGCTAAAATAAGGTATATCAGGCCACATTTCCCTGATTTTGCTCATATCTACCCCTTTTTGAGTTAATATTTCTTTAGAAGATCTTAAAATTCCATCTTTTGCTATTTTTACCCCAAATTTCTCAGCTTTATTTGGTGATATAGTGGATTGATCCATTTTTAGATTTATTTGACTAATTTTATTGAATTTATCTAAATATAGATTTTTTCTAACATCGCCAATTAGTCCTATCTCTATTCCTTTTGCAGTTAATCTTTGATCCGCATTATCAGATCTAAGACTTAATCGATATTCTGCTCTTGATGTAAACATACGATATGGTTCGGCCACACCTTTGGTCACTAAATCATCTATCATCACTCCTATGTAAGCATCAGATCTATCAAGAATAAAAGGTTCTGACTTTTTAAAAGATAGAGCAGCATTTATCCCGGCAATAAGGCCTTGAGCTGCTGCTTCTTCATATCCAGTTGTTCCATTAATCTGCCCAGCAAGATAAAGGTTGCTAATCTTCTTAGTTTCAAGTGTTAAAAACAGTTCTCTTGGATCTATATAGTCATATTCTATGGCATATCCCGGCCTTATAATAGATACATTCTCTAAACCATTGATATTATTACATATTTCATGTTGAACTTCAACGGGAAGTGATGTTGAGATACCATTTGGGTAAATTGTATGGTCATTGAGTCCTTCTGGCTCTAAAAATATCTGATGTCTACCCTTATCAGCAAATTTTACTATTTTGTCTTCTATCGATGGACAGTATCTTGGTCCAACACCTTGTATGCTGCCTGAGTACATGGCACTCTTAGATAAATTTTTTTTGATAATTTGATGAACCTTGTCATTAGTATAAGTCATACGACATGAAACTTGTTTGTTAATATTTTTTTTTGTTAGGAAAGAAAAAAAATAAGGATCATCATCTGCAAACTGTTCTTCTAAATTTTCATAATTAATTGTTCTTGAATCAAGTCGAGGAGGGGTTCCTGTTTTTAATCTTCCTATTTTAAAATTATATTTTTCTAATTGTTCACTTAATCCTGTTGAAGGTTTTTCATCATATCTTCCTGCAGGTGTTCGTTCATCACCTATATGTATCAAACCATTTAAAAAAGTGCCCGTTGTTAGTATTAGCTTAGAACATAAAACTTTTTTACCTGCTTTAGTTAAAAAGCCATTTATTGTATTTTTATCAAAAATAAACTTTATAACTGGATCTGAAAAAATCTTTAAATTACAGTAGTTTGCAAGTTTTTGTTGCATATATTTACGATATAATGATCTATCAGATTGAGTTCTTGGCCCTCTTACTGCTGGACCTCTACTTCGATTTAATAATCTAAATTGTATACCCGATTTATCTGCAACCTCACCCATAACACCATCAAGGGCATCTATCTCTCTTACTAAATGTCCTTTACCCAAACCACCAATTGCTGGGTTACAAGACATCTCTCCAATAGTTTCTTTCTTATGAGTGAATAGGGCAGTGTTAACTCCTAATCGTGCAGAAGCTGCAGCTGCTTCACAACCAGCATGGCCACCACCTATTACTACAACATCAAATGATAAATCATTTTTCATATGCTAAATTTATAACTGATTATTATATTTACAAGGCGCGTAAAATTTTGCTTAAATAAGCTTTAATTATCAACGTTTTTCAGTAAAAAAGGGCTTAAAATCAAGGAAAAAAAGGCTATTATTTACCTATACAAAAATCGTTGAAAATACTACCTAATATCTCCTCAACATCTACTTTTCCAACAATCATACCAAGATGTCTAGTAGCTAATCTTAAATCTTCTGCAGCTTTATCAAAATCCTCAACTTCATTTTTTTTATTAAAATTTTTTAGATGCTCTAAGCATTGTTCAAGATGTTGTCTGTGACGTTCTCTGGTAATTAAAATATCATCACTGGTTATAAATTTATTTTTTAAATTATTTTTTATTTTTAAAATTAACTCATCAATGTTTAAATTATCTTTAATTGAAATTAATACATGATTTAATTTTTTAATCTCATGATCAATATCTCCCTTCAAAAGATCTGATTTATTTATTACTAAAATTGCATTTTGGTCCAACAATCCCTTCAAAACATCAGTAAAATCGAGGTTTTTGGCATCAACAACTACCAGCTTCAGATCAGCTTCTTCTGCTCTATTTAAAGATAACTTTATACCTTTCTTTTCAATTTCATTTTTAGAATCTCTAATCCCAGCAGTGTCAGAAACAATTACTGGATAACCATCAATATTAAGATGGGTTTCAATTACATCTCTTGTTGTTCCTGCAATTTCTGAAACTATTGCAACATCTCTATTTGATAAATGATTCAGAAGACTGGACTTACCTGCATTGGTTGGTCCAAGAATTGCAATCTTGAATCCTTCTCTAATTCTTTCTCCAACTTTTTGATCATCTAAAATTTTTTCAATATTTATTAAAACTTCATCAGAACTTTTTTTGATTTCTTTTAAAATATCATCAGGTAAATCCTCATCTGGAAAATCTATCTTGGCTTCAACGTGCGATAAAATTTTTAAAAGTTTTTCTCTTAGAAAATTAAATTGATCAGCAGATTTTCCATTCATAATTTTAATTGCTTGCTGTCTTTGAATTTCAGTTTCAGAAGAAATTAAATCTGCAATGCTTTCTGCTTTAAGTAAGTTTATTTTTCCATTTTGAAATGCAAGTTTAGTAAACTCACCAGGTTCCGCTAGACGACAATTTTCAATATCTGAAATAGAAGTGTGAAGAGCATCGACAACTGCTTTGCTTCCATGTACTTGTATTTCAGCCATATCTTCTCCTGTATAGCTCTCAGGCCCAGGAAACCACAGTATTATGCCTTCATCAATCAGTTCAGAAGTATTGATTTTATTGATTTTTCTAAGAGTTGCCACTCTCGGCTCGGGAATATCTTTTCCTGTTAATAGCTTAATAACTTTTTTTGTATTATCTCCTGAAATTCTTATAACCGCTATGCCAGAAATACCTGGCCCAGTTGATAGCGCAAAAATTGTCATCAACTCATTATACTTGCTTTTTTACTTCTTGGTATCAAGAATGTGGAACATTTCAGTTAAATATTTTGAAAATCCTTCATTTGAATTAACTGATGATTTATAAATTGGTTTACTTGCTTGATTAACACTTACTGTTGAAATTGGAGTTTTTTTGGTTTTATAGAAATTTAGACAGTTTGGATCCCATGTTAAATTGCAAAAAGAAAAAATTTTTTTTAATTCGTCTTCAGGAAACTCAACAAGACGTTCATAATTAACATCTAAAATACTATCTTTAAATTTATTTTTCCAAAAATCCATCAAATCTAAATAAGAATTATAATAATTAGCTATATTTGTTTGGTCAAAAGACCATAACATATCGTTAGATGGAAAATAATTTTTATATATAGAAAGACAATTATCCCTTGGATTTCTATAGGAATGAATAATTTTACTATTTGGAAAAAAAATTTTTATAAAACCCATCCAAAGAAAATTCTGTGGAGCTTTATCTGTAACAATATTCGTTTTAAATTTATGATATTTTAATATTTCAATATATTCTTCTGCTATAATGTTTCTTTCTAAAGAAGCTTCTTCAATTAATTTTTGTTTATTAAATTTAAAATCTTGTAGAAAATTTTTTGCTACTACATCTCGCAAATAACTTAATTCACCTGCTCCACTAACTTCTTCATGGGATGCTATCATTTGTTCAATTAAAGTTGAGCCTGATCTAGGCATTCCACATATAAAAATTATCTTGTTTTGGAGTTTTTTTTTTTTAATTTTTTCAAAATCAAAATCATGAAATAATTTAATAATACTTTTAATAAGTTTTTCGTGTGCATATTGATTATAATTTATCTCTTTATTTTTAATTAAATTTCCTTTTTGAAGATAATTAAAAGACTTTTCATAATCTTGATTATCCTCGTATGCTTTTCCCAATGAAAAATATATGTCTTTTTTTTCCTCTGATGAAAAATTTTTAAAATCATCGCTCTTCTCTATTTCAATTATTTTTGGAAAATAGGATTTATCAGATCTGTGGTTTATAATTCCACAAATAAATCTATGAGCTGCTGTGTGGTTTGGTTGTAAATTAAGTATTTTAAGTGCACAATCTTTAGCCTGATCTAATTCTCCTAAACTTTGATAACATTCAGCAAGATTAAAAAGAATGTTTAAATTTTTTTCCTCGATTTCTAATGCTTTCAATAATAATTTTTTTGCCGTCTCATAATCTCGAAGAGTTTGTTTTAAGTTCGAAAAATTATTTAAACACTTAATATTGTTAGGGTCTTTTCTTAATACCTTTTCATATATCTCTTCGGCTCTATTAAAGTAATTTAATGATTTATAAGAGTTTGCTAAATTGTTCATTGCAGCTAGATTTTCTGGATCATGGTTCAAAGCGATATTAAAACTTTCTACTGATTTTTTTATTTGGTTATTGCCCTGATAGGCCATACCACAGAGGTTATAAAGATAAGAAACATTTGGATAAAGTTTAATTAATTTATGAGAGTTTATTATTGCCTGTGTAAATTTTTTTGCACACATCAAATTATGAATAATTGCTATTTTTTCTTTTATATCCATAAATTTAAAAACTATTTTTTTAAAATAGTTTTTTAAGATGGTTTATTCATAGAATTAAAAAACTCAGAATTATTTTTAGTGTCTTTTAATTTTGAACTAATAAACTCAATTGCATCCATAGTTCCCATTGGAGCAATTATTCTTCTTAATACATTCATTTTTTGTAGGTCGTTTTTATCAAATAATAATTCTTCTCTTCTGGTTCCAGATTTTGTTATATCGATTGCTGGATAAATTCTTTTATCAGCAATTTTTCTATCTAGAACTGTTTCACTATTACCTGTTCCTTTAAACTCCTCAAAAATAACTTCATCCATTCTACTACCGGTGTCAATTAGTGCAGTTGAAATAATAGTTAATGAACCGCCTTCTTCAATATTTCTTGCAGCCCCAAAAAATCTTTTTGGTCTTTGAAGTGCATTTGCATCCACACCTCCAGTTAAAACTTTACCAGAACTTGGGATAACAGCGTTATAAGCTCTTCCTAATCTTGTGATTGAATCTAATAAAATGACAACATCCTTTTTGTTTTCTGTTAATCTCTTAGCTTTTTCAATTACCATTTCAGCTACAGCAACATGCCTTTGGGCAGGTTCATCAAAAGTTGAACTTATAACTTCACCTTTTACAGATCTTTGCATATCCGTTACTTCCTCAGGTCTTTCATCAATAAGCAGTACAATCAAATAGCACTCTGGATAATTCTTTGCAATTGAGTTTGCAATACTTTGCAAAATCATCGTCTTACCAGCTTTAGGCGGTGATATAATTATTGATCTTTGACCTTTGCCAATAGGACTTACCAAATCAATTAATCTTGGAGTTAGATCTGGTTTTTTTTCAATTTTTGTAGTTTCTATTTCCATCACCAATTGCTTATCTGGGTATAATGGGGTTAAGTTTTCAAATGCAATTTTGTGTCTTGATTTTTCTGGCTCTTCAAAATTAATCTTACTTACCTGGAGTAAAGCAAAATATCTTTCACCTTCTTTGGGTGCTCTAACGGGACCCTCAACTGTATCTCCTGTTCTTAAACCAAACTTTCTGATCTGACTTGGACTAACGTAAATATCATCTGGTCCTGGTAGGTAATTTGACTCCATTGCTCTTAAAAAACCAAAGCCATCTTGTAATAGCTGCAATACACCTACACCAGTAATTTCTTCTTTTTCTGCAACCTTCTTTAAAATTGCAAAAAGTATTTCCTGTTTTCTTAGTGTGCTAGCATTTTCAATGCCAAGCTCTTCTGCTTGCGTAATAAGTTGTTCAGATGATTTTAGTTTAAGTTCTTGAATATTCATGATTATTCTTTCGATAAGGACTTATCAGATGGATTTAATATATATACTAATGTTATTATTTCAACCCTAGATTGGCTTAAAAATGGCTAAAAACACAATAATAATTAAGATAACCGTTGGTATTTCATTAATTATTCTGAAAAATTTTGCAGATCTTGTGTTTGTAGAATTTTTTAGAGCAACAAGACATTTCCCTAAGTAATCATTGTAAGCTGATAACAAAATTATTAGCACAATTTTTATCTGAAACCATAATTGAGAAATAATATCTATTCCATTGAGATAAATTAATACTAACCCAAAAACCCAACTAAAAATCATTGCAGGACGCATAATGTAGTTAAACAACCTTCTTTCCATAACTTCAAAAATATCTGTTGCTTCTTTTTTCTCTTTATTTTCAACGTGGTAAACAAAAATTCTAGGAAGATACAAAAGACCAGCCATCCAAGAAATGACTGCAATCAAATGCAAAGATTTAAATAATAAATACAAGTTCATATATCAAATATTTCTTTCGATTAAGGATTTTAATAAAAGGATATGATCATTATTATCATTTAAGCAAGGAACCATATCAAAATTTTCTCCTCCAGCAGTAATAAAGCTCTCTTTGCCCTGAATTAAAATTTCCTCCAACGTTTCAACGCAGTCAGATGAAAAGCCTGGGCAAATTGTAAGAACATTTTTGACTCCTTCTTTGGGTAAGTTATCTAGAGTCTTATCAGTATATGGTTGAAGCCATTCTTGTGGACCAAATCTTGACTGAAATGTAGTTTTAATTTCAATTGAAGTAAATTTTTCTGAAATAAGTCTTGTCGTTTTATGACAATAACAATGGTAAGGATCACCTTTGTCAAAATATTTTTTTGGTATGCCATGATAAGAGGCTATAATAAGATCTGGCTTCCAATTTATTTCGTTAAGTTTTCTGTTAATAGAATTAACAAGTGCATCAATATAAAAAGGATCAGATTCGTAGTGTGGTATTATTTTTAAAGAGGGTTGCCATCTCATTTTCATTAAAGTTCTATAAACTTCATCACAGACCGTTGCTGTTGTGGCAGCAGCATACTGTGGATAAAGAGGAAGAATAACTAAATTTTCGCAGCCCATTTCATGTAATTTATGAATCTTGCTTTTAATACTAGGGTTTCCATATCTCATTGCAAAATCTATAATGATATTTTTTTTAGAAATTGAGTTTGAAATTTTCTCACTTTGCATTTTTGTATAATAGAGGAGCGGGGACATATTTTTGTCTTTCATCCATATTTCTTTATAAGCTTTGGCTGTTTTGGAGGGCCTAAAATTTAAAATAAAAACATTTAAAATTGTTTGCCAAATCACAGGATTTACCTCAATAACCCTTCTATCAGAAAGAAACTCTCTTAAATATTTTCTTACATCAAACCAACTAGTAGAGTCGGGTGTTCCTAAATTAACTATCAGAACGCCTGTTTTGCCAAACTTTACAAGAGGATGGTTTTTTTCCATCATTTGAAATTTTTTACAACTTTAATTAAATTTTCTAACATTTCTGGATTAGTCTCAGGTAAAATACCGTGCCCAAGATTAAATATATATGGATGATCTCTAAAGATTTCCAAATATTTAGAGACTTCCTTTTTCAAAGTTTCTTTGTCTGTTAATAAAATTTTAGGGTCTAAACCACCTTGAATAGGTATTTTTATATCCTTAAGTATATTTTTTGGATCAACATTATAATCGATACTAACGGCATCTGGTTTAACTATTTCACAAAATTCTTTATAATTTTTTACTTCTCTAGGGAAACATATAACTGGTACTTTTAAAGATTTTACATAATTTACCAAATTTAAAGTAGGAGAATAAACATAATTTGGTAAATCTTTTTCATCTAATAAACCCGCCCAACTATCAAAGATTTGAATTATATTTGCTCCATTATCAATTTGATTCTTTATATGAACCTTTAAAAATTTTTCTATGATTAATAAAATTCTGTTTATTAAAAACTCATCTTTAAAAAAATCTTTTTTCAGGTTTTTTTTAGGTGACTGTTGATTAATCATATAAACTAATAATGTCCAAGGAGCACCAACAAATCCAATAGTATTTTTATTGTTTAAAGATGGATTTGAACTAACATTTTTTATTGCCTTATACACACGATGAATTTTCTTTACAAAATCAATTTCATCAATTTTAGCAATTTCGTTTAAATTTAATTCTCCTAACTTAGGCCCAAAATTTTTTTCAAATTCTACTTTCTGGCCCAACCCATATGGAAGCATTAAAATATCTGAAAATATTATAGCAGCATCTAAATTAAATCTCTTTAAGGGTTGTAAAGTTATTTTTGACGATAATTCGTCGTTTAAGCATAAATTGATAAAATTCGGATTTTTTTTTCTAATTTCTCTAAATTCGGGAAGATATCTTCCTGCTTGTCTCATAATCCAAATAGGATTAAATGAAGTGTCTTTGTTGATAATTATTTTATGCAAAGGTTTCATAAATAAATATTATAAATTATAGTAGTTGTAATATATCCTGTGAATAAAGGTGATTATTTTTTGTAAACATTATTTTCACAGTTTACTAACATCTTTATTAACTAAAATTGTTTAAAATGAAGCTTTTTTGGTTCTTTTAATTTTTGTGGATTGTTTTAGCCTATTTATTATTATTGTTAATAAAAATCAGGTTTTACTAGCATAATTAAAGAAATTTAAAATTGTATAAATTAATAAAAATAATACAAATTTATTAACAATTTATTCATGAGTAATACATATCAAATATATTTAATTTCAGATTCAACTGGTGAAACTTTAGACAGGATTTTTTTAGCTCTTAAAGCTCAATTTTTAAATATAAAATATAAAGTTCATTCTTATTCTTTTACAAGAACAGAAAATCAAATTTTAAAAATTTTAGTTGATGCAGAAAAGAACACAAACGCAATAATTTTATATACTATTGTGGATAATAATTTAGCCAAGTATTTGGCTAATGTTAGTGAAGATAAAAATATTCCATGCTTTGGAGTACTCGGAAATTTAATTTTAAATTTTTCAAAAATTCTTAATCAAAAAGCAACCCATGAGCCAAGTGGTCAGCATATTTTAAATGAAGAGTACTATGAAAGGATTGAAGCAATTCAGTTTACCATGAATCACGATGATGGAAATTTAATAAATGAAGCACATAAATCGGATATAATTCTTGTGGGAGTTAGTAGAACAAGTAAAACACCTACATCTATCTATTTAGCCAACAAAGGGTATAAAACGACGAACATTCCTTTAGTGAATGAAAATTCATTACCAGAAGCTCTAAAAAAAAATCCTAATATGACCTGTGTGGTTGGCTTAAGTACCGAACCTGAAAGATTAGTTGACTTAAGAAAAAACAGAATGAACACGCTGAGAGAAACTGAAAACATAAAATATACAGACTTAGAAAACATTAGGAAAGAAGTTATAAATGCAAAAAAAACTTTTCAAAAATATAAATGGCCATTCATAGATGTAACAAGAAAATCTGTAGAAGAGACAGCAGCCTCTATAATTAAAATTCACGAAATATATTCAAACAATGTTAAATAAAATTATACTTGCATCTAAAAGCAAGGTCAGAAAAGAAATTTTAGACAAACACAATATTAAAAACGACGTTGTTCCATCAAATGTTGATGAAGATGTTGTTAAAATTAGTTTATTAAAAGAACGAGCAAGTCCTGAGATTATATCAAAAAATTTAGCAGAATTAAAAGCAAACAAAGTTAGTTTAAAAAAAGTTGATCAAATAGTACTGGGCGCTGATAGCGTTATTGATTTGGAAGGTGAATTAATTTCTAAACCAGAGAACAGGGAAGAAGCCATGACTATATTGAAAAAACTAAATGGTAAAACTCATCATTTAATTAGTTCTGTCTGTATATCAAAAAATGGAACTATGATTTGGAATTATACTGACAAGGCGGAGTTAACCATGAAAAATCTTTCTAACGAAGAGTTAAAAACCTATTTGTCTCAAATATCAGATGAAAAACTTTACGCATATAATGTTTACCAAATAGAGGGAGATGGTAGAAATTTGTTTGACAGTATAAAAGGTGATGAAAACACTATTATGGGACTTCCGGTTGCAAAAATAAAGGAGTATATAAGCTCTTTGTAATGAAAAAATATTTCGTTATAGGCAATCCAATTAATCATTCACTGTCACCAAAACTTCAAAACCGGTGGTTAAAAGAAAATAATATTGATGCAAAGTATGACAAAATTAAACTAGAGGACCATGAAATTAAAAATTTCATCCAAGATATTAAGGAACAAAAAATAGCTGGCTGCAATGTAACTGTGCCTTTCAAAAAAAAAGTTATTCCCTTTTTAGATAAATTAAGTCATGAGGCAGAACAGACTCAATCAGTAAACACAATTACTTTTGATAATGGTGATTTAATTGGACATAATACAGACATTAGTGGTTTTGATACCGCGATTAAAAAGTTAAACTTTAAAATAAAAGGCAAGAAGGTTTTAATATTAGGGGCCGGCGGTGTAGTCCCTTCAATAATTTTTGCATTAAAAAATATGGGTGTTCAAGAGATAATAATCAGCAATAGGACTAGGGAGAGGGCAGAAACATTGAAAGTTTTATTTAATAATCTCAAAATTTTAGAATGGGGAGATTTAACGGATTTTCATATGATAATAAATGCCACAAGTCTTGGTTTGAATAATGAAAAAATAAATTTAGATTTTCCAAGTTTAGGACACGATAAATTGTTTTATGACGTAATTTATAATCCTCAAGAAACTCCTTTTTTAAAGGTAGGGAAACAATTAGGATACAAGACAGAGAATGGAAAAACTATGTTTGTTTACCAAGCTTTAGAGGCATTTAAATTATGGCACAAAAAAAAACCAAAAGTTAATACCGACATATTTAAGCTTTTAGATAATGATTAGGATTGGAATTTTAGGAGAGATAGGATCTGGAAAAAGTTTTGTTGCAAAAGTTTTTGGTCATCCAGTTTTCAATGCAGATTACGAAGTATCAAAACTTTACAAAAAAGATAAAAAAATTTTCATTAAATTAAATAAAAAATTACCAAAGTATATTTCTAAATTTCCAATAGATAAAAATGAGATTACAGTAGCAATACTAAGTAATAAAAATAATTTAAAAAAAATAATTACTATTGTTCACAAAGAGATTAAAAAAAAAATGAAATTATTTCTTAAGAAAAATAAAAGCAAGAAAATTGTAATATTGGATATACCTCTATTATTAGAAAATAAAATTAATATTAAAAAAGACATATTAATTTTCGTTGATTCAAAAAAAAAAGATATTGAAAAAAGACTGATTAAAAGAAAAAATTTTGATCAAAAATTGTTTAATAAATTTAAAAAAATACAGCTTTCATCTTCTTATAAAAAGAAGAAATCTCATTTCGTTATTAAAAATGATTTTAAAAAACAATCTGTTAAAAATGAAATTAAAAATATTTTAAAAAAAATTTTATAAATGAGAGAAATAGTTTTAGATACTGAGACAACAGGGATATCTGTAAAAGATGGTCACAGAATAGTTGAAATAGGCTGTATTGAGCTTGAAAATCTAATACCAACAAAAAATAAATTTCATTGTTATTTAAATCCAGAAAGAAAGGTTTCAGAACAAGCTTTTAAAATTCATGGTTATAGTGATGAATTTTTATCTAAACAAAAAAAATTCCATGAAATAGTCGATGAGTTTTTGGAATTTATTAAGGATAAAAGGCTTATAATTCATAATGCTGAGTTTGACTTAACACATTTAAATAATGAGCTTAAATTACTTGGATTAGAAAAAGTTGATAACAATGTAATTGATACATTAGTTTTAGCTAGAGATAGATTTCCAGGATCTCAAATTAGTCTAGATGCTCTATGTAAAAGATTTAGAATAGATAATTCAAGAAGAGTAACACATACAGCATTAATTGATTGTGATTTGCTTGCCAAGGTTTATATTAATTTAATAGATCAAAAAGAGCCATCTTTAAATTTTAAAGAAATAAATAATCAATACGAAAAAAAAGATAATGCTATTTTGAATTACTATAAAAAAATAGTTAAACCATCAGAGACAGAAGAAAAAAATCATAAAGAATATTTAAAGAACAATTTGAAAAAAAATTATTTTTAATTGAATCTTTGATTGTATAGTTTTTCAAAATCAACTTTTTTTTCAAATTTAATACCCGGATATCCTGAGTTATGAAGGAGATCTAGTAAAGATTTTTCTAGATCAGAATAAATCTCAATTTGAACATCACATAATATAATTTTTTCTAATTCTTTTTTTTCTTTTATACTATCATTCACTTTAATTATTGTTGCATATATTATTTCAAAATATGATTTTTTTTCGTTTCCTTCTTTATCTTCAAATTTAAGTTTTGTATTTATTTCAACCATTTGATTTTTTAAAGCTTTTGAAGTGATATCAATTCCAAGTTGGTATTTTGAGATGTTATCTTTAACAAATAAATATGTTTCTGTGTTTGGAGTTTCACTAGATAGGTCTTTTATAAATTTAGCTAAAATCTTATAATTTTCTGTCATTGTCATCTTCTATATCTTCAAAGTCTCCATCAATATAATCTTTTTTTATATTTTCTTTTTTACTAAATTTTTTTGATAAATTTTTAAAAATTAGCTTTCTGCTAGGAGGAAAAATTAATGAAAAACCCACAATGTCAGTTACAAACCCCGGAACTATCAAAAGAAGAGCAGCAAAGGCTATGGCTGCACCTGATAAAATTTCAAAAGCAGGCGCTTCATTTTTACTTAACTGAATAAATCCTGATTTTATTGTATTTAAACCCTCGTATTTTGCGTAATAAACACCAATAATTGCTGTGGAAAAAATAAGTAATATAGTAGTAATCGCACCAATTTGTGAACCAATTTTAATAAGAACATAAATTTCAATTATTGGTATTAAAATTATTGATACTAAAATTGTGTTCATTTGTCCTTAATCTAAATTGCTGGTTGAAATTAATCAACATAGTAATTACAATCTAGTCATGAATTATAGTTTCGAATATATCGACATTATTTTATTGGCGATGATTGCAGGATTTATTTTTTTAAGACTTCGGGGCATTCTTGGAAAAAGAACAGGTTTTGAGGGAAAATCACCAGCTCAATTTAAAGAGGTTTTAAAAAATATTAAAGTGGATCAAGCGGTGAAACCAAAAGAGAAGTTTGATGATGAAGCTCAAAAAGAATTTTTAAAAGGTGCAAAAATTGCTTATGAAACAATTATTACTGATTTCAGTGATAATGATAATAAGATTACAAATGCAAAATCTCTGTTAAATAAAGATATATATAATCAATTTGATGATGCACTGAAAGAAAGAGCAAAGAGAGGTCATTTTGCAGAAATAACATTTATTGGAGTTAATAAAGCTGAGATTAAAGAGCATAAAAAAATTGGAAATATTTTAAACGTAACAGTAGACTTTATAGCTGAGGTGATTACTTGCATAAGAGATAAAGATAAAAAAATTGTTTCTGGAGATCCTGAAAAGATTAAAAAAATTTATGATACTTGGATTTTTTCGCGAGATACCACGTCATCAAATCCAAATTGGCAGCTAGTTAATATATTAACATAATTGAACGATAATATTTCAGACAAAGATAAAAAAGACTGGAACAAATTTATAAATAGCACAGAAAAATTACCAGATAAAGATTTTAAGAATATAGAAAAAAAAAATAACAAAACTAGATCAATAGATCTACATGGATTTACTTTAGATGAAGCTAATAAAACTATAGAAAATTTTATAAATAAAGCTTTTTCAGAAAATATAAATAAATTAATTATCGTTACAGGAAAAGGACTTCACTCAGAAAATGAAAAAGACCCTTACGTGTCGAAAGATCTTGGTATTTTAAAATATTCTGTTCCAGAATTTATTTCAAATAATGCAAGTTTAATGAGCATGATAAATGAAATAACAGATGCAAAAATTGAGGACGGAGGCACCGGAGCTTTTTATATTTATCTGAAAAAAAATAAACTTATAAAATAAATTTCGATAGATCTGTATCTTTTACCAAAGTATCTAAATTTTTATTAATGTATTGTTTGTCAATAATAATTTTTTCACCTGCTCGGTCTGTTGCAGTGAAGCTAATTTCATCCAATATTTTCTCAATTATAGTATGCAGTCTTCTAGCTCCAATATTTTCAACACTAGTATTTACTTCCGAAGCAATATTGGCAATAGCATCTATACCATCATCAGAAAATTCAAGATCAACATTTTCAGTTTTTAAAAGAGCCACATATTGTTTTATTAAACTGAAATCAGGCTCTCTTAAAATTCTTTTAAAATCTTCACTAGTTAAAGCTTCTAGCTCGACCCTAATAGGCAATCTCCCTTGCAATTCAGGAAGCAAATCAGATGGTTTTGCTAGCTGAAATGCACCAGATGCTATAAACAAAATATGATCTGTTTTTATTGGACCATGTTTTGTGTTTACAGTAGTTCCTTCAATTAGAGGCAACAAATCTCTTTGTACACCTTCTCTTGAAACATCTCCTCCAACTCTATCTGTTCTTGCTGAAATTTTATCTATTTCATCTAAGAAAACGATACCATTGTTTTCAGTTGAAAGTTTTGCTGCCTTAACAATTTTATCTTCTTCAATTAATTTATCAGACTCATCATTTATTAAAATTTCATGAGATTCTTTTACTGTCATTTTTTTCTTTTTTTCTTTATTGCCCATTGATTTTCCAATCATTTCACCAATGTTAATCATTCCAACGTTAGCTCCGGGCATTCCAGGTATTTCAAAAGAAGCACCACTCGAACCATTATTACTAACAGCTATTTCAATTTCGTTATCATCTAAATCACCATTTCTAAGTCTTTTTCTAAAACTTTCTCTTGTTGCTAAACTTGCTTTTTTGCCAACCAATGCGTCTAGAACCTTTTCTTCTGCAGATTTTTGAGCTTGCGCATAAACTTCTTTTCTTTTTTTTACTTTTTCCATTGATATTGCAATTTCAATTAAGTCTCTTACAATTTGTTCTACATCTCTTCCAACGTAACCAACTTCAGTAAATCTTGTTGCTTCAACTTTTACAAAAGGAGCTTCCGCTAACTTTGATAATCTTCTTGAAATTTCAGTTTTTCCAACACCAGTTGGCCCAATCATTAAAATATTTTTTGGTAAAACTTCATTTTTCATTTCACCTTTAAGAGCTTGACGTCTCCATCTGTTTCTCAGAGCAACAGCAACGGCTCTTTTGGCTTTATTTTGTCCAACAACAAATCTATCTAATTCAGATACAATTTCTCTTGGAGATAAAGAACTAACCAAAGAGGCATCTTCTTTTTGGTTTTTATCTTTTGGGTGTAGCTGTGTTACGTTTGAATTATCCATTATATTTTTTCAATTTTAACATTATCGTTTGTAAATACACATATATCAGCTGCTACTTTAATCGCTTTTTTAGCAACTTCCTCTGCAGACATATTACCTTCCATTAAAACTTTTCCTGCAGCAAGTGCATAATTACCACCTGAACCTATTCCAATAACATCTCCTTCAGGCTCAAGGACATCACCAGTCCCAGAAATAATATAGCTGTTGTTTTTATCACCGACAGCCATTAGCGCTTCTAATCTTCTTAAATATTTATCTGTTCTCCAATCTTTCGCTAACTCCACAGCAGCTCTTGATAAGTTGCCTGCATGTTTTTCTAACTTTCCCTCTAATCTTTCAAATAAAGTTAACGCATCTGCAGTGGATCCAGCAAATCCAGCAACCACATCTCTTTTTTCAATTTTTCTGACTTTTGAGGCTGTGCTTTTAACAACAGTATTTCCCATACTTACTTGTCCATCGCCAGCAACTACTACTTCATTATTTTTTCTAACTAGTACGATTGTTGTCATAATTAATAAATGGTAACTATTTTTGATACTTCAAGTGTTTAGACTAATATTGATATAGTGGAATTATGTATGTATACCATTAAAAATATATGGCTAGAAAAGGAAAAGTATCTCGAAAAACTAAAGAAACTAGTATTAATGTTGAAGTAAATATTGACGGCAAGGGTAAGTACCAAATTGACACTGGTATAGGTTTCCTAGATCACATGCTTGAGCAGTTATCAAAGCATTCATTGATTGATTTAAAAGTTAAAGCTAAAGGAGATACACACATTGATCTTCACCACACAACAGAAGATACTGGAATTGCTATTGGAGAGGCTCTAAAAAAAGCTGCTAAAAAATTTGTAGGGATAAAAAGATATGCTCATATAGTTATCCCAATGGATGAAACATTAACAAGGGTTGCCATAGATGTTTCAAACAGACCTTATTTGATTTGGAAGGTAAAATTGAAAGTTGAAAAACTTGGAGAAATGGATACTGAATTATTTAAAGAATGGTTCCAAGCTTTCTCCCAATCCGCTGGAATTACAATGCATGTTGAAAATATTTATGGTGATAATAGCCATCACATAATTGAGTCTTGTTATAAAGCATTAGCAAGATCATTAAGAGCTGCATTAGAGATGGATCCAAGAAATAAGAAAAGCATTCCATCCACTAAAGGCTCATTATAAGTTTAATGAACGTCACAATTGTTGATTATAATTCTGGCAATATAAGCTCGGTAATAAACTCCTTTAAGGAAGTTGCTAAAGATAAAGTAAATATCGAAGTAACATCAGATTTAAACAAGATTAAATCATCAGATAAAGTAGTTTTACCGGGGCAGGGCTCGTTTAAAAGTTGTGTTGATGCACTAAATGATATCAATGGTTTAGTTGATACATTAAATGACTTTGCGACAAGTAATAAAAAGCCTCTTCTTGGAATTTGTGTTGGATTACAAATGTTTGCAGACATTGGATATGAGGAAACAGAAACCAAAGGCCTTGGTTGGATTTCAGGAAAAGTATCAAAAATAGATAATAAAAACGGAAAGTACAAACTTCCTCACATTGGTTGGAATCAAATTAACATCGTTAAAGATAGTAAAATTTTTAAAGATATAGAAAACAATTCTCACATGTATTTTGTACATAGTTACGAATTTATTCCTGAGGATAAAAGTTTAATTTCTGCAACAACAGATTATTCATCAAATATTGTTTGCTGTGTTGAAAAAGAAAATATTTTTGGAACTCAATTTCACCCTGAGAAAAGCGATAAAATTGGACTGAAAATAATTGATAATTTTATAAATTTGTAAATGAAAATATTCCCAGCCATAGATATTAAAGATAAAAAATGTGTGAGGTTAGTTAAAGGAAACTTCGATAATAAAACCGAATATGAAATATCCCCAATTGAACAAGCAGGTAAATACAAAGATCATGGTTTTAAAAACTTACATGTTGTTGATTTAGATGGGGCTTTAACTGGCGAAACAGTGAATTTAGATATTGTTCAAGAAATAGTAACTAAATTTGATCTTAAAATTGAAATAGGTGGAGGAGTTAGAAATTTTGAAAGTATACAGAAGTATACCGATGCCGGTGTAGAGAAAGTTATTTTAGGAAGTGCTGCTATAAAAGATAAAAATTTTTTAAAAGAAGCTTGTGAAAAATTTCCAAATAAAATTGCCTTAGGGTTAGATGCTAAAGATGGCTATTTATCTGTTTATGGTTGGAAAGAAAATTCAAATCAATTAACTTTAGATTACTTAAAAGAAGTGAATGATTATGGAGCAAGTAGACTTATTTATACTGATATTAATAGAGATGGAATGAAGCAAAGTCCTAATTTTGAAGAGACAGCAAAGATTGCTAATACATCCAATTGCCCAGTAATTATATCAGGAGGTGTTTCTTCAATTGATGACATTAAAAAAGCGAAGGAATTTAAAAATAAGAACATCGAAGGTATCATAGTAGGGAAAGCTATCTATGATGGGAATATTAAATTAGACGAATTAGTGAAGGAATTAGATGCTTAAAAATAGAATAATACCTTGTTTAGATGTGAAAAATGGCCGTGTAGTTAAAGGGATTAATTTTGTTGATCTAAAAGATGCGGGTGATCCTGTTGAACAAGCTAAAATTTATTCAGACGGTGGAGCAGATGAAATTTGTTTTTTAGATATTACTGCATCAAATGAAAATAGAGATACTATTTACGATGTAGTAGGGAAAACGTCGAAGAAATGTTTTGTTCCTCTGACATTTGGAGGTGGTGTTAGAAGTGTTGATGACATCAACAAACTACTGAACTGTGGTGCAGACAAAGTATCAATCAATACTGCTGCAGTTCAAAATCCGGAAGTAGTTGAAGAAAGTTCAAAAAAATTTGGGTCACAATGTATTGTGGTTGCGATAGATGCTAAAAAAAAAGGTGAAAAATGGGAAATATTTACTCATGGAGGAAGAAACAATACTGGAATTGATGCTATAGAATTTGCAAAAAAAATGGAAGATAGTGGGGCAGGCGAGCTTCTAGTTACTTCTATGGATCGGGATGGTACCCAAGTTGGTTATGATATAGAGCTTATGTCTAAGATATCTTCTATGGTAAATATTCCAGTTATTGCTTCAGGCGGAGTAGGAAATTTAGATCATTTAGTAGATGGAATCAAATTAGGAAATGCAAGCGCAGTTTTAGCAGCATCAATATTTCACTATGGCAAACATTCTGTAAAAGAAGCTAAGGAGTATTTGGATTCAAAAGGAATTCCTGTTAGAATTTAATATGCTTAACACATTAGAAAACTTAATTAAACTTGCACGAGAGAGAAAATCTTCGCCTGTTGAAGGTTCGTATACTAATAAGTTGCTTACAGATAAATCATTAAGTAAAGCAAAAGTTTTAGAAGAAGTTGATGAATTAATTGAAGCTGTAGAAAAAAATTCTAATAAAATCCATGAAGCTGCAGATGTATTTTACCACTTGTTAATATATTTAGAGGCTAATGATGTAAAAATTGAAGAGGTAATGTCAGAGTTAGAAAAAAGAAAAAAATGAGTTACGACGACAATAACATTTTTGCAAAAATTTTACGTGGAGAGATCCCTTGTAATAAAATTTATGAGGACGATTTTGTTTTATCATTTCATGACATTAATCCTCAAAAAAAAATTCATGCACTAGTAATTCCTAAAGGAAAATATAATGACTTAGATGATTTTTGTTTAAAAGCCTCTTCTGAGGAAATGGTTGGTTTGATAAAAGGGATTAATATAGTTGCTAAAAAGCTTGGTATTTCAACAGAAGTAGGCAAAGGCTATAGAGCTTTAACAAATATTAGTGATCACGGTGGTCAAGAAGTGCCTCATTTACATTTTCATTTATTTGGAGGAGAACGAGTTGGGAAAATGGTCGAGTGACAGAAGAAGTTAAAAGAAATTACTTAGAAATTAATTCACTTCAAGATCTAATCGAGGGAAATAAACCATCTGAAGATTATTCTTTAAGTTTAATAAATCCAATTAATTTTCAATTAAATAAATTTTTTTACAAAAACATTGGTAAAAAACATAAGTGGGTAGATAGACTTACTTGGTCAGAAGAAAAATGGATTAATTATGTTTCTTCTAAAAATGTTAATTCATATGTTTTTAAACATAAAGATGATTTAGTAGGTTTTTTTGAATTAATTTTTCATCCAGAAAATAATGAAACAGAAATTGCATATTTTGGAATTTTAGAAGAATATCAAAATAAAAAATTAGGATCTTTTTATTGTCAGAAGCTATTAAAAAATCTTTTGCAAATAATACCAAACGAGTTTGGGTGCATACATGTTCTTTAGATCACAAAAATGCTTTAAGTAATTATATTTCAAGAGGCATGAAAATATTTAAAAGTGAAATATTAAATATTTAATTTTGTGCAGGTATCTTAAATAAGTTCTTAGATAGCACCCTATTTTTTCTAATAGATGAAAGGAAAGTGATATTAAAATTTTGATACATGTCTGTATTTTGCCAACCAATTAAATCATAAGTTTGTTTGTCAAAAAATATACTTATCTCGTTATTATTTTCAAAAATTGTAAAATTAATCAGATTGTTATCGATTGTTCTTTCTTTTAAAGATTCAATTTTATTGATTAGAATATTTTTATCCAAAATAACATTTAAGGGAGTTTTTTCTAAAGGATACCGATAATAGCTCGAAATAGTTTTAATAACTAAAGAATTTCCATTCGAAACTAAAATTTTATTGTTACTTCTTGCATATTCACAAAATATTTTTTTTGGATATTCTATCGTACAGTTACCATTCTCTATTTTACCATTAACATTTTGTTCAAATTTAAAATCTAAATTTTTTGTATTCTTAAGGTTTTGAATAATTTTCTCTTTTATTTCTGCATTCGAATTTAATGTTAAAAAAAAGAAGATGATTATCAAAAAAAATCTTAACATCAGAGAACGTCTCTTTTACCAACATGATTAGCTTTACTCACAATTCCATCTGACTCCATCATATCAATAATTCTTGCAGCTCTGTTGTAACCAATTTGGAGTTTCCTTTGTAAAAAAGAAGTGGAAGCTTTTCCTTCTGATCTTATAATTTCCAAAGCTTGTTCATAGAGTTCGTCTTTATCACCTAGATTTTGACTATCTCCCATCTCCTTTTCATCTGCAAAATTTAAAATTTCATCAACATAATCAGGTTCAGCCTGTGATCTTAAAAAATTGTTTATTTGTTCAATTTCTCCATCTGAAACGAAAGGAGCATGAATTCTCACTATACGATTAGCAGAAGACATATATAGCATATCTCCTTTTCCTAATAATTGCTCTGCTCCTTGCTCACCCAAAATTGTTCTACTATCTATTTTTGAAGTAACTTGAAATGATATCCTTGTGGGAAAATTTGCTTTAATTGTTCCAGTAATTACATCAACACTAGGTCTTTGAGTGGCCATAATGATATGAATTCCGGCTGCTCTTGCCATTTGTGATAATTTTTGGATATAGTTCTCAATTTCTTTACCTGCTACCAACATTAAATCCGACATTTCATCAACAACAACAACTATATAGGGCATTGGAAGTTTGTGTTTTGTATTATAGCTATCGATATTTCTGACTCCTTCTTTAGTCATAAGTCTATATCTACTCTCCATTTCCTTAACTACCCAACCAAGAACAGACGCAGCTTTTTTAGCTTCTGTTATTACAGGACACAATAAATGTGGAATACCTTCATATGTTGAAAGCTCAAGCATTTTCGGATCTATTAAAATAAATTTACATTTTTCAGGAGTATGTCGATAGAGAAGAGATAAAATAATAGTGTTGATGCAGACCGATTTACCTGATCCTGTAGTACCTGCGATAAGTAGATGAGGCATTGATGACAAATCTCCGACTATAGGTTTACCAGAAATACTTTTTCCTAATGCGATCGGCAATTTAATGTCTCTTTTTTTAAAATCAGGATTGTTCAAAATTTCGCTTAAATAAACATTTTCTCTAACATTGTTTGGTAGCTCAATACCAACAGTATTGCTTCCAGGTATTGTAGCTATTCTTGCAGACTCTGAACTGGTATTTCTTGCAATGTCGTCAGATAAATTAATTATTTTTGAAACCTTTACACCAGCTGCTGGCTCAAACTCATTTAAAGTTACCACAGGTCCATGGCTAACTTTCTTGATGTTTCCATTAACACCAAAATCTAAGAGAATTTTTTCTAAAAATTCAGGATCTTGTGTTTCACTTTTTTCAAAATTTTCTCTTTCTTTTTTAGAAGGGGTTTTCAATAAATCCAAGTCTGGTAATTTAAATTTAGGTGAATTTTTACTTTTATTCTCAGCCTTAATAAAAGGTAAATCCTCTTGAATAAGATTTTTTATTTCTTCTTGAGGGATATATTCACTGATTACTTCACTTTTATCAGTATAATTTTTTCTTTCTTTTTTTGTAAAAAATTTATTTAAACTTTTTATTAATTCATAAAATTTTATTGGATGAAAATTAATACTTATTAAAAATAAAAAAATATTTAAAATAATTAACAAATAATAAGAAATTACCTCGTTAATTAAAATTATTGAATTTAAATATGTTTGATTTAAATAAGCACCTATAAATCCACCATTTCCATTTATATATAGAGTAAACGCTTCTGAATAAAAATGTGCAAAAAATAAAGTTCCAAATATAGAATAAATTATTGTAAAGAATATATTTTCAATTATTAAAAAAAATTCTTTACTTCTAATAATGTTGATACCAGTTATAATTAAAGTAAATGAAAAGAAATACGAAATTAGGCCTATTGATTGAAAAAATACATCTGAAACAAAACTTCCTTGAAAACCCAAAATATTTTCAATTTTTGTGCTTTCTGGAAAAATGAAATTAGGGTCTTCCGGTGAATAGGTTATCAGCGCCAATAATAATAAAACCCCAGCACAAAAAACAGTTATCCCGAAAATTTCCGCTATTCTTTTAATAGTAAAATTAGCAAATGAATTAGCTGTTTTTTTTATATCCATATTTATGAATCAATTTTACCACTTTGTATCATCTAATTTTTCTTGTTAAAATTAAAAATAATATGAGAGTTTGTATACTTGGTTCAGGTTTAACTGCTTTAACTTTAGCAAAAGCTTTAGTTAATCAAAATATTTTTGTTGATTTAATTTCATCGAACAAAAATCATAAAATTAATCATTCTAGAACGATAGGCATTTCAGAGAGTAACTTTAATTATTTTAATAAAAATATATCAAATATAGAAAAAATTAGCTGGAAATTAAAGAAAATCGAAATTTATACTGATAAAAATAAAAATAAAAATGAAAAAATATTAAATTTTGAAAATAGTAACAATCAACTTTTTTCAATAATAAAAAACTACCAATTATACGAAGTTTTAAATAAAGGTTTATTTAAAAATAAATATTTTAAAAAAATAAAATCAAAAAAAAAATTAATAAAAATAGAAAAATACAATTTAATTGTAAATACCGAATATAATAACGTTTTTACAAAAAAATATTTTAGCAAAAAAATTGAAAAAGTTTATAATAGTTCTGCTTACACAACTGTAATTAATCATAAAACTATTTCAAACCAAATTGCTGTCCAAATATTCACTAAAATTGGGCCACTTGCTTTTTTACCATTATCAAAAAATAAAACTTCAATTGTGTATTCAATATATAATTCAAAGGATGTTGATAGAAAAAAAATAATCCATCTCATTAATCAACATAATATTAAATACAAAATAACAAAAATTCAGAAAATAGAAAATTTTGAACTTAAATCTTTTAATTTAAGATCTTATTATTATAATAATATTTTAGCTTTTGGTGATTTGCTACATAGAATTCATCCACTTGCCGGTCAGGGTTTCAATATGACAATTAGAGATATAAACGTTTTTATTCGTATTATTAAAAATAAAATAAATTTAGGTTTGCCTATTGATAGTTCTGTAAATTATGAATTTGAAAAAAATTTGAAACATAAAAATTATATTTTTTCAAATAGTATTGATTTTGTTCAAGAATTTTTTAATTTTGAGAGAAAATTAAATAATAATGTTTTAAGCAAATCTTTGAAAATTTTAGGTAAAAACAGTTATATAAATAAATTATTTACCAAAGTGGCTGATAAGGGGATAAACTTTTAAATTATTGAATCGTTGTGTTATCAAAATTATCAAAAGTATAAGTGCTCAAAATTTGAGAAATCTTTTCTTTTCTGTTATCTAAATTTTGTGCTTCTAAAAGAATTTGTTTTTCCTCTAAAGAAAAAGGTGAAGCCATCGCAAGTGCATTGATTGTTTCATCAAGACTTTGCTTTTCTAAAGCTTTCCAATTAATTATAAAACCTCTTTTTTCAAATAACGATTTTAAATCTTTAAAAATTAGCTCAAGATCAGAGAATTTTAAATTTTCTTTTTCATCACTTAAATCCTGCTGGAAGTCTTTAAAATTAACTTCCAAAACTCTATATTTTTTTTTAGAATCAATTTCTTTTATCACTTTAAATCTTATTAAACCTTTTAATTCGATTAAATATCTACCATCTTCTGTTTCTCTAAAACTGGTAATTTTTCCTAGACAGCCAACTTCATGTAATTCAGGTATAATTTGATCATTATTTGAATTTTTAGGTTGTATTATACCGATCATTTTATTTGATTTCATACTATCATTTATCATATCAATATATCGTGGTTCAAAAATATTGAGAGGCACTGTAGTTTTTGGAAATATAATAAAATTACTTAGTGGAAAAACTGATATTTTTTTAGGCAAGTCATTCATAATATAAAATTTACTAATTTATTTTAATTAATCTATAATTAAATTTATGATATTTTGGATTGCTTCATACCCTAAAAGTGGAAATACTTGGGTAAGATCACTATTATCTTCTTATTATTTTACTAATGACGGAATTTTTAATCAGAAACTACTCGCTAATATTGAACAATTTCCTCAAAAAAAATTTTTTGCAGATTTCAAATATAATTCATCAGTAGTTGGAGATACAGCCAAACATTGGATTAAAGCTCAAGAAAAAATAAATTTAGATAATAAAATTAGATTTTTAAAAACTCACAATTCATTAAGTGCAATAAATGGTTATCAATTCACCAATCTTAAAAATACCATTGGATGCATTTACGTAATAAGAGACCCAAGAAATGTTATTACATCACTTAAAAATCATTTTGAATTAAACAATGAGGAAGCATTGAAATTTATGATGAACGAAAAAAAATTTACTTATGATTTTCATGCATTAAAAGATTATAGTGATTTTCAATTTATAAGTTCTTGGGAAAATAATTATAAGTCGTGGAAAAATCAAATTTTGATTCCAGTTAAATTTATAAAATACGAAGATCTGATAGATAAAACATATATTATTTTTAAAGAAATTGTAGAATTTATAAATAAATTATCAAATGTAGAAAAGAAGTTTAATAAAAAAAAAGCATTAAATTCAGTGCGAACAACTTCATTTAATAATTTGAGTAATTTAGAAAAAAGACAAGGTTTCATCGAGTCTTTAATTTCAAAAAATGAAAAAAAAAAAATTCCTTTTTTTCATCTTGGTCCTGAAAATGATTGGAAAAAAATGTTGGATGAGAATTTAAAAAAAAAATTATTTGATATTTTTCAAGAAAATCTTAAGGATTTAAGTTATCTTTAATTATATCTAAATTTTTTAGCTCTTTATTGTTATATTTTGTCTTTGATTTTTTTTTCATTTTGTCCCTTGCTATATTTTTAAAAAGCTTCTATTTTTAATTATAATTAAGTTGCGGGCATAGCTCAGTGGTAGAGCGTCTCGTTGCCAACGAGAAGGTCGAGGGTTCGACCCCCTTTGCCCGCTCCAAAAAAAGTTTTATGAGTGATTTAGCAAATAAAAAGTGTGTACCATGTGAAGGAAATATTCCGCCTTTTAATGCTGATGAAATACATAAATATCTAAAAAAAGTTGATGGTTGGGAAGTTTTAGAAGATAAAATCGATGGATTTCATTTAATAAAAAGTTTTAAATTTGATAACTTTTTAAAAAGTCAGGAATTCGTAAATAAAGTTGGAGAAATAGCTGAGTCGGAAGGTCATCACCCTGATTTGTGGTTTGGGTGGGGTTATGCGAGAATTAAAATATTCACACACGCAATTAAAGGTTTAGCAGAGAGCGATTTTATTCTTGCTGCAAAAATAGATAAAATTTCTAATGCCTGAAGTGTCTTGTTTTTGAAAAGAGAAGCACAGTGCTGGTTTCATTTGCAAAATTAATTATCTCTTTATCTCTTATTGATCCAGCGGGTTGAACTACAGCTCTGACGCCGGATTGTACCAATTTTTCAATACCATCTACAAAAGGAAAGAATGCATCTGAGGCAGCAACTAAATTATCATTCTGAAGATTAAATTTTTTCATTTTATTTATTGCTATTTGACAACTATCTAATCTGCTTGGTTGACCAGAACCAATACCAACAGTGGTTTCGTTTGATGCTAACACTATTGCGTTTGATTTGACATATCTGCATATATTGAAAGCAAAAATAAGATCTTTAAGTTGTTTTGATGTTGGTTTTCGTTTTGAAACGATTTTAAAATTTTTGGTTGAAAATAAATTTAAGTCCTCTGATTGTACCATTATATTTTTGTTAAATGATGCAAATTTAAGAAGTTCTTCTGATGTATAATTTGTTCCATCAATTAATCTTAAGTTTTTTTTAGCTTTTAATATTTTGATTGCACTGCTTTCAAATCCATTTGCGATAATCACTTCTAAAAATAATTTATTTAATTCTAAAGCTAAATTTTTACTAATTTTGAAATTACAAGAAACTATTCCACCAAAAGCACTAACAGGATCACAAGAAAGAGCAGATTTATAACTCTCTAAATGATCATTTTTAGTAGAAACTCCACATGGATTTGCATGTTTAACTATGACTGTTCCTTTACCTTTTGGTAAAGATCTTGAAATAGTTAGAGCACTAAATATGTCATTATAATTGTTATAACTTAGTTGTTTTCCATGAATTTGTTTTAAATTTGTATTCAAACTACTTGAATAGATTGCACTTTGTTGATGAGGATTTTCTCCGTATCTAAGTTTTTCTGTAAGATTTACATGCAAAACTTTTTTCTTAGGAAAAATAGTATTTGTTTTTTTATTAAAATAGTCAGAAATAACAGAGTCATAATAAGCTGTTTCAGTAAAAGCTACTCTTGACAGTTTTTCCCTAAAACTTAAGGAAGTAGATCCTTTGAATTTTTTTAATTCTTCAATTAAATCCTCATACTGGTCTGAAGAAGTTATTACAGTCACATCATTATAGTTTTTAGCTGCAGACCTAACCATTGTAGGACCACCTACATCAATATTTTCTATAATTTTTTTATGGTCTTTTGTTTTTTTAAGAGTGTTCTCAAATGGATAAAAATTAACTATGACTAAATCAATATTCTCAAAGCCATTATCTTTTAGATCTTTTAAGTGAGATTTTCTCTCTCTCTTATTTAAAATCCCTGCATGGATTTTTGGATGAAGAGTTTTGACTCTACCCTCCAAAATCTCAGGTGAATTGGTAAAATCAGATACTTCTAAACAGTTAAATTTTAATCTTTTAATTTCTTTATAAGTACCACCCGAGCTAATTATTTTAATTTTGTTCTTTTTTAAAATATTTAATAATGGTTTTAAGTTATTTTTATCAGATACAGAGATTAGGGCTGTTTTGATTTTTTTCTTCATTATAATTTACTTATCTCCCACTTTATTATCTGTTCTTTTTTATTATTTATACCTGAGATAAAAATATTTTGGTTTTCTTTATATGAATTTTTATTACCGAAATATAAACCATTATCAATATTAATATCAAAGTTATCACAACTAAATTTCCAACCTTCCTCATCTAATTCAATTAGTATAGATTTGTTATCTTGTGTTTTCATCACTTTTGAGTTTGGATCAAGATGAAATCTAATATCAAATTTAATTTCTTTATTTGAACTTTTTCTAAATAACTTATCATAGCCAATAAATTTCATTTGTTCTGGGTAGAACTCAATTTCTCTTTCATAAATGGTTCCAAATTTAATTAAATATCCATCATGTGTACCTGATATTTTCCAATAATTATTTTCAAAAACTACATTTTTTTTTGATATTTTCAGCCCTGTACCAGTAATCAAATTTTGCTGATGCTTAATAAAATTACAAGAAGAATAATCCTCAATTGTTAAAGCACAATGGAGAGAAGTGCTTCTTGATAATTTATTAAATTTATTATTTCTATCCGCGTAATAACCGGCATTTGAAATTAATTTTTTTTCATTTGAAAATATTTCAAAAGATAAGGCACCTGCTTGATAGTTATTAGAAAAAGTTTTGTTAGGACTAGAACCTATATCAACAGCAAGAATTATTTTTTTATTTTTAAGAATTGCATATCCACCAAGTTCATTAATTTGATTTTTAAAAGTGTAACCAAACCTTTTTAAGTATTGATCAAATTCTTTATTTTCAGAAGAATAATTACCATTAAAAAAAATATCTTGTTTTATATTTTGCCAAATGAAAGCATAACTTGATCCTAAATAATAAATGGTCTCATCAATATATTCAGGAATTAAGCTCTGGGATTCTTTAAACCACTCTCTAATAATTATAAAGTATTTTAAATAAAATATAAGTTGTCGAATATTTCTTGATTTTGGAAAGCCTTGATTATCAATTGAGGATTTAATAATATTTTTTAATAAATTCAATCCATTTACAAGATATTGTTTTTCATTTTTATAAGCTAATCCAGTTAAAATTATCGCAGCGCACCCAATCATCTTATTTTCTACTTCTTTTGAGTTTTTGATTTCATTTAACAAGTGATTAGTTTGTTTTTGAATCATATGATCAAAAGCAGATCTGTATTCTTGATCACCATCTTCATAAGTGAGTTGATGATTTGATAACCATGAAATAATTCTTTTTGCTGTTAAATCAAATTCCCAACTTTTTTTTTGAAATTTTTTGTTATTTGAAATCCAATTTTTAATAACTGTTTGTGTAGTTTTTTTTGAAGATTTTAAATCTAAGCTAAAAAACCAAAAAAAATTATTTAATTTTTCATAATCTTTTGAGCTTAAATTATTTTGCCAAATGGACTCGATAGCAAAGTCTTCAATTTTATATTTTTTGTTTTGGTATTTAATTATAGAAGAAAGCAAATGAGGACTTGGTTTATATTCAAATCTATTATCAAAAGTTTTTGATATTTTTTTTTCGTAAAAATTTGAATTTTGATAAATTGATTTAAAACTTTCTTTTATATTAAAATAAAATTGACCTAAAATGCCCAAGGAATTTGTATTAATCATTAACTTATTTTAATTTTAATAAATTAATATTTTTCTTTATATCTCCATCATTACTTTTGAACACCGTAGTACCTGAAACAAGAATATTTGCACCAGCATCAATTGCACTTTTGCAGTTATCAAAATTGATTCCACCATCAATTTCTATGTCAAAATCTAACTTTTTGTGTTCTCTTATTTTTTTTAATTCTTTAATTTTATCTAAAACTTCTGGCATAAATTTTTGCCCTCCAAATCCAGGATTTACACTCATAATTAAGACTAAATCTATTTGATCTAATAAATCTATTATTAAATCAATTTTAGTTTCAGGATTTAGCGAAACTCCAACTTTTTTATTTTTTTCTTTTATTATTTTAATTGAATTTTCTAAATTATCAGTTGCTTCAGGGTGAATAGTGATTATGTCTGCTCCTGCATCAGCGTAAGCATCTATATATTTGTGAACTGGTGATATCATTAAATGAACATCAAATTTTAATGAACTATGTTTTCGAAGAGCTTTAATTACAGGTGGACCTATAGTTAAATTAGGAACAAAATGACCATCCATCACATCCACATGAATCATATCAGCACCGCCTTCCTCAAGTCTTTTTATTTCTGATCCTAATTGACTGAAGTCAGCTGATAAAATGGATGGTGAAATTTGTATATTTTTCATTGATTACTAAATTAACTAGTATCAATTTTAAAAATTAAAATGAATTAAAAAATTGATAAATTTGTCTAGAAATTTCACTCTCTAAAGGAAATGACAACATTCCCATCACTGAATAGCCCAAGATCCAAGGCATTAAATAAAATCTGATCATGTAAAAGAACCAAGCTACATATAAAGGCACCAATGGCCCAATAATAAATGAAGGTGTGATTGGTTTAAATAATTTAATTAAAGGGTTTGTATATTTAACAAATACTCTCATGAAAAAGAATTGAGAGTCTTCTCTTTGAAAAATATTCATCGCTACTCTTCCAATTAGAGTCCACATTATGATCCCAAGCAAATAATCTATAAAATATATTAAAGGATGAAAATTTGCTGACATTTAAAATTTATATTGGAAAATGTATTGAAATAAAAGGGGCGAAATTAATCGCCCCTTTAAAAGATTATTTAGTGTGATTTACCAAGAATTGTTTTACCACTTGGTACACGTACTTCATCAACCATTTTTTGAGTAGCTTTATCTGGTTCTGCAGTCATTAAACTAACTACTACCATTAAAACTAAACTAACAGCTGATCCGAAGATACCAAATGTTAACTGTGTAATTCCTAGGAATCCGCTTCCACCAGTTCGTACCCAAATTAAGTACCAAGCACCGGCGATTAGACCACCTAGCATACCAGCAATCGCACCTTGTCTATTAGCTCTCTTCCACCATACACCAAGTACAAGTGGGAAGAACAATCCAGACATCGCAAAATCAAAAGCCCAGATAACTGAACCTAAGATTCCTTGAATCTCCATTGCTGCAATAGTTGCTCCAGCAAAACCAATTACTACAAGTAATACCCTTGCAACAAGTAGTCTTTTTGCAGTTTCCGCTTTTGGATCAATGATCTTATAGTAAACATCATGTGATATAGCGTTTGCAATTGCTAGAATCAAACCATCAGCAGTTGACATGGCAGCTGCCATACCTCCTGCAGCAACCAGACCTGAAATTACATAAGGTAATCCAGCTATCTCTGGTGTTGCTAATACAACGGCTTTACCACCCATGAAGAACTCATTTAATTCCAGAGTTCCATTTCCGTTAAAGTCGCTGATAAACATTAGGTTTGCTTGGTTCCAGTTTTGGTACCAATCTATCGCTTCCACTTCTGCAAATGTTTTACCGATAATACCAGTTGGTAAATTCGGGTCGATCAATGATAACTTAGATAATGTAGCTAACATTGGAGCAGAAGAATAAAGTAGGAAGATAAAGAATAATGACCAACCTACTGATTTTCTAGCTGCTTTTACACTTGGAGTAGTAAAGTATCTCATCATCACGTGCGGTAATGAAGCTGTTCCCATCATCATCGCTAGTGCTAATGAAATAAATGCCCAAGGTGTAGCGTTCACTGCAGAGTGAGCTTTAGTTATTCCTGCTAAGCCTTTAGGTACTGATTTTAGATCAGCAGCTGCGTTTTTAACAAAACCAAACTGTTGTTCTAATTCACCAATTCTAGCTACCTCGTCAGCTAACATAAAGTGAGGGAAGAAACCCGCACCCATTTTGTTACTGATCCAGAAAACTGGAAGTAAGTAAGCTATAATCAGTACGATATATTGTGCAACCTGTGTCCAAGTTACCCCTCTCATACCACCTAACATTGAACATAATAAAATACTTATTAGTCCAACATAAACTGCGTATTGGAATGGGATATCAAGTGCAACAGATGCAATAGTACCTGTAGCGTTAATTTGTGCAGTCACATAAGTAAATGAAGCAACAGTTAAAACTACAACTGCGCTAAATCTAGCTAAATTACCACCGTATCTAGTACCTATAAAATCTGGAACTGTATAACAGCCAAATTTTCTTAAGTATGGTGCTAACAAAGATGCAACAAGCACGTAACCACCAGTCCAACCTACAAGTAGAGCCATATAGCCGTAACCTTTAAAGTAAATACCACCCGCCATTGCAACGAATGAAGCACCAGACATCCAGTCTGCTGCAGTCGCCATTCCGTTGAAGACTGTTGGTACTTGCCTACCAGCTACGTAATATGCATCCGCTTGGGCTGTTCTTGATAGCCAACCGATTAATGCATAGATGAATACAGTAAATGCAACGAAAGCGATACCGATCGCTTTAGCTGTCATACCCATCTGTTCAGCAATTGCCATGATGATTATAAAACCTATAAATCCTCCAGTATAGATTCCATAAACCTTAGGCAAATTATCTATGAAATTACCTTTCATTATTCGTCCTCTCTTTCGCTAAAGCCGAACTCTTCATCGATTTTTTCTTGTCTGTTCGCAAACCAAAAAATTAGGATTACGAAAGCGCCAAGAGATCCCTGACATGTAAACCAATATGTCCATGGATAACCGAAAGGTCCTGTGACCTCGTTCATTTCAGCTCCAAAGAGAAAGATGCCAATTGAGAAAACAAACCAAATTGCCAATGTTATAAATAACAATGACCTGGTTTTTTCCCAGTGTTTTTGTTGATTTGACATTTATACCTCTCTTTTTAGTTATAACTGGGTAAAACCATAACCATTATGAGAGCTTTGAAAACCCTAAAAATTGATCATATTAGGTACTTATTTACTGACTTTTTTAAGATATAATTGGCGCACTTACAAATTTACATGGGAAAATATAAATTAACTTGGAGAGATATAAAACTTGACGATTTTAAAACATATTTATTCGCCATGTTTAAGGCGTTTATTCCAAAGAAAAAAATAAAAACTTTAGATGAATTAGAGCAGTTTATTCAAACTAAATCTGCATGGGCCACTCAAGTTACTTTATATAATTATCTAAAAACTAGAATGGGAACAAGATATGTTCTTCATTTTGATAATGATGAATTTATGTCATCGGTAAATCTTGCTAAATGGAATATTTATTCGGTTGCATTACAAGATTTAACTTTTTTTACTTTTTCATATTTGAAAGTTAATTTCAATTTTCATGATATTCATAAAGCAAACGAAATTTTTAATAAAATTTTAGATGATGAAATTTCTAATAAGATGCCATTAAATATTATTGATGAAGCTAGGAAAAGTTTTGATGAAAGATTGGATAAAATAAATTGGGATATTTATTATGAGGATTTGCCTTTTAATCCTAGTGCACTCTCTTTATATAAATGGGCTCCGATTGCAGATGAATTAAAAACTTTAGATCGAAAGATTGTTTTAAATTCGATGATTTTAAAATGGGATGTTGTTAAACAAGAGTTTAAAGACTTAATTCAGTTTTAAATATTTTTTCTATTTTCAACCAAACTATCAACAACACTTGGATCTGCTAGAGTAGTTGTATCTCCTAGTTGACCATGTTCATTTGCAGCAATTTTTCTTAAAATCCTTCTCATTATTTTTCCTGATCTTGTTTTGGGAAGACCTGGTGTAAAATGAATTAGATCTGGAGTTGCAAGAGGTCCGATTTGTTTTCTTACCCAAAGCTTAAGATCTCTCTCAAGTTCACCAGTTTCTGTTTCTCCAGCGTTTAAAGTTACATAACAATATAATCCATTCCCTTTAATATCATGAGGGTAACCAACTACAGCGGCCTCAGCTACTTTCGGATGTGCAACAAATGCACTTTCAATTTCAGCTGTTCCTAGGTTGTGTCCTGAAACAATAATTACATCATCTACACGACCTGTGATCCAATAATATCCGTCTTTATCTCTCCTACATCCATCACCTGTGAAGTATTTTCCATTAAACTGTGAAAAATATGTATCAATAAATCTTTGGTGATCACCATAAACTGATCTCATTTGTCCAGGCCAAGATTGAGCAATACATAGCCTGCCTTCTCCAGGTCCTTTAATTTCTTTACCTTGTTTATCTACTAATACTGGTTTAATTCCATAGAAAGGTTTTGTTGCAGAACCTGGTTTTAGATTCATAGCACCAGTTTGAGGAGCGATCATTATGCCTCCAGTTTCTGTTTGCCACCAAGTGTCTACAATTGGGCATTTAGAATTACCAACAGTTTTATAGTACCACATCCAAGCCTCTGGATTTATTGGTTCTCCCACCGTTCCTAAAAGCTTAAGTGATTTTCTAGAGGTTTTTTTAACTGGTTTATCTCCTTCACGCATCAAAGCTCTTATTGCTGTTGGAGCTGTGTAGAAAGTATTTACTTTGTATTTGTCAACTATTTGCCACCACCTAGAACTATCAGGATAATTTGGAATTCCCTCAAACATGATAGTAGTAGCGCCATTCGCTAGGGGTCCATAAATAATATAACTATGTCCGGTTACCCACCCAATATCAGCAGTGCACCAATAAATATCCTTTGGTTTATAATTAAAAATATATTGATGAGTCATTGATGCGTAAACCATATAACCACCCGTCGTGTGAAGAACTCCTTTAGGTTTGCCTGTAGAACCTGAAGTATATAAAATAAACAAAGGATCTTCAGCATTCATTTCTTCTGGTTCACAGTGATTAGGAGCATCTTTAATTAAATTGTGGTACCAAACATCTCTATTTTGATCCCAGTTGATATAGTTACCTGTACGTTTGACAACAATACATTTTTTAACATTTGGACAACTCATTAGAGCTTCATCTACAGTATCTTTAAGTGGAATAGTTTTTCCACCTCTAACGCCTTCATCTGCTGTAATAATATATTCAGATTTGCAATCATTTACTCTTCCAGAAATCGATTCTGCTGAAAAACCACCAAAAATGATTGAGTGAACAGCTCCAATTCTAACACATGCAAGCATCAAAATTGCAAGCTCAGGTATCATAGTTAAATAAATTGTGACTCTGTCACCCTTTTTAATTCCTAATTTTTTAAGACCATTTGCTGCTTTCGAAACTTTTTGATGGAGTTGTTTATATGATATTTTCTGATTATCCTTTGGATCATCTCCAACCCAAATTATTGCAGTTTTATCTTTTTTATCTTTTAAATGTCTATCAATACAATTTGCAGATGCATTTAATGTGCCGTCTTGAAACCATTTTATTTTAACTTCTTTAGAGCTGTATTTTACATCTTTAATTTTTTTGTATGGTTTTATCCATGTAATTCTTTTTCCTTCTTTTTTCCAAAACTCATTATTATTTTTAATTGATTGAGAATATTTGTCCTGATATTTACTTTTTGTAACAAAACCACTCTTAATCCATTCAGGTTTAGTTTTAATAATAAGTTCTTCTGATGAATTGTTAATTTTTTTTTTAACTTTAACTTTGTTTCTTAATTTCGATTTCTTCTTAACTTTTTTTGAAGCTCTTTTTCTTACTTTAGTTTTTTTCTTTTTTTTTTTAGGCATGAAATAATTAATTTTTTAAATTTTACTCATATTATTTATAATTTTCCAGCTCTTAGAGTCAATTGGCATGACAGATAATCTGCTTTGTTTTATTAATGCTAAATGCCTTAATTCTTTATTGTTTTTAATGTTTTCAAGAG
>NZ_CVSB01000048.1 GCF_001179845.1 Candidatus Pelagibacter communis | reverse complement strand
GATAGAGGTAAGGGTGAAATCGATGTGCATCCTGATATTTGGTTACCAAACCAAGAAGCTTATACAAATGATTTAGTTCCAAAAGGAACTTTAAAATTAAGCAGCAAACCTTATGAAGGAAACCAAGGTTATTGTGTTTCTCAACAGTTTGCTAAAAAAATGAATATTACAGCAATTGAAGACTTAGCAAGACCTGAAGTTGTTAAAGCTATGGATAGTGATGGCAATGGAAAAGGTGAGTTTTGGATTGGTGCTGATGGTTGGGCTTCTGCAAATGTAAACCAAGTTAAATTAAGAGACTATGGTTTATATGATGCTGGTATTGAAGCAGTTAGAGCTGCTGAAGCAGTTAAAAATGCAAGAGTACTAGACTCAATCAAAAAAGGTGAAGGTTATGCATTCTATTGTTACAAACCTCATGCAATTTGGGGAATGGCTGACGTAGTGATGTTAACAGAACCAAAATATGATCCTGCAAAATATAAAATGATTCAACCTAAAGCAGATGCTGACTGGTATAAGAAATCTTATGTTGCATCTAAAGATGCGCTTAAGCAAATCCAAATCGGTTGGGCTACTTCTTTAGAGAGTCAATCACCAGCGATTGTAGAATTCTTCAAGAATTTTCAATTAACAGCTGATGATGTTTCTGCAATGGCTTATGCAGTTTCAGTTGAGAAGAAAGATCCAGCTGCTGTTGCTAGAGCTTGGATGGAAGCAAATAAATCAACTGTAGACGGTTGGTTAGGATTATAATCTAAATTAAATTTTATACTCGGCAATTTAAGATTGCCGAGTATATTTTCCTATAATAAAAACGAATATGGATTCATCGAGTTCAGCTATAAAAATTGAAAATGTTTGGAAAGTATTTGGCAATACTTCGCCCGAAGCATTAGATGCAATCCAAAATAAAGGAATTTCAAAAACAGAAGCTTTAGAAGAATACAATTCAGTCATTGGTGTTTCTGATGTTTCATTTGATGTTAATCAAGGTGAAATATTTTGTGTAATGGGCCTTTCAGGTAGTGGAAAATCTACACTAGTTAGACACATAAACAGACTTTTAGAACCAACTTCAGGAAAGATTTTGATAAATGGGCAAGATGTAATGCAGCTTGATCGTGAGCATTTACAAGAATTAAGAAACAAAAAAATAGGTATGGTTTTTCAAAACTTTGCTCTAATGCCTCACAGATCGGTTGTAGATAATATTGCAATGCCTCTTGAAATAAGAGGAGTAAGTAAAAATGATCGTTTAGATGCAGCTAATAAAATTTTAGAAATTGTTGAATTACAAGGTTGGGGTAACAAATTTGCTCATGAATTATCAGGAGGTATGCAACAAAGAGTAGGACTTGCAAGAGCATTAGCTGCAGACCCAGAATTTCTTTTAATGGATGAACCTTTTAGTGCATTAGACCCACTAATTAGAAGACAACTTCAATCAGAATTTATCAAACTTTCAAAACAGATGAAAAAGACAACAGTTTTTATAACTCACGATTTAGATGAGGCAGTAAGAGTAGGGCATAGAATTGCTATTATGAGAGATGGAAAGGTAATTCAAATTGGTACCCCTGAAGAAATTGTAGTTAACCCAGCTGACGAATATGTTGCTGACTTTGTTAAAGGAATTTCAAGACTTAAAGTTGTTCAGGCAAAAACAATTATGCAAACAGTTGAAAGTTATGAAAATTCAAATGGTAAACTGGAAGAAAATTTACAAAGTGTAGATGAGCATGTATTATTAAGTAGATTAATTGAAGTTTCAAAATCCAAAGATAAGCCATTAGTTGTCAAAAATAATGATCAAAAAAATATTGGAGTTATTACACAATCAGATCTTTTAAAAGCAGTGATAGAGGGCGGGGATGGAGAATAAGCAAATAAATAATCCTACTAGATCAGAACTTATTACTGACTTTGTTAAATCAAATCCAGAATATTACATTAAAGAGTTTCAAAAAATTGGAAGTAAACCAACGTTTTCTTTTTCATTTAACTTATATGCAGGAATTCTAGGTCCTATTTGGTTTGGAATGAGAAATATATGGAATTGGGCACTAGCTTTTTTAATAATTGAAACATTTTCAGTTGTTCAAATTATAAGAGGGTTGTTTGGAAATATTACTAAAGAGGCTGTTGAAAAAATAAAACAAGTAGAATCTACAATTGCATTTAGAAACAAACAGCTAGAAGCGGCCATAACAAATAACCCAGATAAAGTTGATGTTTATAAACGTAACATTAAATCATTAGAAGATGCGATGCAGGGGTATATTGACGAAGTTGCTAGGATTGAAGCATCTGCAATTTGGATTACAATTTTTGGTATTGCTTTATTAATTTCAATTAAAATAGTCCAAGGGATTTTAGCTAATTCTATTTTAGAAAAAAGATATTCAGAGTGGTTATCAGACAAAACGATAAGACCAGGAATGCAAAATAAAAATTTTGTCTCTAGTACAATTTTTGCTGCAGTGATTATGTTTTTCTCAGTTGTGCATTATAGTTTTCCAGGAGTTATTACTATAATGGATGATTTTCCAACTCATCCAGACATAAGACTTACTTCAATTAAATGGGTTGAAACTATTTTTGATTATGCTGTTTTAAAAGGAGATGCTTTATTTACAGCAATCACTATTGGTATTAGATCAGTATTAGATTTCTTAGAACTATTGTTTGTAAAAACTCCATGGATAGTGATTATTACAACTATAGTAACTTTAACAGGTCTAGCTGCGGGCCCAAGAGCTGCGATTTATTCAGCAGGATTTCTATGTTATATGGGATTTTTAGGTTTTTGGGTAAAAGCTATGACTACTTTGGCTCTGCTTGGAACAGCTGCTGTATTAAGTATAGTTATTGGAATTCCACTTGGAATATTTTGTGCAAGACGTCAAAGGTTTTATTCAATGATAAGACCAATAATGGATTTCATGCAAACAATGCCAGCTTTTGTATTTATGATTCCAGTAATTGCTTTTTTTGGAACAGGGAAGGTCGCTGCAGTAATTATTACAATGATTTTTGGAGGAACCCCTGTAGTTAGATTAACAGTTCTTGGATTAAGAGGTGTGCCTGAAACAATTAGGGAAGCTGCAATCGCTTATGGAGCATCCAAGTGGTATTTGTTAAGAAAAGTTGACTTACCTTTAGCTACTCCGTCTATCTTGGCGGGTGTAAACCAGACGGTAATGTTAAGTTTAGCAATGGTAGTAGTTGCATCTCTAATTGGTGCAAAAGGACTTGGGCAAGATGTTTTAGAAGCGCTTCAGTATGCTAATGTTGGACAAGGAATTTTAGCAGGTGTTGCTATATTATTTGTAGCTCTTATTCTTGATAGGGTTGTTCAAGGTAAAAAAAGAGTTTAATTAATCCTAATGGAGTATGCTTTATTAGGTTTTTTAACCAGCTTAAGTCTTATTTTAGCCATTGGTGCTCAAAATATTTTTGTTATTGAACAAGGCTTAAAAAACCAACACGTATTTCTTGTCTGTTTAATTTGCTCAATATCAGATTGTTTATTAATTTTTACAGGGATATTTTTATTTCATTATTTTAGTCAATATTTTAATTCATTAATTGAATTAATTTTTAATATTTTATTATTATTGTTTTTAGTTCATTTTATTTATTCAAAAATTAAATCAAGAAACGAAAACATAAATTTAAATGAAGAAACTAATAGTATTTCTGCTTTAAAAATATTTTTAAAAACTCTTGGTTTTACTTATTTAAATCCTCATGTTTATTCAGACACAGTTTTCTTTTTAGGAAATTTTTCAAAAAATTTTATTTTATCTCAAAAAATTACTTTTGGTATTGGAGCCTCTCTAGCATCTTTATTATTCTTTTTTTCAATTGGATATGCCTCAACTTATTTTTCTAAGTATTTAAATAATCAGAAAATATGGAAAATAATAAATTGGATAATTATTACAATTATGACTGTGATAAGTTTATATGTTCTTAAAGAAGTTATAAGTTCAATTTAATTAGACAAGAACTCATCAATTATTTGATTAATTTTATTTGGCTCTTCTAAGTGAGCATTATGACTACATCCATTAATAATTTTAAGTTCGCTGTTAGGGATATTCTTATTCAATGTTTCTACTTGCTCAAGATTATATGCGGTATCTTTATCTCCCCAAACAATCAATGTTTGATTTTTAATATTTTTAAGATTTTCAAATCCATTCCATTGTTTCATTGCATGAAGCGCATTTGATGCTGTTTCTTCTGAAATATTTGTTACAGCATTTTCACAAAAGAAATAATTTTTATCTTTATTGCCTTTAACAAACCACTTTGGAGGAATTCTAGTTTTTAATTCACTGATACCTTCTTCTTTTAATCTCCTAATAGATTCATCCATTGTTTCAAATCTACCTGGTATTTCCCCAATAGAGCTAGTTGCAAAACAAATTAGTTTTTCAATTTTATCACCTGCAATTTTTGCTATTTCTTGAACAATCATTCCACCCATGGAATGTCCAATTAAATGAAATTTATTAATTTTCTTTTCTTCTATTATTTCCAAAACAAATTTAGCCATATCATTAATTGAATTTAATGAAGGAGCTTTATGACTTTCACCAAAACCAGGTAAAGCAGGTGAAATTATTCTAAATTTTGATTTGAAATAATCCTTTTGCAAAGACCACATTTCTGATGATCCAAGAAAACCATGCACAAATACAAATGCATGACCTTTGCCATTATCCTCTATAAATATATCTTTCACCTTTAAAAAGATTACAGAAATTATTTAGTGATTACAAAATTAATTTGAGTATCCGTATTTTTTTAATCTAACGTCACCTGTTCTTGCATGCGCTTCCATACCCTCATATCTAGATATTCTAGCAGCAGCTGCACCGACAAGTTCAGTAGATTCTTTTGTCATTCTTTGGAAACTTAAAGTTTTAATAAATTTTCCTACAAACAAACCACCCGTATATCTTCCAGCGCCTTTAGTAGGTAAAATATGATTAGTACCTGAACATTTGTCACCATAAGC
>NZ_CVSB01000047.1 GCF_001179845.1 Candidatus Pelagibacter communis | reverse complement strand
GATGGTCATAATGATTGTGAGTAAGCAGAAATACATCTGTTTTTGGAATTTCTTTCAATTGAATAGCTGGGTCAACATATCTTTTTGGACCAAATATCAAAGGTCCAGCATTTTTTGAAAAAACTGGATCTGTAATAATTGTTGTTTCGCCTAATTTAATTAAGAATGTAGCATGTCCTATCCAAGCAATATAATTATCATCTTTAAATTTTTCTAAATTTTCTCTAACAATTTTTTTATCGATGACATGATCTTTTGGAACAGTAATATCAATTTTCTTTTTTTCTTTTATAAATGTTCTATAGGAAAATTTTATATCATTTGATCGAACTGGAGATCCTTCAGGATTCCTAAAAGTTCCATCTGGTAAATGATGATAAGGTCGTTTTTCCATTGCAATTAGCTCTATATTAAAAAAAAGAATGACACATAGTAAAGATATTATTTTTTTCATTATTTCTACTAAAATCTTTTTCTAGTTTAATTGTTATTTTTTTCCATTAGCCATAAGCTATTTCCCGCAAGAAAATATATTTTTCCATTAACAGGGTGAACTTGTATGTCTCTTATTCTTCCAATTTTATCTTTGAAAATAATTGTTTCTTCAATATTAGACAAATTTTGAAAGTTTAATTTTCTCATTGATTTATCTTTTAAAGAAGTAATTAACGCTTCGCCATTCCATTCATTAAATTCTT
>NZ_CVSB01000046.1 GCF_001179845.1 Candidatus Pelagibacter communis | reverse complement strand
TTTAATATTCCATTAAATAGTGAGGAAATTAATTATTCAAGCAATTCAATAAAAATTTTAGAAAATGGAAAAATTATCTCTGGTGAAGGAGATGTTCAAATTTTAGTTGGTGAGAATATATTCATTAGTTCTGAAAAATTTGAATATAATAAAGAAACAGGCCTGTATAAAATATTTAATGATGTTCAATTTAAAGATAATTTAAACAATATTAATGCATCTGGATCAGAATTTATTTTGTCAACTTTTGATAACAAAATTCTATCAAAAACAAAATCTAAAATTATTTACAATGAAATTTATAATATTGATCTTAAAAGCTTTGAATATGATATTACTGATCGAAAGATAAGCTCTAATGAATTCGCAAAAATTGAAGATGATATTGATAATTATTTTGAACTTTATGAATTTTTGTTTGATTTAAAAACAAATAAGTTTTTAGGTAAAGAATTAAAATTTATAGATAATCAACAAAACAAATATTTATTAAATGAAGTGATGATTAATACAAATAATGATAAAGTTTATGGTAAAGACGTAAAATTTCTTGATAATCAGCAAAACAAATATTTATTAAATGAGGTTATGATTAACACTGAAAATGATAATCTATATGGTAAAGATTTAAACATAGAATTTAATAAATCATTATTTGGAAATAGTAATAACGACCCGAGATTAAAAGCAAAAAGTGTAAAAATAAAAGATCAATCCTCTTTTTTAAAAAAAGGAGTGTTTACTTCAT
>NZ_CVSB01000045.1:55000-125926 GCF_001179845.1 Candidatus Pelagibacter communis | reverse complement strand
ATTTTAATTTGTCGCTTTCTTTTTTAATTCAGGCAAAGGCAAGTATGGAACTACACCTGAACCTGCATTTTTTTCAATAATTACTTTATCAATGTCTGCTAAAACTTTTTCCATAGTTTCTAAATACATTCTTTCTTGAGTAACTGCTTTCGCATTTTTATACTCATTGTATATGGCTATAAATCTACTCGCTTCACCCTCTGCTTTTGCAACTACTTCTTTTTTATATGCTTCTGCTGCTTGTAGAATTTTTTGCGCTTCACCTCGTGCTCTTGGAATTACATCATTTGCATATGCTTCAGCTTCATTTTTAGATCTTTCCATATCTGCTCTTGCAGCTTGTACATCTCTAAATGCATCAATTACTTGATCTGGTGGGTCAGCTTTTTGAGTTTGAACTTGTGTAATTTGAATTCCACTTTCGTAATCATCTAAAATGCTTTGTATTATATTTTGTGTCTCAACCTCAATTTTAGATCTACCTTCTGTTAAAATTGGCTGAATATCGCTCTTTGCAATTACTTCTCTCATTGCAGTTTCAGCAGCTGCTTTAACTGTGCCTTCTGGGTCTTGAATTTTAAATAAAAAATTACCAGCATCTTTAATTACCCAGAATACTGAAAAATCTATATTAACAATATTTTCATCTCCAGTTAACATTAAGCTTTCTTGTGGAACATCAGCAACACCACCACCTGTAGAAAAACCACTGTCCCTCTCAGATCTAAATCCAATATCCATTCTATTAACCTTAGTGACTTTCGGTGTTTGAACAGTCTCAACAGGAAAAGGTATATGATAGTTCAAACCAGGCTGTGTAGTTTTTACAAACTTACCAAATCTTAGCACAACGCCTTGTTCATCGGGTAATACTCTATAAAGTCCGCTCGCTAACCATACAAAAACTAAAACCAATAAAATTAAACTTATTGATTTTCCTCCTGAAGTTTTTCCTCCAGGTAAAAATCTTTTAATTTTATCTTGAAGATCTCTAATTAATTCGTCAACATTTGGTGGTGTTGGACCTCTACCTGATCCATTACCACTTCCTCCTCCACCCGGAGGTGCTCCCCAAGGACTTTGACCTTTAAAATCGTCTGACATATGCAAAAGTATATAGTGTCTTTATTACAAAAAACAAGTAATGATACTTTTATGACTGATAAAAAACCTGAACTTAGTGCCGCAATGAAAAGTAAGCTAGAGCCTAAAAAATTCACTAAAAATCCTATTCTTGGAACCAAATTTACAATTGCAATCTCCAGTGCAAAAGGTGGTGTTGGAAAATCTACATTTGCAACGAATCTTGCTTTAGCATTAAAAAAAATTGGATGCAAAGTTGGTCTTCTAGATGCAGATATTTATGGTCCATCAATTCCTAAAATGTTTAATATTAATGAAAAACCAAAAAGTGATGGTCAAAAATTAGATCCAATTACAAAATATGACATTCAATGCATGTCTATTGGTTTTTTAGCTGATCAACAAACTCCAATGATATGGCGTGGTCCTATGGTTACAAGTGCAATTAAAACTTTTACTCAGAAAGTAAATTGGAAAGATTTGGATTTTATTATTGTTGATATGCCGCCAGGAACTGGTGATACTCAACTTACATTTTCTCAAGAAATAAAAATGGATGGTGCAATAATTGTAAGTACACCTCAAGAAGTGGCTCTTTTAGATGTTAAGAGAGGAATCAAAATGTTTGATAAACTTGGAATTAAAATTTTGGGTTTAGTTGACAACATGAGTTTTTTCATAGGTGATGATGGAAAAAAATATAAAATTTTTGGAGAAGGGGGAGTAAAGAAAACTGCAGACGAATTTCAAAAAGAATTTTTAGGCGAAATCCCAATTAATCCTGAAGTGGGTAAAACTGGTGATCAAGGAAGACCAATTGTAGAGGCTAACCCTGAACATAAAATTTCTAAAATATATTTAAATTTTGCTGAAAAAATCAAATCAACTTATCTTTAAGATCAAAAGCAGACATTAATTCATTCCACTCTCTTTTAGACAATCCAGAACTCTCAACATCTACATTTTCACCTTTGATAAGTTTTTGAATAATTAATTTTCCTTTTGCAGAAACCTCAGTACCACCGACTCTATAATCCATAAAAGCATCATAAGTTGTGGGAACCCATTTTTTTACAGTATCCAGCATTATGTCGGCATAAACTCTAATTTCATATTGAGCATGACTATCAGCTCTTAATCTTAAAAAATTCATCAAATTTAATAAATCAGTTTTCCAATACCATTGGGTGTAAGTATTTAGTGTTAAATTCATTCTTGCGAGTTCTCTTGCTAAACCTTTTTTATTTTCATCAATAGTTGATCCATCAAATCTTTCATTTAGCATAGTCTCATAATTATCATAAGTTCTCTCTGCATCACTTTTTAAAAGTTCCAAAACTTCCTCTGCCTGTTTTCCTTCCAATACATCTCCTCTACCTTGTCGGTTACTAGTTGATTGAGCAGCTAAATTTTCTTGTGATGGCAAATAAAATTCTTTATCTAAAATTGAATACCTTGCAGAGTATTCATTTACATTAGCTGTTCTATGTCTTATCCATTGTCTTGCAATAAATATCGGAAGCTTAACATGATATTTAATTTCACACATTTCAAATGGCGTACTGTGCCAATGTCTCATCAAATATTTAATTAGTCCTTTGTCTGTTGAAACTTGTTTCGTTCCTTTTCCGTATGATACTCTGGCTGATTGAACTATAGATGTGTCATCACCCATATAATCAACAACTCTGACAAAACCATGATCTAAAGCTGGAATTGCTTCATATAGGATTTTTTCAAGCTCAGGAGCGGTAACTCTTTTAGTTTGATTACTTTGAGATTGCTGATTTTTTATTTCTTCTTGTTGTTCTTTAGTTAATTTCATGATTGTTATTGAATCTGTTGTAATTACTTTTATATTAATAATGTTGGTTTTCCAACTACGACGATAAACGAATTTCGTAATAACCATTGCGGACGTGGGGGCAGTACCCACCACCTCCACCATTACAACTCATGGGGGTGAAATAGATTCGACGGGTGACTAAAGGCTATTCTTTCGTTCGGGATTGTTCCACCGTAACGGGCTAATTTATAATTGCTAACGAAAGTTACGCACTTGCTGCCTAATTAACTTAGTTAATTAAGCAAACGGGGTCTGGGGCACCTGGCAACAGAACGCCCCTTAATAAAGGATTCCCTTATCCACTCTCATTTTCTTAAAATAAAGTTCAATGAAGGTTCAATGAAGTTTCAATGAAGTTTGAAAACAACAATTAAGTTACGATTTTATGACCTCTAATCTTATAATATTTTTTTAATTGAACATGTTCTTTTTTAACAAATTTTATTGCTGAATTTCTATCTTTTGATTTCTTTTTACAAAAATATATATCATCGTCTACACCTGGACAAGTATGGTAAACTAATATGTAATAACATTTGTTAATTTTTGAACTTATTATTTGATAATCATAATAATGATCATATACGGAATCATTATCATCAAATCTAATATAGATAGACCTTTCAAGTTTAAAATTAATATCCGCATTTTTTAGTAATGTACCATTTTCAATTGCGGCATGTATAAAATCTCCTTCATTTTTATAAATACCATCTAATAATTTTTTATGAGTGATATTTTTACCTAAACTTGAACTTACAAGGTCATTGAATACATCAGGAAATTTTTTATCCATCCAAGGTAAAGGAGAAATTTTAAATTTATATTTACACTGCTTGTCTAAATATTTGATAAATTTTTTTAGGTTAAGGTTTCTAATCAAGTCATCAAAGTCAAGGTTGTTAATATTTTTCTTCATAATTAAATTTATTTAATTAACTTGATGAAATTATCATCCTTCCAAAGTTCTTTTCTTTTTTTTCCTTTTTTATCTTTAAAAATAAAAGTTCCATGCATTTTTCCTTCTTTCCAAGTACCTTCGTAAACTTCTCCCGCTTTTTTTCCCTTGGTCTCTTTTAAAGTTCCTTTTCCGTGCATTGCGCTGTTTTTGAATTGTCCACTATAAATTCCACCATCTGGGAACTCAAAAGTTCCTTTTAACATCTGACCATTTGCCCACTGCCCTTTAAAAATAACCTTTTTAGTTTTATAAGATTTTGAAATTACATAACCGTGTTTTTTTCCTTTTTTAAATGTACCTGTATAAATCGCGTCACTTTTAAGTGAAATCTCTACTCCTTTACCTTCAGGTAAATCATTTTTAAAATCACCTTTATAACTATACCCTTCTCGTAAATATTCTCCCTTCCCATGAAACTTTTGATTTTTAAAATCACCTTTATAAGTATATTGTTTAGATACATATTCTCCATGACCATGAAACTTTGAATTATTAAAGTTTCCTCTATAATAATGATCTCCTACACCTTCATCTAAATGATCTGGATAAAAATAAATTCCATGTCCATGAGGTCTACTATCTAAAACATCTTTTATGGCACCACTATAACTAGCACCATTAGAAAATTTCATATTGTTTGCTCTCAATACTACATCGTTTGATTTAGTTTTTTTCATATTCAAATTTTACCCCAATTCTCAATGAAGTCTAGAAACGGGGTTTTTGAAAAAAGGTCAAACTTTCAATGAAGTCTTCAATGAAGTATTTAAATTACCTAGGTATTTTGGTATGATTTGTTTCTCGGGGGACACAGAACGCCCCCTACTATTTTAAAATAAGTTTTAATTATCAACGTAAATTTAAAAATACAACTTAGTTGGACGACTATAGGACGACCAGAAAAATTATTTTTTCATAAGATATATTGCAAGTATCAAAGCTGGCACACAAATTATAAACGTAGCAGCATCTGGTGAAACACCCAATATATCAGCTATTAGATCTCTTACTGCATGCATTTTAATCTATAAAGTTTTAAATATGTCTATAGTCGTTGATATAAGACCTAAAGCACCTACAAAACAAAATACTTGAGTTAAATAACCCCAGACTGCACTTTGTTTTTTTTGTAATTTTTCTTTTTTATAATTTTCAGCACATTCCCATAAACATGCAATTATCCCTACATTAACAGCAACGAACGGTATATAAAATATTTTGCTAATAGACTCAGCAAGCAATGTTAAACCAAAACTTGCGATAAACGAACCAAATATACCAAATAACCAAAATGCAGTTGCTAGATCTAAACTTCCATCTAGAAATTTATCATATGCACCTTTTTCTACTGATGATTTGTTATAATTTGTAGAAGTGCTTGATAAAGTTGTAGAAGTGCTAGATGGATTATATGATTTACTTTGTGAACTTTTTCTCAAACGAGCAACTTCAGCTGCATTCTCCTCATGAAGCTTTTTATACATTGCCTGTGCCATTCCCTTAACTCTTCGCTTGTCGTCTTCAGCAACTTTAGCAGAATATTTTTTCATAGACCCGTCGCATCTTGGACATTTATAAAAGGATATATCTCCTCTATAAGGTACATTTGCTGGATGAAGCCAAGCAGTGCAGTTTGAATTTGCACACATTAGATCCATCACTTTTGTAGATTTAGGTGCAGTAGTTTTTTTCGTAACTTTTTTAGTTTTTTTTGTTGGTTTTGGAACTCCGCAATGTGGACAAGTTTTAGCAAGTGTTGAAACTCCTTTACCACATTCTCTACATTTAGACATTGCCATGATTAATGTTAACAAATCTAATGGTCTGTGACGACTCAATTTTTAGACGTCATATGGACGACCAGATACGTAAAATTTATATAATTTTGGAAAAATAATTAGCTATAATCAAACAAAGTTCGTGGCGCCTGGCAACAGAACGCCCCCTACTTAATTTAATTTTTTTTTAATTTCAGCTTGAGCTGCAGCTAACCTTGCGACAGGAACTCTGTAGGGTGAGCAAGAAACATAATTCAATCCTGCATTAGAACAAAAAGATATACTATGAGGATCTCCTCCATGCTCTCCACAGATACCTAACTTTAGATTTTTGTTTTGTTTTCGTCCTTTTTCTACTGCTATTTCAACTAAATCTGAAACTCCTTCATCTATTGAAACAAAAGGATCAACAGAAAATATTTTGTTTTCTATATAATCATTTAAAAATTTTCCACTATCATCTCTACTGATCCCAAAAGTAGTCTGCGTTAAATCATTTGTTCCAAAACTAAAGAATTCCGCATGCTTGGCAATCTCTTTTGCTTTTATTGCAGCTCTAGGTAGTTCAATCATTGTTCCTACTAAAAATTCTATTTTTAATTTATTTACTTGTTGAACTTGACTAGCAGTTCTAATTACTAATTCTTTCATTATTTTAATCTCAGCCTCTGTAGATACTAAAGGTATCATTATTTCAGGAAATGCAGATTTAATTTTATTTTTTTTAAGGTAAACTAAAGCCTCAAATATTGCTTTGCATTGCATTTCATAAATTTCAGGAAAAGATATTCCCAGACGACATCCTCTATGACCTAACATAGGATTTTGCTCATGGAGCTCTTCAATTCTTGACTCAACCTCTTTAACTGGGAGATTAACTATACTAGCAACTTCATTAATTTCCTTTTCTGTACGTGGTAAAAATTCATGTAATGGTGGGTCCAACAATCTAACTGTGACTGGTAATCCGCTCATGATTTTAAAAATATCTATAAAATCTTTTCTTTGATGCGGTAACAATTTTTGTAATGCTATTGCTCTGTCTTCTTTTGTTTTAGATAATATCATTTCTCTTACAGATAAAATTCGTTCTTCATCAAAAAACATATGTTCGGTTCTACATAGCCCAATACCCTCTGCACCAAAATCTTTTGCCGTTTTGGTATCTTTTGGGGTCTCAGAATTTGTTCTAACTTTTAATTTCCTGAAGCTATCTGCCCAAGACATTAACTTGGAAAAATCACCAGAAATTTCAGGCTTAACAGTTGAAACGCTTCCAGCAATAATTCTTCCAGTTGAGCCATCAATAGTGATTATGTCTCCTTCTTTAATCTCAATTGAAGAAGTTTTAAAAGATCTATTTTCATAGTTTATATCAATTTCACTTGATCCTGATACACATGGTCTTCCCATGCCTCTTGCAACAACAGCTGCATGACTTGTCATTCCTCCTCTGGCAGTCAAAATTCCTTTAGCAGCATGCATTCCTTGTATATCTTCTGGAGAAGTCTCTACTCTTACCAAAATTGTATCTTGCATCATTGCGGTTAATCTTTCAGCCTCTTCTGATGTAAAAACTACTTTACCGCTTGCTGCACCAGGTGATGCTGGCAATCCATTTGCAATTACATTAATTGAACTTTTTTCATCCAAAGTAGGGTGCAAAAGCGTATCTAAAGAGTTTGGGTCAATTCTTAACACAGCTTCTTTTTTAGAAATTAATTTTTCTTTAACCATATTGACTGCAATCTTGACTGCTGATTTCGCTGTTCTTTTTCCTGATCTTGTTTGAAGCATCCATAGTTTACTATTTTCGACTGTAAACTCTACGTCTTGCATATCTTTATAATGCATCTCTAATTTTTTTAAAATTTTTTGAAGTTCTTTAAAAACTTTAGGCATAGATTCTTCCATTGATAATTCTTTTACTTTGGCATCTTGTCTAGCTTTTTTAGTAATATACTGAGGTGTCCTTGTACCCGCTACAACATCTTCACCTTGCGCATTGATTAAATACTCACCATATATTTCATTTGATCCATCTGATGGATTTCTTGTAAACACAACTCCTGTTGCACAATCATCTCCCATATTTCCAAAAACCATTGATTGAACATTTACAGCAGTTCCCCACTCAGCTGGGATTTGATTTAATTTTCTATAAACTTTTGCTCTGTTACTTTCCCACGATAAAAATACAGCACATATTGCTCCTAACAATTGTTCATAAACATCTTGGGGAAAATCTTTTTTTGCCTTTTCTCTTACTGTTCTTTTAAAGTCTTCAATTAATCCATCCCAATCACTTTCATCTAAATCTGTATCTAACAAAACACCTTTCGTAAGTTTATAATTTTCAATTAATTCCTCAAAATGATAACCTTCTACACCCATTACCACATTACCGTACATTTGAATAAATCTTCTATAACTGTCTTTAGCAAATCTTCCATTTGAGGTTTTAATTGCTAAAGCTTTAACTGTTTTATCGTTCAGGCCTAGATTTAGAATAGTATCCATCATACCTGGCATTGATACTCTTGCACCAGAACGTACAGACAACAAAAGTGGATTTTTTAAGTCTCCAAATTTTTTAGAAACATCTTTTTCAATTAATTTTAATTCTTTTTTAATTTGAGAAATTAAATTTTTATTTAATTTTTTTTTATCCTTATAAAAAATTTCACAAACTTTTGTGGATATTGTAAAACCAGGAGGCACTGGAAGACCCATTCTCCCCATTTCAGAAAGATTAGCACCTTTTCCTCCTAAAAAGTTTTTAGGATTTTTAATTTTTTTACTCTCCTTAGAATTAAAGTTTAATATAAGTTTTTTCATTAACGGGAGTCGATTAGAGAAAAATTAACATAATTGTTGAACGTTTTACACATCATTTGGATTAGTTCCAGCCTATTCTTCTTTATGACCGGATCATCTTCGTTCACAATTACATTATCAAAAAAGTCAAAAACCTCTCTTTTGACGCTAGCTAAATTGTCCAGTGTTTGAACATAATTTTCATCTTTACTAATGCCTGAGAAGTATTTACTTAATTCACTGATTTTTTTAAATAGATTTTTTTCTAACTCAGTTTTAAAAATACCAGGGTCAGTTGTATTTGATAATTCTATTTTATTATTTTTTAATTCACCGTCTAAAATGTTTGAGGCTCTTTTATAGCTTGCAATAATATCTAAACCATTTGGTTTGTTAATAATTTTATTTAAATGTTTAGCCTTATTAAAAATAATAACAGATTGATCTAAGTTAAAAGAACTGGTTGATGCTTGAATTATATCATTTCTAATATTTTCTTCCTTCATATGATATTTTAATCTATCCATTAAAAAATCTGATAATTCATTTTGTAGAGATTGGTTATCAATTTCAAAACCTTGATCTAAATAAAGGCTTAAAGAATAATTAATTAAATCTTTTATTTTAAAATCTTTTTTATTTTCAACTATTATTCTTATTACCCCCAATGCTAATCTTCTTAGAGCATACGGATCTTTAGAGCTTGTTGGTTTTTGATTTAAACCAAAAAAACCGACTAAAGTATCTATCTTATCAGCCAAAGAAAGTGCTATGCTAAATGGTTTTTTTGGAACTCTTGAACCTGAACCTGTGGGTAAATATTGCTCACTTATTGCCAAAGCTAAATCTTTATCAAAACCTTGTGCGTTAGCAAAATAACCTCCCATTACACCTTGGAGTTCTGGAAATTCACCTACTAGTTCTGATAATAAATCAACTTTACAAATTGATGCTGACAATTCGACTTTTTCTTTACTGATTAAAAGTTCATCAGATATCATTCCACCTAATTTTCTCATTCTTTGGGCTTTATCAAAATAACTTCCTAATCCTTTAAAATAATTCATTGATTTTAATTCGGTGACTTTTTTGACCATATTTTGAGATTTATCTTTTTTCCAAAAAAATTCTGCGTCACTTAATCTTGCTTCAACTACTCTTTCATTTCCTAATTTAATTAATCCCTTTTTATCTTTTTTGTTTGCAACCACTAAAAACTCATTTGTAATATTTTCTTTATTATCAAATATAGGAAAATATTTTTGATGGTATTGCATGGTAATAATTAATATTTCTTTTGGAATATTTAAAAATTTTTTATCAAATTCACAAAGAAGAATATTTGGTTGATCTGTTAAATCTACAACTTCATTAAGTAATCTAGAATTATGTTGAATCTTAATATTTTTATTTTTTAATATATTGTTGAATTTTTTTTCTATTAACTTTTTTCTTTCATTGTGATCAATGATAATGTCAATTTTTTTAAAAAAACTTTTATAATTTTTAAATTCTAAGAAAGACTTTTTATTTTCCTCAAATTCCTTATCAATAAAAGTTGAGTTAGAAGATGTTAGGTGATGAAAATTAAAATTTAACTTTTTTTTATCTAATACAGCTAGAATTGACTTTAAAGGCCTACCCCAATTTAGGTCAAAAGTTCCCCAATACATTGATTTTTTCCATTGAATTTTGTTTAATAATATTGGGATAAACTCCTCTAGCAATTCATGAGTATGTAATTTTTTTGATTTTGTCTTGAAAAAATAAAATTCTCCTTTATCTGTTTTCTTTTGGTAGAGATCCTTCTTTAAGATTTTATTTGACCTAACAAACCCCTCTAGTGCTACCTCTGGTGACTTGATATTTGGACCTTTAATCTCCTCAGATTTTAGTACAACATTTTTTTGAACTCCTTCAAACAATACCACTAGTCTGTTTGGTGTTGAGCATGATGAGCTTTTTTTAAATAAAATTGATTTTTCTAAAAAAAAATCATTAAAACTTTTAAGTAAATCTTCCCTTAAATTTTGTTGAAGATTTGAAGGCATTTCTTCACTAAATAATTCTAAAAAAAATTCTGACATTATTTTTGACTATCTAACCAAATGCCTGCTGCAGATTTTGTAATATCTCTTATTCTAGCAATATAACCTGCTCTTTGTGCAACACTGATTGCACCCCTTGCATCTAAAATATTAAACACATGACTGGCTTTTAAACATTGATCATATGCTGGTAAAGAAACTTTTTTTTCTACCAAATCTTTTGCCTCGGATTCATGCATTTCAAACATTTTCAAAAGTGTTTCTACATTCGCGTGTTCAAAATTGTATGCTGAAAATTCTTTTTCGGCTTGATGAAATACTTCGTGATATTTTACACCTTCATCATTCCACAATAAATCATAAACATTTTTTTGTTTTTGCGTGAACATACAAATTCTTTCTAATCCATAGGTGATTTCTACTGACACAGGTTTACAATCAAATCCAGCCATTTGTTGAAAATAGGTGAATTGAGTAATTTCCATTCCGTCACACCATACTTCCCATCCCAATCCTGCGGCACCTAATGTTGGACTTTCCCAATCATCTTCAACAAATCTTATATCATGATCATTATGATCTATTCCTATAGTAGATAAACTATTTAGATAAAGTTTTTTTATATTTTCAGGGGAAGGTTTAATTAAAACTTGAAATTGATAATAGTGTTGTAACCTATTTGGGTTATCTCCATATCTTCCATCTGTAGGTCTTCTTGATGGTTGTACGTAAGCCGCTTTCCATGGTTTATTTCCAAGTGATCTTAGGGTAGTAGCTGGATGAAAAGTTCCTGCACCAACCTCCATATCATAAGGCTGCAAAATAATACATCCCTTTTTACTCCAAAATTTCTGAAGATTTAAAATTGTATCTTGGAATGTTTGAATTTTTTTTTTTTCTTTTTTTGCTCTAGAAACCATATCTTTGCCAAATTGATCTTTCATCTAAAATACTTGCTATTTGATCTACTTGATTGCTGGATGAAGAAAGTTTTTGACTTAACCATCCTTTTGATTTTTCAAATTTTTTAATTATTACATCTTCACCAAATTTATCTTTTAATATTTCATGTGCGTTACCTGTTCCGTCAATTAATCCTAAATTTTTTGCTTTACTACCTGACCAAAACTCACCTGAAAAAAGTTCCACATCAGATTTGTTTAATTTTGATCCTCTGCTTTTTTCAACAACATCTATAAAGTCTTTATGAAGATCCAATTGAATACTTTTTAATCTTTCAATATCCTCGTTTTTTTCTTCTAAAAATGGATCAAGTGTGCTTTTGTTCTTGCCAGCAGTATGAACTCTTCTTTCAACCCCAATTTTTTTTATCAACTCAGTAAATCCAAAAGAAGAATATATCACTCCTATAGATCCGATTATTGAACTTGAATTTGCATAAATTTCGTCCCCAGCACAAGAAATCAAATAACCTCCAGAGGCTGCCACGTCTTCAGCGAATACAATAACTTTTTTTTTGTGTTTTTTTGCTTGTTCTCTAATAAAACTGTAAATTAAATGAGATTGGACTGGTGATCCTCCTGGAGAATTGATTGATATAGCAACACATGCCGCTTTTTTCAGAGAAAAAGCCTTTTTAATTAGTTCTTCTTGACCTGCAAAATCAATACCTTGTTTAAATTTTCCTGCATTACCAATAACCCCACTTAATTTTAAGTGAGCAACAATTTTTTTCTTTTTAAAAAAAGAGAACATAGGTAAGTCTTATAGAATTATTTATAGAATATAAAGACTACTTATAATTGAAGAAACTGGTGCGTCAATTGATAAGTAATATATATAAACAAATTATACTAATTTAAAAATCTTATGGGAACAGTTGTACAGCTTAAAAATCAGATAAATGATTCATATTTTCAGCTTAAAGACTCGGTTGAAGAAAAACTAGTTTTAACCGAAGAAAAAATAAAATCTAAATTATCTAGTGACGTACAGCTGGTTCAAAAAATGACAGATTATCATATAGAAACTGGAGGAAAAAGACTAAGAGCTTTACTAACATTGGGTAGTGCAAAATTGTGCGGTTACTCTAAAGGCTCTAGAGATATAAATTTAGCTGCGTGTGTTGAATTAATTCACAGCGCAACGTTGATGCATGATGATGTAATTGATGAAGGTGCCGTTAGAAGAGGTAAAGAAACTTTAAACAAAGTTTGGGATAATCATTCGTCAGTTTTAATAGGAGACTATCTATTGAGTAGATGTTTTGAAATGATGGTAGAAGACGGAAATCTAGAAGTTTTAAAATTATTATCGTCCACTTCATCTAAAATTGCTCAAGGAGAAGTTCTACAACTTCAACACAAAGGTGAAGTTGATATGCTGGAAGAAACATATTTAAAAATAATCTCAGCTAAAACTGCTGAGTTATTTGCAGCAGCAACTAAAGTTGGTGCAATTTTATCTGATGCAGAAAATAAAGAAAAAGATGCTTTAGAATTTTATGGAAGAAACTTGGGATTAACTTTTCAAATAGCAGACGACACACTAGACTATAATGCTGAGCTCAAACTATTTGGTAAAAAAATTGGTCAAGATTTTTTTGAAGGAAAAATTACCTTACCAATAATTTTACTTTTTCAAAAATTAGGAAATGATGAAAAGAAAATTTTATCAAACATTTTTAATAAAAAGTTAAGAACTAAAGATGACTTTAATGAAATTATTGCTCTTATAAATAAGTATAAAATAATCCAGGAATGCTATCAAAAAGCACAACACTATATAAATTTAGCTTCAAATTCTCTAAGCGTATTTAAAGACTCTGAAGAAAAAAATATTCTTAAAAGATTAACATCATTTAGTTTATCAAGAAATTTTTAAGGACTTAATAAAGACTTTATCCACTTCCCAGAGTTATCTTTATTATATTTTAATCTCTCGTGAATTCTGTTCTCACCATCTAGCCAAAATTCAATACTATCTGGAGATAAAATCCATCCAGACCAGTGACTTGGTCTTGGTACATCTGATTTGTTGCTATATTTTTTTTTGTAATCTTGTATAGATTTTAACAATTGTTCTCGCGAATTTAATTCTTCACTTTGCTTAGAAGCCCATGCTCCTATCCGACTTTCATACGCTCTAGATGAATAATATTCATCTGCAACGTGATCAGAAACTAATGAAACCTTTCCATTAATTCTTATTTGTCTTAGGAGACTTTTCCAATGGAAACACATTGCAGCATACGAATTTTCTTTTAATTCATTTCCCTTTTGACTATTTAAATTTGTATAAAATACAAATCCGTCTTTGTTGAAATTTTTAAGTAAAACCATTCTAACTGAAGGAATGTTGTTTTTATCTGATGTGGCCAAAGCAACAGCGTTTGGATCATTTGGCTCAGTTTTCTTTGCTTCCTCCATCCATTCATGAAATAAATGAATTGGATCATCTATATCAAGAAAGCAACTATTAAGACCTAAAGAATTTTTTTGATTCATAATTTAAACAAAATAATCTATATAATATAAATAATGTCATTTAATACTTTTGGAAAGCTATTTCGTTTCACAACTTGGGGAGAATCTCATGGACCTGCAATTGGTTGTATTGTTGATGGTTGTCCTCCAAACATAAATCTTAAAGAGCAAGATATTCAAACAGAATTAAACAAAAGAAAACCAGGACAATCTAAATTTACAACTCAGAGAAAAGAGGATGACAAAGTTCAAATATTGTCAGGAGTATTTGAGGGTAAAACTACAGGAACACCTATTTCTCTCATAATCTACAACAAAGATATGAGATCCAAAGATTATAGTAATATTAAAGATAAGTTCAGACCAGGTCATGCAGATTTTACTTATTTTAAAAAATATGGAATTAGAGACTATAGAGGTGGTGGCAGATCATCTGCTAGAGAAACTGCAGCAAGAGTTGCGGCCGGTGCAATAGCAAAAGTTGTACTTCAAAAAAAATTAGGTAAAAAATTTAAAGTAATTGGTGCGGTAACTCAGCTAGGAATTCTTGGATGTGATACAAATCAATGGAACGATAAAGTAATTTCAAAAAATCCATTTTTTTGTCCAGATAAATCAATGATTAAATTATGGGAAAAATATTTGCTTGGTGTAAGAAAATCAGGATCCTCATGTGGAGCAGTGATTGAAATAAGAGCGAGAGGTATCCCAGTTGGTTTAGGTGCTCCAATTTATTCAAAATTGGATACTGACATAGCTTCAGGTCTAATGAGTATTAATGCAGTTAAAGGTGTAAATATTGGAGCAGGAATGAACTCAGCACAATTAAGTGGAGAGCAAAATTCAGATGAAATTTCTTCAAAAGGAAATAAATTAAAATTCAATTCAAATAAAGCGGGTGGAATTCTTGGTGGAATTTCTACGGGCCAAGAAATTATTGCATCTTTCGCTGTCAAACCAACATCGTCAATTTTAACTAGTAGAAAAACTATAAATAAATTTGGGAAAAATACTTCAATATCTGTTAAAGGTAGACATGATCCTTGTGTAGGAATTAGAGCTGTACCAATTGGTGAAGCTATGATGAACTGTGTTTTACTTGACCACTACTTAATGAATAAAGCCCAATGTAGTTAGTTTAAATTAATTTTTCACAACTCTTATTGTTCCCTTTTGAAACAAAATATCAGCAATTTTCTTAAAAATTTGAGAACTGTTTAATCCAGCTTTATCGTACATTTTTTTTGGATCATCTTGTTCAATGAATTCATCTGGTAAAGTCAGTGATCTAAATTTTAATCCTTTATCAAATACTCCTCTTTCAGCTAATAAATTTTTAACATGAGAGCCGAAACCACCTATTGATCCCTCTTCAATAGTTATCATAAGCTCATGTTCCTTAGCAGATTTTAGTATAAGTTCTTCGTCTAAAGGCTTTACAAATCTGGCATCTATCAAAGTTGTTGAAACCCCTTTTGCTTTTAATTCCTCTACAGCTAACTTGCACTCCTCAAGTCGAGTACCGAGGTTTAAAATACAAACTTGTGTCCCTTGTTGAACGACTCTTCCTTTACCAATTTCAATTTTTTCGTCTATTGATGGGAGATCAGCACCCACTCCAGTTCCTCTTGGATATCTAATTGCAGAAGGTCTGTCATTTATATCAACTGAAGTATTAATCATTTTAACTAGTTCAGCTTCATCACTTGCTGCCATTACTACAAAGTTTGGTAAAGTTGATAAGTAAGTTATATCAAATGAACCAGCATGTGTTGACCCATCAGCACCAACTAATCCTGCTCTATCTATCGCAAATCTAACTGGTAAACTTTGGATGGCAACATCGTGGACAACTTGATCATATGCTCTCTGTAAAAATGTAGAATAAATTGCAGCATATGGTTTGTATCCCTCGGTTGCGAGACCAGCCGCAAAAGTTACAGCATGTTGTTCCGCTATTCCAACATCAAACATTCTATTTGGAAACTCTTTGCCAAAAATATCCATGCCAGTCCCTCCAGGCATCGCTGCTGTTATTCCTACTATTTTGCTATCTTTTTTAGCATGTTTAACTAACGTGTTTGCAAATACTTTTGTATAAGCTGGAAGGTTTGATTTGCTCTTTACTTGTTCGCCAGTCTCAACATTAAATTTTGATACTCCATGATAATGATCATTTGCTTTTTCTGCATAAGAATAACCTTTTCCTTTTTGAGTTTTGATATGAATCATTATAGGGCCCTCATGTTTTGATTCTTTTGCATTTTTTAAAATTGGAACTAGGCTTGATAAATCATGACCATCTATAGGACCTGCATAATAAAAACCAAGTGAACTAAACAATGTACCTCCAGTAACTGCTGAACGGAAAAAATCCTCTGCCTTTCCTGCTTTAGCACTAAATCTTTTTGAAAATGCAGATGTAATTAATTTTAAGGTTTCTCTAAGACTAAAATATATTTTACCCGTAAATAATTTTGCCAAGTAAGTTCTCATTGCTCCAACTGGTTTTGCAATTGACATGTCGTTATCATTTAAAATAACAATTATTTTTGTTTTAGATGCCCCAGCATTATTCATGGCTTCATAAGCCATACCTGCGCTAATTGCTCCATCACCTATTACAGCTATTACATTGGAAGACTTATTTTCTAATTTATTTGCCTCTGCAATTCCTAATGCAGATGAAATAGATGTTGAACTATGTGCTGCTCCAAATGGGTCATACTCACTTTCAGATCTTTTTGTAAAGCCTGATAAACCATCGCCCTGTCGTAAAGTTCTAATTTTATCTTTTCTTCCAGTTAAAATTTTATGTGGGTAAGATTGATGGCCAACATCCCATATTAATTTATCATTTGGGGTATCAAAAACATAATGAAGTGCAACTGTCAATTCAACCACTCCCAAACCAGCACCAAGGTGACCTCCTGTTTCTGAAACAGCACTTATCATTTCCTCCCTAACCTCATCTGCTACTTTTTGTAAATTATTTTCAGAAACTTTTCTTAAATCAGATGGAAAGTTGATATTATTTAAAAATTGATAATTTTTTTTCATTTTTTTCTATTCAATATATAGCCTAATGTTTCATTTATTTTTTCAGATCTTGAACCATATTTTCTTAAATCCTTAATAATATCTTTTATTATCTTATCACAATACTTAAGTGAGTCATCATAGCCTATTAAATTTATAAGTGTTGCCTTGCCTTTTTTTTGATCTTTTCCTGTTTTTTTCCCGGCTTCCTTAGAATTACTTTTCAGATCAATTAAATCATCAGCTATTTGGAATAAAAGACCAATTTTCGATCCAATATTTTCAAAAAATTTAATTTCTTGGATTGTTTTTTTCTTAATTATTGCTGGAGCTGCACAACAAAAACTAAATAACATTCCAGTTTTTTTTATTTCCATTTCTAATATTTTGTTCCTTGATATTTTCTTTCTCTCATAACTTAAATCTAAATATTGCCCACCAGCTATTCCTAAATGTCCTGAACATTCTGATAATTTTTTGATTAGGTTGATCTTTATCTTTTCATTTAATTTCAATTTAGGACTTGATAAAATTTCAAAAGCTAAAGTCAGTAACGAATTTCCTGCTAGAACTGCGGTAGACTCACCAAATTTAATGTGAGCCGAAGGTTTTCCTCTTCTTATATCATCATCATCCATGCAGGGTAGATCATCATGAATAAGAGAATAAGCATGAATACATTCAACGGCCGACCCAACTATTATCAATGTTTTATAATCTATTGAAAATAATGACCCTAAGTCGATTAAGATTTTAGATCTTATTTTTTTTCCACCTGGAAACAAACCATACTTCATGGGTGGCATTAGCTGAGAATATTTCTGTGAATTAATATATTTTTTAAGGAATATATTTGTATCCTTAGCTATTTTATTAAGCTGTTTTTTCATTTTTTTTAGTTATCTCTTTTATCTTTTTATTTGTCTCTTCCCCAATAGATTTAAAATTTTTATGAAATTTCTTTTCAATAATGTTATTTAATTTTAGAAGTTCTTGATAGCTGTCAACTGAATTGTTTAAATCATTTTCCTTCTCTAGAGACTCTATAATCTTATTTGCTTTTTCTGTAAGTTCTTCAACTGAGTACTGATCATAATCAAGTGGTAATATTTTATCTTTCATATAATAATAATTATTAATACATGAAATTTATTCAATCAAATATCAAAAAAGCAAAAAAATATTTAGATAATAATCATTGTGTTGCGGTACCAACAGAAACTGTTTATGGATTGGCTGCAAACGCTTACTCGAATAATGCAGTTAAGAAAATATTTAGTCTTAAAAAAAGACCATTAAACAATCCTCTAATTGTCCATTATTACGATATTCAAAGACTTAAAGAAGACTGTGATATAAATGATAATTTAGTAAAACTTTACAAAAAATTTTCTCCAGGTCCGATAACTTATGTTCTGAAATTAAAAAATAAATCAAAAATATCAAAATTTGTCACTAATAATAAAAAAAGTATTGCCGTACGATTCCCTAAACATAAATTATTAAGAAGTTTATTAAAAAATTTAGATTATCCAGTAGCGGCACCTAGTGCAAATATATCCTCAAGATTAAGTTCAGTTAAACCATCTGATGTAAAAGAAGAATTTGGTTCAAAAATAAAATATATTTTAAATGGAGGAAAAAGTAAAATTGGGGTTGAGTCCACAATACTAAATCTTTTAGAAAAGCCCTCACTTTTAAGATATGGAGGCCTAGATACTAAAAAAATAGAAAATGTTTTAAAAAAAAAATTATTAATTAATACAAATTCAAAAAAAAAATTATCACCTGGTTTATTTCCGTTACATTACTCACCTGGGATACCTTTAAGAGTCAATGTTAAAAAACCAAAAAAAGATGAGGCTTATTTATTATTAAAAAAAAGAAAATCAAAATTAAAAAACTATTATTATTTATCCAAAGTGAAAAATATAGATGAAGCTGCAAAGAATTTATATTCAACTTTAAGAAAAATTAAAAACGATGGTTTTAAAAAGATTGCAGTTGAGACGATTCCAAACAAAGGTCTTGGCAAAACAATTAATGATAGATTAAAGAGAGCCTCCAAATATTAATGACAAATTCTATTGAAGTAATCAATCTATCAAAAAAATATAAAGATAAAGAAGCGGTGGCTAATATAAATTTTAAAATTAATGAAAATGAAATGGTTGGTTTATTAGGACCTAATGGATGTGGAAAAACTACAACTATTGGAATGATTTTAGGGTTATTAAAACCAAGTAGTGGTGAGGTTTTAATCAACGGAGAGAATATTGAAAAAAATAAAATCTCTCTTCTTCATAAAATGAATTTTATTTCACCATATATTGAATTACCTAAAAAACTTAAAGTTAAACAAAATTTAATTGTTTATGGAAAATTATATAACATTCAAAATTTAAATGACCGAATAGATCACCTTGCAAATAAACTTAGATTAAAAGACCTTTTAAACAAAATTACTGGAGAGCTTTCTTCTGGACAAAAAAACAGGGTAAGTCTTGCTAAAGCTTTAATAAATGATCCAACAGTACTTTTGTTGGATGAACCCACTGCTTCACTAGACCCTGAAACTGGTGATTTTGTAAGATCGTTTTTAGAAGATTACAAAAAGAAGAAAAAAATATCAGTTTTGCTTGCCTCCCACAATATGGAAGAAGTAAAAAGATTATGTAGTTCTGTTTTGATGATGAAAGATGGTTTAATAGTGGATAGAGGAACTCCTGAAGAGTTAATAACAAAATATGGAAGAAGAAACTTAGAGGAAGTATTTTTAGAAATTGCGAGAAAATAAAATGAATTTAATTAGAATATATGGTCTTTTTTTAAGACACTTTTATTTAATAACTAGATCATTTCCAAGAATATTAGATTTAATTTATTGGCCTTCAATCCAAATTACTCTTTGGGGATTTATTTCTAATTTTTTTGCAGCTCATAGCTCTTATTACAGTGGTGCAGTAGGAGTTATTCTTTCATGTGCGATTCTTTATGATTTTTTATTTAGAACCAGTATTGGCTTTAATATGTTATTTTTGGAGGAAATTTGGAGCAGAAATTTTACAAACTTATTTATTGCACCGATGAAAATTAGTGAAATAATTGTCTCTCTAGTTTTTACTGCTTTAATAAGAGCATTAATTGGTTTAATCCCAGCTATACTATTAACTTCTCCATTGTTTGGTATATCTTTGCTAAAACTTGGTCTTCCTTTGGCATTTCTTTTCTTAAGTCTGTACTTATTCGGAATAACACTTGGTCTGTTTGTTTCAGCAGGATTGTTAAGATTTGGACCATCTTTTGAGAATATTGCGTGGTCTACTATGTTTTTATTAGCACCTTTTGGCTGTATTTACTATCCAGTTGAAACACTACCCGGAATCTTCCAATCAATCGCTTTCGCACTTCCTTTGGTTTATATTTTTGAGGAGACCAGAAATATCTTGGTCAATGGAATGGTAAATTATGAAAATATTATTAATGCAATCTATCTGAATGGGTTTTATTTAATTTTGTCAATATTAGTATTTTATTACTCCTTTGACAAAGCAAGAGATAAAGGAACTTTAATAAATATAGGTGAATAAACTGGTGCGCCTGCTAGGAGTCGAACCCAGAACCTCCTGATCCGAAGTCAGGCGCTCTATCCAGTTGAGCTACAAGCGCATATAGTATTAATATTATATTTTATGGAAAAAAACATTAATTTTATAGTCAAAGAAGATGAGAAGAATTTAAGGGTTGATATTTTAATTAACAAAAGAGAGGAATTAATTAGTAGAACTAGAATTAAAAATTTAATTTTAAAAGAAAAGTTAACACTAAATAATGAAATAATTAAAAGTCCGTCAAAAAAAGTTTCAATTGGTGATACTATAAATCTTAAGATTCCAGAGCCTGAAATAGCATCCCTTAAACCTTACGAATTTAAATTAGAAATAATATACGAAGATGATGATCTATTAGTAATTAATAAACCTGCCGGAATAATCATGCATCCAGGAGCTGGAAATTATGATAAAACAATTGTTAATGCACTGATGCATTATGATAAGGACTCTTTATCCAATATAGGTGACGAGTTAAGACCTGGTATTGTTCATAGAATTGATAAAAACACATCTGGTTTAGTTGTAATTGCAAAAAACAATGAAACTCATGAAAATTTATCAAAACAATTTAGTGATCATACAATTATAAGAGAGTACCAACTTTTAATATGGGGAAAATTAAGACCCTCCTCAGGAAGGATTGAAACATTTATAACTCGTAGTTCAAAAAATAGACAACTAATGGAAGTTAGTAGTTCTAAAGGTAAGAAAGCTATAACAAATTATAAAACACTTGAAATTTTTGAAAATCAAAAAACACCAACATTAAGTTTAGTTGAATGTAGATTAGAAACAGGGAGAACACATCAGATAAGAGTTCATATGAACTTTAAAGGTAATAGTCTAGTTGGAGATGACAAATATAAAAAAAAATATAAAAAATTAAAAAATATTGATTTTGATATCCAAAATTCAATTACTAAATTAAATAGACAATTCCTGCATGCAAAAACTTTAGGATTTATTCATCCGCGCACTAAGAAAGAGATGATTTTTTCCTCACTTTTGCCACAAGATCTAAATAATATTCTAAAAATGCTTAGAAACACTAAAGAATAAATTATTGAAAATTAGGTATAATTAATTAAATAAACACTGCTATGAGCACAACAATGAGCAATAATCTGCCAACCCTTTCTAATGAAGGTGGGCTTTCTGCATATTTAGAACAAATTAAAAAATTTCCGATGTTAGCTGCAGAAGAGGAATATATGCTAGCAAAAAATTGGAAAACGACTGGTAATATTAAAGCTGCAGAAAAACTAGTTACTAGTCATTTAAGATTAGTTGCAAAGATTGCTATGGGCTACAAAGGATATGGTTTGCCTATTAATGAAATGATTTCAGAGGGAAATGTAGGTCTTATGCAAGCTGTTAAGAAATTTGAACCAGAAAAAGGTTTTAGATTGGCAACTTATGCAATGTGGTGGATAAAGGCTTCTATTCAAGAATATATTTTAAGATCTTGGAGTCTTGTCAAAATTGGAACTACTACTGCTCAAAAAAAATTATTTTTTAATCTAAAGAAAATTAAAAATCAAATTTCTCCAGAAACTGAAGGTGACTTAAGAGATGAACACGTTGATCATATAGCTAATAAGCTCGATGTAAGTAAAGAAGAAGTTGTTTCAATGAATAGAAGACTTTCTGGAAAGGAGTTCTCACTAAATGCTCAAGTTGGAGAAGATGGCGATGAATGGCAAGACTGGTTGGTTGATAAAGAACTTGATCATGACTTAAAATTTGCTCACCACGAGGAAATGGAACAAAGAAAAGATTTATTAAAAGACTCTATTAAAGTTCTTAACGATAGAGAAAGAGAAATTTTATACTCTAGAAGACTAAATGATGACCCAACTACACTAGAAGATTTAAGTAAAAAATATAAAATTAGCAGAGAAAGAGTTAGACAAATAGAAAATAAAGCATTTGAAAAACTTCAAAAGCACATGCTTCTATTAGCTAAATCAAAAAATCTTTTACCTGCAAACTAAACTTCAAAAGGGTTTTCAATTAAAATAGTATCATCTCTTTCTGGACTAGTTGAGATACTTGATACTTTTGCACCAATAAAATCCTCTACTGCAAAAATATATTTTTTTGCATTTTCGGGTAATGAGTCTAGATTTTTAACTCCACTTGTAGAAGCTTTCCAACCTGGAAAAGTTTCATAAATTGGTTTTATTTTTATTTGATCTTCTACAGCAGCAGGTAAATAATCTAATCTTTTACCATCAAGCTCATAAGCAACACACATTTTAATTTCATCTAACTCATCGAGTACATCTAATTTCGTTAAAGCAATACCATCAATCCCTGAAACTTTAATAGTTTGCCTTACCAAAACACCATCAAACCATCCGCATCTTCTTTTTCTACTTGTAACAGTTCCAAATTCTTTTCCACGTGTTCCTAAAAGTTCACCAACATCATCTGTTAACTCTGTAGGAAAAGGACCTTCCCCAACTCTTGTTGTATAAGCTTTTGTAATTCCAAGAACATAATTTATAGAATTAGGGCCACAACCAGTTCCTGTCGCTGCGCTTGAGGCAACAGTATTAGATGAAGTTACAAAAGGATAAGTTCCATGATCTACATCAAGTAAAATACCTTGGGCTCCTTCGAATAAAATTCTCTTTTTTTGTTTTTTAAATTGATCAATCTTTAGCCAAACTGGCTGAGAAAATTCTAATATTTTGGGTGCTATTTTAAGCAAATCAGATTTAAGCTGATCTTTTTCAAAAATTTTTTTTCCTAGGCCTTTTCTAATTGCATTATGATGAACTAGTACAGAGTCGAGTCTTTGATCTAAATTTTTTTCAGATCTTAGATCCATAACTCTTATAGATCTTCTTCCAACTTTATCTTCATATGCTGGTCCAATTCCACGTCTTGTGGTTCCTATTTTGCTTTTTCCTGCCGCATCCTCTCTAATCTCATCCATTTCTCTATGAAAAGGCAAAATTAAATTTGCAGACTCTGAGATAATAAAATTATGTACATTTACATCTACGCCTTTAGATTTTATTTCTTCTATTTCCTCTAATAGAGCCCAAGGATCTACAACAACTCCGTTGCCAATAATTGATATTTTACCTTTTCTAACTATTCCAGATGGCAGTAATCTCAATTTGTATGTAACACCATCAATCACTAAAGTATGGCCAGCATTATGACCTCCTTGAAACCTTATTACCACATCAGCCTGTTCAGATAACCAATCAACAATTTTTCCTTTACCTTCGTCACCCCATTGAGATCCAACAACGACTATATTTTTCATTATTTAAATTTTCTGTTTACTTTTAAGGAAGTGAGATGGTTAATTGGGCCATGACCTTTTCCATATTTCGGGTTTGATTTAATTGCAGAATTTACATACTTAATTCCTAGCTCACAAGATTTCTTTACTGTTTTTCCACATGATAAAAAAGTTGTAACTGAGCTAGATAATGTACAACCTGTACCATGGGTATTCTTTGATTTGTAACGCTCGCTTTTGAAGATCTTTATGTCTTTTTTGTTAATTAAAATATCTATTACATTTTTATGTTTTAAATGACCACCTTTTATAAGTACATTTTTGGCTCCTAATCCCATAAGTTTATTAGCAGCAAAAATCATATCCTCTTTTGTTATAATTGTTGTTTTAGTCAAAATTTCTGCCTCTGGGATATTGGGGGTAATAAGTGATACTTTTTTAATTAATTTTAATTTTAATAATTGAATAGCTTTAGTATCTATAAGTTTGGCCCCTCCTTTAGCAACCATAACTGGATCTAATACGATTTTTTTAACTTTAATTACATCCAGAGCTTTCAGTACCATTCTAATAACCTCTGAAGAATGTAGCATACCAATTTTTACTGCATCAGGTCTTATATCTTTGCAACTATAAATAATTTGATTAAAAATTTCTTTTGGATTAATTCCAACAATTGATTTTACACCAGTGGTATTTTGAGAAGTAACTGCTGTTATTGCTGTCATTGCATAAGAACCTAGAGCAGTAATAGTTTTTATATCAGCTTGAATACCTGCTCCACCAGATGAATCAGATCCTGCAATAATTAAAATTTTAGAATTAGGTTTCAATTTATTTAATTTTTTTCGTAATCATGTTCACGCATTTATATAAAAGAGCTTTATTTTCACTTTCTCCCATTACTCTTATTTTAGATTCTGTTCCTGATTTTCTTACTAAAATTCTTCCATTACCTTTGATTAATTTATCTGCATTTTTTATGATTTTTTTTATCTCTGGTTTATTAATTATATTTTTATCTTTAACCTCGATATTTTCTAAAAGCTGAGGTGTTTTCTTAAATTGATCAAAAAATTCACTTGCCTTTTTTCCTTTTCTTAAAGCAAAAAGAGCTTCTAAAGCTACTAGCAAACCATCTCCTGTGGTTGCAAATTTACCTAAAATAATATGTCCTGATTGTTCACCACCTAAATTAAAATTATATTTCTGCATTTTTTCTTTAACATATCTATCTCCAACATTTGCCCTTAAAAATTTTATTCTTTTTGATTTAAAATATTTTTCTAACCCATAATTTGACATTAATGTTCCAACAACTCCCCCTTTTAACATTTTTTTGTTTTTCCATCTTGTTGCTAAAGCAGCTATAATTTGATCTCCATCTATTATATTGCTTTTTTCATCACACATTATAATTCTATCAGCATCCCCATCTAAAGATATTCCTATATGTGCTTTATATTTTTTTACAGCAGATCTAATTTTTCTTGGAAAAGTTGATCCACATTTTTTATTAATGTTTAAACCATTTGGTTTAATTCCTATTGCTATGACTTTAGCTCCTAATGATTTTAATAATTCAGGACCTGCCTTATAACCAGCGCCATTTGCACAATCAATTACTATTCTTAGTCCTCTTAAGTTGAACTCTTTAGTGAAATTTTTTTTTAATATTTTAATATATTTTTTAGTACCTGTTTCTAATCTTTTAACTCTCCCTAATTTTTCAGAATGCGAAAGGTTTTTTGAGATTTTCTTATCTATAAGTCCCTCAATTTTTTTTTCTATTTTATCTGATAATTTCATTCCATCAGGACCAAACAATTTTAAACCATTGTCAAAATGTGGATTGTGAGAGGCAGTAATCATTATACCCATATTAGCCTTCATTTCTTTTGTTAGCATAGCCAACCCATTAGTTGGTAAGGGTCCTAGAGTATAAACATGCATACCAGCTGAAGCCAAACCTGAGACAAGAGCTGGCTCAAGTGTATATCCTGACAATCTAGTATCTTTTGCAATTATTGCCGTTTGTTTTCTTTTTTTTTGAGATTTAAAGTATGTTCCACTAGCAAGTCCAAATTTAAAGAACATATCTCCATTAATATATTTACTATTGACTGCTCCTCTTATTCCATCGGTTCCAAAATATTTTTTTGTCATTAATTTTTGACTATTTCATTAAAAACTTTGATTCCTTGCTTAACTTCATTGACATCATGAATTCTTAAAATCTGAATTCCTTGCATTAAAAGATATATTGAAGAGGCCATAGTTCCACCGATCCTTGTTTTGCTATCATTTTTTTTTGATATATCTTTAATAAATCTTTTTCTTGAATTACCCACTAGTATAGGAAAACCTAATGAATGAAAAATAGAAACACCTCTTATAAGATTCATATTATGTTTCAAATTTTTTCCAAATCCAATTCCAGGATCTAAAATTATATTATTGTGTTTAATACCCTTGGACCTTATTAACTTAATCTTATCTTCAAAATAATCATATATATCTAATAATTCATTTTTATATTTCGCCTTCTTTTGCATATTTTCTGGTGTCCCAACTGAATGCTGTATTACAAATGGAATTTTATACTTTTTTAAAATATTTATCGTTTTGGGATCATAACTTAACCCTGAAATATCATTAATCAGTTTAACTCCCATCCTGATACCTTTTTCCATAATCCTAGACTTTCTTGTGTCTAAAGATATTGGTATTTTTTTAACAATTAATTTTAATATGTTATTAATTCTATTCCATTCTTCCTTTTCATTTACAGGCTTCGATCCTGGTCTTGTAGATTCTCCACCAACATCTACTATAGATGCACCACTTTTGTATAAACTAATAGCATGAGTGATACCCTTATTTTTTTTATTAAATTTACCTCCATCCGAAAAACTGTCGGGTGTAAGATTTAATACTCCTAAAATATTTGGAATTTTTTTAAAATTAAAATTAGAAAAATTTATTTTTTTTGATTTAATTTTATTGATATCTGCATTTATTTTTTTTTTTAAGTTTTTTGGTAAGTGCTTGATTTGATTTATAGAAATTGTTTTTTTTGATTTTCTTGTGATTATCTCAATATGAGAAAAAGATATTTCTTTAATTTCATGTAATGGAATTGATTTTTTTTTATTTACTAAATATTTTGATTGATTGCCAAAATAGAAATTACACGCTCTTGTGTAATATCTTTGCATTATTTACTAATGAACTAATTTTGGTTTTAAACCCATTGCATCAAGAGAAGAGCCTTGGTCATCTTTAGCATTATCTTTTACATCAAACTTTTCAGTTGGATAAATATTTTTATCCAAAATATTTGTTATTTCTTCAAAAGTTAAAGTTTCATAAGTAATAAGAGCTTTTGCAAGTTTATGTAAGTCATCTATCTTATCATCTATTATTTTTTCTGCTCTATCGTATCCTTCTCTCACAATTTTATTAATTTCATTATCGATTTTCTGAATAGTTTCTTCTGACATATTTTGTGTCTTTGTTATTGATCTTCCTAAAAATACCTCATCCTCATTATCTCCAAATGAAATTGGTCCTAATTCATCTGACATCCCATATTTTGTTACCATATCTTTAGCAATTTGTGTTACTTTACCAATATCTGAGCTACCACCACCACCAGCGCCTGTTGTAATAAAATCTTTTCCAAAAATTTTTTCCTCTGCTATTCTTCCTCCTAAAGCCATAGCAATCATACCTTTAAACTGATCTTTTGTTTGATAATCTTCATCAACTTCAGGTAACCACATTACCATACCGCCTGCCATACCTCTTGGAATAATTGTAGCTTTATGCATTTTAATATTCTTTATTTTAACATTCATTCCTACAATTGCATGTCCAGCTTCATGATAAGCTGTTAAACGCTTATCATCTTCACTAATTACTTTTGATCTTCTTTCGGCCCCCATCATTACTTTATCTCTAGCTTCTTCAATATCAATCATCGTAACAATTCTTTTATTTTTTCTTGAAGCTAATAAAGCTGATTCATTAATTATATTTGCTAAATCTGCTCCTGAAAAACCAGGTGTACCTCTAGCTATATTTCTAAGATTAACATCAGGTGCAATTTTAATTTTTTTTGCATGAACCTTAAGTATTTTTTCTCTACCTATAATATCGGGCCTAGGAACAATTACTTGTCTGTCAAATCTGCCTGGTCTTAATAGGGCTGGATCAAGCACATCTGGTCTGTTTGTTGCAGCAATAATAATAACACCTTCGTTAGTGTCAAAACCATCCATTTCAACTAATAACTGATTTAATGTTTGTTCTCTTTCATCATTTCCACCACCTAAACCAGCTCCTCTACTTCTTCCAACAGCATCAATTTCATCAATAAAAATTATACATGGTGAATTTTTTTTACCCTGTTCAAACATATCTCTAACTCTAGATGCCCCTACTCCAACGAACATCTCTACGAAATCAGAACCTGAAATTGTGAAGAACGGAACGCCCGCTTCACCTGCAATTGCTCTAGCCAATAAAGTCTTACCAGTTCCTGGAGGACCAACAAGCAAAGCACCTCTTGGAATTTTTCCACCTAACCTACTAAATTTTTTTGGATCTTTTAAAAATTCTACTATTTCTTCTACTTCCTCTTTAGCCTCTTCTACACCAGCAACATCGTTGAACGTAACTTTACCTTTAAGTTCGTTCATCATTTTTGCTTTTGATTTCCCAAAACCCATCGCTCCACCTTTTCCACCTTGCATTTGTCTCATAAAGAAAATCCATACTGCAATAAGCAGTAACATAGGAAACCATGATAAGAGCACACCAAACAATGAAGGCATTTTTTCCTCTAGAGGTGCTGCTGAAATACTTACACCTTTCTCAGATAATTTTTCTATTAGATTTGGATCATTAGGAGCATAGGTTGAAAAGGAATTTCCATTTGAATAAACACCTTTAATGTTATTTCCTTGGATCTCAACTTTTAGAACCTCACCGTTTTCAACTGAATTTAAAAAATCTGAAAATATTATTTGATTTCCACCTCTGATATTAGACTGAGGATTTTTAAACATGTTATAAAGACCTATAGTTAAAAAAACTATAATTCCCCACATTGCTAGATTTTTTAAATTCATAAGTTTAAAATAAGAATTATTATTAAATTAACAAGTGACAAAATATCAGTTATTTCATCAACTTTAACGCTCTTTTGATACTAAAACTGAATTATTTACCTTCTTTATTACACAGTTTCCTAAAGTGGTCATGAATGAGTTATCATTTTTAATTCGATAAATTAAGTTATCAATTTTTTTTCCTCTTACTGGGTAGTATTTTTTACCAACAGATTGTAACACTTCTGTTAGAGACCTAAAAACTACTTCTTCTGGTTGAAGAAAAAAACTTTTATTCAAAATAACAGACTTATTCATATTTGAAATTGTAGAATTGTCTTTTAAATTTTTTTCTACAAAGTATTTAATTGACTCGTTAGCAAATTTTAAATTTTTAATCGTTAGACTAAATTTATCATTATCCAATCCCTCTGATTCCAAGTTTTTTATAAAATTTCTAATTTTTACTCTTTTAAATTCATCATTTTTATTGGAGGGATCTTCAACATAATTTTTAAAAACTTTTTTGGTAATATGTTCTAAATTTTTTTTAGAAAATTTTAGCAAAGGTCTTATCAAATTAATATTTTGTAGGTTGGTTCTTTGATCAAATGACACCATGCCATTTAAACCGCTGCCTCTTAAAATTCTAATAAAAAAATTCTCCATTAAGTCATCTTTATGATGAGCTAATAAAATATTATTTATTTTTAATATTTTTGCCTTGTTTATCATCAGTGCATATCTTTTATCTCTTGCAATAGATTGGATGTTGCTTTTTGGTTTTTTTCCAACCCAGTTTAAAATCTCAAGATTAGTAGATAATTTTTTTAGAAGTAATTTTACAAATTTTGCCTCTTTTGTTGAATTATTTCTAAGTTTATGATCAACGTGTAAATATTTTACTTTTAGATGTTTTTTAATCGAATAAATTTTTGATAAAAAACATAAAGCTAGACTGTCTGGTCCACCAGAAACCGCAACTATAAAATCCTCATTTAATTTAAGATTTTCTTCAAATTTTTTATAAATTTTAGAAGTTTGTTTATCTTTTAATTGATTTAATAAAAACTTATGAGTCTTGTTTGATGCATTCAAATTTTTTGGACTCATATTTTGCTTTTTGTATTACGGACTGATTTGCATTAGGATATTGTAATTCTACACCATTTATCATTTTACATCCTTGGTCTTTTTCACCAATTTGAACCATTGATACTCCAAGTTTTAAAAGATTAATTGGAGCTTTTTTTCCTTTAGGATATTTTTGGTAACCCTCTAAATAAGCAGAAGCTGCATCTGTATATAATTGTCTAATTCTGAATGTTTCTGCATACCAGTATTGTGCACTACCCGCTAACTCATGATCATGGTTAGATAAAACAAATTCTCTAAAAGCTCTTTCTGCTGTACTGTAATCTCCAACTTTTAAAAAACTTGTTGCAAATTCATATTGCTCCACTGGATTTAAATCTTGAGGAAGTATTTTTTCTTCAGACTGAAAAGTTTCTGTTACAATTGAAGCTGTAGTATCTACAGATTGAATTTGTTGTGAAGTTTCGTTTGTCTCTGTATCTTTATATGAAATTGTTCCTAAATCTTGGGGCTGTGAACTACCAGGTAAAACTTTTTGTTCATCAGTCTTAGGTTTTGAGCTTAATTGATTTTCTACGCTACTTATATTTCCAGAGCTAATGTTTGTCTCTATATCTTGAAATCTTATTTGGTTATCTGCTTGAATTTTTGAAACACGGGTAGATAATTTGTCTAACTTAAAATTTATTTCTTCAAATTTATTAGTAAGTTCTCTAAACTGATCCTCAACTTCTGACAATTTTAATAGATGTCTAGTTAAAACATCTTCTGAGTTTTGGTCCAAGTTTGAAACTGAACTATCATTAGTACTTGCTTTCACTTCTATAGATCCAGAATAAACCGCTCTTTCAAGAGTTTTAAGATCATTTTTTATTATTTCTAATGTTTCATAAATATTATGGTTATCTGCAAAAGAAATATTAATAAAAACGAAATTTAAGATTAAAAATAATTTTAAAATTACTAATTTAAATATGAGCATCATTTAAATTAGATTTATGATTATAAAAATGGCAAAAAAAAGACCCTAAATCCAATAAAGGTTTTAGGGTCTTAAATTTTAAATTATTAATTTGCTTTAACAGTTACTGATCTTCTGTTTTTTGACCAAGCTAATGGGTTTGAACCAGAATCAACTGGTCTCTCTTTACCATAACTTAAAACAGTTATTCTGTCAGATGAAATACCATAAGTCATTAAATAATCTTTAGCTGCGTTAGCTCTTCTTTCACCAAGCGCTAAGTTATATTCCCTAGTTCCTCTTTCATCAGCGTGTCCTTCAAGCACTACATTGATGCTTGGATTTTTTCTTAACCAACCAGCTTGTGCTCTTAAAGTTTCTCTTGAAGCTGTTGTTAATATAGACTCGTTTGTTGCAAAGAATACTCTGTCTGGAACACCGTCTGCAAGATACTCAACCGTATCTGTTCCAGTGTAAACATCACCTTGCATTTGACCTTGAACATTTGAAACTTCTTTTTTTGTTGCACAGGCTGTAAGTGCTAAACAAGCCATTAACACTAAAAGTGTGTTTTTTAAAATTTTGTTTAATCTCATTAAATTGCTCCTTGCTGCTAATTTCAATTTCTTGACTTTTTCACAACTAAATAGAGGTTTCAAGTGTAAAAATCAAGAAATTTACAGAAATTAATCTCTTAATTGCTTAATAAAGATGACCATGATGGGTCTGAAGCATCTGTTGGTGTCTTTATTTCCCTCTCATTATAACCCGTTAAATCTATAGACCACAATTTTGCTGAAAAGCCTTCTCCTTTGGAGTTAGTTTTTGTCTCTCTATAAAATATTAATACCCTTCCATTTGGAGACCAAGATGGTGCTTCCTGATAATAATTTTCAGTTAACAGTCTTTCACCACTACCATCGGTTCTCATTACGCCTATATAAAATTTTCCTTTATGTAATTTTGTAAATGCAATTAAATCTCCTCTCGGAGACCATACAGGTGTTCCATATAAACCGTTACCAAAAGAAATTCTTTTTACATCACTTCCATCATTCTTCATTACATAAATTTGCTGATAACCACTTCTGTCAGAATTAAATGTAATATATTTTCCATCAGGAGAATAAGATGGGGAGGTGTCAATTGATGGATGATTGGTAATTTTTTCAACAATTCTATTTTCTAAATCCATAGTGTAAATATCTGACTTTCCGTCTTTAGCAAAACTCATAATTATTTTTTTCCCGTCAGGTGAAAAACGTGGTGCAAATGTCATTCCAGGAAAATCTCCAACTACCTCTTGTGTACCAGTTTCTATATCTAATAAATAAACCCTTGGCATATTTTTAAAGTAAGACAAATATGTTACCATTTGACTTGCTGGGTTAAATCGTGGTGTTAAAACTAACTCATTCCCTAATGTCAAAAATTTATTATTAGCTCCGTCTTGATCCATGATTGCTAATTTTTTTATTCTTTGTGTTTTTGGTCCTTCTTCTGAGACATAAATTATTCTTGTATCAAAATAACCTTTTTCTCCAGTCAGCCTTTCGTAAACCTTATCAGAAATAATATGCCCTACTCTTCTCCAATTATTAGGAACTGTGGTAAAAGCTAAAGCCATCATTTCTTTAGCAGCTAAAACGTCCCATAATCGAAACTCAACTCTTAATTTATCGTCAACATAATTTACTTTACCAGTAATAAGTGCTTGAGCTTTAATTAAATTCCAATCTTCAAATCTGGGTTTTAAATTTGCAATATCAGGAGCTTGTAAAAAAGCCTTTTTGTCTAGAGGATTAAATAATCCTGATGTTCTCAAATTATTCTCAACGATATTTGATATCTCGGAGCCAATATTTTCTTTTTTAAGTATTTTTTCAAAACCTTTTCTAGATTCTTCATCAATTGATAGGGGAGAAACTGCTAATGGAAGTGGATTTAAATTTCCCCTAGTTATATCAACTTCAATTAAAGCATTTGCTTTGATAGGTATTAATATAAATAATAATATTAAAATTTTTTTTGTCATTTAAATATACTACCCTTCTAACATCTCTCTTGCATCAAAATTTAATTGTAATTCTTTCCATCTTTCATATCCAGTTGTTGGAACTCTTAATGGTTGGCATAACTTGACAGCTCTCAAAGCACTTTCTGCTAAAACCTTGTAAAATCCTTGGCCTGGTTTATTCATTCTTGCATGGTCCAAAATTTCTGTTTTTGATACTGTTCCATCAGGTTTTAATTTTAACTTTATTCTTACCAATAAATTTTCATTGTATGGTAATCCTAATGGAATACTCCAGCACCCAAATATTTGAGCCTTAAGAGCATCCTCTTCGCTTAGTGTAAGACCTGTGTTTTCTACATTTCTTTCTTGATCTTGAGTAATGTCATCATTTGTTTTTAAAACTTCTGCACTCTCTTCTTTTGATTTATCAATTAAAGCAGCAATATTATTTGGATCAAACAAATCTTTTTTTTCAAATTCTGATACTTGTTTAACTTCATCATCTACTTTTTCAGGATTTTGTTTTTTTTCCTCTTTTGTTTCAACCTTTTTTAAAGTTTTATCTGGAAGTGGAATTGCCTCTGGTGTTTCATTCTCTATTTTTTTATTATTTTGATCAGGAGCCAGAACAGTTTTTGTTTTCGTTTTTTCTATTTTTTTTGGTGGAGCTTGCTCTGAAACAAGTTTTTTTTCTTTCTCTTTTACTTTCTCAATTATTTTTTTAGCCTTAGGTGCAAATGGAATATTGGTTTTTTCTGCTATTTGAATTAACTCAACCGATACGATTGGTGGAATATCAAGTGGTTTCTTTGCCAAAAAAGGTAAACTCATAGCTGTAATAAAAATTAACAAAGCATGCAAAACAGAAGAAATAATTAAACTTCTATTCACTTTAATTACCTTTGTTTATACGGTTCTGAAATCAATGCTACTTTAGTAAAACCAGATCCTGATAGTAATCCCATTATTTCTAAAACTCTCCCATAATTTATAGTTTTATCACCTCTAACATAAATTCTGGTATCAGTTCTATTTTTTGAAACGGCTAAAACTTTTGCAATAATATTATCGTATTCAACTTTTGCTTCTTGAATAAAAATTTCACCTTTTGCGTTAATTGACAACGTTAAAGGTTCTGTTTCTTCAGGTAAAGAGTCTGCCGAACTTTCTGGTAAATCAACTTGAACACCTACCGTTAATAATGGTGCTGTTACCATAAATATAATTAATAATACCAACATAACATCAACGAATGGAGTAACATTTATTTCACTCATAGGTTCTTTTGATGAGCGATTAAATTTAAAAGCCATTTTTTAGATTATAGTTAAAAATCTTTTAGAGAAGTTTTCTAATTTTTCAGAATATTTTTTAGAGTCATTATTAAATTTGTTGTAAGCAACTACTGCTGGTATTGCAGCCAACAAACCAAGAGCAGTTGCAAATAAAGCTTCGGCTATCCCCGGCGCAACTATCGCAAGACTTGTGTTTCTTGAAATAGCTATAGATTGAAAAGAATTCATAATTCCCCAAACAGTTCCAAACAAACCAATAAATGGTGCTGTTGAACCTACTGTTGCCAAAAAAGTAAAACCTTTTTCAATTTTTGTCATTTGTTTTTCAATTCCAGCTTCTAGAGAAGCGCTCATTCTTTCACTAATGTTAGTTCTTGTTTTTTTTTTAAGTAAACCTTCCATTGCATCTTGAAACACAAGTGACATTGGATCCTCAAGTTTACTAGGTAAACTATTGTAAAAAGTTTCGGCAGATTTAGAATTCCAAAATTTTTCTTCAAATTCTTCTGAAGATTTAGTTATTTTTTTAAATAAACGAAACTTTTCAATAATTACAGCCCAAGAATATATTGAGCACAATATTAATATAATCATTACAGACTTAACAATTATGTCTGCTCTAAAAAATAAACTGAATAATGAAAAATCAGTATTTGTTCCTAATTCAACTGCTTTTGCTGCTATATCTGCTTCCATACTTACTCATCACACGTAAATGTGTCATGATTTTGTCTTTTAATTTAAATTGATTATTCCTCTTTTTGATAAGTTTCGTAGAAAAAACTAGCTATTAGAATAGCATCTGCCTTGTTGTTATCTTTTTTTTTTGACAATTGTGATGAAAAATATGGAAAAATTTCAATAGCTCTTGTTCTGCTCGCATCTTTTTCTGAATTAATAAGGTTAAAATATTTTTTCCACTTAGCAGGCCTAACATAATAAACAGGTAAATGCATTGCGCTGCATATTCCTTTTAAAATACCAAAAGATTGACCAAAATTAAACATGCTAGTAACGCCTTGTCCAGGCATTGCAGAAACTTGTTCAATTACAACTTTTATGTTTTTTTTATCAAATTTGTTTATCCTTTCACTAATTTCATTAAATATTTGAGCACTATTTACTTGTCTTTTATTCTTCTTACCATCTGTCATGGTTGGCATTTCAATTACGTCTTTTATTATACCATCTTGAAAAAAACAGATTGAACCTGATATGCCTGGATCAATTCCAATAATCATCATTAAATACCTCCTAAATTAACGTTTGAATAAACGTTCTGAACATCGTCATCTTCCTCAAGAGTTTCTAAAAAATCTACAACATTATCTTTATTTTCTTTATTTACCTCAACACTATTTAATGGGACCCATTCAATTTCTGTAGAAATAAAATTCACAATAATTTTCTCAAGATTTTTTTTTACATTATATATTTCGCTCATTTGACACTGAACCTCATGATAATCCTCATAAGAAAAACATTCATCAGCTCCTGACTCAATCGCTAAATCTAAAATTTTTTCATCAGATATCTCTTTTTTATCAATTTTGATTATACCCAATTGTTGAAAATTGTGAGATGCTGAACCTTGAGTTCCTAAACTCCCACCACTTTTTTGAAAAATAGTTCTAATATTTGATGCGGTCCTATTTTTGTTGTCTGTTAAAGTTTCAATTATAACAGCAATCTTTTCTGGTCCAAACCCCTCGTATCTTAAATTTTCAAAATTTGCTCCTGTAGCTGCAGAAGATTTATCTATTGCTCTTTCAATATTATCTTTAGGCATATTTGCAGATCTAGCAGCCTGTACTGCAGATCTTAGTCTAGGGTTCATTGCTGGATCTTTGTCACCAAGTTTTGCTGCAACAGTAATCTCTTTAGATAATTTTGAAAATATCTTTGATCTTTGCTTATCAGCCTTACCTTTTTTATGTTTTATTCCTGCCCAATGTGAATGTCCTGCCATGATCTTTAAATATTTTTTAGTTGATCTCCGTATACATAGCTTTTGATGTCTATTGCTAAACCTGTTTTTATATCACAATCTACTATAACACCACACAAAGTAGCATCTCCAGTAGCAGGAAAGTGTTTCACTGAATTCTTTTTTAAAAATCTATTCAAGGAATTTTCTTTATTCATTCCAATCACTGAGTCATAATCCCCACACATACCTGCATCGGTTTGATATCCAGTGCCATTATTAAGTATTCTGGCATCATTTGTTGGGATATGAGTATGGGTTCCAACCACTAGAGTTGCCTTTCCATCAAATAGATGTCCTATAGCATTTTTTTCGCTAGTAATTTCACCATGGAAATCAACTACAAGTAAATCAAAATCCTTTTTCATTTCATTTTCTTTTAAAAATTTTTGAGAAGCTTCAAAAACATCTTCACACTTTTTCATAAAAACGTTGCCCATCAGATTAAGAACTCCAATTTTTATATCATTCTTTATTTTATAAATCTGAAAACCTTTTCCTGGTGCAGGTTCAAATAAATTCTTAGGTCTTAATAATCTTTCTTCTTTATCAATAAATTCCATAATTTCTTTTTGATCCCAAACATGATTGCCGGTTGTAATAACATCAACTCCACAATTAAAAAAATCCTTACATATTTCTTTAGTTAGCCCTACACCTTGAACTGCTGCATTTTCACCGTTTACTATTACAAAATCGATTTTATTTTTGTCAATTTCATTTAATAAATTACTTGTTAATTTTGAACATCCTGAAATTCCAACAACATCTCCTAAAAATAAAATTCTCATTGTATAATTTTTTTCTCGGTTATTATTAAATCAAGTTTTTTATCATACTTATTGATAGGTATTTTTTTTATCTCCTGGTATGAAAATCCTAATCCAATTTTAAATATTTTTTTAATTTTAGATACTTTTTCTAAATAACGATCATAAAATCCTCCACCATAGCCCAGTCTATTCAAATCATCATCATAAGCTACTAAAGGAACAAATATTATATCTGGGTAAATTTTCTTTCCTAAAGTTGGCTCAGCAATTCCATACTTATTAATTTTTAAAGGATCTTTATTTGTCCATTCAAAAAAATCCATTTGGTTATTTTCTCTAATTATTGGTAAGGAAATATTTGCCTTTTTGTTTCTTAAAAAATAAAGCGTATCCAAGTCATCAATTTCATAATTACAAGGGTAATACCCTCCTACATTTTTGAAATTAATTTTATTTTTATTTAAAAATCGATAAATTCTGTCAGGATTGAGACTAAGTTTTTTATTCGAATTTTTTTTTCTAAGATTTAAAATTTTACTTCTTAGCTTAGATTTGCTCACAGACCTACTTTGAAATGTTTTCTAATTTTGCTTTTTTTACAAAATTTGATATTTGATCCGCAGCTTCATCAATTAAATTTTCGTATTTTTTTTGATTATCGTCAATTTCTTGTTTTAAATTTTCGTGATCAAGATTTAGTTTTTCAATTTCAGATTCTTTTGTATCCCTATAATCGTAAATTAAAGATTTTAGTTCTTTAAATTTTTTTGATAGATCATTTAATTCTTCTTTTTTTTGATCTACTTTTTTCTTAGTTTCGTAATATTCATCCATTATTTTTACAGCTGTAATTAATAATAATTTATTTTCGCCTAGATTTCCCAAATCATTTTTTAAATTATTAAACTTTTTGTTAATCTGAATTAACAATTCTTCTAAGTGCTCCTCTTGTCCATCTTCACAAGCGAGCAAAAACTCTTTATTGTTAAATTTTATACTTACATTTGCCATTTATCTATTTCATCCAATAGTGTGTCAGTTTCTTGATTAAGTTCGTCAATTTTTTCAGAAAATTCGATTTGTTTTCTTTCTTCCAGCTTTTCTTTATTTATTAAATCCTCAAGTTTTTTTGATAAATTTTCATGTTCCTCAAGCAACGTTTTATATTTTTCTTCAATCTTTGTTTTTTCAATTTCTAATTGATTTTGTTTTGTGCTTAAATTTTCGATATTTTTTTGTAATTCAGGATTTGTTAGATCTAAATTTTTTAATTCCTCTAATGCAATATTTAATTTTTTTTCTTTTTCGTTTATAGAATTCATATATATATATTTATATTATTAAATAGATTCTTCTTAGTCTAGTCAGGATAATTTTGAGCAAACTACACAATGATTTAGCTAATTGCATCAGATTTTTATCAATTGATGCTGTTCAAAAAGCAAATTCAGGTCACCCAGGAATGCCAATGGGTATGGCAGATGTTGCAACAGTGTTATTCAAAAATTTTTTAAGATTTAATCCAAAGAATCCAGATTGGTTAAATAGAGATAGATTTGTTTTGTCTGCTGGTCATGGTTCTATGCTTTTATATTCTTTGCTTTACCTAACTGGATATAAAAGCATATCAATTAATAATATTAAAAAATTCAGGCAGCTTAATTCTATTTGTGCTGGACATCCTGAATATCATCCGAAAACAGGTATTGAAACTACAACAGGTCCTCTTGGACAAGGTATATCTAATGCAGTTGGTTTTGCAATAGCTGAAGAAATTTTAAAAAATAAAATAGGTAAAGATTTAATTAATCACAAAACTTATGTTTTAGCTGGAGATGGATGCTTAATGGAAGGAATAAGTCATGAAGCGATGAGTTTAGCAGGACATTTAAAACTTAAAAATTTAGTTATGCTATTTGATAACAATTCAATTTCCATTGATGGTCCAACAAATCTCGCAGTTTCAGATAATTTTAAAAAAAGATTTGAAGGATATGGTTGGGATTATATTTCTATCAACGGTCATAATGAAAAAGAAATTTTTAAAGCACTAAAAAAAGTTCAAAAAGCTAAAAAACCTACTGTGATTTCTTGTAAAACAAAGATTGGATATGGTTCACCGAATAAATCAGGAAAAGCATCGTCCCATGGAAGTCCATTGGGAGTAAATGAAATCAAGCTTGTAAGAAAAGCCTTAAATTGGAAAACCAAACCTTTTGATATCCCAAATCACATTTTAAACAAATGGAGAAAAATTGGCGAAAGAGGTGAAATTTTAGAAAAAAAATGGAACAAAGCATTAAAAAGAAAAAAAATAAAATTTAATCAAACTTTAAAAAATAACTTTACTACGGTGCTTAAGAAAGAAAAAGAGAATGCAATAAAGGAGCCAAAAAATTTAGCTACTAGAAAATGTTCAGAAATGACATTGAATGCATTAACAAAACAAAAAAATAATTTAATTGGTGGCTCTGCTGATTTAGCGGGATCAAATAATACAAAAACTAAAAACCATAAAATAATTAAACCAGGAGATTTTACTGGTGACTACATTCACTATGGAGTGAGAGAACACGCAATGAGTGGAGTTATGAATGGTATCGCACTTCACAGTAATCTAATTCCTTATGGAGGTACTTTTTTAATATTTTCTGATTATTGCAAACCTTCGATCAGATTGTCTGCCTTGATGAAAAAAAGAGTCATTTATGTAATGACTCATGACTCTATTGGGCTTGGAGAAGATGGTCCTACCCATCAACCTATAGAACAGCTTTCGGGCTTACGGGCTATACCTAACCTAAATGTATTCAGACCTGCTGATAGAATTGAAACTATCGAGTGTTGGGAACATGCATTAAAAAGCTCAAAAACACCTAGCGTACTATCTTTAACAAGACAAAATTTAAATCCAGTGAGAAAAACATACCCAAATAAAAACTTATGCTCATTAGGTGCTTATGAGGTTTTAAGAACAAATAAAAAAATTAATCTAACAATATTAGCGAGTGGATCTGAAGTTAATCTAGCATTAGAGGTTAGCCATAAATTAGCCAAAGATAAAATATATTCCAAGGTGATATCAATGCCTTGTATGGAACTTTTTGAATTACAATCAAAATCTTATAAAAATAAAGTTTTAGAAGAAACAAAATTTAAAATATCCATTGAAGCTGGATCAAGCGATTGTTGGAAAAAATATGTAGGTGATAACGGTATTGCTTTTGGAATTGATGAATTCGGAAAAAGTGCACCCTATAAAGATATTTATAAATATTTTGGACTAGAAAGTACAAACATTAAAAAAATCACTAAAAAATTATTAAATAAATAAAATGACAATTAAAATTGGAATTAATGGAATGGGACGGATTGGTCGTATGGTTGTTAGATCAATTGTCGAAAGTAAAAATAAAAAATTAAAAATTAATCATATAAACAACAGGTCAAATTCGGAAACTACATCTAAATTAATCAAATATGATTCTGTACATGGAAAATTAAATGCTGATTTAGATTTTGATCTAAATCATTTAATAATTAATAAAAATAAAATTACATTTTCTCAAGAAACAAAAATTGAAGACATAAATTGGAAAAAACATGATGTTGATTATGTTTTCGAATGTACTGGAAAATTTAATTCGAAAGAAAAACTCTTTCCTCATATAGAAAATGGTGCAAAAAAAGTGATCGTTTCTGCTCCATGTAAAAATGCTGATAAAACAATAGTATTTGGTGTTAATGAAAATATAATTACTAAAGAAGATAAAATAATATCTGCTGCATCATGCACTACAAATTGTCTAGCACCAGTAACCAGCGTTCTTGATGAAAGTTTTGAAATCGAAAAAGGTTTTATGACTACTATTCATGCATTTACTAGTGATCAAAGAATTTTAGATAATTCTCACAAGGATCCAAGAAGAGCAAGATCTGCCAGTCAATCGATAGTTCCTACCTCAACAGGAGCTTCGAAAGCAATAGGAGAAATAATACCAAACCTCAAAGGGAAACTGGAAGGTGTTGCGATGAGAGTGCCTACTCCTAATGTTTCTCTGGTTGAATTAGTTTTTTGTACAAAAAAAGATATTAGTATAAAAAAAATTAATGATGCCTTTGAAGAAGCATCAAAAAATAAATTAAAAAATATCTTAGAAGTTACTCATGAAAAATTAGTATCTATAGATTTTAATCATCATCCTGCTTCTGCAATAGTAGATGCTTCTTTAACAAATGTGGTTGGAGGTAATATGGGTAAAATATCAGCATGGTATGATAATGAATGGGGCTTTTCTAATCGAATGTGTGATATCGCTGAAACTTTGCATAAAATCTCTTAATGAGAAGTATTATAAATGAAAAAAATCTTATCAATAAAAAAATATTATTAAGACTAGATTTAAATGTTCCTATAAATAGAGGAAAAATAACAGACACAACAAGAATTGATAAAATTCTTCCTACATTAAATTTTTTGATTAAAGAAAAAGCTAAAATTATAATTTTATCTCATGTTGGAAGACCAAAAGGTAAAACAGATATAGAGCTTTCTCTGGAACCAATTCGTACAGAATTACAAAATAAATTAAAAAAAAAAGTAAAACTTATTACTGAAAATATTAAAGAATTAAAAAGTAAAGATTTCTTAAATGAGTATAATGAGGATATTTTTATTTTAGAAAATATTAGATTTTATTCTGAAGAAGAGCAAAATGATAATAAGTTTGCAGAACATCTATCGAGTCTTGGAGATATATATGTAAATGATGCTTTTTCTTGTTCGCATAGAGCTCATGCCTCAATTTGTGAAATTCCAAAATTCTTACCCTCATTTTCTGGGTTGCAGCTAGACTTAGAAGTGAATGCACTTAATAAGATAACTTCTGAAATTACCAGACCGATTACTTGTATTATTGGTGGGTCTAAAATTTCAACTAAGATTAATGTTATTAAAAATTTAATTCCTAAATTTGATAATATTATAATTGTTGGGGGTATGGCTAATAATTTTATAGAATATTTTGGAAATAGTGTTGGCAAATCTATTAAAGAAAAAAATTGCGATAAAATAGTAGAAGAAATCATCTCTCTATCAAAAAAAGAAAAATGTAAAATAATCTATCCAGAAGATGTAATTGTATCTAAAGATTTAAATGGGTCTCCTCAAAAGCAAGAATTGAGTAAAATATTATCTGATGAAATGATATTAGATATAGGTCCAAAAACTATAGAAAAAATAACAAATATTATTGATGATAGTAAAACTATACTTTGGAATGGACCCGCAGGATATTTTGAAAATCCAAATTTTGCTTATGGAAGTATTCAAATAGCAAAAAAAATAGTTGAAAACAATAAAGCAAACAAAATTTTTTCAGTTGCTGGTGGTGGAGACACAGTTTCTTTATTAAATAATTTAAAAGCTGTTAATGAGTTTAATTTTGTTTCAACTGCAGGTGGAGCATTTTTAGAATATCTTGAAGGTAAAAACCTTCCTGGTATAACCGCATTAAATTAAAATGTCTGAATTAAATAATATTGCACTTAAAATAATTTCCAACGGCAAAGGTATACTAGCGGCTGATGAGAGCAATGGAACTATGACTAAAAGACTTGAAGCAGTAAATGTCAAATCAACTCCAGAAAACAGACTTTCCTTCAGAGAAATTCTTTTTTCATCAGATGGAATGAAGGATTATATAGGTGGTGTTATTCTTTACGATGAAACCATCAATCAAATTTCAAGTACAGGAAAATCAATACCAAATTTAATATCTAGTTCAGGTGCAGTTCCTGGAATTAAAGTTGATACTGGCGCAAAAGATTTAGCAAATTCTCCTAAAGAAAAAGTCACAGAAGGATTAGATGGCCTTAGAGATAGATTAAAAATATATTATGATCTTGGAGCAAGATTTACAAAATGGAGAGGTGTCTATTCTATTGGTGAAAATTATCCAAGCAAACTGGCAATAAGTAGTAATGCTCATGCACTTGCTAGATACTCTGCACTAGTTCAGGAAAATGGAATGGTTCCGATAGTAGAACCCGAGGTATTAATGGATGGAAACCATTCTGCAGAAGTTTGTTTTAATAAAACATCAGAAGTAATCAAAAAATGTTTTGAGGAACTAATTTTACACAAAGTTGATTTATCGGGAATTATTTTAAAACCAAATATGATTTTGTCTGGCAACCTATTAGAAAATAAAATTACTAGTGAAGAAGTTTCTATCAAAACATTGGAATGCCTTAAAAATTGTGTACCTAATGAAGTTCCTGGAATAGCTTTTTTATCTGGAGGGCAATCTGAAATTGAAGCTACAGAAAATTTAAATTTAATAAATAAAAACAACAATACCAATTTTATAATGACCTATTCATATGGAAGAGCTCTTCAACAAAGTGCTTTAAAAGTTTGGTCTAATGATATTAAAAATGTAGAGGCAGCTCAAACTACTTTTAATCATAGGGCTAAAATGTGTACTTTAGCTGCTCAAGGAAAATGGTCTAGTGAGCTTGAAAATAATTAAAAAAAAATTTATTTATCTTATTTCTCCTAACAAAATTCCTAATTCTTTCTATAAAAATTTAAAATTAGTTTTAAAAACTGGAAAAGTAAGTTTTTTTCAACTTAGACTTAAAAATCATTCTCTTAAAAAGAAAATTATAATTGGAAAAAAAATTAAGAATATTTGTAAAAAAAATAAAGTAAAATTTATAATTAACGATGATCCTTTACTTGCTTTAAAATTAAACGCAGATGGTTGCCATCTGGGTCAAAAAGATATGAATATTAAAATTGCAAAAAAAATACTTGGTAAAAAAATTATAGGAATTACTTGTAATAATTCTATGAATTTAGCAAAAAAAGCAATTAAAGCTAAAGCTGATTACATTGCTTTTGGCGCTTTTAATGAATCTAAAACTAAAAAAACTAAGCATGTAGCCTCTATAAAAATTTTAAATCAAGTTAAAAAATTTACAAAAATACCAACTGTAGCTATTGGTGGAATTAATGCTGTTAATTATAAAAATCTATTATTGAATAATGCAAATTTTTTAGCTATTTCAGGCTACATTTGGAAAAATAAAATATATAAACCGTTACAAGCTATAGAAAGATTAAAATGAAAATTAATGCTGGAGAAATAAGAGTTGGAATGCTCTTAGAATATAAAAATGATTTATGGCAAGTTTTGAAAACTCAACATGTAAAACCAGGAAAAGGTGGCGCTTTTGCTCAAGTTGAAATGAAAAGCTTAAATAAAAATACAAAATTAAATGAAAGATTTAGATCAAGTGAAACGGTAGAAAAAGCGTCACTGGAGGAAAAGACTTACAATTATCTATATAGTGATGAAACAAATTATTTTTTTATGGATCCAAAAACATTTGAACAAATAGAAATAAAAAAAGAAACTGTAGGTGAGAAAGGTAAACTTTTAACTGAAAACTTAGAAGTTTCTGTAAGTTTTTATAACGAAAACCCACTATCTATTGAATTACCTAACCAAGTACAGTGTAAAATTGAAACTACTGATGCAGCTCTTAAAGGACAAACTGTGTCATCATCTTACAAACCAGCAACTCTTGATAATGGTTTAAATATTCAAGTTCCTCCTTTTATTGAAGCAGGCGATGAAATCATAGTTGATACTAGAAATTTAGAATACATTAAAAAAATCTAAAATGATCTCTATATCTTCAAATTTAAATATTATGATCAAAGCAGCTGAAAAAGCCTCAAAGTCTGTAATAAGAGATTTTGGAGAAGTTGAGAAACTACAGGTATCTAAAAAAGGACCCCGAGATTTTGTTACAAAAACTGATAAACATGTAGAAAAAATTCTAATTGAAGAACTTTCTAAAACAAAAAAAAATTATTCTTTTTTATCAGAAGAAATTGGTTCAATTGAAAACAAAGATAAAGATAATATTTGGATTATTGATCCAATAGATGGTACAACAAATTTTCTACATGGTATTCCTCATTTTGCAATTTGTTTAGCTCTTGAATCTAAAAAAGAAATAATTAGTGGTTTGATTTATGATCCTATTAAAGATGAAATGTTTTATGCAGAAAAAAACAAAGGAGCATATCTAAACAATCAAAGATTACGAGTATCAAACAAAAATTTAATTGATGAATGTTTGTTTTCAAGTAACCATGAAGGAGTCAAATTCAGCAATTTAAATATGAGATACAGCGGATGTGCGGCTTTAGACTTGGCTTATGTAGCTTCAGGAAGATTAGATGGTTTTTTTCATAATAAAATTAATATTTGGGACGTGGCAGCAGGAGCCTTGTGTGTAGAGGAGGCAGGTGGAATAGTTAATGATTTAGATAAATTCGATCAGAACAATATAGATATTCGAGCATCAAGTAGTGCAATTAATGATAAAATGCTTGAAAAATTAAAGAACTTTTAATTGTGTTCTAGGTTTCTTTTGCTATAAGTCTCGATATGAAAAAAGACATACATCCAAACTACCACACTATTAAAGTTGAAATGACTGATGGTACTCAGTTTGAAACTAAATCAACTTGGGGTGCTGAAGGAGATATATTAAAATTAGAGATAGACCCTAAATCACATGCGGCCTGGACTGGTGGAAAGCAAAAGTTAATGGATAAAGGTAGAATAAGTAAATTTAATAAAAAATTTCAAAACTTCAAATCAGATAAGAAAAATTAGATGTCAAATACTCCTTTAATGCCAATGGCTACTGCTGTTTGGCTTGTAGAAAATACTACTTTGACTTTTAAACAAATTGCAGATTTCTGTAATCTTCATGAAGTAGAAATTCAGGGGATTGCTGATGGAGAAGTTGCAAAAGGAATTAAAGCCTATAATCCAATTATCTCAGGACAATTATCTAGAGAAGAAATTGAGTTATCTTCCAAAGATGAAAATAGAGCTCTTCAAATTAAAAGTTCAGATATAGAAATCTCTAATACAGAAAAAAAAATTAAAAAATATATTCCTCTCTCTAAAAGGCAAGATAAACCTGACTCAGCTTTATGGCTAATTAGACAACATAGTATGCTTAAAGACTCTCAAATTGCAAAATTAGTTGGTGTAACAAAAAATTCTGTTACCTCAATTAGAAACAAAAGTTATTGGAATTATAATAATTTAAATCCAAAAGACCCTGTTGCTCTAAACTTATTTAGTCAAAAAGATTTGCTTGAAGCATTAGAGAAGGCAGAAAGAAGAATTAAAAGAGAAAAAAAAGAAAAAGAAAAACAAAAAAAACTAATATCCAACTAGTACAATGAATAAAATAAATAGACATAAATTTATAAAAGTGCTAATTAACCACTTTTTTGGAGGTAGTTATTAAAATAGAAGTAAAAGATAATAATATTGAACAAGCTTTAAGAGTTTTAAAAAGAAAACTCCAGAGAGATGGTTTTTTTAAAGTTATTAAACTAAAAAATACTTATGAAAAACCTTCTGAGAAGAAAAAAAGAATTCTGCAAGAAAATATTAAAAGAGTTAAAAAGTTAAACAAACTTAAAAATAGAATTTAAAAATAACGCGGGGTGGAGCAGTCTGGTAGCTCGTCAGGCTCATAACCTGAAGGTCGGCGGTTCAAATCCGTCCCCCGCAACCAAATTAATGAAAAAATTTAAAATTTTCTTCAATTTTTTATTACATAAAATTATAAAATACATTGTAGATATCATATTTTATAAAAAAACATTTCTTTATAATTTTTTTATAAAAAATCTTAGTTTAGGAGATTTCTGTTATTCTTACTATTCAGTTAAATTAAATAATATTGATTTTAAAGACGCAACATTTAGGTTTGCATGTGGTGGAGCATATGGAAACTATTTCGACTCATTAATTAAAGAATATAGAAAAGATTTTTTTTTTTTAGATATAGGTGCAAATATTGGAATATTCTCTTTAATAGCTAAAAATAATAAAAATTGTAAAAAAATTATTTCTGTTGAACCCTCTAAATTAATTTTTAAAAAATTGAAAAAAAATTTATCTTCAAAAAATTGCGTTCTTTATAATTTAGCTATTAGTAATTTTAACGGAATTGCAGATTTAAGTATTAAAACAAATCATAGCGGTGTTTCAAGGCTGATAGATAAAAAAGATAAAAAAAATTACAAAAGTCAAAAAGTAATCACAAAAAATTACAAATTTTTTAATATGATATATAAAAAATTTAAACCTTATAATTTAATAGTAAAAATTGACGTTGAGGGTCATCAGCTTAAGGTTATCAAAGAGATAAAGAAATCACAAATTTATAATGAGATTTCAATAATGTATATTGAAACAGAAAATAATTATAATGCTAAAAAAAAATTACAAACAATTTTGCCTAATTTTAAACTAATAAAACTTGATAAAGTAATAAATTTAAAAGATTCAAATATAAATATGGTTTTTAAAAAGAAATGAAATTAACTCACGTCATTTTATATTACCCTTCAATGGAAAAAGGTGGAATTGAAGTAAATTTAAGACATTTAGTAAAATATTTTACAAATAAAGGAATAAAAATTAGTTTAATTTCAAACAAAATAAATACAACAGGACTTGGACTTAATAAAAAAAAATTTAAATTAATAAAGACAGATACGAAATTTACTAACTCTTTCTTACCCTATAGATTACTTACTTCTTTGTTTTCAATAAAAAAATTAATTAAAACTATAAAGAATAATAAAAGAGAAAATACTGTAGTTTTTTCTATGCAAAGTAGCATGGTTTCTATATTGGTTTCAAAATTTTATAAAACTAAAATTGTTGCTAGGAATTCAGAAGATCCTATTTCATCAACAGTATATGCCGACAATTATATTTCTTCTATTATAGTTTTTTTTTTAAGATTTATAATTTATAATTTTGCAGATGGGATATTAACTAACTCACATGGATCAAGAAAATCTTTAAAATTATTTTTAATTAATAAAAATAAAATAAAAACAATTTATAATCCTTATTTACTTAAAATAAAAAAAAAGCCTAATTATAAAAAAAAAAATTTAATTCTATCAATTGGAAGACTTGTTAAACAAAAAAATTTTGAGACGCTAATAAGAGGTTTCTCTATATTTTCAAAAGATAATCCTGGCTATAAACTAATTATTCTTGGAGACGGTCCTGAAAAAGAGGAACTTAAGCAGTTAATTAAAAAGTTAGATTGTGATAAAAAAATTATACTCAAAGGCTGGATAAAAAATACTAACAAATATTTTTTTACTTCAAAATTATTTATTTTAACCTCTCTATACGAAGGTCTTGGAAATGTGTTTATAGATGCAGTAAATAATGAGGTTCCATGTATATACACTAATTGTAAAAGTGGGCCAAATGAAATTCTTCTTGGCAAAAAAGGTGGCTACCAAATCAAAGTAAAAGATCATAAAGAATTAGCTAAAAAAATTAAAAAGGCTGTAGTTGACTATAAAAATAGTGTGGCAATGGTAAGATATTCGAAAAGAAAAATTAGCCGCTTTTTATATAAAGACGTATGTCCTAAGTATCTAGCTTATCTGAATAAAATTAGTAAATATTAAAATTAGATTTTTTACTATCGACTAAGAAAGCTTTAACTGTTTCTCTTGTCAATTGATCAAATGATTTTCCAAAATTTTCTATCTTTTCAATAATTACTGGGGGTACTGTAATTATATGACAACCTAGTTGTTTTGCTTGTAAATAATTATAGGGCTCTCTAACACTTGCCCATAATATTTCAACATTCTTAAACTTTTTTGATAATTTAATACTTTTTATAAATTCTGGAACTGGATCTTTTCCAGTGTCACCTGCTCTTCCGGCAAAAATAGAAATGATCACTTTTGTTTTTTTATTAATGAGCTTTAAAATTTTTTCTGTTTGTTTGGCATTATAAACAGCTGTAATATTAATTTTTATATTTTGATTATTCAATTCTTTGATAATTCTTCCCATAAATTTACCTTTAGAATTTGTAACTGGGACTTTTACATAAACATTTTTTCCCCAAGTATTTATCTTCATTGCTTGAATTTTCATTTCTTTGTATTCGTCAGCAAATACTTCAAATGATACAGGTTTATTCTTGCAAATTTCAAGAATTTTTTTTGAATACAATTTGTAATCTTTTGCTCCAGCTTTTCTCATTAGGCTTGGGTTGGTTGTAAAACCTTTAACAATTTTTTTTTTATTAAATTTTTTAATTTTGTCTAGTTCTGCAATGTCACAAAATATTTTAGTATTCAAATTATTACCTATAGATTTTTTGTAATATCCTCTGTCATCTTTTTAGCATCAGCAAACAACATTAGGGTATTTTCTTTATAAAAAAGATCATTATCAATACCGGCATAGCCTGGTGATAAACTTCTTTTTACAAATAAAACAGATTTACATTTTTCAACATCAAGAACAGGCATACCATAAATTGGGCTTTGAGGATCGGTTTTTGCAACTGGGTTAGTCACATCATTGGCTCCAATTACAAAAGCAACATCTGCATTTGCAAAATCGTTATTTATTTCCTCTAATTCAAATACCTCATCATAAGGCACGTTTGCTTCTGCTAATAACACATTCATGTGCCCTGGCATTCTACCAGCAACAGGGTGAATGGCATAAGAGACTTTAATGTCATTTTTCTTTAATGTATCTACCATTTCCCTTAAAGCATGTTGAGCTTGTGCAACTGCCATTCCATAACCAGGAACAATTATGACTGATGAAGCATTTTTCATTAAAAAAGCAGCGTCATCTGCATTACCACTTTTAACTGGTCTTTGTTCTTTGGTAGAATTGCTTGTGGCATCTTCTGTTGCACCAAATCCTCCCAAGATAACATTAAAGAAAGAACGATTCATTCCTTTACACATGATATAAGATAAAATTGCACCTGATGATCCAACAAGTGCACCTGTAATAATTAATGCTGTATTTTCTAAAGTAAACCCAATACCTGCTGCAGCCCAACCTGAATACGAGTTAAGCATAGAAATTACAACGGGCATATCTGCTCCACCAATTGGTATAATTAAAAGAAAACCTATTAAAAATGAAACAGCTAATAGTATCCAAAATAAATTAGACGATTGAGTTGAACATAATAAGTAAATTAAAACAACTATTGACATCAATATAATTGCATTTAATGGATGTTGGCCTTTAAATGTAATTGGAGATCCAGACATTATTCCCTGTAATTTTAAAAATGCAATTACTGATCCAGAGAAAGTTATAGCTCCAACCGCAGCACCAATTGACATTTCGATTAAACTACCAAGTTTTATATTTCCCGGAGTACCTAGATTAAACGCTTCAGGATTTAAAAAAGCAGAAATTGCGACAAATACAGCAGCAAGTCCAACAAGACTATGAAAACCAGCTACTAATTCTGGCATAGCTGTCATTGGTATTCTGTAAGCAATAAAAGCACCAATTGATCCACCTGCTAAAATAAATATTAGTACAAATATAAATCCAGTAGAAAAATTACCTGTTGATAAAAATGTTACTGTTATAGCAATGATCATTCCTAAAATACCAAACAAATTACCTTGTCTAGATGTTTCAGGTGAAGACAGGCCTCTGAGAGCAAGAATAAACAAAACACCTGATGCTAAATAAAAAATTGCTGATAAGTTTGCAGATATCATTATTATTTGCCTTTTTTCTTTTTCTTGTACATTGCCAACATTCTTTGAGTTACAAGAAATCCACCAAAAATGTTAATTGCAGCTAAAGCTATAGCTAAAAAACCAAATATACTTGAAGTATTGAATACATTATCAGAATTTCCTGATAAACCTGCAATGATAGCTCCAACAATAATTACAGAGGAAATTGCATTAGTGACTGACATTAATGGTGTGTGTAAAGATGGTGTAACACTCCATACAACATAATATCCCACAAATATTGAGAGGATAAATATACTTAATCTAAATATTAAAGGATCTATTTCCATAAATTACTTTATTAATGTTTTTTCTATAATTTCATCTTCTAAATTAATATTTATTTTTTTAGTCTCTTTGTCGATTAAATTATCAACAAAATTAAAGACATTTTTGGCATATAAGTTTGAAGCAGAAACAGGTAGCTTATTTAAAATATTACTCTCACCCATTATTTTTATTCCGTTTTTTTCTATAATTTTATCCACTTCTGTAAATGCAGTATTCCCCCCTTGAATTGCTGCGAGATCATAAATTACTGATCCTGATTGCATATTCTCAATCATTTTATCTTTAATTATCAATGGAGCTTTTTTACCTGGTATTAGGGCTGTACAAATTACTATATCAATTTTTTTTAAAGTTTCAGATAAAAGTTCTTCTTGTTTTTGTCTAAAATCTTCAGATGCTTCCTTTGCATAACCTCCCTCAGTTTCTAAATTCTCTGAACCTTCTACAGTTAAAAATTTACCACCTAAACTTTCAACTTGTTCTTTTGATGCCATTCTTACATCCGTAGCAAAAACTATCGCACCCATTCTTTTCGCCGTAGCAATTGCTTGTAACCCTGCAACACCTGCGCCAACCACTAAAACCTTTGCGGCGGGGACAGTGCCTGCTGCCGTCATCATCATTGGTATAGCTTTTTCAAAATTGGCAAAAGACTCTATAACTGCTTTATAACCAGCAAGGTTCGCTTGTGAAGACAATATATCCATTGATTGAGCCCTAGTAATTCTTGGAAGTAATTCAAGAGAAAAAAGATTGATTTTTTTTTTGGCTAAGTTTTCTAATTGCTCTTTATTTTTGTAAGGGTTTAAAACTCCAATTAATGTTTGATCTTCTTTAATTTTAGAAATTTTATCATCAGACAACATTCCAAGCTGAACAATTATGTCAGAAACATTTAAAACTTCTGATTCATCTTTTGAAATTTTAACACCCATATCTTTGAATTGCTCATCTTTTATACCAAGATGAGAACCATAATTTTCAATTAAATTTACTTCAAAACCAAGAGAAGTATATTTTTTTACTAACTCAGGTGTTATGGCAATTCTCTTTTCAAGATTTTGATTTTCTAATATAGATCCAATTCTCATTCGGAAACCTTACAAAAGAAATATTGCCATTAATACCAAAACACATATAACAGCGACAGTTCCCCACAACACAAATTTTGTAAAATTGTTCCAGGTATCTTTATGGTTTTTGTTATCCATAAAAATTACTTTTGTCTTGCTTTAAATTTTGGATTAGTTTTATTTATTACGTAAACTCTGCCTCTTCTTCTAACAAGTTTAGAATTGAGATCTCTTTTTTTTATTGATTTTAATGAGCTTTTAATTTTCATAATTATGTTTTAATGCCGGCAACGTCCTACTCTTCCATGCCTTAAGACAAAGTACCATTGGCGCTGTAGGGCTTGACTACCGAGTTCGATATGGGATCGGGTATAACACCTACGCAATAATCACCGGCGATAGTTTTATACATTATTAAATTTACTTGTAAATAAGGATTTATAGTAAATTTAGTTAGAAATTAAGTGTGTTTTTTAAGGAATTCAAAAATGTAATCCTTCAATTGGATCTTTCCTAAGTTTTTATAAACTTTGTTGTTCAAGCTCATTCCTGATAAGGCAGACGCATATCTTTCACCTTTTCTTGGAGACAAGTATTTTATTTTAGAGTTAAACAACTTTGCCACTTCTATTATTGTCAAACTAGTATTATTAGAAATGCTATAATATCTACACTTATTAGCTTTCCAGGCTTTAAAGCATACTTCAACTGTATCTTTTATATGAGTAAATCTTCTAGACTGAGTACCAGGCTTGACAACAGGTAGTGCTTTACCTTTAATGAAGCAATCTTCAAATATGCCAATTACGGTTGCCATGTTTCCGGTGGTAATTTGTCTAGGGCCATAAACATTGTAAAAAAAAATTACTTCATATTTGAATTTAAACCATTTTTTTAAATTCTCTAGAAATTCTATATTTTTAGACTTAGTAAATGCATATGGAGATAAGTTTTTATCTCTCCCAGAATTACCTAGAGAAGCAGAAGTAGCTGAATATATTAATTTAATTTTATTTTCTAAACAAAAATTGAATACTGCAACAGAACCTATTGTATTAGACTGTATACATTTATTCATATGCAAAAAGCTTTGATAAATTCTTGAAAATTCACCAAAATGGAAGATGGTTTTAATATTTTTTTTATAAAGATTTAAAATTTTATTAATTTCTTTAGTGTGACCATTAATATATTTTATTCTTTTATTTAGGATGTGATTTTTTTTACTACCAGAAGAATAATTATCTATACTTATTATTTTATAATTTGTTTTATTTACGAAATATTCAATTAAATTTGATCCAACAAACCCTGCACCACCGGTAATTACAATTATATTTTTCAAATTATTTTTTTAGTTTTTAGTTTTGTAACATATATTTATATGAATAAATTAATTATTTTTGTTAAATAATAATCTGGACCAAGATATAATTTAATATTAAATTTTTTCATCAAAAATATCATGTAAGTAAAGGCTTCGTTTCTTTTTTTCCACCAATATTTACTAAACTTTTTGTATTTTGATGAAATTCCAGTTTCATCAAAATTATAAATGGTTAAACATTTTTTTGTAATAAAAAATTGTTTTTTTATATGAGCATAAATTGATAATCTTGCGTCAATTTCAAGATTAGAAAATTTATTTTTTTCTATAACTTTTAAAAAATTAACAAAAAGATTTCTTCTAAATACAATACAGCTAGTAGGATAAAAACTTGGCCAAATTGAAAAAAAATGTTGTTTTTTTTTTAATAATTTTTTTTTTTTTTTAAAAGATTCAAATGGAGTATCTTGAATGAAATTTATTTTTTCATTTCGTTGAAAAATTTTGTTAATCTCAATTATCTTATTTTTTTTAAATTGATCATCGCTATCTAGTAAAAAAATAAGATTTCCTTTTGATATTTTGAAAAGTTGACATACACCATGAATTTGATTGAGAGGAGAGCTTTTAAATTTTTTAATTTTATTTTTTACTACTGTAATGTTTTTAAATTTTTTCAAAATTTTCAACGAATTATCTGTAGAACAATCATCAAAAACTAATATTTCTTTATTTTTATACTCTTGAATTAAGCAAGAATTAATCGTTTTTTCTAAATATTTACCTTTATTAAAATTTGTAATTAAAATTGAAACAAAATTTTTTTTCATCAGACAAAGTTTTTCAAATCATTATTAATTGTTATTATCTTTTGCTTTTAAATATCTATTTGTTCTTTCATCAAAATAAATAAAATTAACTAAACAACTATATATTTTTAAAAACAACATTAATCAATTACCATCGATAAATATTCTATTAATATTTTTTTTTTGATTTATAAATTTTATAAATGATACTAAAAAAAAAAATATTTATTTTTATATTATTATTATATTTTTCGTTAATAGCTGGATTCTATTATGGAGAAGACTCTTTAGGTGCTGCATTTACTGATTATCAGGCTCTTAAGTATCTTAATGAAAAATTTCATAATGACTTTTTATTCAATTTATTAAATTATAATGATTTGGGTCATAGACAATCACCATTTTTATATATATTAGGTTCAATTGTATTTGACTTTGGAGAACTAGGGAGAAGAATATTTTTCTTACACGTCTACTTATTAATTCCCATCTATTTTTATAAATGTCTTAAAATAAAATTTAGAGACGTTTCAAAAGATAATCTAAAATTATTAGCGTCAATCATATTACTATTTCCAACATTTAGATCATATTCTATTTGGACTGATCCCCATCTTCTAGGCATTCTGTTTTTTATTATTGCAATATTTTATTACTTAAAATTTACAACAAATGTAAGACCTTTTAAAAATGCTCTTTTAAATACTTTTTTTTTAGCTCTTGCGGCTTACAGTAGCCCCAATTTTGGGGTTTTTGTAATTTATTTTTATATGCAATTTTCAAAAAAATTTCCATTTAGTAAAAAAATATTAATAATTTCCTTACTTAATACAATTTTATCCTTACCTTTTTTTCTTTATTTGTTTTATCTAGATGTAAACTTTATTTTTAATAATAATATTCATGATTTGAGTTATAATTCTTTTTCTTTAGAAAATTTGTCAAATAAAATAATACTGATTATTTCAATATTCTTATTTTATTTATTTCCTTTTATATTGATAAATTTAAATAAAGTTAAATTTGATTTTTCAAAATTAACTTTTAAATTTATTTTTACCAGCTTAATTTTTTTGATAATAATTTACTTTTTTGATTTTTCATTATCATATGAATATACAAACTCTGGTGGTGGCTTTTTTTATAACCTTTCAAATTTACTATTTAAGAATAATATTCTTCTATTTATTCTAAGTTATTTTACATATCTTTACCTATTAGAAATTTTTAAATTAAACTCCTCAAATTTTATACTTTTTTTATGTTTAATTTTTTCTCATCCACAATTAACTTTATGGCAAGCAAATTTCAGTCCTACAATTCTATTTTTATTAGTATTATTGTTTAAAGGTGCTATTAATCAAAATAATTTAAATTTAAAAACTTTAAATATAAGCTATTTGTATTTTTCTATTTATCTAATATCAAATATTATGATAAGAAATATATTAGTTTAATAACAATAATGAATGATCTTACTTTAATTATTCCAGCTAAAGATGAAAGTGATTCTTTGCCTCAAGTACTTGATAGTTTAAAAAATTTAACTTGTAAGATCAAAGTTTCTCTTCAAACTGATGATCAAGCAACAATAGATTCTATTAATGATAAAAATATTGAAATATTCTATCAATCAGGAAAGGGGTATGGTAACTCACTAAAGGAAGCTATTAATGACTGCAAAACAAAGTATTTTTGTATTTTTAATGCTGATGGATCATTTGAACATATGGATCTGTTTAAAATGTATGAGCTACTTAAGGAAAATGACTTTGTTTATACTACAAGATACGAAACTGGAGCAGGTAGTGAAGACGATACAATAATAACTTATATTGGAAATAAGTTTTTTTCTAAACTTGGCAATATATTATTTTCCCTAAAAATAAGTGATATTTTATATACATATCTTATGGGAAGAACATCTTCTTTTAAATCTTTACAAATTAAATCTAATGATTTTAGATTTTGTGTTGAATTACCAATTAAAATGCAAATATCCTTGATGAAATATAAGTGCTTACCTTCATATGAAAAAAAAAGAATAGCTGGAAAAAAAAAGGTAAATGCTTTTAGAGATGGCTTTCTGATTTTAATTGAAATGCTAAAATTATTTTTTTATTTTAAGGTTTTTCAAAAAAAGTAGACGATAACTTATAACCTTTTTTCAATAACTTTTTTTAAACCATCCTTTAGTTTAATTCGTGGATACCAACCAAGATCTCTCATTTTACTTGAATTAAGTCCTTTTCTATAAGTTCCATCTGGAGATTTATGGTCAAATTCTATCTTACCTTTATATCTTGCAAACTTTGCAATTAATTTTGATAAATTTTTAATTGATATTTCGTCATTTGTGCCAACATTTATCACTGGAAGCTTAAATTTATATTTTTTTTTTAAAACTTTTTTACTTATAAATAAACATTTTACAATTGATTCAGCCAAATCCTCGGTGTGTATAAATTCTCTTAATGGTTTGCCTGTGCCAAGTAGTTTAACGCTTTTTTTGTTAGATTTTTTTGCTTCCTCGATTTTAGATATTATAGCTGGAATTACATGGCCAGTAACTTTGTTAAAATTATCATTGTCTCCATAAACATTGGTTGGCATTAAGCATACTATATCTAAATTATAATCTTCAAACAAAGCTTCACATAACTTAATACCAGCTATTTTTGCAATAGCATAACACTGATTAGTTTTTTCTAAATTACCAGCTAATAAGCTTTCTTCTTTTATAGGTACTTTAGAAAATTTTGGATAAATACAAGAGGTACCTAAATATATTGTTCTTTTTATTTTTTTTTTTAATGCAAGTTTAAGTAATGAATTTTGGATTTCTATATTGTCTAAAAAAAAATCTTTTTGATTTGAACTATTAGCAATTATACCTCCTGCTTTTGCAGCAGCCATTACCATATAATCAATATTCTTGTTTTTGAAAAAATTGTCTACTAAAGTTGAGTTTCTCAAGTCAATTTTTTTTTTATCGATAGTAATTAAATTTTTAAAACCTTTTCTTTGCAGTAATTTATAAACCGCATTTCCCACAAGGCCCTTGTGACCAGCAATAAAAATATTATCAGATTTCTTCACTTTTATTTCAGCAGTTTAATATCAGAGTCAATCATCTCTTTCACTAAATCTTTTAAACTATGTTTCAATTTATAATTTAATTTTTTTAAAGCCTTTTTTGGATTACCTTTTAAATAATCTATTTCTAAAGGTCTATAATACTTTTTATCAATTTTAATAATCAGTTCCTTTTTACCATTTTTAATTAAGTATGCTTTTTCTTTAATTCCTTTTCCACTCCATAAAATCTTTAATTTCAGATACTTACAGCATAAATTAACAAATTCTCTTATGCTTGTTGTTTTGCCAGTAGCAATTACATAATCATCAGGTTTTGATTGTTGTAAAATTTTCCATTGCATCTCTGTATAATCTTTTGCGTGACCCCAGTCTCTCTTTGCATTTAAATTTCCTAAATATAAAATTTCTTTAGATCCTAATATTTTTTTAGCAAAAAACATTGTAATTTTTCTCGTAACAAAAGTTTCGCCTCTCCTAGGACTTTCATGATTGAATAAAATTCCATTACAGGCATAAAAATTATATGCTTCTCTATAAACTTTCGTTATCCAATATGAATAAAGTTTTGAAACACCATAAGGCGATTTAGGAATCATAATTGAATTTTCATTAAATGAGTTTGATCTATTAGGTTTTTGTCCAAATAGTTCTGAGGTACTAGCTTGATAAAATTTAGTTTTTTTTAAATTTAAAAATCTCATTGCCTCTAAAACTCTTAAAGTGCCTAGGCCTGTTACCTCAGAAGTATACTCTGGTATTTCAAATGAATGTCCAACGTGACTTTGAGCAGCTAAATTATATATCTCATTAGGTTTAATTTTATTTAATACATTTACTAAGCTACTTGCATCGGTCAAATCTCCATAATGTAGAAATAAATTAGAAGATAAATGTGAATCTTTATATATGTGATCTATCCTGCTTGTATTGAACGATGAAGACTTTCTCTTAATTCCGTGAACTATATAACCTTTATCTAACAAATATTCAGCTAAATATGAACCATCTTGGCCAGTTATTCCTGTTATAAGAGCTTTTTTATTCATTTTATAATATATTTTATTTAATTATTAATAGATAAAACTAATACACTATAAACAGATGTTATAAAATTTTTATTTTTAAGATTAGTCGATTATTAAATAAAAAATGTTAATTCTAAAATTTCTCACAATATATATTTTAATTTGTTCGAGTACTATATTTCTATCAATATATTTAGGCTATTTTGATAAACCCAACAAAAGAGGAATTCATAGAACACCAACCATAAATACTGGTGGATTAATTATTTATTTATTTTTTTTAAGCATAATATCTTTAAGTGAGCTGAACTATAATATAGAATTCATCGTATCAATAGGTTTTTTTGTTTGTTTAACAGGTTTTGTAGATGATAGGATAAATTTAAGCCCTTCATCCAAAATTGTATTGATAATAATTCCATCTATTTATTTAATTTTTAATGGAATATCTATTAGTGACTTAGGTCAATATGAATACTTAGGAAATATAGAATTAGGAAAATTTAAAATTCCATTTTTGTTACTAGCAATTGGATTACTAATTAATGCTACAAATTATATTGATGGAATAGATGGTTTACTTTTGACCTTTTTTTTAAGTTGTCTTCTATATTATATTTTTTTAATTGATGACATAGAAACAAAAAACTTGTTAAAATTTTTTGCAATAGCAGGTTTTTTAAATCTAATTTTAAATTTACTCCCCTCAAAAAATAAATTTAAAGTTTTTAGTGGAGACTCTGGTAGTTTATTTATTGGTTTTTTTATAAGTTTTACGACTATTGAGCTTTACAACAGCTTCAATATTCACCCAGCAATTTTAATTTGGCCATTGTGGTACCCAGTTTATGATTTTCTTTTTGTAAGTATTAATAGATTAATAAACAAAAAATCTATCTTTGAACCAGACAATACTCACTTGCATCATATAATGTATAAAATATTACATGGAAATAGATTGTTATCTATAATTTTATTTTTATTAGTTAATTCTTTAATTATTTTTCTTGGTTATAAAATAAGTGAAATTTCTAAATTGTTATCGTTAAGTATTTTTATAATAGGCTTTGCTATATTCTTTGTATTAAGATTGCTTACAATTAAAAAATATAATAATTGAGTTTAATTTTAATTTATAATCGTCTTTTTTAGAGAATTTATAGATAAGATAAATAAATAAAATAATGATTTAATCAATCCATAATTCATATAATTTCTATAAACTTTGTATCCATTAATTAAGCTAAGCAATTTATCTGATGAAAGTGAGTTTTTTGTTTTACGATAGTAAGTAAGTTTAATATTAAGTCCTCTTATAGTTTTAATTTTTTTTACTATTTGTAACCATAAAACATAATCCTCTTTAGTTTTTATTCGTGGAAAAATAAGTTTATCTTTGCCAAGTAAACTTGAACTCACAATTACTGTCGATAAACCTATATCACATGATTTAATTAGATCCTTAAATATAATTTCATTCCTTGCAGATCTAGATGAAATAATTTTATTATTTGAATTAATTACGTGGTAAGAAGTGTGAGAAAATAAAATATTATTTTTTTCCATAAAATTAATTTGAATATTTAGTTTATTTTTATCCCAAATATCATCGGAGTCTAAAAAGGCCAAATATTTGGTATTACTTTTTTTTATGCCAACATTTCTTGCATATCCAGCACCTAAACTATGCTTATTGACTATTATTTTATAAGATATCTTTCTTTTAAACAAAGTGTTCTTAAAAAATTTTTTAATTTTAAATAAATCAGATTTATCTTCATCATCATATACGATTAAAATCTTAAAGTTTTTATAAGATTGTTTGAAGATAGATTTCAGTGCAATAAACAAATATTCTAGATTATTTTTGTATGGAATGATAATTGTGACATAAGGTAATTTTTTCATAAAAATTAAACTTGTATTATATTTTTTGAAACTATTATTTCTTAAAAAAACTCCTTTGATATCAAAAACATATCTAAAATTTTTTTAAGAAAATTGCAATCATACTTATCAAAGTTTCTTACAATTATAACTTAATCATAAGCTTTTGAAATTTTTTAATCAATTGATAACAGATTTCTTAAAATTTTCATTCTTATTGATTAACTCGTCGAATGTGCCTTCATTTTTTAATTCTCCTTTTTCAAATAAAAAAATTTTATCACAATTTTTGACTGTACTTAAACGATGTGCAATCATTATGATTGTTTTATGTTTACTAAGATTATTTACTGCATCCATAACATGTTTTTCAGTAAGATTGTCTAATGCACTAGTTGCTTCATCTAAAATTAATACTTGAGGATTAAAATATAGTGCTCTTGCAATTCCAATTCTTTGACGTTGACCGCCTGACAATCTAACACCTCTCTCCCCAATAATAGTTTGGTATTGATTTGGTAATTCATTCATTATGAACTCATGTAAATTTGCAATTTTAGAAACTTTTTGAATTTCTTCATCGTTAATATCTTTTGGCTCTTGTCCAAAAGCAATATTTGCTGCAATAGTATCATCTGAAAGATAAATTTGTTGAGGGACATAACCAATAGAACGTTGCCAAGATTTAGTGTTTTGTTTATTTATAATTTTTCCATCTATTTCTAAATTTCCTTTTTGAGCTTCTAATAATCCTAAAATTATATCAACAATTGTTGTTTTGCCACTTCCAGTAGCGCCTACAAGACCTATAGTATTTTTTACAGATATATTTAAGCTAATATTTTTTAATGCCGTTCTAGATGCATTGGGATAGCTGTAGCAAATATTTTTTAGAGAAATTTTTTTATTCAAAGGTAAGACACTTTCATCTTGATCTAAATCTATTGGATTTAGATTGTTAATGTCAGTATATAACTTTTCAATCGAAGGACCAGTAAAGGTAATTTGAGAAAAGGATGCATAAATATTTTGAGCTGCTGGCATTAATCGATAACCAGCGAATACATACAAACTTATTATTGGTAAAGCTGTACTAAAAGTTCCTGACTGAGACATTTTATAAAGAATTATTAATATAATTCCTCCAAAAGCTGTTGCTTCAAGAATATATCGTGGCAATAAACTAACAAGTCCAACAAAAGCCTTATTTACTGCAAAGATTTTTGATGGTACAGAGAAATTTTTGATAAAATTTTTCTCTAATCCTCTAACTTTAACTTCTTTAGAAGCACCAAACGCATCTATTATTGATTTATAACGTAGATGATTTTGTTGCAAGTTTTCCTCTCCAATTAAATTAAGATATTTTTTTGAGAAAAAGAAAATAAGATAATAAATTCCTCCAATTAGAAAACCAACCCCAAGGGTTAGTTTTGGATCAGTTAAAAATAATAAAATGATAATTAAAATTGAAACTATAGCTCTAGAAATAAGTTCAAATAATGGTCTAATACCTGATGAACATACATTGGATACTTCTGATAAAATTGTCTTTCCTGCTTCAGCAGTATGATTGCTCAAAAACCATTCGTAAGGTTGATGTAAATATTTTTCCACCAAACGTTTGCTAAGACTATATTGTACCATTTCTTTAAATCTTATCTGGAAGTAGGTTGTGATGGCTTTAAAAATAAGTGAAGTTATTAGTATAACAAATACTATGGTACCAAGAAGAAATAGAAATTGTTCCTTATTTTCTATTCCAAAACTCTTAAAAAATTCAAACATTTTAATTAAAATAAAATTTGTTTCAATAAGACTTGGATTAACAAGAACTGACATAAATGGCAAAATAGAAGCCACACCAATCACATCAATCAATGCCATCAATAAAATCATCAATAATAAAAATGATGCACTTTTCCGTTCCTTTGGTGTTAAAATAAATATGAGTTTACCAAGAATTGTCATTGTTATTATTTTTTTTATTTACTAAAATTAATCTATCCGAAAATAGCTCTACATTTACTTTTTTAAATCTTTTTAAGGTATTTTTTATTCCATTAGTTAATGTCATTAATTCATTATTTGTTATTTTTGGAAATTTATATGTTGCGCTGTTAGAAGATGATTTGTTTGCAGTTTTAGAGAAAACTCTATTAATTATTTTTCCTTTTAGTTCTTTACTGTTCGCAATAACTTTCAATTTTAAAAAATTATTTTTTTCAGATAATCTACCATCATCAATTTTTTCCCATTCATTTACTATATTTTCAAATGCAAAATTATTTTCTAAGTTATAAAAATAATTATTTAGTTTTTTATCTTTATTATAAAAATTTTTATTCTTTTTGATAATTTGTTCAATTTTTTTAATCAAATTTTCTTCATCATAAATGTTAATTGATAAAGCATTTGGGAATTTTAAATCAAAATTTGACTTTAAAGGTCTGTAAGCAATAGTTGGTACATTTGCAATATACGACTCGATTCCACTAGTGCAGCTATTATGCACCACTAATTTTGCTTTTCTTATCCATTTGCCTATTGATCCATCATTTATAACATAGATATTTTTATGATCACCTATTATTGATTTCCAGGCTTTTACACTTTCTGTAGGATGAGGTCGGATTACTATTTTTAAATTTTTAAATTTTTTTGATATTTTTCTAAATGCTTTTACAAATTTTGCAGCTAATCTTATTTTATAAGACTTATACTCATAAAATAAAAATTCATCACGTCCTCTTTTAAAATTATTAAGTTCTCTAAGCAAACTTATTTCTTGCCAAATCCTATGCTCATGAACCATTGCTCCAAAATTTGATGCAAGTAATATAAAATTATCCTTTGGTTTAATCTGATTTAATTTTTGATTTTTATAGTAACAATTAAACTCTTTTCTCCAAAAATCTATTCTCGGATTCCCAGTTCGAGAAAACTTATTTTTAAATTTCTTAAAGTAATTAATAAACTTTTTATAGTCTCTAGTTCCCCATGTAAAAACCTTATCCGTAAGTGCTACTGATTGTGCAGAGAATCTTTCTTTTAAAAATTCAGTAGTAAAGTTATTATTAATAAATCCACCTTCTTCATCAATAACAGTAATTTTACAATTATTTTTTTTATAAGCCCTCAGTTGATTAATTCTTTTTTTTGATGGCACAATACTTTTTTCAAATATTATCCCTGGTTTTAATTTTTTTTGTTTGACTAAATCTAATGTTAAGTTACTTGCTCCAAGTAAAACTTGATGACCTCTTTCAGCTGCGGCCATCGCTAGTAATAACCTTGATTCAAGTTCTCTACGTTTTACCTCTATTTTTATGTAAATATTCACTTTTTGAAAAACTGTGGGTTGCTCTCAGCGAAATTCTTATACCAATCAATATATTGAACAAATCCTTTCTCAACAGGATGTTGAGGGGTATATCCAAGCAACTTTTGCGCTTTTGCAATACTTAAAGTTCCTCTTTCTGGCATCAGACCATCTCGTTTTTTGTGATGCAGCTTAATTCCTGGAAATTTTTCCATAACAATCTCAGCTAATTGATTAATGGAACGAGCTGCGCCGAAAGTAATATTAAAAATTTGATTTATACTATCTGATTTGATTATTGATAAAATAATACCTTGTACAAGATCATTGATGTAAGTAAAGTCTAGACCTTCTTTACCATCTCCATTTACTGTCAAATCTTCTCCAACAAGAGCATTTTCAATAAAAGCCTGACCTACTCTTCTACTTACACAACGCTCACCATAAAGAGCTGAGGGACGAATAATAGTATAAGGAAGATTAAAAACCTGGTTATATCCAATAACAAGTTTTTCAGCACCATACTTTAAAGCTCCATAAATTCCCATTGGATTACACTCCCTGTCTTCTGTGACAGTTTCACCATCAAAATTTCCATAGACCATTGAGGAAGAAAAGTAGATTACATGAATGCCTTTAGAACGGGTTACATCTAGAACATTTTCTAATGTTCTCAAACTATGATCAAAAGTTGAAAATGGATCTTTATTAGACCTGTTGGCATGTGCTATCGCAGCTAAATGAACTACAGTTTCTGGTTTTATTTCATTGATAGCATGACTAATGGCATGATAATCACGAACATCAATTATTTTTAGACCTATCTTTGCTTTACGGAGCAATGAAAGTCTCTCATTAATAAAAGCAATATATCGTTCTGCATTTATATTTTTTTCATAATCACTAGTATAATAGCCAATGTTATTTACTTGCAATCCATCTATTACATATGGTTCTGCTCCCAATTCTTTCAGTTTCAGTGCTAAATTATGTCCAATAAAGCCCGCTCCACCAACTAGAGCAACACTCTTGCCCTTAAGTTTTTTAAGATCAAACATTTATTTTACTCCACAACTCTTTTATTGATTTTATTATAAAATACAATTTCATATTTATCATCAAACACTTTATAAAGTATATTAATTACATTTAGTTCCCTAATTATAATTAGGTATTTTGGTCTAAAAAAAATTTTGCTGAAAGAAAACGAAATATAAGTTTGCTATTTTCAGGTGATTTATTTTTTAAAATAAATTCATAAAATTTTTTACGATTAATTATGTTAAATATTTTTGATTTGCTTTCAATAATTGATTTAAAACTTTTTGATCTAATATTGATATAATCATAAATTGATGCATTAAATCCAATCTTTTTTCGATTTTTAATTATAAAATTAGGAGCTATTTTATTAAGAGATTCTCTTAATATTGATTTTAAAAATCCATTTTTTACTAAATGTTTAGTTGGTATAGATTGAATAAAATCATATATCTTGCTATCAAGATAAGGAGTTCTATTTTCAATTGAAAAATTCATAGAATTTAAATCATCTTCATGAAGTATAACTGGAACAATTTCATGATATAATTCATTCATCATTCTATTTCTCAATAAATCATTTGAAAATTTTTTTTCATTAAATCTTGATTTCTTTTGATTAACAAAAATTTCATTTGGATATTTATCATAAATGTGGTCTCTAAAATTTTTATTTTTAAAATATAAATCATATTTTCTTAAATTTTTATTTTGTATAAATTTTAGAAAATATCTTTGCCAATCAGATTTAGTTTTATTAAGAAGAGCTTTGTCACTTTTAATTTGATAAAAATATTGATTAAAATGATCAATATAACCAGAATAAATTTCATCCGCAGCTGAACCACTTATTGATACTTTGATTCTATCTTTTTTCATTTGTTTCATCATAAACCAATGTAAAAAATAGGAGATTGTAAATAATGGATATCCTCTGTTTTGTATAATTTTTTTTAAATTTCTGAGAAAGTTTGTTCTTGGGACTTTTACTAACTTTAATTTAATATTTAGTTTTTTTGCAGATTTATTAGTAAGTCCGTATTCATCATAATTTTTATTTTTACTATATATATTATAACCAATTATATTTTGTTTTAATTTTTTCTTTGCTATTGAAATTAATCCATTAGAATCAACTCCACTACTCATACAAAAACCAATTGGGACATCTGATCGTGTTCTTAATTTAACAGATCTAATTAGATTAGTTTTATTCTTTTCTACTATTTTTCTATATGTTATTTTTTTATTCGAAATTTTTCTTTTTTTTTTCCAATAATCAATACTTTTTGTTTTTTTATTTTTATAGACAATAAAAAGTGATCCTGGTTTAATTTGAAATACATCTTTAAAAAATAAATTTTTGTCCTTAAATGAAGACTTATAACCATTTTTTAAAAATTCCTCTACTTTTTCAAAGTTAATTTTAAATTTTTTAGATGAAAGCGCTGATAAAGATTTTATTTCAGAACTAAAAAAAAAATTTTTATCTTTTAAAAAATAATATAAGGGTTTTTCCCCAAATCTATCTCTTGATAAAATTAATTTTTTTGTATTGTTATCGTACCAAGCAAATGCCCACATTCCTTCCAAAAAGTCTACTGCCTTTTCTTTCCATTGTTTAAGAGCATGAATTAATACTTCTGTGTCAGAATTTGTTTTAAATGTGTGTCCCATTGAAATTAATTGTTTTTTAATTTCAATGTAATTATAAATTTCTCCGTTAAATATTAAGATAGTATTTTCATATTCCATTGGTTGATTTGATCTTTGATCAATATCAATAATTGATAATCTTCTATGAATTAAAACTAATTTATCATTTTTTATAATTTTGACACCTTTGGCATCTGGACCTCTATGTCTTATTAACTTGCTAGATATATTTATATTATTTCGAGTTGGTAATTTTGATCCATAGAAACCTGCTATTCCACACATATAAAATTAATTTTTTAAATCTGAAAGTTTTATTATTGATCCTTTTTTAACATTTTTTACTGTTTTTTTATTTATTATAAGATGTTTTTTATTTAATTTAATTCCATTACCAGGCCTTAATGGAATTATATCATTTGATCTAATAATTGTATTTTTCAACAAGTTTTTGTTAAAATAATAAGATCTTCTAAACAAAGTTCGTTCTTTATTTTCACAACTTAAATATTTTTCTTTTTTGTTATTCATCAACTTTCTATAAATCTCAATTTTTTTTACTAATTCACTCATGTCCTTTGGATCGGCAGAAATTGCATGATCTCTGAAATTTGAGAATGATTTATCTAATGTAAAATGTTTCTCAATAATTAAAGATCCTAATGAAAATGAGATTAAACATGCATCAATACCAATTGTATGATCTGAGTAACCAATATTATCTTTAAAAATTTTTTTTAATTTTAATATAAAATTTAAATTTGCATTTTTAGGATCTACGGGATAATTGGCAACACAATGAAGAAAATAAGTTTTTTTAATAAAATTCAAATCTTGAATAAATTTTTTTAAACCTTCTATTTCTCTTAACGAGGTAAGTCCAGTTGATATTATTAGCTCTTTATTTGACTTAACAGAATTTTTAATTAAATCATGAAAATTGTTGTCTCCTGAAGATATTTTAATGATATCAACAATTTTTTTTAAATGATCTAGGCTCTTTAAATCTAATGGAGTTGAAATAAATAACAAATTTTTTTTTTTTGCAAATTTGGCTAATTTTGAGAATTGTTCAAATGATAATTCAAATTTTTTTAGCCTTTTAACTCTTTCTTTGTCATGTTTAGAATAATAAAGATCAGTTTTAAAAGTCTGAAATTTAACAGCATCCACTCCTGATTTTTTAGCTGCATCTATTAGTTTCAAAGCATTATTAAAATTTCCTTCATGATTATTCCCAATCTCAGCGATTATTAAAGGTTTTTTAATTCTTTTAAATTTATTTAGAAAATTCATTTTCCTAAAAGTTTAGCATCATTTTAAATTTTTTTTTATAGCTTAAGAAGTTCATGATTTTGCCTAAACTTAATTAATAAATTATTAACTAAAAAATCTAAGCTTTCAATTAGAAACAATTTTTTTTTAAATTTCATTTAAAGCCTTATAGATATAATTTAATTTATTTTTAGATAGTGCTCCATAAATAGGTAGGGAAATATTGGTCTTAGCATATCTTTCTGCATTGATCATTTTAAAAGATTTTTTTTTATAATATGACATTTGATGAAGCGCTTTAGCATAATGTATACTAAAGCCAATTTTTTTATCTTTTAATTTTTTCATTAAATTATTTCTTTTTGTCGAATGTATAGGAAAAATAAAATAAGAATAGTCTTCATTAAATTTAGGTATTTTTATATGTTTTAAATTTTGTAAAAGTGAGTACAAATATTTTGCATTTTGTTTTCTTAATTTAAGTTCCTTAGGATACCTTTTTAATTGTTTATAACCAATTGCAGCCTGAAAGTCGGTCATACGATAGTTTATCCCTAAGTCCTTAACATCATAGTATCCAGGAATTTTTCTTTGGGTAATATCCTTATCAATTCCGAAAGCTTTGATAGACCTTATTTTTTTTGCAAATTGTTTATTATTTGTTATTAGCATTCCACCTTCTCCAGTGGTAATTTGCTTTGTTGGATAAAAAGAGAAAACTCCTGCGATACCAAAATTTCCAACATGCTTTTTATTATACATAGAGCCTAAACCATGTGCGCAATCTTCAATAATCTTAATTTTTTTTCTTTTACAAATTTTTTTTATTTCATTAATTTCACAAGAAAAACCATTCATATGTACTAAAATAATAGCTTTAGTTTTTTTGGTAATAATTTTTTTAATCTTTTCTGGATTTATTAAGCCTGTGAGGTAATTAATATCACAAAATATTGGAGTTGCCCCAGTCAATTTAACTGCATGAGCAGTTGCTACATGAGTTTGAGATGGAACAATTACCTCATCACCTTTTTTTAATTGTAGGGCCATGCAAGATAAATGTAATCCAGCAGTACAACTTGAGACAGTGATTGCAAACTTTGCTCCTGTAAATTTCTTAAATTCATTTTCAAAATTGATTGTATTTTTACCATGAGTTAACCATCCACTTTTAAGGATTTTTTCAACTTGTTTGATATCCTGTTTTTTTATTTTATTACTAGAAAAATTAATTTTCATATTTTATTTTTATCTCTTTTCCCATTTTCAAAGATTTTTCAGCTGCTAAAGATATGCTCATAGAATTCATTATGTCTTTTTTATCAACAATAGATTTAGTATATCTATTTTTTAAATTGTCTACAAAACTATGAATTAAATTTAATCTGTTTTTTTTATCTGGATATTTTGATGAAAGTTTTTTTATTTTTTTGTTTCCTTTAATTTCATAAGATCCTTGTAAATTATGGGTAATTGTTGAATTCTTTGAAAAAATTTTTAATTCATGAAAATGAGGATACATTGAGCTTGCGTTAGCTGTGATCTTTACAATTAAGTTATTATTGTATTTTAATAAAATTATTACATAAGAATGTTTTTTAAATTTTTTCGTATTAATTCCAATATTATTTCCTTTTGCATAAACTGAGATTGGTTTTTTATTTAATAACCATAAAATTAAATCAATAACATGAATAGCGCATCCATGAATTATTGAATACTCTTTTAATTTTGATCTCCACTGATATAATTTAAATGATCTTCCCCATAAATAATCAGCCTCTATAGAAATAATTTTTTTATTTGATATTTTTTTTTTTATTTCTCTAAATAAACCTGTAGTTCTTAAAACCATATTTGATGTAATTTTTAAATTTGTTTTTTTTAATAAATTATTTATTGAACTAAGCTGTTTTTGATTTAGACAAATTGGTTTTTCTACAATAATATTTTTTTTATTTTTAATACACTTGAGTATTTGATCGTAGTGAAAATTATCATAGCTAGCTAAAGAAATAATATTAATTTCTTTATCTTGGAATATTTCATTTTCATTTTTAACAAATTCAATATTTGGAAAATTTTTTTTAAAGTTTAATTTTTTTGATTTATTAAAATCATATACTTTTTTTACAATACAATTTGGATGATTTTTTAAAGCTTTAACATGATGCATGCCTACACCCAAGCCTATTACTCCAGCTTTAAATATTTTTTTTTTCATAAATTTGAATTAATTGATTTAAAGATAAATCATTGATCTTTTCTTTATATTTTTTTGTAAGTTTTTTCAAAAAGTCAAAGTTATTTTTACTATCTAATGCCATCGAGATGAATCTTTTTTGATTTGATAACTTTAAATTGTAGATTCTAAATTTTTTTGGATTATCATAAAAATATTTAGTAAAATGTTCTATTTGATCAGAAGTTAAAATTTTTTCATTAATCTTATTTAAAGCACGAACCCTAATAATTTCAACAGTTTGTCCTTTTGGATAAGATCTTGGAAATTTGTTTGTTACAATATCATAATTTCCTTTGAGAAATTTTTTCATACATCTATCAATTATAACAGGATCAATTAATGGACTATCAGCGCAAACTCTTAAAAAATAATCTAATTTAAACTTTTTTGACGTCATTTTTATTCTATTAAAAACATTATTTAATGAGCCTTTAAAAACTGATATCTTATTCTTTTTGCAAAAACTAACTATTGGATCATCACTTTTTTTGTTAGAGGTTGATACAATTATCTTTTTTACAGATTTTGATTTTTTCAATCTCTCTATAATATTCTGTAAAACTGGTTTATCATTAATTTTTAGCAATGCCTTACCTGGCAATCTTTTGGAATTTAGCCTCACTTGTATAATTGCTGTAGTCAAAAATGGTTTTAAATTTATTTATTTTAAAATAGTATTAATGATTAAGACACAACATGAATAATTTCAATAAAGAAATACAATTTAAAATATCGCTATTTATTAATGGTAATAGAGGATATGAATTAACCAAGTTTTTAAATAAAAAAATTAAAATCGATAAAATTTTTCTCTCAAAAAAGTTTTTAAATAAATCAATTATAAAAAAAATCAAAAAATTTAATATACCAAGTCAAATAATTGCAAATTTAAGAAAAACAAATATCAAAAATAATCTAAAAAAAATAGATCTAGGAATAATATGTGGCTTTCCTTATATATTTCCAAAAGATTTTTTAAACTTACCAAGATATGGAATAATTAATTGCCATGCTGGCAAATTACCAAAATATAGAGGTGGATCTCCTTTGAATTGGCAATTAATTAATAGAGAA
>NZ_CVSB01000045.1:0-50000 GCF_001179845.1 Candidatus Pelagibacter communis | reverse complement strand
TTTTTTTAACAAAACTACTGGCCTAGTCCGCGTTCGCTCGCCACTACTAACGGAATCTCAATTGATTTCTTTTCCTCTGGTTACTTAGATGTTTCAGTTCTCCAGGTTGTCTCTTTAAACCTATGTATTCAGTTTAAAGTACCACATAAAGTGGTGGGTTTCCCCATTCGGAAATTTTCGGATCAAAACTTACATACAGCTCCCCGAAACTTATCGCAGTATATCACGTCCTTCATCGGCTTTCAGTGCCAAGGCATCCACTACACGCCCTTAAACGCTTGATTTATGCACAGAAAAAAATTCTGTGTTGAATCAAATTTTTATTTTGAACATTAGCTAATAACATTACTAATGTTCGGATATAGATATTGATATTAATTATTAATTTTTACGATTTTTTATAACTAAGTGTTTTGGTGGAGGATAGCGGGATCGAACCGCTGACCTCCTGAATGCAAATCAGGCGCTCTCCCAGCTGAGCTAATCCCCCATGATCTTAAATTGGTGGGCCGAGAAAGACTCGAACTTTCGACCCCACCCTTATCAAGGGTGTGCTCTAACCAACTGAGCTACCGGCCCCCATGCAAGAGAAACACTATTCAAGAAGAGAAATGAGGACGGTCAACATTATCCTGTATATTATTTAGAATGAAATTTTACTTTCATTCATCCTTAGAAAGGAGGTAATCCAGCCGCAGGTTCCCCTACGGCTACCTTGTTACGACTTCACCCCAGTCGCTGACTATACCGTGGTCAAGGGTTTTAAACCTTGCCTTAAGGTAGAACCAACTCCCATGGTGTGACGGGCGGTGTGTACAAGACCCGGGAACGCATTCACCGTGGCACGCTGATCCACGATTACTAGTAATTCCAGCTTCATGCACTCGAGTTGCAGAGTGCAATCCGAACTGAGGTATCTTTTGAGGATTTGCTTAACTTCGCAGTCTTGCTTCCTGTTGTAGATACCATTGTAGCACGTGTGTAGCCCAACACGTAAGGGCCATGAGGACTTGACGTCATCCCCACCTTCCTCCAGCTTATCACTGGCAGTTCTTTCAGAGTGCCCAACTTAATGATGGCAACTAAAAGTGAGGGTTGCGCTCGTTGCGGGACTTAACCCAACATCTCACGACACGAGCTGACGACAGCCATGCAGCACCTGTGTTTCGTCCGGCCGAACCGAAAACTCTAATCTCTCAGAGTCGCGACGAACATGTCAAGTGTTGGTAAGGTTCTGCGCGTATCTTCGAATTAAACCACATGCTCCACTACTTGTGCGGGTCCCCGTCAATTCATTTGAGTTTTAACCTTGCGGTCGTACTCCCCAGGCGGTGTGTTTATCGGTTTCCCTGCGACACTGAAAATAAATTTCCAACGTCTAACACACATCGTTTACAGCATGGACTACGAGGGTATCTAATCCTCTTCGCTACCCATGCTTTCGTTCCTCAGTGTCAGTAATGATCCAGAAAGCTGCCTTCGCATTTGGTATTCTTTCTAATATCTACGAATTTCACCTCTACACTAGAAATTCTGCTTTCCTCTATCATACTCTAGCTGAAAAGTTTTGATGGCAGTTCCAGAGTTAAGCTCTGGGATTTCACCACCAACTATTTCAACAACCTACGAACTCTTTAAGCCCAGTAATTCCGAACTACGCTAGGTCCCTTCGTATTACCGCGGCTGCTGGCACGAAGTTAGCCGGACCTTCTTATTCGGGTACAGTCATTTTCTTCCCCGACGAAAGAGCTTTACAACCCAAGGGCCTTCTTCACTCACGCGGCATCGCTGCATCAGAGTTTCCTCCATTGTGCAAGATTCCCCACTGCTGCCTCCCGTAGGAGTTTGGGCCGTGTCTCAGTCCCAATGTGGCTGATCATCCTCTCAAATCAGCTATTGATCACAGTCTTGGTAGGCCATTACCCCACCAACAAACTAATCAAGTGCAGGCTCATCCAATGGTGCATAAAGCTTTCTCCGTAAAGACTTATCCGGTATTAGCACAAGTTTCCTCGTGTTATTCCAGGCCAAAGGGCAGATACCTACATGTTACTCACCCGTCTGCCACTAAGTATTACTACTTCGTTCGACTTGCATGTGTTAGGCGTGCCGCCAGCGTACGTTCTGAGCCATGATCAAACTCTCAAGTTTAAAAACGGCGCACACTAGCTTCCATATAAATTCTAAGAATAAAATTTATATGTGATTGAAGTGTGTACGACAAATTTTTGGTAACCTTAACCGTCCACACTTCTCTTCTTAAATTTTTAACTTTTAAAATAGCTAATTGAGCAAAAAAGGCTCAATAATCCTCACTAATTTATTGTTTAAACAATAATTTTATTGAGAAAGTTCAGTGCTTATAGGCTAAAATTAATGGAAATCAAGCATTTAAGAGCAAAAAAAATAACAAAAATACAGTATTTTAAAGGGTTTTTTTTGATTTTTATCTACCTCTAAACTAATAATTGAACGTCTATTATAAATATATGCTTAAAAATTTACAAAATAAAATTAAAAAAAATTTTGAAATTTTCGGTCTCATAATCTTAATTTTTATTACAGCAACTTTTACAAGTTATTTTAACTATAAAAAAAGTTTAAATGATAAAGCTTACAATAATTTTATAAATAACATTTACTTTAAAAAAACTTTAAGTCACTTAATAGACAATCTTGAACCAAAATATAAAAAAGTTAAACATAAGATAAGAGCTGGAGAAACTTTTGATAAAATATTAGAGAGCTATTCAATTGAAAAATCTGAAATAAATAAAATTAAAAATTCCCTTAAAAAAAAAGTTAATCTTAATAAGTTAAATACAAAACAGATAATTCAGTTTAGTCTTAATAAAACTAATAATAAAATTGAAGAATTTATATATCAGGTTTCAAACACTCAAAAGATTTATCTAAAAAGAAACATTCAACAAGATAATTTTAGAAAAGAAGTTGTCTCGATTAAATTAGAAAAAGAAATTATTTACAAAGAAAACTTAATTGAACAAAGTTTATACAAAGCAGCCACCGATCAAAAAATACCAGCAAATATAATTATAGAATTTGCAGGGATTTATGGTTTCCAAGTTGATTTTCAAAGAGATATTAGAAAAAATGATAAATTTCAAATTATGTATGAAATTTTCTTAAATGAAAAAAATGAGATTTCTGAAACTGGAGAAATTCTTTTTGCAAACCTTAAGCTAAGCGGACAGGATAATAATTTATATTATTTTGACTTTAATGATAGTCAAGGGCACTATGACAAAAATGGTAAAAGTGTAAAAAAAGCTTTAATGAAAACTCCAATTAATGGAGCAAGGCTATCTTCTCCATTTGGAATGCGAAAACATCCTATTGATGGTTACAACAAAATGCATCGGGGAACAGATTTTGCTGCCCCTATGGGAACTCCCATAATGGCGTCAGGTGATGGCATTGTTAAAAAAGCTGGATGGTGTGGTGGAGGGGGTAACTGTGTAAAAATTAAACACAACTCAACATATCAAACTGTTTATGCTCATATGTCAAAATTTGCTAGAGGTATAAAATCTGGAGTAAGAGTTAAACAGGGTCAAACTATTGGTTATGTTGGATCAACAGGTAAATCTACTGGCCCACATTTACATTATGAAGTGATAGTAAATGGAAAAAAAGTTAATTCACAAAAATTAAAACTTCCCTCGGGTAAAATCTTAAAAGGTAAAGAAAGAAAATTATTTGAAACTGAAAAAATCAAGCTAGACGTCCTTAAATCGGAAAAAATACTTGGAATAAATTAAATTATTTCTAGTTGGGATTTTGAATCTTTTTGAATTTTATTTTTATCATTAGGATTGTTTTCTAGATCTTTAGCAGAATTTTTTTCTGAATTTTCTATATTTTCTTCAGAAATTTCAGAATTATTTTCAGATTTATTTTCTAAAAATTTATCTCTCCTAAAACTTTCTCTTTCATTAAGTATTCTAGTGAAGTGATCTGCGTGCTGTAAATAATTCTCAGATAAAATTTTATCCCCATTTGAAAGGGCCTCTCTAGCTAAATCGTTATATTTTTCAATTAACTTTGGAGCATTGTGATTATTTCGTCCTGGGGACTTTCTTTTAAAATTTTCATTATTTGAAAAGTTGGGAGCAAATTTTGAATTCTCGCCATTTGATTTAAAATTTCTTATATTTCTTCTAAAACCACTTCTTCTATTGTTATTATTGTTGTTATTTCTAAATGTTACCATGATTTAATTGATTATATTTTTGTGCTGACTATACATCTATCATTATTTGCAAGATCTTTTTGAGTGCTATCTATATAAAAACCTTCTTTTTTTAATAAATTAATAACTTTATTTTTTTGATCAAATCCGATCTCTAAAATTAGTTTCCCGTTTTTTTTTATCAGTTCAGAGGATTTTTTAATTACTTTTCTGATTTCTGATAAACCATCCAATCCACCGTCTAAAGCTAGTCTTGGTTCAAACTCAGCAACATCTCTTTCCAAATATTTTAATTTATGTTTTTTAATATAAGGAGGATTAGAAACAATTAAATCATATTTACCTAAATTGAATTTGTCAACATCTGATTTATATAATTTTAATCTAGAACTAACTTTGTGAGCTACTGCATTTTTTTTACTTATAATTAAACATTTTTTACTTAAATCTATGCCAGTTCCACGAAAATTTTCTCTCTCCTTTAAAATTGAAACAATAATACAGCCTGAACCAACGCCAATATCTAAAATATTAATTTTACTTTTTTGTTTTGTTAATCTTAATATATTTTCAACAACCAACTCTGTATCAGGCCTTGGTATTAATATATCTTTTGTAATAAAAAACTCTGAATCCCAAAAAGACTTTTTTTTAGTTAAGTATGCTAGCGGGTATCCCAAAGATCTCTGCTCAATTAACTTATAAAAATTATTTAAATCATTTTTATTAATTGAATTACTGGAATTGAGTAAAATATAATTTCTATCTTTATTAATTATTTTTGCCATTAAAATTTCAGCATCTAATATTGAGTTAGGTATAAATTTACTCTTTAAAATTTTCGAACCCTCATTAATAGCCAAATTAATATTCATATATTATTTTAAGTTGCTAAGACTTTCCTCTTGTGCTTGTAGTGTCAAAGATTCAATCATTTCATCAAATGCTTCTCCTTCTAAAAATTCATCTAATTTATGAAGGGTTAAATTTATTCTATGATCTGTAACTCTTCCTTGAGGAAAGTTATAAGTTCTTATTCTTTCTGATCTGTCTCCGGTACCAATTTTTGTCTTACGATCTTGAGATCTTTCTTGTTCTATTCTTGACCTTTCCAATTCATATAAACGTGCTCTTAAAATTTTCATGCCTTTGGCTTTATTTTTATGTTGTGATTTTTCATCTTGTTGAGATACAGATAAACCTGTTGGTATATGAGTAATTCTAACTGCACTATCTGTTGTGTTAACCGATTGTCCACCTGGACCTCCTGCTCTAAAAACATCAATTCTTAGATCAGAGTCGTTGATCTTTAAGTCAACTTCCTCGGCCTCAGGCAATACAGCTACTGTTGCTGCCGATGTATGAACTCTTCCTTGAGTTTCTGTGTCTGGAACTCTTTGAACTCTATGTACTCCACTTTCATATTTTAATGTAGAATAAATATTTCTTCCTTTAATAGAGGCTATAACTTCTTTTAAACCTCCAGCATCACTTCTTGAAATTGAAATTAATTCTAAAGTCCATCTTTTTTTATGACTAACTTTTTCATACATCTTAAATAAGTCAGAAGCAAACAAACTTGCCTCTAAACCACCAGTTCCTGCTCTAATTTCAATAATCGCATTTTTTTTATCCGCTTCATCTTTTGGTAATAAAAATAATTTTAATTTTTTTTCATGAATTTCATGATGTGAATTTAAATCAGCTAATTCTATTTCGGCCATTTTTTTTAGCTCATCATCTGATGTTTGATCATTTAGAATTTTCTCTAATTCCTGTTTATCTTTATCAAAAGAGATATGTTTTTTTGCAACATCTATAATTTCGTTAATGTCTGAATACTCTTTAGATTTTTCTGCAAACAATTTTTTATCTATTTCCCCTGAAGAAAGTTCTTTTTCTAAAGAAGAATGTTTTTCAATTAGCTCTTCGATTGTTTTTGATGGAATCATTTTTTTATTTATTTTCTATTTCTGCTGCCTTTTTTTCAACTTCTGAAATTACTTTATTTATTATCTCGCTAGTTAAAACTTTTTCACTTTGAATACCTGATAAATAAAGCATATTATTTCCTTTTCCACCGCCTGTTATGCCAATATCTGTCAAGGCAGCTTCACCTGGGCCATTCACAACACAGCCAATAATAGATAGTGTTATTGGGGTTTTTATATGGGATAATTTTTCCTCTAGTATTTTTACTGTATCAATTACTTGGAAAGCCTGCCTTGCACATGATGGGCAAGATATAATTTTTACTCCTCTGTTTCTTAATCCCAACGATTTTAAAATTTCATTTCCAATTTTAACTTCTTTTACAGGATCATCAGATAAAGATACTCTTATGGTGTCACCAATACCATCTAAGAGTAGTGATCCAAGACCTATGGCAGACTTAACACTGCCAGTAACAAAGCCTCCTGCTTCTGTTATTCCTAAATGTAATGGATAATTCATGACCTTAGAAAGTTGTCTGTAAGCTGCAATTGACAAAAATACATCTGAAGATTTAACACTTACTTTAAAATTAAAAAAATCTTCATCCTCTAAAATTTTTATATTTCTCAAAGCACTTTCTACTAATGCCTCTGGACAAGGTTCTTTATATTTTTCAAGAATATCTCTTTCTAAAGATCCAGCATTAACGCCTATTCTAATTGAACAATCATTATCTTTTGCAGCTTTTAAAACATCATGAATTTTTTTTTTATCTCCAATATTTCCTGGATTTATTCTTAAACACTTTGCGCCATTCTCCGCAGCTTCAATAGCTCTTTTATAATGAAAATGAATATCAGCAATTACAGGGATTTGAACATTTTTGGTGATTTCTTTTAAAGCTTTTGACGAATCTTCATCTGGACAAGACACTCTTACAATATCAGCACCTTCCTCATGAATTTCTTGAATTTGTTTTATTGTAGCTGACACATCAGTTGTCAATGTATTGGTCATAGATTGAACTGAAATTGGATTATTTCCTCCAACTTTTACATCACCTACATGAATTACTTTAGTTTTTTTTCTATCAATATTTCTAAAAGGCCTAAGGCTCATAAAATTAGTCTAATTTAAATTCTTTATGTAAGACCGCTATAGCTTTTTTAACATTCTTAGAGGAAATAAGTACTGAAATTTTAATTTCAGAAGTAGATATAACAAGAATATTTATTTTTTTTAAAGCTAAAGCTTGAAACATCCTATAAGTTATTCCAGGTGTAGTTATCATTCCTACTCCAATTATAGAAACTTTTGATAAATCTTTATCAAAAGACAATTTTTTATATGATATTGACTTATTTTTTTTAATTAATCTCTCAGTTTTTTTCAAATCCTCAGACTTAATTGTAAATGTTAAATCTGTTTCTTTTCCATTTTGAGAGATATTTTGAACAACCATATCAACATTAATTAAATTCTTTGATAATGGTCTAAAAATTGATGCCGCCACTCCAGGTCTGTCCTTAACTCCTACAATTGTAATTTTGGCATCATTTTTAGTTGAAGAAATTCCAGTTATAATTTGATTACTAAAAATCTTTTTTGAACCTGTTATTAAAGTTCCACTCTTTGCAACAAAAGAGGATTTAACTTTAATATCAATTTTATTTAACTTTGCATCCTGAACTGAAGTAGGCTGCATTACTTTTGAGCCAAGAGATGCCATCTCTAACATTTCATCATAAAATATTTTTTTAATTTTTTTAGCTTTGTTATATTGCCTTGGGTCTGTAGTATAAACTCCATCTACATCAGTATATATTATACACTCATCTGCTTTAATAAATTTTGCAAGCATAATTGCTGTTGCATCAGATCCACTTCTTCCTATAGTAGTAATTCTAAAATCATTACTAATACCTTGAAAACCAGTTATAATGGGTATACCGCCTGATTTAATATATTTATTCAGTTCTTTAATGCCTACAGAGCTAATTCTTGCACTTGAATGAGGACCATCTGTTAAAATAGGTAATTGCCAAGATGTCCAAGATCTTGATTTAAACCCATTATGTTTTAATCTTCCTGCAATAAGTGCACAAGAAACTTGTTCTCCAGTTGAGACTAGTGCATCGTATTCTGCTCTATCAAAATTATTACTAATCAGTTTAGATTTATTTACCAATTCATTTGTCACACCACTCATTGCTGACGAAACAACTACTATCCTATTTTTTTTCTTTTTATAAAAAGCAATTATTTTACATACTTTTTTTATTCTATCTATGCTTCCTACAGATGTACCACCAAATTTTAATACGACTGTTTTCATGCTAGCTTTAATTAATAATATTTAATAAATAATGGATAAAATACATCTAAATAACTATGTCAACTATTTATCACAATGACTAGCATAAATAAAAAAGAAATAGATAAATTTTCTAAAATAGCTGATGAATGGTGGGATCCAGAAGGTAAATTCAAACCACTTCATAAATTTAATCCAACAAGAATAAAATATATTAAGGAAAATATTATTAATAATTTCAAATTAAAAAATAAATCTAAACCTTTATCAGGAATAAAAATTTTAGATATTGGCTGTGGTGGAGGATTGTTATCTGAACCAATGTCAAGAATGGGTGCTAATGTAACAGGTATTGATGCATCTGATAAAAATATAAAAATTGCAAAACTTCATTCAAAAAAAAATAAGCTAAAAATTAATTATTTATGTTCTTCACCAGAAAAACTTACAATTGAAAAAAAATTTGATGTAATTTTAAATATGGAAATTGTCGAACACGTGGAAGATATAGATTTTTTTTTAAAGTCATGCTCAAAGCTTTTGAAAAAAAATGGACTAATGTTTGTTGCAACGATAAATAAAACTTTGAAATCTTATGTTTTTGCGATTGTTGGAGCAGAGTATGTTTTGAGGTGGCTACCAATTGGAACACATGAATGGGAAAAATTTGTTAAACCTGAGGATCTAAAAAAAATTTTAATGAAGTATGATTTATCTCTCAATAAATTAGAGGGTATGAATTTTAATATTATTAAGGATGAATGGAGTATTTCTAAAGATTTATCTGTAAATTATATAGCTAAGTTTATTAAAAACTAATTTTCTTTTTCATCTATCCAAGGAATCATCTGAGCATCTATACCTTCTTCTTTTAATTCTTTTAAATCTTCCTTTGATGCACTTCCATAAATACCTTTTGTTTTTTTTTTACTATTATAATGAATTGATCTAGCCTCATATGCAAAATTATCACCAACATATTTGAAATTATCTTTAATAAATTTTTGATAATCTTTTATAGTTTTTTTGACTATATTATATTTTTCGAAATCTATTTTTTTATCTATTTTTAATTTACTATTAATTAATTGAGGAGCCATTATAGTTTTTTCAACTTTGAATGAATTACACTTATGGCAATTCAAAAGTTTTTTCTTTTTTAATCTTTCATATTCGTTTGAAGATGCAAACCAACTATCTGATTTTAAATCACAGTTTTTACAAATGAGTTTATATTTAATCATAATTCTTAATTAATTATACTTTTTAATTTTTCAATAAGTTAACTTCTATAATCTGCATTAATTTCAATATATTTTTTCGTTAAATCCATCGTATAAGCTGTGAAGTTTTTCTTTCCCGTAAAAGTCTCAATATTAATTTCAATATTTTCTCCTTTCATATAATTTGCTGTTTGTTTTTCATCATAACTTTGATTTAATTTTCCACCTTCAACAATTATTATATCTCCAAACTTAATTAATAATTTATTTAGATTAATTTTAGGTCCTGCTTTGCCAATTGCCATTATTACTCGTCCCCAATTTGGGTCTTCTCCAGCAATTGCAGTTTTTACTAATGGAGAATTAGCAACTGAGAAAGCAATTTTTTTTGCATCTATCTCATTTTTGCACTTACTAACATTTATTGAAATAAATTTTGATGATCCTTCACCATCTGAAACAACTCTTTTGGCTAGATTTAAAAGAACACTATTTAGAGCTTTATCAAAATTTTTAATTTTATTTTCGTTTATACTTTTCACTTGGAAATTTTTTACCTCATTAGTTGCAAAAATAGTTGCCATGTCGTTGGTGCTAGTGTCACCGTCACAGGATATAGCGTTAAATGTATTAGTTATATTTTTTTTTAATAGCTTTCCCAAAATATCATTAGATAAGGTTGCATCAGTAAATATATATGCAAGAGTCGTAGCCATATTTGGATATATCATTCCTGATCCTTTGGCTATTCCATATATTTTTACTTTTTCACTTCCAATATGACATTCCTCCATAGCTAATTTTGGCTTCGTATCTGTAGTCATGATTGCAAGTGCTGCCTTCATCCAAATAAATTTATTTTGGGTGTAACGAATTTTATTTATTAAATTTGGAATATTTTTAGAAATTTTTTCATACGGAAAAATTTCTCCAATAGTGCCTGTGCAACCAAAAATTATATTTTTTGTAGAAATTTTCCTAGGATTATCCTCATCCTCCTCTTGTTTTTTATTTAATTGTTTTGCTGTTAAATCTGCTATTTTTTTTAAACTTTCATAACCCTGCCTTCCTGTGAAAGCATTTGCATTTCTTGTATTTACAATAAGGGAATATATTTTTTTTGGTCTTTGGTTAATATTCCATTTTATATTTTCAGATACTATTTTTGACTGAGTATAAACAGAAGCATAATTCGCGCCTTCTCTGAAATAGAACATTGTTAAATCATCTCTTATATCTTTATATAAATTTGCGGAAACAACTGAAATTGAAAGACCATCTAAATGATCAAGGTCTTGAAAATCAATCATTTTAGTATTTTTTGATTGAGATGATAAAAAATTTGTTAAATTAATTCCCATATTGTTTAAATTATTTATTTAATACATATATTAAACAATATAATTAAAGAATAAATCAAATAGTAATGTTTAACCCATTAAATTTAATAACAAAATTTATCAAATCTAGTAATCAAAAAGAGCTAGATAGAATTGGTAAAATTGTTGAAAAAATAAACTCACACGAGGATGATTTTAAAAATTTAAATGACGACGACTTTCCAAAAAAAACTAATAAATTTAAAAATCAGTTAAAAGATGGAAAAACTTTAGACGAGTTACTTCCTGAAGCTTTTGCATTGGTTAGAGAGGCTGCCAAAAGAACACGTAACGAGAGACACTTTAATGTTCAGTTAATTGGAGGTGTTGCTTTGCATGAGGGTAAAATTGCTGAAATGAGAACTGGAGAAGGAAAAACTTTAACAATTACATTGGCTGCTTACTTAAATGCCTTAAGTGAAAAAGGTGTTCATATAGTTACAGTTAACGATTATCTTGCAAAAAGAGACTCTATAGAAATGGGGGAGATATATAATTTTCTAGGTCTAACTTCTGGATTTATTAATAATTATCAAGATGATACAGAGCGTAAAAAAAATTACAATTGTGACATTACATATGCAACTAACAGTGAATTAGGTTTTGATTACCTAAGAGACAACATGAAATTCTCTGAGGAACAAATGGTTCAGAAAGAACATAATTTTTCAATAGTAGATGAGATAGATTCTTGTTTGATTGATGAAGCAAGAACACCTCTGGTGATATCTGGAGCCGCTGAAGATAAAACAGCTCAATATTTAGCAATTGATAAATTAATTAGAAATTTAAACGATAAAGATTATGAGATAGATGAAAAAGAAAAAAGTGTTCTATTAACAAATGATGGAATAACTAATGTAGAAAAACTTTTTTCTAATGCTGGAATTTTAAAAAATAATAATTTTTATGATCCAGAAAATTTACATTTGGTTCACCACGTTAATCAAGCATTACGTGCAAATCATTTATTTGAGAAAGGAAGAGATTATATTGTAGCAGATGGAAGTCTTAAAATTATTGACGAACTTACTGGAAGAATTTTAGAGGGTAGGCGTTTTGGAGATGGTTTACATCAAGCTCTTGAAGCTAAAGAAAAAATACAAATTCAGGCTGAAAACCAAACATTAGCTTCAATAACATATCAAAATTATTTTAAACTTTATAAAAAAATATCTGGTTGTACTGGTACAGCTGCTACAGAGTCTGAGGAATTTTTTGAAATTTATAATCTACCTGTTGTTGTCATTCCTACAAACAAAGAAATGATCCGAAAGGATTTTAATGATTTAATTTTTAGAACAGAAAAAGAAAAGAATGATGCTATTATAGAAAAAATAATTGAAAGAAATAAAATAGGTCAACCTATACTAGTATTTACCTCAAGCATTAATAAATCTGAAGTTTATTCAAATTTATTAGATCAAAAAAATATTAAACATGTAGTGTTGAATGCAAAAAATCATGAAAATGAGGCTGAGATAATTGCAAATGCAGGAAAAGAAAATTCATTAATAATTACAACAAGTATTTCAGGAAGAGGAGTTGATATTCAACTTGGTGGTAAGAAAGGTTCTGTTCCAGAAGATCAACTTAAAATAGATAAAGATAAAATTAAATCTTTAGGCGGTTTATTTGTAATTGGCACAGAAAGAATGGAGTCTAGAAGAGTCGATAACCAGGCAAGAGGAAGATCTGGAAGGCAGGGAGATGAAGGCAGTTCAGTATTTTATGTTAGTCTTGAAGATGATTTAATGAGAATTTTTGGATCAGAGTCTATGAATACTATGCTAGAAAAACTAGGACTCAAAGACGGTGAAAGTATTGATCATCCATGGATTAATAAAGCACTAGAGAGAGCTCAGCAGAAAGTTGAAGCTAGAAATTTTGATATAAGAAAAACACTTATTAAATTTGATAATGTTCTAAATGATCAAAGGCATGTTGTATTTTCACAAAGAAAAAATGCGATGAATAGTGAAAATATCTTTGATTATTCAGATGAATTTTTAAAAGAAATATATGATGATTTAATAAAGTTAAAAATTTCAAATTTATCCAATCCAAAAAGTAATGAATTTTATAACAAAACAAAGCAAATAATTGGAAAAAGCTTTGAAGAAACTGAGTTTAAGAATCTAATTGAAGCTAAAGATAATGATTTTAGAAAAAAAATCTCTACCAAATTCCAAGAAGCAAGAAACGAGCGTATTAAACTTCTAGGGGACAATCATGCTAAAGAAATAGAAAGAAGAATTTTTCTTCAATCAATCGATTTAAATTGGAAATCACATATTCAATATTTGGAGCAATTAAGACAAGTTATAGGGTTAAGATCTTATGGTCAGAGAGATCCGTTAGTTGAATATAAAAAAGAAGCATTTGAATTATTTTCAAATCTTCTAGAAAAATTAAAACTAGATTTTGTAACAATTCTTATGAACTTAAAAGTGGTGATGGAATCAAACAACGAAACACAGGATTCAAAGAAAATCGATATATCTGACAATCCAAAATGTTTATTGTTAATTAAAAAAAATCAAAAAATTTCTAGAAATGATAGATGTGAGGCCACAGGAAAAAAATTTAAAAACTGTTGTGGAGCCTTATAGAATTTAAATTAGTAAAAGTATTGAAGAAACTAAAATTAACCCTCCAATAATCGCTAGTAATATTTTTTTTGATTTAAAAATTTGATACAAATTATTTTTCTTAATGGTTAATTTGCTTAAATCTTCTGTACTAGTCATAAAACCATCGTTTCTTCCAATTTTAAGAAATTTATTTTTTCTTTCAGTCATTATTTCCTCTGGTGATAATTCGTCAAAATAATTTAAATTTTTTGTTAAAGTTTGTTTTACATTGTTTAATATAATATCTCTATCTCTGTGTGCACCACCTAAAGGTTCGTCAATTATTTCATCTATAACTTTTAATTTTAATAAATCTTTAGCTGAAAGCTTCATAGCTTTTGCGGCATCAAGCATTTTTTTTGGATCTCTCCAAAGAATAGTTGCACATCCCTCTGGAGATATTACTGAATAAATTGCATTTTCTAACATAAGAACTTTGTTTGAAGAGGCTAATGCTATTGCTCCACCAGAACCACCCTCACCTATGATTATTGCAATTGTTGGAACCTTAAGTTCCATACAGCACTCAATTGATTTAGCAATTGCTTCTGCTTGACCTCTTTCTTCAGCACCAACTCCCGGATATGCTCCTGGAGTATCAATAAAAGAAATTATCGGAATATTAAATTTATTTGCTAAGTTCATTAACCTGATAGTTTTTCTATAACCCTCAGGCCTCATCATTCCAAAATTTCTCTCAATTCTGCTATCTAAATCTTCTCCTTTTTCTTGGCCTATCACCAATAGAGATTTTCCATTAAATTTTGCAAATCCAGTTAAAACTGATTTATCCTCACCGTAATATCTATCTCCAGATAGTGAGATAAAATCATCAAATAAATTATCTATAAAAAATTTAGCTTTTGGTCTATCTTCGTGACGAGCAACCATAGTAGTTTGCCAAGGGTCTAAATTAGAATAAATATTTTTTAATTTTTCATCTATTTCATTTTGAGTACTTGAAATTTTTTGAGTATCGACTTCTGATAATCCCTCTTGATTGTAAGGATCTTTTAATTTTTCTAGTTCGTTTTCTAGATCTTTAATTTCTGTTTCAAAATTTAGATAATTTTTCATGTTTTATTTATAACGGATGGTTAAAATACAAAAAAGGCAATAAAATGATATTAAATAAGGTGTAATTCTTACTAATTGACTTAAATCATTTAACAGATACAAATTCATTATCGGGAGAGACTATTTATAGCGCCGAAGGAGCAACCACCCCGGAAACTCTCAGGCAAAAGGACCGATTAAAGCATAACACTCTGGAAAGAGATTGATTTCCGCCGAAGGAGTAAAGCTCTCAGGCAAAAATACAGATGGGGTAAGAAGTTAAGTGCTATGCAAGAAAAATACATTAAAATTAATAATCTTCAAGTATCTGAAAAGCTATCAAAATTCGTAAATGATGAATTATTAAAAAATACAAATGTATCTTCAGAAAATTTTTGGTTAGGTCTAGAAAAAACCCTGGATGAGCTTGCCCCAAAAAATAAACAATTAATTAAATTAAGGGAAGATTTACAGAAGAAAATAGATGATTGGCATATCAGAAATAAAGGTAAAAAATTTAATTTAGATGAGTACAAAAAATTTTTATTAGAAATTGGTTATTTAAAAAATGAAGGACCTGATTTTAAAATAGAAACTGAAAATGTAGATGAAGAAATTACAACTATAGCTGGACCTCAGCTAGTTGTACCTGTCATGAATGCAAGATATGCACTAAATGCTGCTAATGCAAGATGGATGAGTTTATATGATAGTCTTTATGGTACAGATGTAATTGAACAGTCTGAAGACAGCGTATCTGAACGGTATGACCCTTTAAGAGGTGAAATGGTTATAAAATATGGAAGAGATTTTTTAGATAAATACTTTCCATTAGCTGGATTAAGTTGGAATAAAATTACAAGCTTTGCTGTAAAATATGGGAAATTAAAAGTTTTAAAAGGTGCTGATATTTTTGATTTGGAGGACGAAAATAAATTTGTTGGGCATAGAGGTGAAAGTGATAATCCATCTGCAATTATTCTAAAGAATAATAATTTGCATATTGAAATTCTAAAAGACTCGAGAGCTTTTGCTGCTCAACAAGATCATGCTGGTATTAGCGATATAATACTAGAATCTGCGGTGTCAACAATTTGTGATAATGAAGATAGTGTAGCGGCTGTTGACTCTGAAGATAAAATTATTTGTTATCGAAATTGGCTAGGTCTAATGAAAGGAGATCTTAAGTCAAAATTTGAAAAAGAAGGTAAATTATTTGAGAGAAAATTAAATCCACACAGAAGCTATATCTCAAAAGATGGAAAAGGTTTAAAGTTACATGGTAGAAGCCTTTTACTTGTAAGAAACGTTGGTCATCTAATGACTAACCCTTCAATTTTATTGAGTGATGGAAGTGAAATACCTGAGGGTATTATGGATGCATTTATAACTACAGCAGCTGCACTGCATGATATTAAAAATAAAAATAATTCAAGAACTGGATCAGTTTATATTGTAAAACCTAAAATGCACGGTCCAGACGAGACAGCATTTACAGATTTAATTTTTTCTAAAGTTGAAGAAGTTCTAAATTTACCTAAGTACACTTGTAAGATTGGTATTATGGATGAAGAGAGAAGAACATCAGCAAATTTAAAAGAATGTATTAGAAGTCTTAAAAATAGAGTTTTTTTTATTAATACTGGTTTCTTAGATAGAACCGGTGATGAAATGCATACATCAATGGAAGCTGGTCCTATGATTAAAAAAGGTGATATGAAGTCATCTAAATGGATTACTGCATACGAAAACAACAACGTTGATATTGGTTTGAGTTGTGGGTTTTCTGGTAAAGCTCAAATCGGAAAAGGAATGTGGGCAATGCCAGATAAAATGAAAGATATGATGGAACAAAAAACAGGACACTTAAAAGCAGGAGCAAACTGCGCATGGGTTCCTTCTCCAACAGCAGCTGCATTACATGCTTTACATTATCATGAAATAAATATTTTTAATGAACAAAAAAAATTAATTGATAGAGAGCCAGCTAAACTTGATGATCTCTTAACAATCCCAATAGCAGACAGACCAAATTGGTCTGTGGAAGATATAAACAAAGAAATTTCTAATTCAGCGCAAACCTTATTGGGTTATGTTGTAAGATGGGTCGATCAAGGTGTGGGTTGTTCAAAAGTTCCTGATATTAATAATATTGGCTTGATGGAAGATAGGGCAACACTAAGAATTTCTTCACAACATATTGCCAATTGGATCCATCATGGAATTACAACAAAAATACAAGTAACTGAGATAATGAAAGATATGGCTAAAATAGTAGATGACCAGAATAAAGATGATCCGCTATATGTTAAAATGAGTGGTGATTATGAAAACTCTATAGCATTTCAAACTGCGTGTGATTTGGTGTTTAAAGGTAAAGAGCAACCTTCAGGTTATACCGAGCCATTACTTCATTTAAATCGATTGAAAAAAAAATCTAATCTGAGTTCGAAACCAAATTAGATCGATTTTTAAAAGCAGAAAATAATGTCCCATCGTCTAGACTCTCAATCTCTCCTCCGACTGGCAAACCTTGTGCTAATTTAGTAATTTTAACATCTAAATTTTTTAGACTATCTTGAATGTAGTATGCAGTTGTTTGACCTTCTACAGTTGCACTAGTTGCAAGAATTACCTCCTCAATTTTATCTCTGTTAACTCTTTCTACTAACGAGTTAATTAATAAATCTTCTTTTCTTTGGCCAACTGAAGAAATAGTTCCACCCAAAATATGAAAATAGCCCTGAAAGATATTTGAATTTTCAATCGACCATTGGTCTGCAATATCCTCTACTACACAAATTTTATTGTATTTTTCTTTTGTATTCTCACAATTCAGACATCCATTTGAATTTGACTTTAATGCGCCACAAGAATTGCATCTAACTACATTTTTATACATTTGCGCCAATGTATTTGCCATAGGTTTTACAAGTTCATCACGATTGTTTATTAATTTTAAAACGATTCTTTTTGCTGATTTGGGACCTAAACCAGGAAGTTTTGAAATTAATTTAATTAATTCTTCTATCTCACTGATGTTTTGCATCTATTATAAAGGCCATTTAAAACCAGGAATTCCAAAGCCTCCAGTTGCTTTTGAAATTTCCTCCGTTGTTTTTGATTTAAGTTGAGATTTAGCACTATTATGTGCTGCAACAATTAAATCTTCAATAATGGTTTTGTCCTCTTTCAAAATTTCATCAGATAACTTTATTGTTTGCATCTCTCCCTCCCCATCTAAAGTTATCTTTACAGAATTTGAACCCGAAACTCCTTCAACTCGAATTTCCTTAATCTTTTGTTGGCTTTCTTTCATTTTTGCCTCAAGTTCTTTTGCTTTATCTAAAATTTTACTAAAATCAGTCATTATCAACTCCGTCTTTGTTTGAATTTACATCTATTAATTCAGCATCAGGGAATTTATCAATCACACTTTTAAATATTTCTAAATTTTTCATTTCATCCATTAACTGTTTTTTTATATTTATTTCTTTATCTTTTACTGACATTTGCCCTTTTAATTTACTAAACGTAATAATCCATCTTTCACCGGTCCATTCAAAAAGCTTTGATGATAAATCTTTTACAAAATCTTTATCTAAACTTTCATTAAAAGATATTTCAATTCTATTTTTTTCAAATTTTACAAGGTTAACATTTTTTTCTAACTCGTATTTAAGTTTGATCTCTTTTTTTTTTGAACAAATTTCAATTAAATCCTCAAATGCATTTATATTAATTTTATTTTCTGCTTTAATTTCTGTCTGAACTTCTGGTTTGATTTTTTCTTCCTGTGCAACATTCTTAATTTGATTTATTGTTTTAGAAGTTAATTCAGTTTCTGTATTCTTTGCAAAATTTTCACTTTTCAAGTGAGTCTCAACATTTTCAATTTTATTTTCAGATTTTACAGAACTTAAATGCATTAGTCTTATTAATAACATCTCAATTGAAAGGTGTTGATTGGAAACTATGTCTATCTCTTCGAGAGAAGAGATGGCAAATTGCCAAAATAATATTAATACCTCTGAGTCTATTTGATTTGATAAATTTTTAATTTTAGAAAATTCTTCATCATTTAATGAAAAGTTTGTACTTTCTAAAGTTAAAGAATTAATATTTTTAAAGTAGTAAAGTAACTCTAAGAAATCATTAATAAAAACCTTTGGTTCAACACCTTGGTCATAAATTTTTCTATAAATACTTATTACTTTTGTTTCTTCACCTTTTAAAATTAACTCAAACAAATCGATTAATTGCGATTTATCAAAATACCCAAAAATTTTCTGAGCTGAATTTAAGTCTAATTCTTTTCCTTCGTCCAAACTTAATAGTGCTCTATCGAGCAACGATAAAGAATCTCTAACAGAGCCCTCAGAAATTTTTACTATAAGTTTTAAAGCATCGTCTGTTATTTTTCCATTTTCTTGGTCCTTAATTTTTTTAATAAACTCCAATAATTCTGAGGATTTAATTCTAGATAGATCAAATCTTTGACATCTAGATACGACTGTAATTGGAATTTTTTTAATTTCTGTAGTTGCAAAAATAAATTTTAGATATTCTGGTGGTTCCTCTAAAGTTTTTAATAAGGCATTAAATGCTTGTTTGCTTAACATATGAACTTCGTCAATAATGAAAATTTTATATTTAGCCGAGGTCGGTCCATATCTTGAAAATTCGATTAAATCTCTTACGTCATCTACACCTGTTTTGCTTGCTGCATCCATTTCAAGCACATCTATATGACTAGACTCACTTATAGATTTACAGCTTTCACAAAAGTTTTCTTTACATAAATTAACGATACCATTTGAGCAATTAAGTGCTTTTGCAACAATTCGTGCTGTTGTGGTTTTTCCTATTCCTCTTATTCCAGTGAACAAATATGCATTAGGTATTTTATCAGCTTTTATAGAATTGGTAATAGTTTCAGCAACAACCTCTTGACCAATAAGATCATCAAAAGTTTGTGGTCTATATTTAAGTGCTAATACTTTTGAATTATTATTCATATACCTATAAGGAGACTAGAACCTGAATAACTGTCTCTACGACTGCTTCCGTTAAGATCTGGTCGGGTTCAAGCAGCATCCACCTCTAGCCTCCAGAACCATTATAGCAGTTAAAATTTCTAATCAACAAGAAAAGATTCTTATTTATTTTGTCTCAAGTTATCTGCTTCGAAAACACCTAGAACGTGAAAATCCTCACAATGTAGACCTAGCTCTTCAAGAGATTTCTGAACTTTTGGATCCTCGATGTGTCCATCCAAATCACACAAGAAAAAATAAGAGTCGAAACTATTTTTTTCTGGATAACTTTGTAGTTTAGTTAAATTTACACCATTAATAGCAAAACCTCCTAGTGATTGATAGAGTGCAGCTGGCTTACTTTTCAATTTAAATAAAAAAGAGGTTATGTAAGTTTTATCTTTAAATTCTGGTTGAGAAATATTTTTTCCCATAACCAAAAATCTTGTCAAATTTCCACTTTCGTTTTCAATATTTTTTTTAATTACTTCTAAGCCATAAATTTTGGCACTCAATGAGGATGCTATAGCTGATTGCTTAACATCTTTTGTTTTAGAGATCATTTCAGCAGATCCAGCAGTATCTGCTCTAATATGTTCAACTAAATTATTTTCTTTTATAAATTTTGAACACTGAGACAATCCCTGTGCGTGTGAGTATACTTCTTTGATATCTTTTAATTTAGCACCAGGTTGTCCTAATAAGTTGTGTTCAATTTTCTGAAAGTGCTCTTTATATATATTTAGCCTATGTTTAAATATTAAATATTCAATTCCAATATTACCGGTAATTCTATTTGACTCTGGAATTATAATTCTGCTATTTGGCTCCTCAGATGCTTTGTTGAAACAATCATCAAAAGTTTTACATGGCAAAATCTCAGCCTTGGGATCAATTGAAAGAGCTGCTAAATGAGAATATGCACCAAAGGTCCCTTGAAAATAAATTTTACTCATCAATTCTTATATTCCATTATTTTTTTCAAGGCTACATAATCTTCCTCTGTATCTACTCCTATTGGAGATGACTTTGCAAGTGATACATTGATATCAATATTATTGTCTAATGCTCTTAATTGCTCTAACCGATTTTCTATTTCATTTTTAGATTGATTTAACTGAACAAATTTTTCGAGTGAATCTTTTGAATAACAATAAACGCCAATATGATGATAAATATTATCTATCTTCTCAGACTTTCTTAAAAAAGATATTCCCTTTGGAAAATTGTTCTCCACTAAAGTATTTTCTGTAATGACCTTTACAATATTTTCATTTTTCAAATTTTTGTTGTCTTTCATTTTTGCAGCAAGAGTTCCTATATTAGGGCGATTTTGTAACATTTTATCATTCAATCTTACTATATCTTGGATGTCGATTGCTGGTTCATCACCTTGTAAATTCATAATGAAATCAACATCTCTAATATTTGATTTTTTAAATGCCTCATGAATTCTATCTGTACCTGTTTTGTGTTTATTGCTAGTTAAAATAGCATTAAAACCATTTCTCTTTACATCATCAACTATTTCCTGGTCTTCGGTTGCTACAATAACGTCACCAATGTTGGCTTCTTCAGCTTTTTTAGACACCAGTGAAATAATTGATAAACCATTTATTTTTAGCAAAGGTTTACCTGGAAGTCTTGTAGCGGACATTCTAGAGGGTATAATAACTAAAGTTTTCATTATATTTTTAAATTATTATACTCATTAAACAACTACAGAGGCAAATTTATACATTAAATTTTAGCTTTTTTTTAATTTATCATGTTATACGTTCATTACAAAATTTAGAAAAAATGGATTCTTTCGAAATAAATAAAATTGTTGCTGCAGTTTTAATGGTTGCCTTGCTTATTATCGGTATTGGAAAATTATCTGATGTTATATTCTATGTAGAGAAACCTGAGAAACCTGGTTATTCAGTTGAGGTGGAGGCTGCAACTACTGTTTCCACAACTAACTCAAGTTCAGAAGTGGAAAAAATTGATATAGCTACTTTGATGGCAATGGGAGATATTGCGACCGGAGAAAAAGTTTTTAAAAAATGTGCTGCTTGTCATTCAATAGTTAAAGGCGGAAAGAATGCTATAGGACCTGCTCTGTATAATGTTGTAGGAAGAAAGGTTGGGGGAGTGGAGGATTATAAATATTCAAAAGCATTGGCAGCATATGATAAAGAATGGACTTTTGAAGAGTTAAACGGATTTTTAAAAAAACCAGCTAAGTATATTAAAGGAACAAAAATGGCTTATGCGGGTTTAAGAAAAGAAAGTGACAGAGCATCAGTTATAAAGTATTTGAATGAAAATTCTGATAATCCTTTACCTCTACCTTAATTTTCCTAAACAATATAATAAAATACTTTTTTGTACATGCACTCTATTGAGTGCTTGTTGCCATACGCAAGATTGTTTTCCCAAGAAAACATCTTCACTCACTTCATCTCCTCTGGGTAAACAATGTAAAAAAATACAACTTTTTTTTGCATAACTCATTAATTTTTTATTAATTTTAAAATTTTTAAACGCTTCTATTTTTTTCTTCTTATTAACTTTGTCGTTTAAAGAAATAACCTTATCAGAAAAAATTACGTCAGCGCCAGAAACTGCTTCTTTCGCATCATTATAAATATAAATTTGTTTATCATTTTTTTTGACCCAAGTTCTAACTTCTCTTCCTGGTACAAATTTTTTTGGACAACCAATACTTAGCTTGAAAGAAAATTTCACTGATGCGGCTATTAAACTATCTAAAACATTATTGGAGTCACCTATCCAGCAAATATTTAAATTAGAGATAGGTTTCTTCTTAATTTCTTCAACTGTAAAAACGTCAGACAAAACTTGGGTAGGGTGAGATGAAGGGCTTAAACCATTAATTACCGGTATTGACAAATATTTTGCAAACTTTTCAACCTTTTTATCACTATCGGTTCTAAGCATAAATCCATCGCCATAAGTAGATAAAATTTTAGCTGTATCAGCAATACTTTCTCCACCTTGACCTAAATGAAGTTCATTAGATCTTAAAGTCAAGGTACCACCACCTAATTGTTTGATAGCTAAATAAAAGCTTAATCTTGTTCTTAGACTAGATTTTTCAAACATTTGAATTAATAATTTTCCTTTTAATGGTGAGCCCTTATCAACCTCAAGTGTGCTTAGTTTTTTTCTTAAACTTTTTCTTTTCTTCGCATCAGTAATGATCTTTCTCAAATCTTTTGTAGGTATATCTTTTAGATTTATGAAATGTTTCATAATTATTTTACTTCTGAGCAAACTTTGTCAATTATTTTTAAAGCTAAATCTATTTCTTTTATTTTGACATTTAAGGGAGGTAAAATACGAATAACATTTTCAGCTGCACGGATAGTTAACAATTTATTTTCCATTAGTTTTTTTATAAACTTAGTTTGATCTTTATGAAGCTGTATTCCGATTAACAAACCTCTTCCTCTTATTTCTTTAATAATACTTGGATATTTTTCCTTTAACTTATTTAATTTCGAAAAAAAATATTTTGAAGATCTTTTTACGTTATTTAGAAATTTTTTACTTGAAATGATATCCATTACTGTATTTCCAACAGCCATAGCTAAAGGATTACCACCAAAAGTTGAGCCATGTGTACCAGGTTTCATGCCTGAAGCAACTTTTTTATTCATTAAGACTGCGCCAATAGGAAATCCTCCACCTATTCCTTTTGCAATTGGAACTATATCAGGTTTTATTCCTGATCGTTCAAAAGCAAAAAAATCCGACGATCTGCCAATTCCGTCTTGGACTGAGTCCGCTATGAGAAGTATTTTTTTTTTATCACAAAGTTTTCTTAACTCTTTTAAACAGAAATCTGGGATTACCTTAATTCCACCCTCCCCCATTATATTTTCAACCATAATTGCTGCTGTATTCTTAGTAATTTTTTTCTTTAGTGATTTATGATCCCCAAAAACAAAGTGATCAAATCCTGGAACTTTTGGACCAAACCCTTCAGTCATTTTCTTAGATCCACTTGCAAAAATTGCAGCTAAAGTTCTTCCATGAAATGCATTTTGAACACATAAAACTCTATTTTTATGTGGTTTGCCAATAGAATAGAAATATCTTCTAGCAACCTTTATTGATGCTTCAGTGGCTTCTGCTCCTGAATTTTGAAACATGACATAATCTGCAAATGTTTTTTGGCACAACTTTTTAGCTAATTTTTCTCCCTCCGGAATTTGAAAAGCATTAGAAACATGCCAAAGTTTTTTTGACTGATTTCTTATTGTTTTTACTAATTTTGGATGAGCATGACCTAATGAGTTAACTGCTATTCCTTGAACAAAATCTAAATATTTTTTTCCATCTGTTGAAAAAAGATAACTTCCTTTTCCATACTTAAAGGCAATTTTTTTTCTATTATAATTTTTTGCTAAATAGCTCATAATCTTAATCAGTATTTATAAATTTTAATTATTAGATACAAGTTATGATTGAAAATACTTATTAAACAATTTTATCTGTTTTTGTTGATAACTCTGAGATTTTCCTTGTTTAATTTATTTACATATCAGTATATTGTTGTTTTTATAAACTATAATACAACATGTTGATATGAGCTGGAATGAAGAAAAAGTAAATAAACTGAAAGAACTTTGGGGCAAAAGTCATACTGCTAGCCAAATTGCTGAAATTATAGGTGGCATTAGTAGAAATGCAGTAATTGGTAAGGCCCATAGATTAAATCTTTCAGCGAAAATTAAAACAAGAGCAGCAACTTCAAATCAAAATTTTGAAAATTTACAAGATAAAAAAAATTTCAAATCCAAAAGAGGGAGAAAAAGTAAATTTAAATCTTTAATTATCGAAAAGGACTTTGAACCAGAAAATCCCAAACAACTAGAAGAATTAGATGAGAATTCTTGTAAATGGCCAATTGGACATCCAAACGAAAAATCATTTTATTTTTGCGGTAGATCTTCATTAAAAGATTTTTCTTATTGCAAACTACATCTTTTGTATGCTTACCAACCTAAAGGTAAAAAAGAAGAAGATAATGAAAAAGAGGAAGTGACAGATCTTATTCAGAAGAAAATAAAGTCAGCCTAATAACTAATTATTAATATTATTATCTTGATTCTTGTCATCTAGATATTTTTCAGTTGAAAATTGTCCACCTTCTCTCCACATATAACAATACTTTTTAACTTCATGATCAAAAAACCTAACACTAGGAATCCCAATATCTGAATTTGTTTTATATTTTCCAGATGATATATTATCATATTTTAGCAATCTCAATTGATCTCTTGTAAGTAATGGAGTTGGTAAAATTTCAAAAAATCTCGCTGTTAAATGAGCAATAGGCAAAGGAAATGGTAGTAAAAATCTTTTTTTACTAATCAATACCTGTAATTTCTCTAAAAGCTCTTTAAAAGATATAATTTCTGGACCAGTGCACTCAATTATTTTTGGATAAATATTTTTTGAAATTACATGATAAATAATATCTGTTAAATCTGAACAATGAATTGGTGCAAATTTTGTTTTACCATTATAATAAATTGGGAAAAATGGTAATCTGTTTAATAATGTCATTAAGTTAGTAGTAAAATTATCATCCACAGAATATACTACTGATGGTCTTAAGATTGTAGTTAACGGAAAATTTTTTAATACATTGTCCTCACCTTTTAATTTACTTTTTGCATAATCAGAGTCTTTTGCCTCATTTATTCCTAAAGCTGATAAATGAATAAAATGCTTAATATTATATTCCTTGCAGAGCTTAGCTAATAGCGAAGGCCAAACCGAATGAATATTTTTAAATGTATTACCCCCTTTTTTTTCAAATAAAATCCCAATTAAATTTATACAAATATCTGTTTTTTTAAAAAGATTTCTAATTTTACTTTCATCAAAAATATTAGCTTCTACTACATCAATATAACCAGCATTTGCTTGGGTTTTAATTATGTAACTCTTTTGATGAATATTTCTGGTTACAACTGTTACTCTGTAATTATTTTTGGTTAGCTTCCTAATTAAGTTTCGACCAATTTGGCCACTTCCACCAAAAATTATACAATTTTTTGCTTTCATTTGAATTCCATTATATATGTTTAGAATGAGTAATAATATTCAACTCTACAAAAATGATTTACCAGATGATTTAGATTTAGGCAATCTAATAGCTGTTGATGGTGAGTTTATGGGTTTAAATGTAAGACGAGATCCTCTTTGCTTAATTCAGATATCTTCAGGAAATTCTGATGCTCACATAATCCAATTTGATAGAGAAAATTATAACGCTCCAAATTTAACAAAATTACTTTCCGATAAGTATATCACAAAGATATTTCATTACGGAAGAGCAGATATGGCTCATATTAAATACTATTTAAAAACAGAAACTAATAACATTCTTGATACTAAAATTGCTTCAAAATTAGCAAGATCTTATTCTGATAGTCACTCACTTAAAACATTAATAAAAGAATTTATTAATATTGATATTAGTAAGCAGTTTCAAAGTTCAGATTTTGGAGGCGAACTATCTCCAGCTCAATTAAAATATTGTGCTAATGATGTAATATACTTGCATAAAATTCATGAAGAACTTAAAAAAATATTAGAAAGAGAGAATAGAATTGAACTTTATAAAAATTGTCTTAAATTTTTAAAAACAAGAGTTGATTTAGATTTGGCTTTATTCAAAGATGATATTTGGTCTCATTAGATTTTATGAAAAAAAAAATTAAATTTATAGCAAACGAAGTAATAGATCTTGAAATAAATGCTTTAAAAAAACTCAAATCATCATTAAGTTCATCACTTGAAACAGCAGTTGATTTAATCACAAATTGCCAATCAAAGGTCATAGTTTGCGGTGTTGGAAAAAGTGGGATTATTGCATCTAAAATTGCAGCTACTCTATCATCTGTTGGTACTCCAGCATTTAATATTTCTGCTAATGATTGTAGTCATGGTGATTTAGGAAGTATTGCAAAAAAAGATATAGTTATTTTAATAAGTAACTCTGGAAATAGTTCAGAATTGAAAAATATAATACAATTTGTAAATCGATATAAGATAAAATTAATTGGAATAAGTTCAAAAAAAAATTCATTACTAAATAAAAATTCAGATGTTAAACTTTTAATCCCTGAAGTAAAAGAAGCTGGATACGGTATTGTTCCAACTTCTAGTACAACAGCTCAACTTGCACTTGGTGATGTTATCGCTATTGCTACTATGCAAAAGAAAAAATTTGGTAAATTAGATTTTAAAAGATTTCATCCGGCAGGAAGCTTAGGAAATAAACTGAAAACAGTCGAAGATTTAATGATAACCAAAACTAAGATGCCTTTTATTAATGAAAATTTAAATGTTAAAAAAGCTTTAAAGATTATTAGCTTAAAAAAATTAGGAACAGTAATTACGAGAGATAAAAAAAATAATACTACTGGAATTTTAACTGATGGTGATATTAAAAGACTTTTAAATAAATTTGATGATATTAAAAAACTTCAATTAAAAAAAATTATAAAAAAAGGACCAATAAGTGTAAATAAAGATCTTTTGGCAGTTAAAGCATTAAAAATTATGAATGATAAAAAAATAACTTCTTTATGTGTTCATTCTAAATCAAAAAAAAATAAGACAATAGGCTTGATACATATCCATAATATACTTGATGCTAACATTCAATAGGCAAGAATGTATAAAACTTTAATTCAATTATTTTTATTATTAATATTAATTTTAATTATTTATCTTATTTCTAATAAATATTTTTATACTGTAGATAAAATTGAAGAGGTAAATAATGATATTTCTCTAGACGTAGAAAAAAACAATTTACCAAATAAAGATCTCGTAAAAAAAAGTTTAGATAATGAGATTATAAATCTTACATATGAAAAATTTGACACAAACGGTAACAAGTATTTAATCAATGCCAAAAAAGGAATATTAGACAACGATCGTCCAAACATTATTTATATGAGTCTGATTGAGGCTTCACTAGACTATGTAAATAACGAAAAATTAATAATCAATTCTAAGGAGGCAATTTTTAATAAGCAAAATTTCAAAACAACTTTTTCAACAGATGTAAAATTAATCTATAAAGAGCAAACACTTGAAAGTGACTACTTAGAGTTTTTATTTGATAAAAATATTGCAATATTCAAAGATAACGTTAAATATAATAATCTAAACATCGAAGCTTTTAGTGATATTGTGGTAATAAATTTGTTAACAAAAGAAATAGATATTAAATCAAAAAACCAGAAAAAAATTAGAATAAGAAAAAAAAACTAATGGCAATTGTAAAAAAATTTAGAATTACTTCTTTTAAGCGTGAAAAAAGTTTTATATCATTAGAAAATATATCAGTTTCGTTTAAAAAAAATCATCAAATATTAGATAATATATCTTTAAAAATACCAAAAGGACAAATATTAGGGTTACTTGGTCCTAATGGTGCTGGAAAATCTACATTAATGAATGTCATTTCGGGGCTGATAAAGCCCAACTACGGTAAAATAAAAATAAACAACAATGATATTTCAGATCTTCCAATTTATATAAGAACAAAAAAATTTAAAATTTCTATAATTCCACAATTTGGAGGTCTTTTTGCATCTCTTACAACTGAACAAAACATTAGAGCAGTTGCTGAAATTTTAATCAAAGATAAGACATTTATTAATATAAAAATAAATGAACTAATAGCAAAATTTGAATTAGACTCAGTTAAAAAAATTGAAGCAAAGTATTTATCTGGTGGTCAAAAAAGAAGGCTGGTTATAGCCATGGGATTAATATCAAAACCAGATATTGTACTAATGGATGAACCTTTAGCAGCACTAGATCCCCAAACAATTCAAATGTTGCAAAATACTATAGTAAATCTTCAGTCAGATTTAAATTTGACTATAATTATTACTGATCATCAAGCTCGAGATCTGCTCGCAATTTGTGACAAAGCTATAATCCTTTCAAATAGTAAAATAGTTGCCTCAGGTACGCCAAATGATCTAATGAAAGATGAAAGTGCTAATAAGTTTTATTTTGGAAATAATTTTCAGTTTAATTAGAATAATTGAATTATAGCATGTCAAATTTAATAAAGATAAATAATAAGATTAATAATTTTAATAAAACAATTACAGTTCCGGGGGATAAGAGTTTAAGTATTAGATGGGTTCTGTTTTCTTCAATGGCGCTAGGAAATTCAAAAGCTTTGAACTTACTTTTATCAGATGATGTTTTAGCAGCAATTAGAACAGTAAAAAAATTTGGAATAAAAGTAAAATTAAATAAAAAAAGTTGTACTATTTATGGAAATGGACTTTACGGATATAATTATAAAAAAAATATCATAATCAACGCTGAAAACTCTGGAACTTTAGGAAGGTTAATCATGGGTATTTTAATTGATACTCCTCATAAAATTAAAATTATTGGAGATAAAAGTTTATCGAGAAGAGACTTTTATAGAGTCGCTGGACCATTAAATAAATTTGGTGCTAAAATTAATCTTACAAAAAATGGATTGCCTTTAACAATTGAGGGAAATAAAAATTTACGTCCAATTAGATACTTAGAAAACAGAGGTTCTGCACAGTGTAAAAGTAGTGTTATTTTTGCAGGTTTAAAAACTAGAGGTAAGACATTTATTAAAGCAAAAAAATCTAGAAATCACACTGAACTTTTATGTAAGCATTTGAATTTACCTATTAAAGTTAACAAAACTAAAAACTATGATTTAATTGAGGTTAGTAAAGCTAAAAAAATTAAACCTCTAAATTATAAGATACCTTCTGACATAAGTTCTGCAGCATTTTTTATAGTACTGACAGCTTTATCAGATAATTCTGAATTACTAATTAAAAATGTAAATATAAATCCATCAAGAATTGGCATAATAACTATTTTAAAAAAAATGGGAGTTAATATAAAATTTAAAAATAAAAAAAAATACAAAGGCGAAACAATAGCTAATATTTTTGTAAATAGCTCAAAAAAACTAAAAGCAATAAATTGCCCAAAAAAATTCAATAGTTTAGCTATTGATGAATTTTTAGTTATTTTTTTAATTGCTGCTAAATCAAATGGGATATCTTATTTCAAAGATATAGGTGAATTAAATAAAAAAGAAAGTCCAAGACTTAAATGGGCATCAAAAATCTTAAGTAAAATTGGAATTAAAACAATTTCTACAGAAACCTCAATAAAGATATTTGGAAACCCTAATTTAAGAGTGAATAAAAAAATTGAAATTAAAAATTATCTAAAAGATCACCGTGTATTTATGACCAGTGTAATAGCTGCTTTAGCCTTTGGTGGAACATGGTATATACATGACAAAAACTCTATCAACACTTCTTTTCCAACATTTTTAAATATAATAAAAAATTTATCAAAATAATGCATAAAATCGGTAAAAATCTAAGTAAAAAGTGAAAAAATCTAATTCTAAAAAATCTCAAGATTCATTGTTGCTAAATAGATCAAAACTTACTAAAAGATCGTGTTTTTTAAAAATTAAAAAAATATACACAGAAAAAAATATTTAATGGAAATTTACAAAGATTTATCAAATCCAGCTTCAAAAGAATTCGAAAAACTACTTAACAGCCAACTGTCAAAAATCCAAATTGAAGAAGGTAAAATTATAGAGGGTAAAATTAATAAAATTACTGACAAATTTGTTTTCTTGTTTGTAGAAGGTTTGAAAAGTGAACCTGTTATTGATGTGAACGAACTTAAAAGCATGGATCTTGCTGACAAAATTAAAGTTGGAGAAACAATTCCTGTATTGTTAGAAAAAATTGAGGATAAAAATGGTGAAATATTAGTTTCGGCCTCTAAAGCACAAAAAATAAAAGGTTGGGATAAATTAGTTGAGGCTTATGAAAAAAATGAACCGATTATGGGAAAAATTACATCTAAGTGTAAAGGTGGGTGCATAGTCGAACATATAGAAACTGGTTCCTTAATGTTTTTACCTGGTTCACAGATTAGTGATAAGCCTCTAAAAGATATTAGTCATTTAATGAATGAACCACAAAAATTTGCTTTGATCAAATTAGACAAAGTAAGAGGCAATGCTTGTGTTTCAAGAAAAGAAATTATTTCATCTTTTAAAAAAGAGGATAAAGCTAAAATTATAGAAAAATATAAAGTTGGAGATATTATTAAAAATGCTGAAGTAAAAGGATATAGCTCATTTGGTTGTTTCTTTAACGTTAATAATGAATTAGATGTTTTAGTTCACTTACAAGAAATTTCTTACTCTAGAGTTAATCATCCTGACGAGGTATTTAACATAGGTGAGAAACATGATTTAAAAGTAATTACAGTAGACAAAGAAAAACTTCAAGTTGGGTGCTCTGTTAAACAACTCTCTCCGGATCCCTTTGAACATATTCAAAATTATGAGTTAAATAAAATTTATAAAGTAAAAGTTGTTAAACTAATGGACTTTGGTGCATTTTGCGAATTGGAACCAGGTCTTACAACTCTGCTTCACTCAAGTGAACTTAGCTGGACTAAAAAAAATGTTTCTTCAAAAAAAATGTTTAAAGTTGGTGATGAAATTGATTGTGTCATTACAGAAATCGATAAAGAGAAAAGACGTGTTGCAATTTCTCATAGATTAACTCAAGATAACCCTTATGAAATATTTGAAACTAATTATCCAGTTGGAACAATAGTTGAGGGAGAAGTTATAAATAAAAATGAATACTCGTTATTTGTAAAAGTGGAAGATTTAGATATTGATGCATTTTTACATTGTAATGATTTAACTTATTTAAATAACAGTGAAGAGGAATTAGAAAAATATAAAAAAGGTGACAAAATAAAAGTTAAAGTTCTTGAAATTAAAACTTCAGAGCAAAAAATTAGAGTTGGACTTCGACAAACCCAAGCAGATCCTTTTGATTGGTTTAAAGATAAATCTAAAAATCAAACAATTACAGTTAAAGTAATCTCTACTGATAACAAAGGTTTAACAGTTAGACCGGAAGGTTGTGAAATGGATTTTCAAATTAAAAAATCAGCCATTGCTGTTAATGCTGCTGATGCAAGACCAAACAGGTGGACAGGTGGTGAAAAACTTGACTGTGCAATAGCTGACATAGATTTTCCAAAAAGAAAAGTGACTTTAAGCATTAAGTTGTTAGAAGAAATTGAGAAGAAAGAAGCTTTAGAAAAATATGGGTCTGAAGACTCGGGTAAAAATTTACCTTTCTCATCACTTTCTGAGGATTTGAAGAAAAAAGAAGAAAAAGAATAAAAAAGATTTAAAAAATTGGCTATTGTAAAATCAAAGCTTTTAAAACAACTCTCAGATAACTACCCAAATTTTCTAAAAAAAGATCTCAACAAATTTATCAATATAATTTTAGGAGAAATTAAACGAGCACTTAAAAAAGGTGAGAGAGTTGAACTTAGGGGTTTTGGTGTATTTTCAACAAATATTCAAAAAGCTCGTATATCCAGAAACCCAAAAACAGGTGAGAAAGTAAATACGCCAGAAAAAAAAACAATTCACTTTAAAATGTCAAAAGACTTATTTAAAAAATTAAACAATGAAAAATAAAAAAATTTTTGTTGCTTGCGATACATCTAGTTTAAGCGAAATAAAAAAAATTATAAATCAAACACAGACAAACAAACTTAAAATTATTCCAAAATTTGGTCTACAATTTTTTTACTCTAAAAATGGAAGAAAATTTTTAGAAAAATATAATAAAGACTTTTGGTTAGATCTAAAAATTAACGATATCCCACAAACTGCATTATCTGCAGTAGATAGTTTAAAAGATTTAAAAAGATGTAAATACATAACGGTCCATTCAAATGGTGGGCTTAAGATGTTAAAAGAAATCAAGAAAAAAGCTAAATCAATTAATAAAAATTTAAAAATTCTTGGAGTTACAATTCTTACAAGCCTTGACAATAAATCTCTCAAAGAAATAGGATACACAAAGTCTGTAAAAGAATTAGTATTAAAACAAGCTGGTCTTATACAAAAATCGGGGTGTGATGGAATAGTTTGCTCAGCGAACGAAGCTAAAATAGTTAGAAAGAAACATAAAAAATTATTTATTGTTACCCCTGGAATTAGATTGCCTGGCGATAGTGCCAATGATCAGTCAAGAGTGATGACTCCCAATAACGCATTTAAAAATAAAGTATCAGGAATTGTGCTCGGCAGATCATTAATTAAAGGAAATATTAAAAATAATATTCAAAGATTAATTGACCACATAAATAGATGATCACAAGGTCTAAAATCTGTGGCGTCTCAGATCTTGATACACTTAAATTTATAATCAATCATCCTTATCCACCTCAATTTGTTGGTTTCATTTGTAACTATAAAAAAAGTTCAAGATATGTTGAAGTTGAAAAGCTAAACGAATTATTAAAACTAGATAAAAAGAATTCTAACTTTGTAGCAGTACTTGTAAAACCAGATAAAGATATTTTGGAAAAAATTAAACACCTTCCTTTTGATTATTATCAAATTTATGACTGCACAGCTAAAGAAATAAAAGAAATTAAGCAAAAGTATAATAAGAAAATTATTACTGCTCTCACTATTAAAGATGAAACAGATATTAAAAAATATCAATTATTTTCTGAAGTAACTGATATTTATTTATTTGATAGCAAGGGTTATGAGAAAAGTATGGGTTTTGATCATACACTTATTGAAAAAATAAAGATTAATAAACCATTAATGATAGCAGGAAACATTCAGGTGAATGATAATCTTGAAAAATATAAAAAAATAGCAGATATTATAGATATATCTGGGGGTCTTGAGACCTCTGGGGTGAAAGATAAATCCAAAATAGATATATTTTTAAAAAAAGTAGAGCAGGTACAAAATGAAACTTAAAAAAGGAGTTCCTTTAATTGATCAGCACGATCGATACGGATTTTGGGGAGGAAAATTCGGAGGAAGCTTTATTCCTGAAACTTTAAAAAAACCTGTAGAAGATTTAACAAATGAGTTCAAGAAACTTAGAAAAGATAAAAAATTTTTAAAAAAAAGAGATTTTTATTTTAAAAATTATATTGGAACTCCTACTTCATTTGTAAAATTAGACAATTTAACAAATCATTTAGGTGGTGCTCAGATTTGGGCAAAGGTTGTCTCCGAGGCTAATGGAGGGGCTCATAAAATTTACAATGCAACTGTTCATGCACTTATTTGTAAAGCAATGGGTAAGAAGTATATCGTTGGTGATACTGGAGCTGGGTATGCAGGTAAAATGCTTAGTATGGCAGCTAAAAAATTTGGCCTCAAATGTAAAATATTTATGGGGGCAAAAGATATTAAAAGACAAAAACCTAACTGTGATGCAATGAGAAAAAATGGAGCTGAAATAGTTCCAGTTTATTCAGGCAGTCAAACACTAGTGGATGCCGTTAGTGAGTGTATGAGATATTGGGTGTCTAATTGTGATAACACTCATATGTGTGTTGGAAGTACTGTTGGTCCAAATATATTTGTTAAAATTTGTGGTTGGAGTACAGCACAAATCTCTAGAGAATTAAAAGTACAATTAAAATCAGAATTTAAAAAACTTCCAAATAAGATTAAACTTATCAACTGCGTTGGTGGAGGAAGCTCTGCTTATGGTTTTTGGAGTGAATTTATTGACTACGACAGAAAAAAAATTGAATTAATTGGTGTTGAAGCTGGTGGACCTAAAAAATCAAAGCTTCATGCAGCACCATTAAGCCAAAATGCTAAAATTGGAATTTTACATGGAGCAGCATCTTATCTTTGTCAAAATAGCGAAGGGCAAATTAATGATACAGAGTCTATTAGTGCCGGATTAGATTATCCAGGTGTTAGCCCTATTCATTGTTTTTTAAAAGATACTAAAAGAGCAAGATACACTTATGCAACAGATGAGGATGCCCTCAAAGCACATGTAATGGTTACAAAATATGAAAATTTAAATCCAAGTTTAGAACCTAGTCATGCATTTGCAGAAGCTATTAGAATTGCACCTAAATTAAGTAAAGACACGATCATCATTGTTAATTCTTGTGGGGACGCAAAAAAAGATCGTGATATTTTAAGAGAAAGATTAGGTAAAAAATAATGACTTCTTTATTAAGTAAAGCATTTCAAAATGCAAAAAATGAAAATAGACCGGCACTACTTACTTATACTGTTGCAGGTGATAACACTAAAAAGAAATCAATAGAGATACTTAAATCAATTTCTAATTATGCGGATATCTGTGAACTAGGATTTCCTCACAACACTCCAATTGCTGATGGTGGCCAAATTCAAACTAGCGCATATAGAGCAATTAAAAACGGAATAAAAATTAATGATGTTTTTTCAATAGCAAAAGATTTTAAAAAATCAAAAAAAAATAAACCAATTATTTTGATGGGTTATTATAATATGATCTTTCAATATAATGAAAATAAATTTTTAGATAAATGTAAAAAAGTAAAAGTTGATGGTTTAATAGTAGTAGATCTTCCTTATCCTGAAAATAAAAAATTTGCTGCTAAATGTAAAAAAAGAGGAGTTAACTTTATTCAATTAGTTTCTCCAACCACAACTTCGATAAGATTAAAAAAAATCATCAAAGACTCCCATGATATGGTCTATTACATCAGTATGCTATCAACTACCGGAGGAAAACTAAAAGTTTCTCCTAAAAAAATACTTGAAAGATACAGCAAAATTAAAAATCAAAACAAATCTAAGAATGTTGTTATTGGATTCGGAATTACAGAAAAAACAATAAAATCTCTAAAAAAAGCTGATGGATTGGTGGTTGGAAGTGCAATTTGTAAAGAAATTTCAGACTCAATTAATAAAAGACAAAATCCTGTCACAAATGTTACTAATATAGTTAAAAGATTAAAAAATAAGATTAAATGAATTGGATTACAAAAATAATAAAAGCAGGTGAAAAAATAAAAACTGCTTTTCATGAACGAGCTACAAAAGAAGATATTGCAAAAAGTGATTGGACAAGCTGTTGTAGAGGTCCAATTCTTAAAAAAGATTTAGAACAAAACTTATGGGTTTGCCCAGATTGCAACAAACATCATAGAATTAAACCAAGACAAAGATTTGATATTTTGTTTGGTAAAAATAATTATGAGGTATTTAAGACGCCTATACCAAAAGATGATCCTTTAAACTGGACAGACTCAAAACCCTACAAAGAGAGATTAAAAAATGCTCGTAAAAAAACAGGGATGGAGTGTGGAATGATGGTTACTTGTGGAACCATCAATAATATTAAAATTACTGCAGTTGCGTCTGACTTTGATTTCCTAGGTGCTTCTATGGCCGCTGCTGAAGGAGAAGCTTTTTTATATGGAATTCAACATGCTATAGAAAACAAAACTCCTTTTTTATGCATTAGTGCGGGGGGAGGAATGAGAATGATGGAAAGTTTAATTTCACTCTCTCAAATGACTAGAACAACCCTTGCAATTAATGAATTAAAGAAAAATGGTTTACCATATTTGGTATGCATTACGGATCCAACGGCAGGTGGTATCACAGCTTCTTATGCAATGTTGGGCGATATTCATATTGCTGAACCTGGTGCATTAATTGCTTTTGCGGGTGCAAGAGTTATTCAAGGAACCGTTAAAGAAGAATTACCTGAGGGTTTTCAAAAAAGTGAATATGTGGAAAAAACAGGTTTTGTTGATTTGATTGTTGAGCGTAAATATCTTGCATTCAAAATAGGAACTTTATTATCAATACTCTTAAAGCAAAATTCTGTTATAAATTCTGAGCAAAATGAAACTTCGGAAGATAGTCAGTCGCTTACAAGAGCTGCATCCTAAAGAAATAGATTTAAATTTAGATCGTATACAAAATCTCTGTCAAAAATTAGGAAACCCCCAACACAAACTCAAAGCAATTTCAATTGTAGGGACAAATGGAAAGTACTCAACCATTCAAGCGATGTTTGCTATTCTAAAAGAGGCAAACATTAAATGTAATATCTACACTAGCCCTCATATCAAGAGTATCAATGAAAGGTTTGTATTTAATAACCAAGAAATCAATGATGAAGAGTTAGCAAATTTGTTTGAAGAAATTGAAAACGCTAATAACAATGAACCTATTACTTTTTTTGAGATATTAACTGCAGCTTATTTTTTAAAAGCTTCTCAATATCCAGATAATATCAACTTAATAGAAACTGGCCTATTTCATAGATTTGACGCAACAAATATCCTTAAAGATAATCTGGCTAGTGTTGTAACTTCTATTGGTCTTGATCATTTAGATTGGCTACCTGAAAGCGAGAAAACTATTGAAAAAATTATATTTGAGAAAACTTCGTCACTTTTAAATTCAAATATTATAGTTGCAAAACAAAGTTCTAGAGAAATTTCAGAAAGTATAAAAAAAACAATATTAAATAATAGTTCAAATAAGTTTTTTCATAATGAAAATTATAGTTTTACAATGAAAGAAAATAATTTCTTTTATTATGAGGATCAATTGGGTGGAATAAAATTACCAATGCCAAATGTTAAGGGCCAATTTCAATTAGAAAATATCTCAACTGCAATCGCAACGTTAAGAGCTACAAAAGATTTTAATATTAAGGATGAACATATTCAACAAGGAATTACAAAAATAAATAGTATTGCAAGATTACAGGAAATAAAGTCTGGTAAACTCAAAGAACTTACAAAAAATCATCAATTATTTGTTGATGGTTCACATAATCCTTTAGGGGCAAAAGTATTAAATGAATATTTAGAAAGTTTAAATTGCAATAAGCACATCATCTTAGGAATGATGGCTAATAAAGATCATAACGAATTTATGAGTTACTTTATGAATGTTAAAACCTTAACTACTATTGATATTCCTAATCAGCCAAATTCAATTAAAGGAAAAGATCTAAAAGATAAGCTAAATAACTTCAAGAATATCAATTATAAAGAAAGTATAGAGGAAGCAATTAGGTCAATTCCTGTCAAGGAAAACGACATTATCCTAATTACTGGATCTCTTTATCTTGCTGGAGAAGTATTAAATTTAAATTAGATATTTTTATCTAAAAATTCTTTCATATGACTTTCGGGAACTCCACCAACTTTTCTATCTACTTCAACACCTTTTTTGTAAATAATAACTGTCGGTACACCTCTAATTCCCGCTGCACTTCCAGTATTAATTCCACCATCTTCAATATCTGCATAATAAAAACCAGCCCTATCTTTATATTCATCAGATAATTTATCCATTACTGGTTTTAGTGCCTTACATGGGCCACACCACTCAGCTGAAAACTGAATGACTGAAATATCCTCATTTTTAATTTTAGTATCAAAATCTTCGTCTTTAAAATTTGTAAGCATATATCTTTTCTATTAATTAGAGCCTTAAAGTCAACTAGGAAATTTCATATTTTTTTTCTATAGACATAATAAATTCATTTATTTCATCTAATTTTTTTAGTTCTTCTTCATCGTCTCTATTAGATGCCTGATCTCTTAAGGTATCAATTTCTTGGTAAGCCATTCCTATAGTTTGCCACTTTTCTCTATTTTTACTCAAAATTCGTCTAGCAATTTCACTTTTTATATTTTTATATAAATCTGGTGGCAAGATATGTGGTGCTTCTTGATAAATAATTTTTTGCCCAAACCAACTACATCTTTTGTCTTGAAACTTATCCAACATTCTTAATTTATCTTCCCAAGAAGAACTATGCCAAGTTTTAAACAATTGGGTATCTATATTAGGAATAAATTTCTCATATAAAGTTTCCTCTGGTAATAGATCTTCCTGGGTTTGAGTTTGAGCTTTTTCTTCAGCGGCCTCTCTATTAATAATTTGAATATTTTTACAAAAATTTTCACTATTTCTAACCATTTTTGCTCTTTTCTGGATTGTTTCTAAATCTAAGTCAGCATATGCCTTCTCTTTTAATGCAAACTTTTTATCAAGAACTACAGGAGCTTTGTTGGTTTTGATTACTCTAAGTGCTTTAGGACTAAACTTTTTTAAATAAACTTTAAGATCATTTATTGATAAATTTAACAAAGGTTCAGGATCTCTTCTTAAATCAAATAAATATCCCCAAGATGCATATGATGGATGAAAACAATGATCTGAATGTAATGTAGAGACAAGATACATCATATTTTTTCCCTTAACATTTTCGAAAATTGAATAAATCCCCTCACTTTTTAAGATAGTTTCAACACTATTTTTTGTAGATGTACTTAAAAAATTTTCCCAATTGTCTTTATGTTTATCTTTTATAATTCGAAGAATTTTTAAGCTTGTGAACGCATCATGATAAGCTGTGTGTTGTTGAGATGTATCAAAACCTTGTTGTCTAGCTAAACCCTCTAGAGCAAGACTTTCATTGCCTGCTTCTGTTAATTCAGTCTTTAATGTTTCAGGATTCAAGGTTTGAGCTACTCTTGCAACATGTAAACCATCATGTTCTTTATTGGGTGATGAGTGTGTAATGTATGGATATCTGTTCCCTTTAAAAAAATTAAAATGAAACATTCTTCTGTCAAAATTTAAATTACTCCAACCCATAAACAATGCTGGGCCAGCTTTTGAGAAAAAGTTTTCGACAGCTCCTAAAAAATCGTAATGCGAATAATTTCCTTTGGTAAGTAAATCAATACTTGTTGAATTAACCAATAAGGCCTTTGCGCTTGGAACCTCACCTTCAGGCATTCTGCCACGAATATTAAGCTTACCAATTTCTTTTAAGTTTTTATCGACAACTACCGCACCTACTTCAATTATTGAGCCCCAAATTGTGCTATTTGTTGTTTCTGTATCGTAAATTACTATTTTATCCATAAAATCCTAAGTTAAATCCGATAGCTCGTTAAATTTTTTTAATCTTCCCAAAAACAAATTTTGATAAACAATTAAATCATGCCCTTGAATTTTAAACTCTTGGAATAATTTATCTACTGTGCAAACCAAAATTACACAAGAAGTGATATTGGAGTTATACACAATGTTATGTGCTAATGAATATGCGCTTGTTTGAAGAAGCCATGAATCTATATACTCAGCTTTTTTGGGTTTATTACTTTGTTTAAAATCAATTATTGTTTCTTTTCCTTCATACACTCCAACACAATCAGCGGTACCTGCATACTTCTCTGGGTAATAAAGTGTGCATTCAACTCCCCAAATTTCATCTAATCTATTTTTTAATCCTTTTTCTATAATCTCTTTGGCCATTAATTTGTATTGTTCATTATCTTCAAAAAAACTTAAATTTTCTCTTCCAAGTAAATAAGACTCTAAATAGTTGTGCATTTGAGATCCTCTGCTACTTGCTGCTCTTGTAATTGCTTCAGCTTCTTTTTGCCCAGTTCTTTCTCTCCAATTTGCTAATGCTGCTTTATCTTCTTCAGATCGAGTTGCATCTAAAATTGAAGTAACACTTGGTAATTTTGTTTCCCCTAATAAGTATCTTCTAATGCCATCAACTGTTGCTCTTGATGATTTTGGATAATCATATTTTTGATTCCACTGCATGAGATTTCTTATAGACGTTATTAAGGAAAAAAAGAAATTAATTTTTAAGCTGCCTATTTCGTTCAACAAATTTTTCTACATTTTCAGTTTGTAAAGCTTTCTCAACCTGCTCGGGATCTTTAATATTTTCTAAGGTTCTTGAAATTGATCTTGCATCCGTTCCAAATTTATCAACAACTCCCATAGCATCTTCTAATTTTTTTCTAAGAACTATAATGTTGTCAAAATGTTTAGAAAATCTTGTACTGATTGTTTTTAAATGATTATAAATTTCCGTTGCACCTTTTTGTACCTTCAATGATTGAAATCCCATATGTAAAGACTGTAAGTAGGCAGAAAGGGTATTAGGTCCACATATTACAACTTTATATTTTTTCATTAACTCTTGAGTTAATAATTCTTTTGTACTTGGATCTTGGTATTCAGTTAACTCTTTGTATAAACTTTCTGTAGGAGCATATACGATTGCAAAATCAGTAGTTTTTGGTGGAACAATATATTTTTCATTAACACTTTTAGCTTTTGCTTTAAACGCTGAGGCTAATTTTGCTCTAGCATCTGCTACAGCCCTTTTATCTTCCGCGTCATGACCATCGGTAATTGCTTTGAATTTTTCTACTGGAAAATGACTATCAACAGGAACTAAAACATCTCCTTGAAGCTTTATTGCAAATTCAACATTTTCACTGGTGTCCTCTTTCATTTTAACATTTGTCATGAATTGAGAGGCTGGTAGCAAATCTTTAATTAGAGCATCTAAGCTAAATTCTGCAAGAGTTCCATATTTCTTAACTCCAGCTAAAATTTTAGTTATCCCCTCTTGGCTTTGATTTAATAGTTGAACTTGTTGATTAAAATTACCAACCTTTTCCTCTACCTTAGTTAAAGTTTCAGTCATATCTTTAGTAACCCCAGTTGATAGATTATTAAAGGAAGTCGACATTGCGCCAAGTGAGCTATTGATTGTAGTATTTAAGGTATCTTTTAAACTTGATATTTCTGATTTTAAATTAGCTATTTCCTCAGCTTCTTTGTTTTCATTTTCATCTTTTGGCTTAGTTTTTAAATTTAGATAAAGAATAGCTAAAACGCCACCTAATAACAAAACTAGTAAAATTAACAATATATTATCCATGATTCTAATTTTTTATTTTATCGTAAATATTTGATTAATGTATTTAAATATTTAAAAATACTTTATGGAACTAATTTTAGTATTAAAAATATTCTTTATTATATGTGTTATTGTTGCACTTTATGCAATTATTAGAAATCTAGATATTATCAAAATTATACTAATTTATTGGAAAGACTTAATTTTTAGAAAGTAATTTTACTATTTTTTTAAGACCCATTTTATTATTGGATGACTTAGAAATCATCATGCAAGCCTCTGATCTTAATATTTCTCCATCCTTTAAAATACGTAGATTGTTTGCTTTTAACGTTTCTCCGGTAGAAGTAATATCTGTAATTATTTCCGATGAGCCTGTAAAAGGATAAGCTTCAGTTGCACCCAAACTATCAATTAATTTGAATTGGGTAACGCCCTTTGAAAACAAAAATTCCCTTGTTAAGTTTGGATATTTTGTTGCAACCCTTAATCTTTTCTTTTTCTTATCTTTAAATTCAAATGCAATTTCTTCTAAATCTGCAACTGTTTGTACATCTATCCATGGATCTGGAATTGCAACTACTAATGTAGCCTTACCAAAATCATATCTTTTTAAAACATTAATTTTCTTTTGAGTGTTAATTTCACTTTCCTTTAATAAATCAAAGCCTGAAAAGCCTATGTCCAAAGATCCGTCTCCAAGTCTTTCGATGATCTCTCTTGCATGAAGATATAAAATCTTAATATTTTTAAATTGTTTTATAGATCCTAAAAGATCTCTTTCTCCTCTTTCAGAAATGAGATTTAATTTATTTTTTTTAAAAATATTTAAAATATTTTTTCTAAGTCTACCTTTGCTTGGAATTCCAATATTTAAAATATTTTTTGTCATTAGTAATTTAAATTTAAAGCAGCACCTACTGCTGGAGTTTGTTTTTTTGATCCTAAGTCCGAAATTAGACCATCATAACGACCACCATTAATAATATTTTTTAATGAGTTTTTAGATTTAATATCAATTTTAAAAACCATTCCGGTGTAATATTCTAATTGTCTTCCAAAGGATGCTGAAAATACTACATTTAATTTTGAAACCTTATTATTAGAGATTGGAAAATATTTTTGATCTACAGCTAGATTTATTTTGTTTTTTTTAAAAAATTTATTTAATTCAATTGCTGCTTTATTTATGGGACATTTAATTTTTAAGAAATCTTTAATTATTTTTGAAACATTCTTTCCTTTACTAGCTCTTCTAGGATCTTTTATTTTCTGATCAAACCTTTTTAATATTTCATTAATTGTTCTTCCTGCAACAATATTTGATAAATCCTCTTTAAGCATTTTCACGTAACGCTTTTTATCTATTTCTACAATTGTTGGATCAACATCTGAATTAGTTTCTAATCTTTTTAATAAATCATTAAAATATTCTTCTCTCCAGAAGTGTCTGGCTAATCTTAGCTTCCATCTCTTTGGAATATCCATTTTTGAAATTAACAAATTAAATATTTCAACATTTCCAATAGTTAGTGTTCCTGAAGAATATTTGATATTTTGAAGTGATTTAAGAGATGTATTTATAATTTCTTTATCGTCATTTTTCTCATCCTTAGATCCTAAAATTTCAAATCCAATTTGATTTCTAATGATTGAGTCTTTTTTGTTTTGTGATTTTCGATAAGCTTGACCACTGTAAAAAATTTTTTCCTTACCTTTTAAATTATTTTCCAAATACCTTAAACAAGATGCAATTGTTAAATCTGGTCTTAAACACAACTCGCTTCCATTCTGATCAGTAAAGGAGAAGATAAACTTTCTAAAATTTTCTCCTGATCTTTGAACAATGTGATTAGCCTCAATTACTGAAGGTAAATCAATATATTTAAAACCCTTAGATTTTACTGATCTAAGGATGTTTTCAGATAAGTTTTTTGACTTCATCGATTAAATTTTCTTTTGAAAATGTTTTATTGTTTTCACCCTTAACACCTTTAAGACTTTTTATAGTGACTGTATTTTCATTAAATTCATTTTCACCACATATTATTGCAACATCCAACTTACGTTTATTTGCTAATGTTAATTGCTTGCCTAAATTTTTCTTGGTATCTAAAAATATTTCAGCATTAATATTATTATTTCTTAAAAGATCTAAAATTTCATAGTAATTTTTAAGATATTTTTCATCCATTACACAAACTAAAACTGGTTTTTGATTATCTACTTTTACTTGATCTAATTGAATTAAAGCAAATAACAATCGATCAACTCCAAAACTAATTCCAGTGCCTGGAATATCCACACCTTTAAATCTCGAAATTAATTTTGCATAGGCTCCTCCAGAACAAATACTGCCTATATCGACCTCTTTGCCTTTGTTATTTGTGACTTTAAAATTTAGATTTGTTTCAACAATGAAATCTGAATAATAAGCCAATCCCCTAACAATTGTAAAATTTGTTTTGACCTGATTTAAATTTGAACTGTAACTCAATACTTCAAATACTTGTTCTAATTCCTTTATACCTTCTTGAGACAATGGATTTTTTAATGTTTCTTTTAATACTTTTAAATCTTTAATTTTCAGAAAATTAAGTATTTCAGATGCTTGTTCATCGTTTAAATCTGCACCCTTAGTGACTGCACCACTTATATCTTTTCTTTCTTTTTTAAGTAGATCTTCAACACCTTTTAAACCAAAACCTGGTTTATCTAATTTATCAATTGCCCTAATTACTTTTACTTGTTTTTCTTCTGATATTTTTAAATCATCAATTAATCCTTGAACTATTTTTCTGTTGCTAATGTTAATTGTAAATTGATCTTTTTTTAGACCACAATCTAACAAAGTACTTGATATTAAATTGCAAAGCTCCGCATTTGCTTGCGCAGGATTAACATTTCCAACGATATCAAAATCTGCTTGCATGAATTCTCTGTACCTTCCGTTACCAGCCTTTTCATTTCTAAAGACATTTTGAATAGCATACCTTTTAAAGATTGATGGAAGCTCTTGATTATTTTGAGCAACGAATCTAGCTAGTGGGCTTGAAAGATCATACCTAAGAGTAATGCTTTTTTCTCCATCCTGAAATGAGAATACATCAGACATAGGATTAGCTTCATCTTCTGCCAAAAAAGATCCTATATTTTCACTTATCTCAAACGAAGGGGTTTCCAGAGCCTCTGCTCCAAATTTAATAAAATTATTCTCAATAGCTTTTAAAAGCTTTTTTTTGAGAAGAAGTTTTTTATCCCAACGATCTTCAAATCCTGAAGGTAATCCAGGAATTAATTTTTTTTCTTTATTCATTTTTTGGTACCCGGGCTGAGAGTCGAACTCAAACTTAAAGTTCCACAAACTTCCGTGCTAACCATTACACCACCCGGGCTTATCCTCTTTGTTTTTATCTTATTTTATGTGGATTTAAAATTATAATATAAATAAATAGCCTACTGGCTATGGAAACAGTTTCTATGAGTACTTCTAAAAGTCTTTCTGTATGTAATATTTATATTCATGAGCAGTCTTTTAGACAAAAAAAATTAATATTCAAGGTCTAAATAGAAAAAGGACGTTTATCTATTTGATAGATAAAACGCCCTTTTAAATAATTTCTAAATTAGTCTATTTTTTTTAAATTAACTGCAGAAGGACCTTTGGGACCATCTTCTAAAGTGAACTCAAGTTTATCACCTTCATTTAAATATCTCAGACCAGCTGCTTTGCAAGCGCTGGCATGTACAAACGCGTCTTTCTCTTTGTCATCTCTTTCGATAAACCCATAACCCTTCTTCCCATTGTACCATTTTATTTTTCCAGTTAATGTTGTAGTCATCTTATTCTTAGTCCTTTTGTTATTTATTATCTCTTAAAGTTAATTTCTTTTAAGATTATTTCAAGATGAAACTTTGTGGTGGTGGCTGAGGAAGGATTCGCACCTCCGACACAAGCCTTTTCAGGGCTCTGCTCTACTCCTGAGCTACTCAGCCTTATTTATCCCCTAAAGATTATTCTTCCTTTAGTAAGATCGTAAGGTGTCATTTCAACTGTCACATTATCACCTTGGAGAACTCTAATTCTGTTTTTTCTTAACTTACCAGCTGTATGGGCAGTAACGGTATGTCCATTTTCTAATTTTACTCTAAACATAGCGTTCGGAAGTAGGTCTATCACTGTACCTTTAAATTCCAGTAAGTCTTGTTTTGACAAATTTATTTTCTCCTTATTCGTTTTACTACAGATTGAGCGTGTCCAACCAACCCTTCGTAATTTGCAAGTGTTATAACTGATGGTCCAAGACTTTCAATACCCTTTTTTGATAAGTTTATGTATGAAATTCTTTTATAAAATTCATTTACACTTATGCCGCTTGAGTATTTGGCAGAACCATTAGTTGGCAACACATGGTTTGATCCAACATTATAATCAGTCATTGCCATCACTGCATATTTTCCTAAACATATTGATCCTGAATTTTTTATTTTTGGAACTAACGATTTATAATTTTTAATATTTAATTCTAAATGTTCTGGTGCAATTTTATTTATAACACTTATTATTTTAGCCTCTGAAGAAATATACATAAGAATTCCATTATTAATTAAGCTTCTTTTTGCAACAGAAGCTCTTGGAATTTCTTTTAATTGTTTAGTAATTTCAATTTTTACTTTATCTAGTAAATCTTTATCTTTTGAAATCAAAATACATTGTGCAAGAATATCATGTTCAGCTTGTCCAATTAAATCACTTGCAACCCACTCAGGATTTGAGAATTTATCACAAACGACAGTCACTTCTGAAGGACCTGCGGTCATACCTTCAATTCCAACAACACCAAAAACTTCTTTTTTTGCAGCCGCAACATATGCGTTTCCTGGACCAACTATTTTATGAACTTTTTTAATTTTTTTAGTCCCATAAGATACTGCTGCAATAGCAGAAGGTCCCCCGATAGAATAAATTTCTTGTATTTTGCATTTTTTTGCGGCGTATAATACGGCTGGATTTTGTTTTCCTTTATGACCTGGATTAATCATAACTATTCTCTTAACACCCGCTACAATTGCTGGAATAGCATTCATCAATACACTCGATGGGTATGAAGCAGTAGAACCAGGAACATAAATTGCAACAGACTCCAAAGGTACGTATTTATATTCAAGTTTGTTTTTTAATTTATCTGTATAAGAAATATTTTTAAATTTTTGAAGTGAATGAAATTTATAAATTCTATTATAAGCCGTATCGATTGCTTTCTTTACTTTTTTATCAAGTGAATTTATGGATTTTTTTATTTGTTTTGTGCTTGGAATAATTATGTTGTTTTGATTAAATCTTTTCTCGTATTTTAATAATGCTTTATCACCATTTTTTTTAACATCTTTAATTATATTTGTTACAGAGACAGAGTCTGATTGAATTTTTTTTTTTCTCTGTAAGAGCAAATTCTCTAATAATTTATCAAAATTTTTACTTTTACTATTTAGTATCTTCATATTATTTAATTTCACTTTGATCCTCTAATCTTGCTTCAATAGTTTCTGTGGTTAAAGCAATATGAGCATTGTTATTAAAAATAAGATTTATTTCATAAACATCATTATTTTTCAAATAATCTATACCTATTAGTTCTAAAACTATTTCTTGATTTGATTGATCAATGTTCTTTGATCTTACTTTATCAACAAAATCAAACCTACAAATGCTATTGATTTTTTTATCTACCTGATCGCTTTCAATCTTAGTTCTTTCAATTGATAATAAAAAAACCTTATTGGATGCGAGATATTTTATATCTGCAATTTTAACCTTAGCCCCTGAACTACAAGCTGAAATCATCTGTAACCCTTCTTGGTCACTTGCTATAATTTTTGCTAAATATTTATTCACTATTTTAATCTTTTAATTTTAACACCTATTTTTTTTAATTTGTTTTCTATTTTTTCATAACCTCTATCTAAGTGATAAATTCTGTTAATATATGATTTACCATTAGAAACTATAGCTGCTAGAACCAAAGCAACAGAAGCTCTTAAATCACTAGACATTAATTCAGCGCCAATGAATTTAGTATTTCCTTCTATCGTAGCAGTATTATTTTTAATATTTATTTTTGCTCCCAGTCTTTGTAATTCTGCAACATGCATAAATCTATTTTCAAAAATACTTTCGGTTATTGAACTTTTGCCAACTGCTTTGCACATTAAAACCATCAATTGTGCTTGAAGGTCTGTTGGAATACCTGGAAATTCTTTAGTTTTAATGCTTTTTATGGATTTTATTTTTTCAGGTCCTTTAATTAAGATTTTATTTTCACTAGTTTTAATTTTAGCACCAACTTTTTTTAGTAATTTTATTTCTGTACCAATAATTTTAGGATTTAAATTATTTATTTGTAAATTACCTTTCGCAAGTGTTGCAGCTACACAAAATGTGCCTGCTTCTATTCTATCAGCCATTACAGAATATTCAGTTTCATGTAAAGAATTTACACCTATAATTTTACAAACTCTTCCTGTCCATTTTATTTTCGCTCCAGCTTTATTTAAAAAATTTGTAAGATCTTTAATCTCAGGTTCTATTGCACAATTTTTTAAAACTGTTTTTCCTTTTGCTAAACATGCTGCTATTATAGAATTTTCAGTTGCCCCAACACTTATCTTTGGAAAATTTACAGTTGTTCCGCTAAGTTTTCCTTTTGATTTTGCTAAAATATATCCATCTTTTAGTTCATATTTCATCCCAAGTTTTTTTAATGCTGTTAGATGATAATTAACTGGTCTAGCACCAATTAAACACCCTCCAGGTAAAGAGATTTTAGATTTATGGTGTTTTGAAATAAGTGGACCTAAAACCAAAATAGAACCACGCATTGTTTTGACTAAAGAATAACTAGCAAAAGTTTTCATATTTTTTTTATTTATAATTTTTGCTGTTTTTTTATCTCTTGATAAAAATATTTTAGAACCAAGAGACTTTAATAAATTTAACATTGTATTAATGTCTCTAACTCTTGGTAAATTTTTGATAACAACAGGTTTATCAAATAATAATGTTGCAGCTAAAATTGGGAGAGATGCATTCTTCGAACCTGAAATTGAAACATTGCCCTTGATTTTACAAGGGCCATTAATCAGAAATTTATCCATAAATTACTTTTTAATTTTAGCAACTTGAATTGTAGTTTGACCCTGATATTTACCGTTCTTTGATTTATAAGTTGTTTCTGGCTGAGTATCTGATTTAAAAAATAAAAATTGTGCTATTCCTTCATTTGAATAGATTTTTGCAGGATTAGGTGTTGTATTACTTAGCTCAATTACAATATTGCCCTCAAATTCATTTTCAATTGGAGTAACATTACAAATAATTCCTGTCCTTGCATAAGTGCTTTTTCCAACACAAATACATAAAACATCTTTTGGTATTCTAAAATATTCTACTGTTTTAGCTAAAACGAATGAATTTGGTGGGATAATACAATGTGGTCCTTTTCGTTCTATAAAGTTATCATCAGAAAAATTCTTTGGATCAACTAAAGAACTATTAACATTGGTAAAAATTCTATATTCATCTGAGATTCTTACATCATATCCCATACTACTTAATCCATAAGAAATTTTACCTTCGGAAACTTGATGATCCAAAAATGGCTCTATCATATTGTGCTCTTTACACATTTTTTTTATCCAAGAATCAGGTTGAATTGACATTATTTATTTTTCTTTTTATTTTTTTTTTGGAAAATTTTTCTTTTCTTCAAATTTTTTCTAAGCGCCAAGCTTAAACGCTCATTTTTTTCTTTTGAACTCATTCTTTATCTGGGTTAGTCAGGAAATCTAAAGAAATTGGTTTATTAGGATCTAGTACAGGTGCTTTTTCCTCTTCTTTTTTTTGGCCCTCTTTAGCTAAACGTTTAGCTTTTTTTTCAGCAAGCTTTCTCTCCCTTTTAGCTTGCTTTTCCATAAGCTTATTACCTTTAGTTGATTTGTAGTCGTAATGAATTCCCATAACATTTTCCTAAAATAGATATAAATCATATTCATCAAAAAATTAAGGCAATAATTTGAAAAAAATGCTTTATTATCAATAAAATACAATTTGTCTCTAAGCTCCTGTAGTTAAATGGTATAACAAGTCATTGGTAATGACTAGTTCCCTGGTCAGTACAGGGTGGGAGCACCACTAATTTCTATAAAAAAACTTTCTCAAAAATATTGTAATCAGAATTAAAATAAAGAAAGCTGAAATAGGAATATATATATCAGGTGAAAATATTATATCAGTTATTCCTGGCACTTCAGCATTTTGGTCTATAATTTTTTCTAATCCACTACCAATAGAAACTGCTAAAAAAATTTGAGGAATTATTCCAATCAATGTAGCAAAGAAAAAATTTATAACCTTAACATTAAATAAGGTTGGTAAGAGACAGCTCAGCTGCCAAGGTATACCACCTATAAAACGGTAAATTAATAAATTAGATAAACCAGGTTTTGGTTTAAAAGGTGTTGAAGATCTACTTAAAAAAGAAAGA
>NZ_CVSB01000044.1 GCF_001179845.1 Candidatus Pelagibacter communis | reverse complement strand
AGTTTTTATTTATTAACTTAATTGATAAAAATGAACTAATCATTTTAAAAAATTTTGGAATAGATAATTTAAGATTAATTGGTATTATTTCTTTAATATCATTTATTGCCAGCCTATTTATAATTATTTTTTTTTATAACTTTTCAGCAAAATTAAAACATTTTTATCTTGAGATTAAAAATAATTTTGCAAGTGATAATAAATATCTTGCGGTTATTACTGACAATGGTATTTGGATTAAAGATGAGATTGAAGGTAACAAGATTATAATTAATGCTAATTTAATTAAGGGAAATATCTTAAAAGAAGTAGTAATTACCCAGTTCGATAATGACTTTTCGCCTAAAAAATATATTTATGGAGAAATTGTAGATATTAAAAAAAATGAATGGGTGATTGAAAAAGCTACAATAATTGAAAATAATATTAGAATGATTAAAAATAATTTCATATTTCAATCTAATTTTAATTCAAAAAAAATTAATTCACTTTTTTCAAACTTAACATCTTTAACAATATGGGAATTAATAAATCTTAAAGATGAATATAATTCAGTAGGCTATTCTGTAAAAGAAATAAATTTACATCTGCAAAAAATTTATTCCTTTCCTGTTTATTTAACAATATTAACTATTTTTGCATCTGTATTAATGCTCAATGTGCCTATCAACAAACCTAAATTCTTTTATTTGATTATGGGTATATTTGCCTCTGTATTAATTTTTTATATAAATCACTTTTCATCTTTATTAGGAGAAAATAATAGATTACCAATTACATTATCTGTTTGGTTGCCACATGTAATCGTTTCTATCTTAACTGTAATTGGTATGGTGAGGATTAATGAAAAATAAAATCAAAACTTTACTTTCTATAATAATAATTTTTTTGTTTAATATTCCATTAAATAGTGAGGAAATTAATTATTCAAGCAATTCAATAAAAATTT
>NZ_CVSB01000043.1 GCF_001179845.1 Candidatus Pelagibacter communis | reverse complement strand
GCTAGTGTTTTCTTATGTTATTCCTTTATCTTATGGTTATATAAAAACTCCAGTTTTAACTGATAGATATATTATTTTTGTATTAATACCCATTCTAATATTGATCTCTTCTCTAATTTTTGAAATTGAAAATAAAAAAATCAAGATTTTTATTTTTATTTTTTTATTAGCGCCTACTATTGTAAATAATTTTATAGAAATTAAAGATAGAAAAGTAAATAAACCTGAATTTAAAAAATTTTTTAGTAATTTAGAAAAATATAATGTCCAAAATTTAACTATTAATACTAATTTAGCTGTAAGTGCAAAAGCATCAAAGAGACTGACAAAATTAGTTGAAAATTATATTAAAACTCTTGAAGGATTTAAAGAGAGAGATTTTAAAATTGTTAATCTGAAAGATGTATCGAAGAATCAAAAAATGATTTGGGTTATATGTTATGAGCCTCTTGTTGGATTTAATTGCGCTTTACCTGATGATAAAAAAGATACTTGGATTTTAATAGAAACTAAACAAAACCACTTTTTAAACTCAAGACTTTATGAGATAAAATAGCAAATGAGAGACAATTAAATGCGGTATTGGTTAATGAAATCTGAACCAGATGTTTGGTCAATTGATCAACAAATAAAGGCAGGTGCTAAAGGTGCTCCCTGGGATGGTGTTAGAAACTATCAGGCAGCTAAAAATTTAAAAAGTATGAAAA
>NZ_CVSB01000042.1 GCF_001179845.1 Candidatus Pelagibacter communis | reverse complement strand
TGGATTAAAAAAGTATTTAAAATGGTAATTAATCTGCTGAAAAATATATATTCTGAAAATAAGAAATTGATTTCATTTTTGAATTATCAGTATCAGCCATTATAGCTAGGCCATCTAATTCATTCACATCTAAATCGTGAAATTTTTTAAAATCCTCTTTAACATTAGCTTTTACTGTTACCCATTCATTAAGGTTGTCTTTAGTGGTTGCCAATACATTGTCTATAGATTTTTTTGTATAAGGACTGGTTCTATTTTCACCAACTTCACTATTACTTGAAAAAACATAATTAATTGCTCTATTTGATAAAGGTGTGGCTCCAGTTTTTTTAATCGCAAAAACACGGGCGGCATAATCATGACCTTTTTTCGTATTCTCTTTAATTCCACGAAGGTCTTTCTCAATTTTCCATGTAATATTGATAAAAGGTGTTTTATTTAGGTCAATTTTGATCTCTTTTCCTAGGCCTGAAGCGGCATTATCTGCTACGGCTTTTAAATAATTACCATTTTCATTTGATCCAACAGTATAAGAAGTCTTGTTATCTGCTCCTCTTACTTTACGGATCTCAAGTGCTGATAATTCTTTTTCAGTAAA
>NZ_CVSB01000041.1 GCF_001179845.1 Candidatus Pelagibacter communis | reverse complement strand
ATTGGAAATGATTGTAAAAAATAGAAATAATCAATTAAAAAAATCATTAGCTATTAATGAAGTTTCTGTATTGAGACAAAGCAGACAAGCTGCGTCGTTATTAATTAAACATGGTTCAAAAAAGATCATTAAAAATTTAGTTTCTGATGGAGTACTCGTTTCAACACCTGCTGGTAGTACTGCTTATAACCTTTCTGTACATGGTCCTATTCTAAGTTTAAATTCAAAAAAATTATCTATAGCTCCAATAAGCCCATTTAGACCAAGAAGATGGAAGGGTAAAATTGTCAATGATAAATTAAAAATTATCATTACTAATTTAAATCCTTCGAAAAGACCCATAAGCGCTGTTGCTGATAATTTAGAAGTAAGATATGCTAAATCTATTATAGTAAAGATTAATAATAAGATTAAGTTCAATCTTTTGTATGACAAAAATAGAAGTTTACAAAAAAAAATTAAGATTGAACAACTAAGAAATGAAACAAATTAATTTACTTTAAATCAAACAGATTT
>NZ_CVSB01000040.1 GCF_001179845.1 Candidatus Pelagibacter communis | reverse complement strand
CATAATAGAAACAACCGTAAGTAATTGGTTGCATAATGAAACCAATATAAATTGCAATAATCCAATGATCAAATTTGGCATTCGTTAAATAATTAATTGTATTTTCATCAATTATTGCAGACAGCAACACAAGAACTGGTCCAGAGAACAACGCTAACCAAGCAACTAAAGCTAATGGATTTATTTCTTTACTTAAAGGTTTAACCATAACTTGTCCAAGAGCCCATACAGCAGATCCTAAAATTGTAAGACCAATTCCAATAAACTTTCCATCTAGGTTTGGAGATCCAGTTAAAATATAAACACCTACAAAAGCGATTGCTATTCCTATCAAAGCTCTGATAGTTGGTTTTTCTCTAAGGATGAAGTAAGCAAAAATAACTCCAAATGGAACTTCTGTTTGAACTAAAAGAACTGCTGCGGAAGCATCAATTAAATCTAAACCAGAATACGTAATACTATATTGCAATGTATTAGCTACTAATGATGCAGCAAATATTCTTTTTAAATATCCTTTTGGAATTGGAAACCACCAAATCAATAATGATGCAGCAAACATAAATCTTATACCCATTAAAAGAATAGGAGGGAAAGACTCAAAAGCAGGTTTTGCTATTACAAAACCAAAACCTAAAAAAATTGGCACAAGAGAAGCAACAAAAGTATCTTTTATATTCATGCCTACTTTTAATATTAATGATTATTAAAGAACTTGTGGTATATTCACTTTTTAAAATATGAATTCAACAAAAATAGATCCAAAATTTATCAGCCAAACTAATCCTAGAGTTGGCTTAATTGCTCTTGCAAGTGATTTTATGATTGAAAAAGATTTTATTAATGTGATTAAAAACAGGAAAATTGATTTCTTTGTTAATCGTATTGAATGCTACAACCCCCTCACGAAAGAAAACCTGATCAAAATGGCTAATAAAGTGACGGAAGTCACTAAAGATATTTTGCCTGATCAAGATTTAGATTGTGTAGTTTATGGATGTACTTCTGGGACTA
>NZ_CVSB01000039.1 GCF_001179845.1 Candidatus Pelagibacter communis | reverse complement strand
ATCTATTAATCAAATAGCTAAAAAAATTTAAGTCTCCTCTTCCAAAATTCATTAAAGAAAGATCCAAAAAATCAGTTAGCGTCCCATTTTCGATAGTTATTTCACCATCTGTATATGCTTCACCAAAATATAAATCAGGATGAAATAGTAACTTATAATGAAGATTTTTATTTAAAATTTTAACTTTTATTGGGTTTTCACTTTTTGGATTTCCAATGATGTAACTTTTTGAATTAGCATCAACTAATATAAATCCATCTTTTTTAAAAACATTATTTAAAAATCTAGCTAATTGCATTTAAGCCGCCTTAGTATTTTTTAATGAAAAATTTAATTTCTCTAAATTAGTAATTAAACCTGACTCATCTTCAGCATTTAACATGCTAAGTGGTGGTAAAAGATTTTTATAATATATTTCTTTTTTACTAAAGTAAGTATGTAAACCTGAAATCAAATTATATTTTTCAAATTCAGCTCTTACATCGCAAAGATTTTGGTTTACTGTCTGATCACGTCCATCATTAAAATCATCGTATACTTTTCTTGCCAGTGATGAAGTAGCATTACATGTAGCTGTAATAATTCCAGAACAACCTAATTGAAGTCCTTTAAATAATTTAGATTCTGATCCAGGTAAAACTGAAAAATTATCAATTTTTAAGTTTTCAAAAAGATTGTAAGAGCTATCTTTTACACCAATAATATTTTTTGGATATTTTTTTACTAACTCTTCAATACATTCAATACTAAACTTATAACCACAGAGTTTTTCAAAATTATATAGTACTATTTCACAATCAGAAATTACTATCTACTATGGGACGCTAACTGATTTTTTTG
>NZ_CVSB01000038.1 GCF_001179845.1 Candidatus Pelagibacter communis | reverse complement strand
AATATGGTCCTATTGATTTATCAATGATTAACATTGGAGCATATGATTTTAGACCAATGTTTGAAAAATCGACTTATCACACTACACCAGAAGAAGCTCTTAACATCGCACAAGATTTAAAAAGTAAAAAAGTTTTAGGAACGCATTGGGGAACATTTGTTTTGTCACTAGAGCCGATTATGGAACCCCCAATTAGATTTAAAGATAGTGCTGAAAAATATGGTTTCAACAAAGAAGATGCCATTATTTTTAAAATTGGAGAAGTTAGTCTTCTAGATAAATTGTTATAGAGTTAAATACTTAATTGCAAAAAATATAGTTCCAATAGAAGCAATAGTAGAGACAAAAATTGCTTTAATTATATTTTCGGGACTTACATTATAAGCGGCACATAAAACTATAGAAGTAACTCCACAAGGCGCAACACTCACAAAGAAAGCACCTGGTATTTCTGCTGGCAATCCTGCATTAAAAAACACTAATCCAATTAACAATAAAATTATCGGGGAAATAACTAATTTTAAAACTGAAATAGAAACAGATAATTTGTTAATTACATTTTTAGTATAAAATGAAAGAGTTATACCA
>NZ_CVSB01000037.1 GCF_001179845.1 Candidatus Pelagibacter communis | reverse complement strand
AAAGAAACCTCTTCAGTGCTTTGCTATCATTTTGCAGACGATCCAGAAAGAAATAATTTAAAAATGGGTGTTCTAACAAGAGAGTTAGCAGATTATATTTCTGTTAAACAATAAATAAAAAAAATGAAAAAACCCCCGAAACTTTCGTTCCGAGGGTTCTAATTTTGTTTAGTGTATGTATTTAGAGTGTTCTGGTTGGGGAATCGTATTACATTCTCATACTGGTTTCTAATAATACTTGATTTACTTAACATTTTGAAAATTCCTTCATCACTCTTCATCACTATTTAAAGCAATTCAAAAGCAATTCAAAAGACAAGTCTAAAATTTGCCTTTATTTAGAGTTATAAATTGGATTGTTAAAGTTTGTTTCCAAAACTTTAATAAACTCCAAAATATGCAACAATTAGAACTATTTGATTTCAGGAGAGATATTCTCTTTGAAAGAGATAATCAAATCGCTCATTTTTATGATGTCCTTAGTGAAACTAAGGATTCGATAAGTTATGCTGAACATATAGATCCTAAAAAAAAATTCTCTATATGTGGTATGGATTATGAAGAGTATGTTGACGTTAAAAAAGAACACTTAAAGGGTTTGACTTATGATCAAATACTCAACTACTTAGGGAAATTTAAGAAAGAAGAAAGGTTAGAAAAATATAAAATCTTACTTAAATTTAGAAATATACCTTTTGATGCAGATTTATTTACTTGGAACAGTGATTAATTAAATTTAAACAGTTATAACTGTATTTGCAAGAATAACAGATTAAATTCAATTTTATTCAGTAATTTGATATCGTGAACTAATGGAAAAACAGAACCTTTCATCCTTAATTTGGAACACGGCAGATGACATATTAAGGGGTCTATTTAAACCCAGTGAGTATGGTCGAATTATTCTTCCATTTGTTGTTCTTAGAAGATTAGATTGTGTACTAGACCCACAAAAAGACAAAGCATTTGAATTACACGAAAAATATAAAAATAAATTAAAAGATTTTAATGAAGTTATTCAAAGTCAATTAAACTTGCCTTTCTTTAATATCTCACAATTTGATTTATTAAGAATTAAAAGTGACCCAAACAATGTTTACAAAAACTTTAACAATTATATTCAAGGTTATTCAAAAAATGTATTAGATATAATTGAAAATTTTCAAATAGATCCTTTAGTAACTAAATTAAACAAAAATAAAAAACTTTATCTTCTCATAGACAAATTCACAGAGTTTGATCTTCATCCTAATAAAGTTGATAATCACAAGATGGGTTCTTTGTACGAAGAACTTTTAAGAAAATTTTCAGAGATGTCTAATGAAGAAAGCGGAGATCATTTTACACCAAGAGATGTTGTTAAACTTTTAGTATCTCTTGTCTTTGGTGGAGATAAAGAAAATCTAAAAGGTGAGGATAAAATTAGATCAATTTATGATCCATGTTGTGGAACAGGTGGAATGTTAACTATTGGAAAAGAATGGATACACGAAAATATTAATAAAAAATTAAAAGTGGAATTATTTGGACAAGAATTAAATGATGTAACTTATGCAATATGTAAATCTGATTTTTTGATGGCAGATGAAAATCCTGAAAATATTAAAGGTCCACTTTCATCATTATCTGAAGATGGTTATCAAGATAGAAAATTTGATTATATGATTACTAATCCTCCTTTTGGAGTTAGTTGGAAATCAGAAGTAGAATTTATTAAAAATGAGACAAATGACCCAAGTGGAAGATTTGTTGCTGGTACACCAAGAATTTCAGATGGTTCTTTATTATTCTTACAACACTTAATTCACAAAATGGAACCTAAAGGTTCTAGAATAGGTATAGTGTTTAATGGATCTCCTTTGTTTACAGGTGATGCAGGTAGTGGTGAATCTGAAATTAGAAAACATATAATTGAAAAAGATCTGCTTGAAACTATCATCATGCTACCAGACAGATTATTTTTTAACACAGGGATTACAACATATCTTTGGATATTAGATAATAAAAAAAGGAAAAGTAGAAAAGAAAAGATCCAATTAATTAATGCAAAAGATTTTTATAAACATAGTAAAGTTAAATTAGGAGAAAAAAGTAAAGAGATAAGCGATGAACAAGCATTACAAATAATTGATATTTATCAAGGATTTAAAGAGAATCGAAAATCTAAAATTTATAATAATGATTACTTTAGGTACACCAAAGTTACTATTGATCAGTATTTAAAAGATAACTCTGGAAACATTATTAAAGATAAAAAAGGTCATCCAAAAATTGATAAAAAGAAAAGAGATTATGAAAAAATACCATCAGATCAAGAGATAGATAAATATCTATTAAAAGAAGTAAGACCTCATATTGAAGAGTATTTTCATAACAAAGATTTAGATAAAATAGGATATGAATTTTCCCTCACAAAAGAATTTTATGAGTATAAAAATTTTAAATCTGTGGAAGATATTAAAAATGATTTAGCAAAATTAAATAAAGAAATTGCTAATTTAGAAAAAGATTTATGAGTACTTCAATAAGTAAAAATTTTTATGATATTTCAAAAATTCCTAAAGATTGGACTGAAAAAAGACTAAAAAATATTTTATCTATTTCAGAAAAAAAAAGTTCAAATTTTAATGATGAAAAAATTCTATCATTAACTAGAAAAGGGATAGTGGTTAATGATATTTCAATTAATAAGGGTCAAATTGCAGAGTCATATGAAAAATATATTAAAGTAAAAAAAGGACAAATTTGCATGAATCCAATGGACCTCTTGTCTGGTTGGGTTGATATTTCGTCTTTTGATGGACTTATAAGTCCCGCATATTACACTTTTGAATTAAATGAAGTGGTTGATAATAGATTTATGAATTATTTTTTACAATCTAACTATTTAAGAAAAACTTTTTTCAAATTAGGCAAAGGTGTAGCAAGTCATGATAATTTAGGCAGGTGGGTCTTAACACCTGAAGAATTAAAGAATATAATTATTTTTATCCCAAATATCGAAAAACAAAAAATTATTTCTTCTTATCTTGATAATAAAATTAAACTAATAAATCTCTTGATTAAGAAGAACCAAACTAAAGTTGAATTACTTAAAGAGCAGCGAATATCATTGATAAATCAATGTGTTACCAAAGGTCTTGATCCAAATGTTGAGACGAAAGACAGTGGTATTGAGTTTATTGGTAACATTCCAAAAAAATGGAATAAAATTTGTATTAAGTATTTGGTTTCTACCAAGGTGACGGATGGTCCTCATGAGACACCCACTTTTGTCGAACAGGGTATTCCATTTTTATCAGTTGAAGGTATTGTGGGTAATAAAATAAACTTTACCAAAATTAGAGGGTTCATAACCAAAGAAACTCACGAGATCTATTCTAAGAAGTGTAAACCTCAAAAATTTGATATTTTATTGGTTAAGTCAGGATCTACTACAGGAAAGAGTAGTATTGTAGAAACTGATTTAGATTTTAATATTTGGTCACCTTTATGTATTCTACGAAGTGATACTAAAAAAATTGATCCCTATTTCTTTTTCAATGCAATACAGTCACATTATTTTAGAACTCAAGTTGAAATAGGTTGGAGTTATGGGACGCAACCAAATATTGGGATGGGTGTAATTGAAAATCTTTTCATAGTTGTCCCTCCAATTGATGAACAGGTTTTAATTAACACTCATTTAAAAAAATTATTATTTGACTTTGATAAAAAGATTGAAAATTATTCAAAGCGTATTGAGTTTTATAAAGAGTATAGTCTCTCACTGATTTCTTCATGTATATCTGGTAAGATTAAAGTAACAAAGGATATGTTATGAGCAACCTAAGTCCAACAGAGAAGAGATTTGAAAATCATATAGAAAAATATCTTAATTCAATTGATTATAAATCAATACATTATGAAAAATATGATCGCTCCTTATGTTTAATTAAAGATGAAGTTTTAAATTTTATTAAAACAACTCAGAAAGATAGTTGGAAGAAATTAAAAGATATTTATCAAGAAGATACTGAAAACAAAATTCTAAATCGTATTTCTTCAGAAATATCAAGTAGAGGTGTTATAGATGTTCTTAGAAATCATGTAATCGATAGAGGTGTTTATTTAGATCTTTGTTATTTTGAACCAAAAAGTGATTTAAATCCTGATCATTTAAATCTATTTAAATTAAATCAATTTAGTCTTGTTCGACAGTTTCATTACTCAACAAAAAATGAAAATTCTATTGATATGGGGTTATTTTTAAATGGAATTCCTATTGTTACGATGGAATTAAAGAATCAACTAACAGGACAAAATTACAAACACTCAGAAAATCAATATCGTTTTGATCGTGATCCTAAAGAACCACTTCTTCAATTTAAAAGAGTTCTTGTTCATTTCTGTGTTGATAACAATCAAGTTTCAATGACTACAAATCTGAAAGGGGGCAAGACAAGATTTTTTCCCTACAATAAAGATATAGAAAATCCACCAGTTGAAAATGATTACAGATCCTCTTATCTCTGGAAAGAAGTTTTAAATTCCAATTCACTTTTAGATATTATTGAAAATTTTGCACATGTTTCAAATGAAAAAGAGTATTTCTACAACGAAGAAAAACAAACAGTTGATACAAAGAAATTTGATGTACAAATTTTTCCTAGATACCATCAACTAGAACTAATTAGAAATCTTAAAGAACAAATTAAAATTGATGGTGAAGGTAATAATTATTTAATTCAACATACAACTGGATCAGGTAAGTCATATTCTATTGGATGGTTATCTCATCTTCTAACTTCTCTCTATAAATCAAAAGATGATAAGAGACGAATATTTGACAGTATAATTGTTGTAACAGATAGAACTAATTTAGATGATCAATTAAGAGGAACTGTTAAATCTTTATCAAAAGTAGATGGTGTAGTTTTTGGTGCAGAAAAAGGTTCAAAAGAACTTAGAGAATTTCTTGAAAAGGGTAAGGATATTATAATTACAACAATACAAAAATTTCCTTATATTTCTGAAGATATAGTTGCATTAGGCGATAAAAAATTTGCAGTTATTATTGATGAAGTTCACTCTAGTCAAAACGGTGAACTATCAAAAGAATTAAAAAGAACATTAACGAGCAATGAAGACGATGAAGAAGACGATTTTACTCTAGAATCATACTTAGAGGAACAAATTCAAACAAGAGGAAGACAAAAACATATTTCTTTCTTCGGTTTTACTGGAACACCTAAAGAAAAAACTTTAGAGATATTTGGAACAAAACAACCTGATAATAAATTCAATCCTTTCCATGTTTACTCAATGAGACAGTCTATACACGAGGGATACACTCTTGATGTTCTACAGAATTATTCAACTTACAAAAGATATTTTAAAGTTAAAGAAGTAAAAGAAGACGCAATTGAGATTGATACAGCGCAAGGCACTAAAGAAATTTTCAATTATGTAGACTCGCATCAAATTACTATTGAAAATAAAGTTAAGATAATTCTTGATCATTTTTTCAATAAATCCTCAAAAGAAATTCAAGGTAAAAGCAGAGGAATGATTGTTGTAAAAACAAGAAAACTTTGCGTTAAATATTTTAAAGAAATCAATAGACAACTTGAAGAGAGAAAATCGAAATTTAAATGTTTAGTAGGTTTTTCAGGAGAAGTAACTTTAGAAAAAGGTGGTGACAAACATACTGAAAAAAGTTTGAATTTGAGTATTGGTCATGATGGCGATGTACCTTTGGGTCTAAAAAATCCAAAATACAGATTACTTGTTGTTGCAAATAAATTTCAAACTGGATTTGATGAACCTATGCTTCAATCTATGTATATAGATAAACCTTTAAAAGATGTTCAATGTGTTCAAACACTATCTCGTTTAAATCGAACAATGTCAGGTAAGGCATTTACTTTTGTATTGGATTTTGCTAACGACCCAGAGACAGTTAGATTTTCATTTCAAAAATTCTATCAAGAGGTTGGTCTTGAAGAAGAAACAGATCCTAATAAACTCTATGATATTCAAACTTCAATTAATGAATTTAAAATATTTTCAAGTGAACAAGTTGAAAAGTTTTGTTCAATATTTTTTGATAAAAATAGAGAAGAGGGTAATCTTCATCCAGTTTTAGATGAAGTTGTTGATAAATGGATTACATTGGATGATGATGAGCAAAGAGAAGATTTTAGACTGAAAGTTGCGTCTTATATAAGATTATACAGTTACTTATCTCAAATAATTAATTTTTCAGATGTTGAATTAGAAAAACATTATATTTTTTATAGATACTTATCAAAAAAATTAAAACCAAAAACAAAAGAAAGAGTAAATATTGAAAATTTAATTGACCTTGAGTCATTAAGAATACAAAAGTTGCATGATCATATTGATCCATTAGAGAAAGTGGATCATGACTACGAAGGTATTAAAACAGCAGTTGGCACTTATACTCCTCCCGTTAAAGATTTACTTTCAGAAATAATTGAAACAATTAACTCAAGATATGGAATAAATTTAACTGATGATGATAAAGTGAATATTGATAATGTTAGACAAAAAATCTTTGAAGATAAAGAAATTGAAAAGTATATGAATGGAGCAAATTCAGAACAAAATAAACAAGATTACTTCAAAAAACAATTTGATAATGTGATTTTATCTCTTCTTAAAGATAGATTTGATTTTTATAAAAAACTTGATGAAAATTCAGGATTGAAAAATCTTATATTTGATAAAATTTATAAAGATTATAGAGATAGAAAAAATAAGTAACTGTTATAGTTGCAAATGAGACTATAACATCACCAAATCCTTCATCATTCCTTCATCACTCCTTCATCACTAATGATTTTCGTATAAACAAAAAAAAAGGGCAGTAAAGACTGCCCTTTTTGAATTTTTGTTTGAGAACAATGGGGATTACATTCCCATTCCACCCATTCCTCCCATGCCGCCCATACCACCAGGCATTCCACCAGGCATTCCACCAGCAGCATCTTTTTCCTCAGGTTTGTCAGCGATCATTGCTTCAGTAGTTACTAATAATCCAGCAATTGAAGCAGCGTCTTGTAGAGCAGTTCTCACAACTTTAACTGGGTCTATGATACCTTTTGCAAACATATCACAATACTCTTCGTTTTGAGCATCGTAACCGGAAGTTTTTTTCTTCTGCTCTAATAATTTACCAACTACTACTGAACCATCTACACCAGCATTTTTAGTAATTTGTCTAATTGGAGCTTCCAAAGCTTTTCTCACAAGATCAACACCTGCTTTTTGGTCATCACCTTTTACTTTAACTTTATCAAGCTCTTGAGCAGCATAAAGAAGAGCACATCCACCACCAGTTACAATACCTTCTTCAACGGCAGCTCTAGTAGCGTTTAAAGCATCTTCAACTCTATCTTTTCTTTCTTTAACTTCAACCTCAGTTGCACCACCAACTTTGATAACTGCAACTCCTCCAGCTAACTTAGCAAGTCTCTCTTGAAGTTTTTCTCTATCGTAATCAGAAGTAGTTTCTTCAACTTGTTGTTTGATAGAAGCACATCTAGCTTCGATATCAGATTTTTTACCACTACCATTAACGATAGTGCTGTTATCTTTATCAACTTTGATCTTCTTACAAGATCCAAGATCATCAAGTTTTACATTTTCAAGTTTAATACCTAGGTCTTCAGATATAACCTGACCTCCTGTTAAAATAGCAATATCTTCAAGCATAGCTTTTCTTCTATCACCAAATCCTGGAGCTTTAACAGCCACAACCTTTAAACCACCTCTTAGTTTGTTTACAACTAAAGTTGCTAAAGCTTCACCTTCAACATCTTCAGATATAATCATTAATGGTCTACCAGCTTGAACCACAGCTTCTAAAAGAGGAACCATTGGCTGTAAATTAGTTAATTTCTTTTCATGTAATAAAATAAAAGGATTATCTAATTCTGTAGTCATTTTATCACTGTTAGTAATAAAATATGGTGATAGATATCCTCTATCAAACTGCATACCTTCAACTACATCTAATTCTGTTTCAATACCTTTGTTTTCTTCAACGGTAATTACCCCTTCATTTCCAACTTTTTGCATTGCTTTTGCAATCATTGTTCCAATTTCTTTATCACCATTTGCAGAAATTGTTCCTACTTGAGCAATTTCATCACTGTCTTTTACTTTTTTTGCAGATGCAACAAGACTTTCTTTTACTGTTTCTACAGCAGCATCGATTCCTCTTTTAACATCCATTGGATTCATACCTGCTGTTACATACTTCACACCTTCTTTGACAATTGCTTGCGCAAGTATCGTCGCAGTAGTAGTTCCATCACCAGCTTCATCGTTAGTTTTGCTAGCAACTTCTTTAACCATTTGTGCACCCATATTTTCAAATTTGTCTTCAAGGTCTATTTCTTTAGCTACAGACACACCATCTTTAGTAATTCTAGGTGCACCGTAAGATTTATCCATTACGACATTTCTTCCTTTTGGTCCTAAAGTTACTTTAACAGTGTCAGCTAAGATATTTACACCTCTTATCATTGCCGCTCTTGCTTCAGCATCAAATTTAACAACTTTTGCCATTATTTTTCTCCTTTAAATTAAATTATTTACCTGAAATACCCATAATGTCAGACTCTTTCATTATGCTGTATTCTTTGCCATTAATTTTGACTTCAGTTCCTGACCATTTACCAAATAAAACTTTATCACCAACTTTAACATCCATTGGAATTATTTTTCCATCTTCAGTTTTTGCACCACCACCTACAGCAACAACTTTGCCTTCCTGAGGTTTTTCTTGAGCTGTGTCAGGGATAATTATTCCTCCAGCAGTTTTTTCACTGCCATCTAATACTTCGATTAAAACTCTGTCATGTAACGGTTTAAACTTCATAAATTCTCCTTAATAAATCTTTATAAATATGAGCCTCATATAGATATTTCACCGTCTATTTCAAGATCAGAAAATCTTTAGGATATTAAAATTGCTAGTAAATTCGGGTTTTTATGGTTTATACCTTAAAATATGACCAAAAATTTAGATTTAAATGGCTTAAAATCAATTGCTGATAATTATGATCTTTTTTATATAGACTTATGGGGTGTTGTTCATAATGGGGTTAACCTTCATGAAAAAGCGATAGCAGTTTTAAATGAACTTTTAAAAAAAAAGAAAATGCTAGTACTTTTAACAAATGCTCCACGACCAAATAAAACTGTTCAAAATTTTTTAGAAAAGATGGGCATGGATAAAGTGCTCAGAGATCATGTATTTACTTCAGGAGAGGCAGCTCTAAATTATTTGAAAAAATCGTACTTATCGAAAAAGTTTTATCACATAGGTCCACCAAGGGATTTTGATTTATTTTATTTATTTGAGAAAAATAAGTGTGAAGATATTAGTGATAGTGAATATTTATTGTGTACAGGATTATTCGATGATCACGATAAGGATTTAAATTTTTACAAAAATTTATTTGAAAAACATATTGCCAAAAAAATGATTTGTACAAATCCAGACTTAATCGTTGATCGTGGTGAAGTTAGAGAGTTATGTGCAGGTTCTGTCGCAATGGTTTTTGAAAAAATGGGTGGGGAGGTAGTATATTTTGGAAAACCACATCCAGAAGTTTATAATCAATCGATTGATAACAATAATAAAAAAATATTAGCAATTGGTGATAATTTAAATACTGATATCAAAGGTGCAAATCTTTTAAATTATGATTCTTTATTAATTAGTAACGGAATACATAAAAATGAAATAAAAAAAAAAGGCATCCAAGATGTTTCAAAAGAGTATGAGGCTATAGTTAATTTTATTCAATCAGATTTAAAATGGTAAACCACTATACAAATTTTAATATTAGAAAATTACACAGAGGATCAATTATTTTAATAGGTAATTTTGATGGCTTACATTTAGGACATCAAAAATTATTTAAATTAGCACAATCGTATAAGAAAAAATATAATTTGAAGATTGGTGTTGTAAACTTTGATCCAATGCCAAAAATGTTTTTTAATAAAAAATTAAAAAATTTTAGGCTTACTAATATCAATCAAAAAATTAAGTTACTAAGTAATTTAAAAGTAGACTTTGTAATTACAAAAAAATTTGATAAAAAATTTTCAAAAACTAAAGCGCTAAACTTTATTACTCAAATTTTAAATAAAAAATTAAGTTCCAAATTTATTTTTGTTAGCAATAATTTTAGATTTGGAAATAAAAGAGAAGGAAATGTTAATTTATTAAAAAAATACGAACAATTGTTTAATTATAAAGTTGTTAAACCAGAACCATTAATTAAAAGTAATAAGATCGTATCATCATCTTTAATAAGAAATCTTTTAGAAAAGGGTCTTTTAGACAAAGCTAATAATCTTTTAAAAAGAAACTGGACAATAGAAGGAGTAGTTAAAAAAGGAAGACAAGTAGGAAAAAAAATTGGTTTTCCAACCTGCAACATAGATATCGATGATTATGTTTTGGCAAAACCAGGAGTTTATGCTGTGAAGGTTTTAAGAAAAAATAGTGACAAATATCTTAAAGGAATTGCTAATCTTGGATTTAGACCAACATTTAACCAAAAAAAAATATTATTAGAAGTTCATTTATTTAATTTTTCTGGAAATCTTTATAATAAACTTTTATCAGTAGAGTTTTTAAAGTTTATAAGAAAAGAAAAAAAATTTAATAATGTTAATCAATTAAGAGCTCAAATTAAAAAAGATTTATATATCGCAAAAAAGACTAAATGACTAAATCTCAAATAAATCTCCCAAAAACAGCTTTTTCCATGAAAGCCAACCTGCCTGTTAAAGAACCAGAAATTCTTGAATATTGGAAAAAAATAAATCTTTACGATGAATTAAGAGATCAAAGTAAAGGAAGAGAAAAATTTGTTTTACATGATGGTCCTCCTTATGCAAATGGAAATATCCACATGGGAACAGCTCTGAATAAAATTCTTAAAGATATAATTGTAAAATTTCATCAAATGGAAGGAAAAGACTCTATTTATGTTCCAGGCTGGGATTGTCATGGCTTGCCAATTGAATGGAAAATTGAGGAACAATATAAAAAAAATAAAAAAAACAAAAACGAAGTTCCAATCGTTGAGTTTAGAAAAGAATGCAGAACATTTGCAGAAAAGTGGATTGAAGTTCACAAAAGTCAATTTAAAAGATTGGGTGTTGTAGGGGATTGGGAAAATTATTACTCAACAATGAGCTTTAATGCAGAAGCTCAGATAGTTAGAGAGCTTGGTAAATTTTTAAAAGAAGGAAGTTTATATAAAGGTTTCAAACCAGTGTTATGGTCAACGGTTGAGAAAACTGCACTTGCAGATGCTGAGGTAGAATATCAAGATCATAAATCAGATACAATTTACACTTCGTTTAAAGTCAAATCATCAAATTTAAAAGATTTAGTTGGAAATGAAATAGTTATTTGGACAACAACTCCATGGACAATACCAGCCAATAAAGCTTTAGCATATAACGAGTCTCTTGATTATATTATATTAGAAATAAATGACGAAGGTGATTTTAAAAATAGAAAAATTGTAATTGCAGATGCTCTGTTAGAATCAGTTGTTAAAGAGTGTGAACTAAATAATTATAAAAAAATTCACACATTTAAAGGAAAAGAATTTAAAAATACTATTTGTAGTCACCCTTTTTTAAATCTTGGTTATGATCATGATATCCCAATGCTAGAAGCTAGATTTGTAACTACTGAGCAAGGAACTGGAATAGTTCATTGTGCTCCAAGTCATGGACCTGATGACTTTAATCTTTGTTTAAATAACGATATTAAAGCCATAGAAACAGTTGATGGAGATGGAAAATATACAAACAATGTGAAATTGTTTGAAGGAATTCATATTTTCAAAGCAAACCCAATTATAATTGAAAAATTAAAAGAACAGAAAAATTTATTAACTAATGGTGAGTTAGTACACTCTTACCCACATTCTTGGAGGTCTAAAGCACCATTGGTTCACAGAGCTACACCACAATGGTTTATTTCAATGGAAAGTCACAAACTAAGGAGCAAAGCATTAAAAGCTATTGATGAAACCATTTTTTATCCAAGCAAAGGTAAAGAAAGATTAAAATCAATGATAGAAACAAGGCCTGATTGGTGTGTCTCAAGACAAAGAGTTTGGGGAGTCCCTCTTCCAATTTTTGTGAATAGGAAAACGAAGGAAATTTTAGTTGATGATGAAGTAATAGAAAATATTGCTTCAATTTATGAAAATGAAGGATCCGATTGTTGGTTTTCTGACGATCCTCAAAGATTTTTAGGCAACAAATACAAAGCTCAGGATTATGAAAAATTAAGCGATATCGTTGAAGTTTGGTTTGATAGCGGTTCTACTCATTCATTTGTGTTAGAAAAAAGAGACGATTTAAAATGGCCAGCTTCTATGTATTTAGAAGGATCTGATCAGCACAGAGGATGGTTTCATTCATCACTTCTAGAGTCTTGCGGAACAAGAGGAAGAGCACCATTTGAATCTATTTTATCCCATGGTTTTGTTGTAGATGGCAAAGGATTAAAAATGTCTAAATCATTGGGAAATGTAATTGCGCCTGATGATATCCTAAAAAAGTATGGTGCCGATATTTTAAGAATTTGGGTAGCATCATCAAATTATGCAGAAGATTTAAGAATAGATTATTCAATTCTAGATCAGCATGCAGAATCATATAGAAAAATTAGAAATACTTTTAGATATTTACTTGGAAATATAAATGATAATTTCGAAATAATAAATTTTGAACAACTTAGTGTAGATGATTTACCTGAATTAGAACAGTTAATGCTACATAAATTATATGTTTTAAATACAAATTTTAAAAAATATTTTAGTAATTATGATTTCCATAATTTGTATAAAGAATTGTTAAACTTTTGTACTGTTGATTTATCTGCTTTTTACTTTGATATTAGAAAAGATAATCTTTATTGCGACGGTAAAGATACAAAGAAAAGAAAATCAACAATTTTACTTCTCAATATTATTTTAAATGCTCTACTAAAATGGTTTGCCCCTATAATATCTTTTACAACTGAAGAAATTTTTAAATTATTATTCAAAGACAAAAAAAGTATTCATCTTGAAAAATTTATAGAATTTCCTGAAAAATTTAAAAATGAAAAACTTAGCAAAAAATGGATCGAATTAATTAAAATTAGAGATATTTGCAATATAAGCATAGAAGAGAAAAGAGCCAGTAAAGAAATAGGATCAAGTTTAGAGGCAGATTTAAAAATACAATTGAATCAAAAATTAAAAAAACTTACGGAAAATACAGATTTTTCTGAACTTTGTATTACATCAAAGGCTGTGGTTAGTTATAAAGATGACATTGAAACAACAGCACTAACTACTAAAGCAAAAGGATCAAAGTGCTCGATCTGTTGGAAGATTAAAGAAACAGCCTGTGATAGAGATAATTGTACTGTGAATAAGGAATGATAATAAAAAATCTAGGAAAAAATTTTTTTATTAATTCTTCTTTAGTTCTAATAATTTTTTTACTTGATAGAATTTCTAAAATTCATGTAATTAATTTAGATGAGAAATTTTTTGGTTCTGAAATATTTTCATCAAAATATTTAAATATCATTTTGATCTGGAATGAAGGAATTGCATTTGGTCTTTTTTCTTCAAGCCATGAAAATTGGTATAATTTTTTAACATTAATTATAGTTTTTACTGCGCTTATAATATTAATAATGTCTATCAAACAGCATGGTGTACAAAGATATTTTTTATTAATAGTATTTGGAGGTGCACTTGGGAACTTATATGATCGTATTTTTTTTAAAGCAGTGCCAGATTTTATTGATTTACATGTAGGGAATTTTCATTGGTTTATATTTAATATAGCTGATATTTTTATTACATTTGGTGTAATAATGCTTATATTGTGGGAAATTTTACCACTAAATAGAAATTATGAAAAAAAATAATTATCCAATTTTTTTGTTAATTTTTTTATTTTTATTGCCTGGATGCCAAGATGTTAAAAAAGGTTTTAGTGGAAAGAATATTGATCAAGGTGAAGAATTTTTAGTTATAAAAAAAAATCCATTAGTAGTTCCACCTGACTTTGAAAAAATGCCCGTGCCAAAAAATGAAATTGATAAAACCAACTCTATTAAAGCTGAAAATGATCAAGCTAGTGAATTTGAAAAATTGCTTAAAAATAAAGATGAAAATATTAATGTGACAAACTCAAATGAAAATACTGGAGATCTAGAAAAGAAAATTATTGATAAAATCAAATAAAAATGTTGACTGGCAATATTAATTTCAAAAATTTTAAAATTAAAAAAAACACAAAAAAAGTAAAAAAAATACTAAAAAAACTACTTCAAGAGGATAATGAAATAATTAGATCATTAAGAAAATCATATAGAAATTCATATCACAGAAAATTAGTAAATAAATATAGTAAGGCTCTTAATTACAGAATTATAGGGATGGGTGGATCTACTCTAGGCGCTCAAACTATCTATGATTTTTTAAGTAAAAAAATAAAAAAAAAATTTTCATTTATTGATAATCTTCAAGCATTTTCAAAAATAAATAATGACGAAAAAATTATTAATTTAGTTATTTCTAAATCTGGAAATACAATTGAAACAATAATTAATACTAATTTATTATTAAAAAAGAAACACAAGAATATATTTATAACAGAAAATAAGAAAAGTTATTTATATCTTTTAGCTGAAAAGTTAAAAGCCGATATAGTAAAACATAATAATTTTATAGGCGGAAGATATTCTGTTTTATCTGAAGTTGGTATGCTACCGGCAGAATTAATGGGTTTAAAATCCAATAAATTTAAAAATTTAAATTTGCTTGTTAAAAATAAAATTTTTTTTAATTCTTTAGTTTCAAATGTTAGTTCAACTTTACATTTTATTAAAAATAAAAAATATAACTCTATCATTATAAACTATGATGAAAAATCTCAAAACTTATTTAATTGGTATCAGCAATTAATTGCGGAAAGTCTTGGAAAGAATAAAAAAGGTATATTACCAATAATCTCTAATATGCCTAAGGATAATCATAGTGTTATGCAATTATATTTAGATGGATTTAAAAATAACTTTTATACTTTTTTCTTTGTTAACGAAAATAATTCAACAAGAATTAAAACTAACTTTTATAAGAACAAGAGTTTTAGTTATTTAAAGAATAAAAATTTGAATCAAATAAAATTATCCCAAAAATTAGCTACAGAAAATGTTTTCCAAAAAAAAAATATTCCTTTTAGAAGTTTTACGATTTTTAAAAGAGACGAAAAAACATTAGGTGAATTATTTAGTTTTTTTATTTTAGAAACAATATTAATTGGTAAAATGTTAAATCTTAACCCATATGATCAACCAGCTGTTGAATTAATCAAAAATGAAACCAAAAAAATATTAATTTAAATAAGATAAAAATATTATTTTTGATATCCCATAAACTTTCTGTTCAATAATTTGAAAGTTCGGTGGAAAGGAATCAGTTTCACTTTTATGTCTGTGCAAAATAATTATTCCATTTTTTTTTAATATTTTTTGATCATCAATTTTATTTAGTAAATTTTTTAAATTTTTATTTTTGTATGGTGGATCTAAAAAAATAATGTCAAATTTATTATTCAACTTTGAAAAAATATTTTCATTATAAATATCTTTTTCAATTATTTCGTAATTTTCAACTGATTTTAAACCATACAAATTTTTTTTTAATAAAGGTATAACCCCGTGATAATTTTCAATAAAAATTACTTTTTCAACCCCTCTAGACAAGCATTCAATTCCAAATGAACCTACACCAGAAAACAAGTCCAATATATATGAATTGGAAAAATTTATTTTAAATTTATTTGAGTGTTTTATGATATTGAAAATAGATTCTTTAGTAAGATCTTTTAAAGGTCTAGTATTCCTATCTTTTGGTTCTAAAATTTTTCTTCCTTTAAAAGACCCAGATATGATTCTCATTCTTTGATGACCTTGTGACCAATATCTTTTCTATAAAATCCATTATCCCAATTTATTTCTTTAAGAAGTTTTAACGAACTTTCTCTCGCTGACTTAAATTCATTTGACCTAGTCACAATATTTAAAACTCTTCCACCATCGGATAAAATAGCGTTATTAACTTTTTTTGTGCCAGCATGAAAAATAAACTGATTTTTTTTTAAGTTTAATTTTTCAAGATCAATTATAAAATTTTTTTGATAACTTTCAGGATAACCTTTTGAGCATAATACGATACAAATTGACTTATCATCATACCATTCAATTTCTAAGTCATGGAGTTGTTGCTCAATACATTTATTTATTATTACTGAAAAGTCAGTTTTTAATTTTGGAAGTAATGTCTGACATTCCGGATCTCCCATTCTTACATTATATTCAATTAAAAAGGGCTCCCCATTAACAATCATCAATCCTGCATAAAGAAATCCTTTATATTCACAATTGAGTTTCTTTAGACCTTTAAGAGTAGGTTCAATAATTTTATTAATTATTTTTTTATTTAGTTCATGTGTCTCTAATCTTGAAGGTGAGTATGCTCCCATTCCTCCTGTATTTTTACCCTGGTCACCTTCAAAAACTCTTTTATGATCTTGAGCAGTTCCAAACATTTTATAACTTTGGCCATCGGAGATAATAAAGAAACTCATTTCTTCTCCACGTAAAAATTCCTCAATAAGCAAATTTTCAGCATTACCAAATTTACCATCAAATATTTCATGCACAGCTTTTGATGCTTCTTTATAATTTTCGGAAATATAAACACCTTTGCCAGCAGCTAAGCCGTCAGCTTTAATAACAATGGGAAAGGTGCAATTTTGAAGAAATGATAAAGCTTCTTTTGTGTTTGAAAAAATTCCAAATTTAGCAGTTGGTATTTTATATTTTTCACAAAGTTTTTTTGTGAATATTTTTGAACCTTCAAGTTGTGAAGCTACTTTATTTGGTCCAAAAACTTTAATTTTGTATTTTTGCAAATAATCAACAATTCCATCCACCAAAGGTTTTTCTGGACCAACAATAATAAAGTTAATATTATTTTGTATTATAAAATCCTTTAGCTTTTCAAAATTGTTTAAATCAATATTGACATTTTCTGCAATTGAACTTGTGCCAGCATTCCCAGGAAAACAATAAATTTGTTTTATTTTATTTGAGTTTTTTAATGAATGGCATAATGCGTGTTCGCGTCCTCCATTTCCTATTACACCAACTTTCATATAATGATATATAAACCAAAAATGTTTAAAAAATTAGCAAAAATAAAATATTTACCAAATAATTTTAAAGTTATTCAGGATGGAGATCATGTGATTTGTGCAATATCAGGAAAAAAAATTCCTTTAGAAAATTTAACTTATTGGAATGTAGAAGATCAGGAAGCTTACTTTTCTTACATTGAGGCAGAGAAAAAAAGAGAAAAGAATTAACTTATTTCCATCTATTGTGAGACCAAATCCATTGGTGAGGATTTCTAACAATCATCATTTCTAACAACTCATTTAATTTTAAAGTAATATTTTCAATAGTTTTATCATTATCAAAACTTATAGGTTGCATAATTTCTAACATAAATGTTTCATTATTTTTTCGCTCAATATAAATTGGAACAACTTTACAATTAAATTTTTTGACAAATTGTGCAGGAATTGTTGTCGTCAAAGCTTCATTTTTAAATAACAAAGATCTTATGCCTTGGGAAACTCTTTGATCAATCATTAAAGCAATTGAGGTGCCTAACTTAAAATGTTTTAAGATCTCTTTAGTGCCAGAAATCCCTTTTTTTATTTGTTTACGACAAATATATTTTTCTCTAATATTTTCCATTATTGGATTGAGAAAATAATTATTGAGAGGTCTATAAATTGCAGCAAGATCAATCCCTGACTTTTCAATATGCATAGCCATCAATTCAAAATTATCAAAATGTCCAGATACAAATATTACAGGTTTTTTTGAAAGTTTTATTTTTTCTAAAATTTCTTGACCTTTTATTTCTAGAAATTTTTTTGACTCAATTTTTCTAAAATATTTCATAAAAACATATTCAGCTAAAATTTTTCCATAACTTTTCCACATACTATTAATAATTTTATTCTTAAAATCTTTATCTGGCTCATGAAATGCATATGAAATATTTTTTTCAATAATTTTTTCAGATCTGAAAAAAGGACCAATTGTAGAAAGCAATTTACTTGCTATAATTCTTGAGAATTTTAATCCGATAATCTTAAAAAAAATTAACAAACAGCTTATTAATAAAAATTGAAAAAAATACTTTATGTATTTCATATTATTTAGTTAGTAGCTCAATTAATTTTTTTTCATCTCGAATAACTAAATCAATAGTTAAATAATCAATATCTTTTTTAAATTTTTCAGGAATTTTCATAAAGTCTTTCTCTGTAGTTATAATTTTTAAGCTCTCATTTTTTGCTATATTTTGAATTTCTTCTAAATCTTTGAGACTATATTTATAGTGATCAGGAAATACTACTTCTCTAGCAATTTTAAATTTATTTTCCAATAGAATATCTTTAAAATCAGATGGTTCGCCTATTCCAGAGAATATTAAATATTTTTTATCTAAATTATATTTTTTAATGTTTAATATTTTATAAAAAGTTTTAAAAATTTTAATATTTAAATTTATACTTTTAATTTGATTTTCAATTTTTTCAAAATTACCTAAGCTTCCATTTAAAAAAACTGCATCAAATCTCTTTAAACTTGAAACTTTCTCTCTAAGCGGTCCAGCTGGGATAAGGTGGCCATTTCCAATCCAATTTTTTGATTTGAAACAGACAAATTTCAAATTAAAATCAACACTTATATCCTGTAGTCCATCATCAAATACTAGAACATCAAAGTTTTGATTTATACCTTGGTAAACAGCATCTTTTCTTTTTTTTGAAATTATCAATGAAGTTTTTTGTTTTAACAAAAGCTGCTCATCTTTTTGATCTGAATAGTTTTTTTTTACGGTGGCTATTTTAAAATTTAATCCTTTTAAAATTTCATATATTTTAATAGTAAGTGGAGTTTTTCCTGTACCTCCAAGATAAATATTTCCCACGCAAATAGTTTTAATATTAAACGGTTTTTTTTTTTTAAGAAATTTAAACAAAAAATTTCTTAGAATAATTGGTAATGAAAAAGGAATTAATAAGTAAGATAAAAAATTTGGTTTTGGCAAGTCCCAAAAATAAGGTTTTTTTAACTTCATACTTTGTTTAAAATTAAATTTATTTCATCAATATTTTTTTCTATTATTTTTTGACCAATTTTATTTATCTTATCTTTTATATTTTTTTGTGATTTTTTTGAATTGAGGAGTTTATTTAAAATATTTGTAGTTTGATTTAAATTTATCACTTTTTTGGAGATTTTTTGTTTATTAAGAAACTTATAAATTTCATTAAAGTTTGAAACATTTGGACCATGCAATATATTACAGTTATATCTGACTGCTTCCAAAGGATTTTGTCCTCCATGTTCTATGAGAGACCCACCCAAGAAAATGTTCTTTATGAGGGAATAAAATGATTTAGTTTTTCCAAATGCATTTACTAGATAAATATCAGTATCTTCATTAATTCTAGATTTTGGTTCATGTGTGTGAACTTTCAAACCTAAATTAGACAACTGTTCTTTTATTTCTTCGTCTCTATCTATATGTCTAGGAATAATAACTGTTAAAAGATTTTTATATTTTTTCTTCAATTTTTTGTGAATAAGCCCAGCAAATTTTTCCTCTGAGTTATGAGTACTGGAAGCACACCATACAGTTTTTCTTGATATAAACTTTATTGTTTGACTATCAATCTCAATTTTTTCATTTTCTGATTGGGAATATTTTAAGTTACCAAAATATTTAATATTTTTTGCACCAAGTTTTTTTAAAAAACTAACTGTTTCTTTATTTGAGGACAAGCAAAGATCAAATTTATTAAAAATTAATTTTGAAAAGTTTTTTAATTTAATCCATTTTTTATAAGATTTCTTAGTAATTCTTGCATTGATAAGAATAGTTGGGATTTTTTCTTTATTTAAATTTATCATAGTGTTAGGCCAAATCTCAGAGTCAATAAAAAAAGCCGCAGATGGTTTCCAATGATTAATAAATTTTTTTATAATTAATTCATTATCTATAGGAAAAAATTGATGTAAAATTTTTTTTAGTTTTATTTTAGAAATTATTTTTGAGGAACTTAGAGTGTTTGAAGTTATCAATATTTGAGAAATTTTTTTTGATTTTTCTAATTTTTCCAATAAAGGAACTATACTTTGAAGCTCACCAACACTTGCTCCATGAAACCATATCAATTTTCCTTTAGACCTGTTTTTTGTAAAAAACCCAAGTTTTTCTTTAAACCTTTTGGGACTCTCTCTTTTTTTTAAGAGTCTGATCAAAATTATTAATGGAGAAAGGATAAAAATTACATTAATTAAAAATCTATAAAATAAAATCATTAATTTTTAGTGATTTGTTTATCATAAAAATTTTTATAGACAGATGAGTTCTTTAACAATTCATTATGATTACCGTTTGCTATAACTTTTCCAGAGTCAATAACATATATTTGATCTGAGCTTAAAATAGTGGATAAACGGTGAGCAATAACAACAGTTGTTTTATTTTTTGTTAATAAAGTCAAAGCTTTTTGAATTTTTTGTTCCGTATCAGCATCAAGAGATGACGTTGCTTCATCAAGTAGAATGATCGAACTCTTTTTCAGCATAGCTCTCGCTATAGATATTCTTTGTTTTTCACCCCCTGACAGTCTTAGTCCATTTTCACCTATTAAAGAATTGTACCTATTTGGTAATTTTTCAATAAATTCTGAGGCAAAAGATTTTTTTGCTACTTCAATAATTTCTTCATCAGTAGCATTTAAGTTTGCATAAGCAATATTATTTTTAATAGTATCATCAAATAAAGTTGTGTCTTGGCTTACAAGAGAAATTTCTTTTCTGAGCGAATTAATGCTTAAGTTGTTTATAGGCTGATTATCAATTTTAATTTCTCCTGCAGTTGCATTATAAAATCTTGGGATTAAATTTAGAATAGTTGATTTCCCCGATCCACTATGCCCAACTAAAGCAGTCATTTTACCACCAGAAATGTTTATATTAATTTTGTTTAGAATATTTAAATTTTCACTATTTAAATCATATTTAAAATCAACATTATTAAAATTTATCTCTCCATTTTTAACTACTAGATCCTTACAATTTGTATCATCATTGATTTCAATTTTTTGATCAATAACTGGTAAAATTCTTCTTGCAGCACTTAACCCTGCTTGTATTGCCATATTTAAAGTAGAAAGTGACCTAACTGGCTGATAAGCCAACATCATTGCCGCAAGGAAAGAAAAAAAATTGTTAATATCTATTTCACGATTGATTATTAATTTTCCTGAATAGAAGATTAATAATGCAATCATTATACCTGTTAAAGATTCCATTATTGGTGATACTTTAACAAATATTTTTTGCATTTTTTTTGTAGTATTTTTTACGTGTTCTAATTTGTCATCAATTCTGAGATATTCATAATTTTCCCTTTGAAATATTTTCATTAGTTTGTGATTTTTGAATATTTCCAATAAATGAGTATTTAAAAAACTAGCATTTTCCATTCCTTTTGTAGAAATTTTGCCCATTCTTTTTCCGAGTTTTTGAGCAGCATAAGATGCTAAGGGAATCATTATTAAAGCTATAAGTGATAATTTCCAATTCTGATAAAACATAACAAAAATAAGTCCAAACAGAGTTAGGGTATCTTTAATAAGATTTAATAATACAACACCTAGCAAATTTATAATTACACCAGCATCATGATTAATATGTGATACAATTTTCCCAGTATGTTGGTTGTCAATAACTTTAGTATCTGCATTAATTAATGATGCCATCATATCAAGTTGTATATTTTTTTTTACATCCTCCGCTACATGAATCATAGTTACTTTTGCCAAGTATAAAGAAATACCTTTTGTAGAAAAAGCTAGAATTATAGCAATTGGAATTAAATAAATTAAAGTTTCATCTTTATCTACGAAAATTTTTTTTATTGCAGGGTCTAATAAGTACGCTACTGCTGAGGTACTACCTGCAACTAAAATAGAATAAAAACCAGCGATCAAAATTCTATTTAAATATTTACTGGTATAATTTTTGTACAGTCTAATTAATATTTCTTTATTTGTCATATCTCTAGATTTTACCAATTAATATTTGTATAAATACAAGAAAACCTAAAAGATTATTACTTTTAAAAACTTTTAAGCAATTCATAGGATTATCTAAGTTAACACTTTTTAATTGGTACAAAAATAAATGATACCCAATTATTAAACTAAAGGCGTAATAAAATATATTAAATTTTTCTAATATTCCTAAAGCAATTATCATTGAAAATAAAATAACATAACAAGCTAATAGAAAAATAAATGGTTTTTTTTTAAATTTAATTGAAGTTGATTTTAGACCAATTATTTCATCATCTTTAATATCTTGAAACCCATAAATTGTGTCATAGCCGAGTGTCCAAAATATGGCTCCTATGTAGAATAATGTTGGAATAATGTTTAAACTTTCATTAATTGATGTCCATCCAAGTAATAAGCCATAATTGAAAGTTATGCCTAAAAACAATTGTGGCCAATATGTAAATCTTTTCATCAACGGATACGTGAAAGCAAGGGGCATAGATCCTATTGCCAATATAATAGTAATAGTATTGAAATTTAATAGTATCAATAAAGCACAAAAACATAATATCAAAGCATAAGTGATACCAAGTTTTACTGAAATTTTTCCTGAAGCTACAGGCCTGTCTTTTGTTCTAAATACTTTTTTATCAAATTCTTTATCTAATATATCATTTACAATACATCCGGCTGACCTCATTAGCACTGCACCAAAAAAAAATAGCAATAGATAAAAATAATAATTTTTAAGATTAGTTGAAAAATCATATGCAATAGTTAATCCCCATGCACATGGCCAAAATAACAGCATAAAGCCAATTGGTTTTTTTAATCTAGTTAACTCAATGAAAAGATTTAATTGGTTCATATTTTACTTGTAAATAACAAAGGCTAGATTCATAATCAAACTGATTCGTATGAATATAGATTACACAGTCACAGCACTAATGTTTCCAGCAATTCCTTTATTAATGGGAGTTTATAGTAACAGGTTCCATTCTCTTAGTATTCTAATTAGACAGCTACATGACGAGCATGTTTATGAAAAACACATTCCACCCGAGTGGAAAAAGCAATTTATAAATTTAAGTGGCAGAATAACTCTTTTAAGATGGACAATATTATTTGCGGCTTTTGGGTTTCTTTTTAATATGTTAACTGTATTTGCTCTTTACTTAGATGAAGTTTTTTTGGCAAGAGTAATTTTTGGATCTTGTTGTCTATCTATGATCATATCTATAATTTTTTTTATAAGAGAAATTCAAATTTCAACAAATGCATTAAAGTTGCATATGTCAGATATGGATGTTGATGTTAATTAGGAACTATTACAGCTGGTCCTAAAATTTTTCTTCCTTCCAGATCTCGATGAGCCTGAATAACTTCTTCTAACTTATATTTTTTAAAAATTTTAATTTTTACTTTACCAGAGCTAATTTTTTCAAACATTGTTGTTGATGCTTCATCTAATTCCTGTCTTGTAGAAAGGTATTGTTGCATTGATGGTCTTACAAGATAAAGTCCTTTCGGTTGAAGAACTTTTGGAACATTTATTTCAGACAATGGACCCGATGCATTTCCAAAAGAAACCATCATTCCTCTTATTGCTAAACATTCAATAGATCCATCTAGTGTATCTTTTCCAACACCATCATAAACAACTGGCACTCCCTTACCGTTGGTAATCTCTAAAACTTTTTTTGCAAAATCTTCTTTATTATAATTTATAACATGATCATAACCATTTTCTTTTGCTATGTTCACTTTTTCATCTGATCCAACTGTGCCTATAACAGTACATCCTAAACTTTTTGCCCATTGTCCAAAAATCTGACCAACTCCACCAGCAGCTGCGTGAAATAAAATTGTTTCACCTGATTTAACTGGATAAGTTTTATGTAAAAGATAAAAAGTTGTTAAACCTTTTGTCATTAATGTTGCAGCTATTTCTAGATCAATACCGTCTGGTACTTTCACCAAATTTTTAGTTGGGTAATTTCTATGAGAAGAATAAGATCCTAAAGGAATTCCAGCATATGAAATTTTATCACCAACTTTGAAGTCTTTCACATTTTCCCCAACATCTGTAATAATTCCAGCACCTTCTAAACCTAAACCAATCGGTAGTTTTAAAGGGTACAAACCTGATCGATGATAAGTATCAATGTAGTTAAGACCAATTGCTTTTTGCTCAATAGTTACTTGATCTGGACCAGGCTTATCTAAAGATATATCCTTAACTTCTAAAACTTCAGGACCACCAGTTTTGTTAATTTGTACAGCTTTCATAATTTATTTTACAAATGTACCATTATGATAATCTTGAACTGCTTGCAAGATCTCTGCTTTAGTATTCATCACAAATGGTCCACCTCTTGCTATTTCCTCGTTAATTGGTTTGCCTGAAATTACTAAAAACTTAGCGTTTGATTTAGCTTTAACTATTAAGTCTTCACCCTTAGTTAAAAGAATTAAAGTACTGTCTTTAACATTTTCATGTTTATTTTTACCAATTTCGATTTCTCCACTAATTAAATAAATAAACGTATTGTGAGTAGATGGTAATTTAAAATTGAACTCTTTATCTTTGTTTAATTCTACATCAAAATAAACTGGCTCAACGTTATGACCTTTTACTGGTCCTTCAGCTTTTTCAAATTTTCCAGCTATTACTTTTACTTGTTTATCATCATCTTTATGAACACTCATTTTATCAGCATCAATATAAAGATATTCAGGCTTACTCATTTTTAATTTAGCAGGCATGTTAATCCATAATTGGAACCCATGAAGTCTTCCTTCTTTCATAGCAGGCATTTCTGAATGGATAATTCCACTTCCGGTTTTCATCCATTGAACGTCTCCAGCAGTCATTCTGCCCTCACCACCTGTACTATCTTTGTGCTCAAAATCTCCAGCCAACATATAAGTTACTGTTTCAATTCCTCGATGAGGGTGGGGTGGAAAACCAGCTATATAATCCTCACTATTTTCTGAACCAAATTCATCAAGCATTAAGAAAGGATCAAAATAATTTGGCTCAACACCAATACTTCTTTTTAATTTAACTCCAGCACCATCAGAAGCTGGAATAGGGTCAATAATTTTACTTACTTCTATATTTGACATTTATTTTGATAATTTACCCTCTAAACTAAAATCCTTTGTATCATTTATCACTAAAAATAAAAATCCACCTGCAAGAGCTATATTTTTCATAAAGGATACAAACTGCATTTGATTACTAAAATCAGTATGAAAAATAAGCGCAGTTGCAATACAAAATACACTTAGTAAAGCTGCAGCGATTTTTACTTTGTACCCAATTATAATTAATATAGGAGCACCTATTTCTAGTATAATTGCTGGAATTAAAAAAATACCAGGCATTCCAAAAGATTCCATCCATCTGATAGATCCCTCGTAATTTACAATTTTATTTATTCCACTTAATAAAAATACTAAAGAGATAAATACTCTTCCTACTAAATCTAAAATATTTGTCATAGTTTATTTATTGTGTGAACCATCGCAGAATGGTTGATTGTTAGTTTGTTTACATGCACAGAAAAACATTTTTTTTGTTTCTTCTGCTTTATATGCAAAAGGAGTAAACTTTGTTCCTTCATCATTTAGTGGACTGGTATGTGAACCATCACAGAATGGTTGTTTTTTTGATCGTCCACATGCACACCAATAATATGATTTGCCTTTTTCAACTTCGATAGCCATTGGTCCGTTACCTGCTTTTTGTCCTTTGCTCATTTTTACCCTTTCATTAAGTTTAGGGTTATCTAATAGTTTGTATTTAATTCTGCAAGAACGCAATATAATCATACTAGTATACAAAATCATACCTTGAAAATTTAAATAGATGAGTTATTTAATCCTTATGAAAGATTTAATTAATTGTCCCGCCGAAAGAGCTATTTATTTTTTAGGTGGTAAATGGAAAATAAGAATTTTATTTACATTATATAACAGCAAGAAAGTAAGATTTAATGAACTTAAAAAAGTATTAAAAACAATCACCCAACAAATGTTATCCAAGCAACTTAAAGAGTTAGAAACCGATGGAATAGTTAATAGAAAAGTACATCAAGTAGTACCTCCAAAAGTAGAGTATTCACTTACTGAATTTGGTTTATCCGTAATTCCTATTTTAAAATCTTTTTCTGACTGGAATAGAAAAAACACAAGAGCTATTTCTTTAAAACTAAATAAAAACTTTGAAGAAAATAGAATTAGATAATATTGAGTAACTCTTTTAGATTTTTGATTTCGTTTTGAGGTTTATAATCAAGGTTATCAAAAATATTATTATTTCTGTTTACCCAAATAGAATTGAATCCATAATTTCCACCACCTGATACATCCCAAGTGTTAGCACTTAAAAAAGCAACTTCATTTTTTTTTATTTGATATTGATTTATTGGAAGGTCATAAACTTTAGAATCTGGTTTATAAACTCCAACTTCTTCAATTGAAAAAATATTATTAAATATATTTTCCAAGTTATTACTCTTAACTAATTCATTAAGAAGAGCAGGAGTACCATTAGAAAGAATAGCAAGTTTAAAATCTTTTTCTTTTAATGATTTTAAAACTTCAGGAACTTCTTTGAAAGGAGAAAGAATTTTATAAAGATCTAATAACTCATTTCTCATTGAAGAATCTATCTTATAAGCTTTCATAGATTTATCTAAACTATCCTCTGTTACCTGCCAAAAATCCTTGTGACGTTTCATTAAACTTCTTAGCCAAGTATATTCTAATTGTGTTGTTCTCCAATAATTGGCGAAACCTTCCCACTTATCACCTATTTTATCTTTACATTTTTCAGCAGCTGAATTGACATCAAATAAGGTGCCGTAAGCATCAAAAATTATTGCTTTAATATTTTTCATAAACTAACTTATCAATATGAGTAACATTAGATTATTTTATTCAAAAAGTTTATCTCTTAATTTGACTGACAAACTTGATAAATCTCAATCACACTATGTTTCAAAAGTTATGAGACTTAAAGAGAAAGAAGTTTTTTCTCTTTTTAATAGTAGTGGCGAATGGGAGGCGAAAATCGCAAATATCAATAAAAGCATAGTTGAATTTAATGTTACGAAACAATTAAGACAGAAAGAAAATACCATAGATCTCTGGCTGGCTTTCTCTCCTATCAAATCAAATTACTTTAATTTCATGATCCAAAAAGCTACAGAGCTTGGTGTAACTAAGTTTTTACCAATTATCTTTGAAAGAACGATTGTTAGGAAGATTAATAAAGAGAGATTGGAAAAAGTAATCATAGAAGCAGCTGAACAATCAAACAGAATAACTGTTCCATCAATTGAAGAGCCTCAAAAATTAAAAAGCTTTCTAAATAATGATATGGATTTAATTTTTACTGATCTCAACACTACTAATACAAAAATTGACATTAAAAAGTTAACCACCAAGCCTACTTGCGTAATCATAGGACCAGAGGGAGATTTTTCTGAGGAGGAGAGGGAAGAGATTCTTAAATTTAGTGGTGTTCAGCCTATTAAAATCAATGAAAACATATTGAGATCTGAAACGGCTGTAATTTCTGCTCTATCGATCATAAATTACGCCATTAATTGATATTTTGTCGCTAAAAGTAAAAGTGTATTTTTTTAAAAGACGCTCTATATAGGGTAAAAAAATGAAAAAAATTTTATATATATTTCTAACATTCTTTATCACTTCAAGCGCGTTCGCTAATCAACCTGTCGATTGGCAACTAGGATTTCAAAAGGCTGCTTCCGAGACTATGAGAGATATCGTTAATTTTCATGATAAATTGTTGTTACCAATTATAATAGCAATCAGTGTTTTTGTTCTATTTTTGATGGTTTATGCTTGTATTAGATTTAGAGCTTCAGCAAATCCAGTTCCATCAAAAAGAACTCATAATGTTGCTGTTGAAGTTTTATGGACTTTAATTCCATGTTTAATTCTAATCGTGATGGCAGTTCCATCATTTAAAATTTTATACAAACAAGATGCAATTCCAAAAGCAGACATAACTGTTAAAGCTATTGGATATCAATGGTACTGGGGATATGAGTATCCAGACGAAAATATTTTCTTCGACTCTTACATGATCGAAACTAAGGACTTAAAAGAAAACGAACCAAGACTGTTAGCTGTAGATAATGAACTGGTTGTTCCAGTAAATAAAGTTGTTAAGGTAATGATCACTGCTAATGATGTTCTACATGCTTGGGCACTCCCTTCATTTGGAGTAAAACGAGACGCTGTGCCTGGAAGAATAAATGAAACTTGGTTTAAAGCAGAAAAAGTTGGAACTTATTATGGTCAATGTTCTGAACTGTGTGGAATTAAACACGCGTTTATGCCAATTGAAGTTAGAGTTGTTACTGAAGAGGAATATCAAGACTGGTTGTTAGACGCTAAAGTCAAATTTGCAAAAGAAATTAATGAAGAAGATCAATTTAAAAAACTAGCGAGTAAATAATATGTATACACAAACAGCATCACACGACGATCATCATACACCAACTGGTTGGAAACGTTGGGCTTATTCAACTAACCACAAAGATATTGGAACCATGTATTTAATATTTGCAATTATTGCAGGTGTAATTGGTACAGCATTCTCAGTTTTAATGAGAATGGAATTGATGCATCCTGGTGATGGAATTTTAGGTGGAAACTATCATTTATATAATGTCTTAGTCACTGGTCATGGTTTGATCATGATCTTCTTTATGGTTATGCCGGCAATGATAGGTGGATTTGGTAACTGGTTTGTTCCAATAATGATCGGTGCACCTGATATGGCTTTTCCTAGAATGAATAATATTTCATTCTGGTTACTACCTACATCTTTCATATTATTAATAATGTCAATTTTCATGGATGGCCCTCCGGGTCAAACGGGTGTTGGTGGTGGATGGACTATTTATCCTCCTTTATCATCTACAGCTGGTCAACCAGGTCCAGCAATGGATTTTGCAATTTTAAGTTTACACTTAGCCGGAGCTTCTTCAATTTTAGGTGCGGTAAACTTTATTACTACAATTTTAAATATGAGAACGCCCGGCATGACACTTCATAAAATGCCATTATTTGCATGGTCAATATTAGTAACAGCTTTCTTATTATTGTTATCATTACCAGTTTTAGCAGGAGCGATTACGATGCTTCTTACTGACAGAAACTTTGGAACAGCTTTCTTTGATGCACAAACTGGTGGAGACCCAGTTTTATTCCAACATTTATTTTGGTTCTTTGGTCACCCAGAAGTTTATATTCTAATTTTACCAGGTTTCGGAATGATCAGTCATATTGTTTCAACATTTTCTAGAAAACCAGTTTTTGGATACTTAGGAATGGCTTATGCAATGGTTGCAATTGGTATAGTTGGTTTTGTTGTGTGGGCTCACCACATGTATACAGTTGGTTTAAGTACAGATACTAAAGCATACTTTTTAGCTGCAACTATGATTATTGCAGTTCCAACCGGTATAAAAATATTTTCATGGATAGCAACTATGTGGGGTGGCTCGATTTCATTTAAAACTCCAATGGTTTGGGCTTTAGGATTTATATTTTTATTTACTGTTGGTGGAGTTACCGGTGTAGTACTTGCGAACGCTGGAGTTGATACTGCAATGCATGATACTTACTACGTTGTTGCTCACTTTCATTACGTACTATCTTTAGGGGCTGTATTTGCAATCTTTGCAGGGTTTTACTACTGGTTTGGAAAAATGTCTGGTTACGAGTATTCAGAGTGGATGGGTCAACTACATTTTTGGTTAACGTTTATTGGAGTAAACTTGGTTTTCTTCCCACAACACTTTTTAGGTCTTGCAGGAATGCCAAGAAGATATGCTGACTATCCAGATGCTTTTGCAGGATGGAATTACATTTCTTCAATTGGTTCTTATATTTCTGTAATTGGATTGGTAGTATTTTTTATAAATCTTGCTTATGCTTTTTATAAGAAAAAGGCTGCAGCACAAAACCCATGGGGAGAAGGTGCTACAACTTTAGAATGGACTGTACCATCTCCACCTAATTTTCATACTTTTGAAGAATTACCAAAGTTTGAAGATGATGAGGGTGTTGAAAAATCTACAAGCTAAATATAGCAAACAAGATTTTTTAACTTTAAATTAATGATTAAGTCTAAATTAAAAAATAGAAACTTATCTCAAGAAGACGCCTTTAATTTATCTGAATTATTTAAATTAATGAAACCAAGAGTAATGTCTTTGGTTATATTTACATGTGCAGTTGGATTGTTAATGGCTCCAAATATAATTCCAACAAAAGATGCAATCATTGGAATAATTTTAGTTTCAATTGGAGCAGGAGCTGCTGGGGCTTTAAATATGTGGTACGAGTCTGATTTAGATGCTCTTATGACAAGAACTTGTTTGAGACCAATTCCGACAGGTAAAGTAAATAGAAATCAAGCACTGGTATTTGGAATTTCTCTTTCGATTTTTTCTGTAATTGCACTTGATTATTATTCAAACAGAATATCAGCTATTTTATTACTTTTTACTATTTTGTTTTATGTGTTTGTTTATACAATTTGGTTAAAAAGAAAAACTCCGCAAAATATAGTGATAGGAGGAGCCGCAGGAGCATTGCCCCCAGTGATTGGTTGGACTATAGCTACCAATTCTTTGACTTTTGAGCCAATTACATTCTTTTTGATTATATTCTTTTGGACGCCTTCGCATTTTTGGGCTTTAAGTTTGTATAAATCAGATGATTACAAAAAAGCAAAGATTCCAATGCTTCCTCTAACAAATGGTGTTGAGAGTACAAAATTAAATATATTTATTTATTCTTTAACAATGTTACCAGTAATTGTTTTACCATATGCTATTGGTTTTGTGGGTATAACTTTTTTAATCCCATCATTAATTTTGACAATTTATTATAATTATTTATGTTTCGAACTTTATAAATTTAAAAAGAACAAATTTGATGCAAAAAAAGCAAAATCTATTTTTGGATATTCAATTTTGTATTTATTTTTGATTTTTGTTCTTTTTTTAATTGATAAAATTTTATGATAACGCCTGACAAGAAAACAAAGAAAAAAAATATTATAACTGCAATAGCAATTTTAGCGTTTATGGTATTTTTATTTGTTTTTACTTTATACAACGTTGGAGTATTTGATAGACAGATATGATTAAAAGCAAAACATTAACTCCTTTACTTTTGGCTGGGATTTTTGTCCTTATGTTAGGATTGTCTTTTGCGGCAGTGCCTTTGTATGATCTGTTTTGTAGAGTTACAGGCTTCGGTGGAACAACCCAGGTATCTAAAGAGGCCCCAAAAATAGTTTTAGATAAGGTTGTAAGCGTGAGGTTTGATACAAATGTGAATAATCTTGAATGGAATTTTAAGGCAAAATCGAACGTGATTGATGTAAAGGTTGGCCAGGTCAACAGAATAGAATTTGAAGTTGAGAATATTGGAGATGAAACTACTTATGGTGTTGCTAGTTTTAATGTGTCGCCAGCAAGTTTTGGTAAATATTATAGTAAATTAGGATGTTTTTGCTTTGAAAAACAAGAGTTGAAGGCTGGTGAGAAGGCTACTTATGTGATGACTTTTTATTTAGACCCTGAACTTGTAAATGATCCAACAACAAAAAATCTACAAGATGTAACCATGTCGTACACTTTTTTCTCGACAGATTACTATAAACAATCATAATCACGAAAAATGTCAGCAGAAAAAAAACACGATTACCACTTAGTTGATCCAAGCCCTTGGCCAATCTATACATCGTTTGCATGCTTAGTATTAGCAATAGGTGCAATTTTTTATATGCATAATGGCATTTCCTGGGGAATGTATCTTGGTTTAGCGTTATTAATTTATGGCGCGTACATGTGGTTTAGAGATGTAGTTATCGAAGCTGAACATCAAGGTCATCATACTCCTGTTGTTCAAATTCATCACAGATATGGAATGACTTTATTTATTGCTTCAGAGGTAATGTTCTTTGTTGCATGGTTCTGGGCTTACTTTGATATAAGTTTATTTCCAAATGAATTTGTTGGAAATGTATGGCCTCCCAAAGATATTGAAACGTTTGATCCTTGGGACATTCCTTTAATAAATACTCTAGTTTTATTATTATCAGGAACAACTGTTACTTGGGCTCATCACGCTTTATTAGAAGATGATAGAAAAGGATTTATACAAGGTTTAACACTAACTGTTATTCTTGGTTTCTTTTTTACATTATTGCAAGCATACGAATATCATCACGCTACTTTTACGTACTCAGGACATATTTATGGAGCTGTATTTTATATGGCAACAGGTTTTCATGGTTTTCACGTCATAATTGGAACGATATTTTTAGCAGTATGCTTGTGGAGAGGAAGACTAGGTCATTTTACTAAAGATCATCATTTTGGATTTGAAGCAGCTGCTTGGTACTGGCATTTCGTTGACGTAGTGTGGCTATTCTTATTTGCTGCAATTTATATTTGGGGAAGTTAATATTTATCCTTGAAGAATAAATTACTATTTTCAGTTTTTGTTTATTTTATTATTTTAATTCTTCTCTCCCTAGGGTTTTGGCAAATTTATAGATTAAATTGGAAATTAGAGCTAATTGAGCAAATAGAAAATTCTTTAAAAAACGACCCAGTGGAATTATCCAATGTTGAAAAAAAAAACTATCTTAGAATAAAAACAAGTGGAGATATTGATTTTGATAAACAAATTTACTTATATAATTTAAATGATGCAGGGAAACCTGGATTTGAGGTAGTTAATCCAATAAAAATTGGTGACGTCAATTACTTAATGAATAGGGGATGGATACCTTTTGAAAAAAAAGACCTACCTGAAATAAATTTAGTTGATCAAAATAAAATAGTCGGCACTCTTATGCTACAAACTAAACCAAGTACATTTAAACCAGAAAACGATATTGAGAAAAATTATTGGTTTACTTTGAATAGAGAAGATATTTCAAAATTTACTGGAAGAAATTTTTCAGAGTATGTCATTTATTTAAACGGGGATTACAAAATTCCAAAACCAAGAGTGATTACTGCTAAAATTTCAAATAATCACAAGAAGTATGCAATTACTTGGTTTTCTATGGCGATTTCAATTCTTTTAATATATTTATATTTCAGGAAAAAAAATTATTAAATGAGATACGTAAGTACAAGAGACACATCAAAAACCTTTGAATTTAAAGAGGTTTTTATCAAAGGCCTTGCTGATGATGGAGGCTTATTTATTCCAGAAGAATTAACGAAATATACTGAAAATGAAGTTAAAGAATTTAAAAAACTAAGCTACTCAGAGTTAGCCAAAAAGATCGTTCATCCATTTATTGGTAATTTCATGTCACAAGCAGAATTAAGTAAAATTATTGACAAGTCTTACTCTACATTTAGACGGGATAATGTTGTAGATTTTATAAAACTTGGAGACAGAACTGTGTTAGAGCTGTTTCATGGTCCAACTTTAGCTTTTAAAGATGTTGCTATGCAACTTTTAGGTAACTTTTACGAGTATTACCTAAATAATGAAAATCAAAAGATTAATATTGTTGTTGCCACATCTGGAGATACTGGTGCTGCAGCAATTGATGCAATTAAAGGTAAAAAAAATGTTAATATTTTTGTGCTTCATCCAGATAATCGTGTTTCACCAGTTCAAAGAAAATTAATGACAACAGGTAAAGATGAAAACGTATTTAACATAGCCATAAAGGGAAATTTTGATGATTGTCAAAACTTAGTTAAATCCATGTTTGCAGACAAGAAATTTTCAAATGATATTAAAATGTCAGGTGTAAACTCTATTAACTGGGCGAGGATTATTGCTCAAAGTGTTTATTACTTTTATAGTTATTTATCAGTTGAAGATGCAAATGAACCAACAAATTTTTCAGTGCCGACAGGAAATTTTGGAGATGTATATGCAGGATATTTAGCCAAAAAAATGGGCTTGCCGATAGATAAATTGATTGTTGCAACTAATCAAAATGATATTTTACATAGAGCAATTTCAAAAGGTAGTTATGAAGCAGAAAAAGTTTCAGAAACTATCTCCCCAAGTATGGATATACAAATAGCCAGTAATTTTGAAAGACTTATATTTGATCTTAATAATGGAGACGATCAACAGACTTCTCTAGATATGAAAAATATTAAAGAGAAGGGACAGTATTTAATAAATGACGATAAATTAAATAAAATTAGCGAAAACTTTTTATCAGCTAGAATGAGTGAGGATGAGACCTTAGAGGTAATTAAAAATGTATATGAAAAATTTGCAGTAGTTTTAGATCCACACACAGCTATTGGGTATGGAGCATTTGATAAACATAACTTAAAAGGAAACAATATCGTACTTGCAACAGCGCATCCCTGCAAGTTTCCAGACGCCATTCAAAGTGCAATTAATGTGAAAGCAGAATTGCCCAATGAATTAACTTTTGTTTTAGATCAAAAAGAAAATTATGATATTGTTGAAAATGATATTGAAAAAGTAAAACAACATATTAAAGATAGAACATAATGAAAATAAACGAAAATGATTTACTGCCTAATTCAGAAGTATTTGTTTTAGAAAATGGTGAGCCAACTAAAAAAAAAATTGAAGATTTTTTCAAAAATAAAAAAGTAGTCTTATTTGGATTACCAGGTGCTTATACATCAGTGTGTTCTGCTAAACATTTACCTGGTTATGTTAAGTTGCATGATAAGTATAAAGAAAAAGGTATTGATCATATTATTTGCATATCTGTAAATGATCCTTTTGTTATGAATGCCTGGGGAAAAGAAAATAATGTAGGCGATAAAATTATTATGATGGGAGACCCTTTTTTAAATTTTACTAAAGATATAGGTGCGGATGTTGATAAAAGTGGTAGAGGTTTAGGTATTAGATCAAATAGATACACGATGTATGTTGAAGATATGAAGGTTATTAAGTTACAAGAAGAAAAAGATACTGGATCTTGTGAAATTTCAGCAGCAGAAAACTTTTTAAATTTAGTCTAAATTCGCAGCTTTTTTAGCTAATAAGTCTACTTCTTCATTCATAGGATTTCCATCATGAGCCTTTACCCAATTCCATTGAACATTAAGTGATTTATTCAAATTATATAATTCAATCCACAAATCTTTATTTTTAACATCTTCTTTTTTTGATGTTTTCCAATTATTAGCTAACCAAGTATTAATCCATTCAGTTATTCCATTTTTCACATATTGAGAGTCAGTATATATTTTTATTTCAACACCAGGCTTCATATCCTTCAGTGCATTTATTGGAGCAAGTAGCTCCATTCTATTATTTGTAGTGTTTTTTTCACTACCACTAATTTTTCTTATTTCTTTTTCATCATTTATAATAGCAGCCCATCCACCATTACCTGGATTTGTTAAACAAGAACCGTCTGTGTAAATTATAATCATTAATTTAAATAGTCTTTAAATGAACTTAAATTGTTGTGAGAAAGCAATTTTTGATAATATTCATTAGGATCTTTAATTTTAATCAATGCTGTTTTTGGTGTATTTGAATAGTCATACAATCTTGTTAACAAATATCTTAATGCTGCACCTCTACATAAAATATTTATAGATTTCTTTTCCTTTGTTGAAATTTTTTTAACGCTTTCATACCCTTTGATTAAATTTTTAATTTTTTTATGATTCATTTGGAATTTTCTCTTTTTATAGTCAAAACAAAGAGCATTGATGCATATAGCAATTTCATACATAAAATAATCATTAGCAGCAAAGTAGAAATCAATAATTCCTGAAAGTTTATTTCTTTTGAAAAATATATTATCTATAAACAAGTCACCATGGATAATACCTTTGGGTAATTGTTTAGGCCAATTTTTATTAACATTTTTTAGGTTATTTTTTAAGAATACTTTTAAATTTGAAAATTTTTTTGACTTAAATTTAATACTTTCCAACAAGGGTTTTAAATTCCTAATACCCATCGAATTTTTTCTATTAAGCTTCATTTTATTTGTGACCAAATGCATTCGAGCAATTGTTTTACCAATTACATAACAATCATTTATATTTAAAATTTTTTTATCTTTACCCTCTAAGAATGATACAATACATGCAGTTTTGTTTTTTAATTTAATAAGATATTTATTTTCTTTAGTTTTCAGTGGCTTAGGACAGTTTATTTTTGAATTATTCAAATGATCCATTAACTTCATAAAAAAAGGTATTTCTTTTTGCAAAACTCTTTTTTCAAAAATAGTTAAAATATATTTTTTCTTTTTTGATTTAAGAAGATAGTTTGTGTTTTCTATTCCTTGCTTGATACCTTTAAAACTTATTACTTTATCAATATTAAATTTTTTATTAATAATATTAATTTCTTTTTGATTTATTTTTGTATAGACAGCCATTTTTAATTTAATTTGTTGGGAACTTTAAATACAACATCTTCTTTAATTATTTCAACTTCATCGATACTTATAGAAAATTTATTTTTTAAATCATTAATAAAATTTTCTACTAATATTTCTGGCGCAGATGCTCCTGAAGATATACCTATAGTATTGCAATTTTTTATTTGATCATACGGTATTGAGCTTTCTGAGTGAATAAGTTGTGAATTTTCACAGCCTGATTTTTTTGCTACTTCAACTAGTCTAACAGAATTTGAAGAGTTTCTACTACCAATAACAAAAAACATGTCACAATTTTTTGCAATATTTTTTACTGCCATTTGACGGTTTGTGGTTGCATAACAAATATCTTCTTTCATTGGTTCTTTTATATTAGGAAAATTGGTTTTTAAAATTTTGATTATTTCTTTTGTATCATCAACTGACAAAGTAGTCTGAGTAATATATGCTAATTTTTTGTCTTCTTTATTTTTATAGTTTGCAGCATCTACCTCATTTTGGATTAGATCTATAGAACCTTCATTTAATTGACCCATAGTTCCAATTACTTCTGGATGATTTTGATGACCAATTAATATTATATGGTAGCCAGCTTTATTAAGATTTTCTGCTTCTCTATGAACTTTAGAAACAAGTGGACATGTAGCATCCACATAAGTCATTTTATAATTTTTTGCATCTTCAGGTATTTTTTTCGGAACACCATGCGCTGAAAAAATTACCGGTCTTGATTTATCCTTTATCTCCTCCAGCTCTTCAACAAATATTGCCCCTTTATTTTTTAAATCATCTACAACATACTTATTGTGTACTATTTCATGACGCACATAAACCGGAGCTCCAAATTTTTGTATAGATTTTTCAACTATTTCAATTGCTCTTTCCACCCCAGCACAGAACCCACGAGGCGCAGATAATAATATTTTTAATTCTTTATTTTTCATTTTTTTCTAAAAAATATTCCAGCAATATATGTGGAAAGGTTAAAGACGCCAAACCTATAAATATTATTTTTAAAATTGCACTATCTAAATTAAATGAATTATTCAGTAGATAAAGTGCAATAAAAGAAAAAATAGCAGTTAAAATTGTTAAAGGTAAAGCTTTATTAACAAATAATTTAAATCCATTAACTATACTATTTGGATCAAGTTCAATAGCGAGGGAAATTGAATGTCTTATTGAATGTAAAAAACAGAAATAAACAGTAAAAGCTATTAGTGGAGATAAATAATAATTTAATATCAAAATTGAAAAATAATCTAAAAAAACAACAAATTTCTTGATTTCAAAATTCTTTAAGAAAAGAAAAATACTAGATAGTGTGCTGCAGAATATTCCTATTTGAATTACATTATTTGTCTCAATAAAATCTAAACTTGAATAAAATGTCTCATTATTGATTAATAATAATTTGAAAATCGCTATTGTTTCCTGAAAATGAAAATACAAAGGAGCAAGTATAATTAATAATCCTTTAAAAAAATAAAGTATTTGAGTGAAATAAGATTTTTCATTAATCAAAAATTGTGTATCTTCTTTGCCAAAGTGGTAGGAAGCGATCATTAAAAAAATAATTAAAGTTATTGATGGTAACAATATCCAAGTTACGATAACTAATACCGAAATTAAAATATATATAATGTAGAATATATAACTTGATTTTATATTAAACAATTTAAGCAGTTTTTTTCCTTTAATATGATCTAATGAACCATGGGAAACCCCTATAATTAAAATTAAAAGTAAACACAAAATTGATGAAATATTAAAATTATTAAACTTGAACAGTAAAATACAAAAAATGTTTACAAGAAAGAAAAAAATAAATGAATGATTTAGATTTATTTTTTTTATTTTATTGTTCATTTTAAATTAATTCTTTTAAAAATTTCCACTTTGGCATTTTTAGAATTACCTCTAAATCTTCAAAAAAACTGCTTTTATTTGATAAAAAGTTGATAGCTGTTTTAGGTTTTGAATTAAAAACTTTAAAAAATATATTTCCCATTTCATTGGAATTATTTTTTAGAACTCTTAATAAGATTTTATCTAAAAAATCATATTTTGAATTAATTTTAAATAAATTTACATTTTTAATATTTTCTATGTTTTCTCTTATATATCTGCTCTGTTCTTGAATATTTAGGAACGTATAACCTGTACTTAATCTAGTCATGCCTCCTGCTGAGCCTATATAAATTTCATTTAATTTATTTACATTTTTCTGTCTAAAAAGTGGAATTGCACCAGTTTCTTTGAAATTGATTTTACAGTTTCTGATATTTAGGTGGTTGCTTAAATAATTATCAATTTGTTCATCATAATCTTTGAGTTTTTCATCATTTAGCTCAGATATCCAAGTAGTTTCAACTAATGCATTCCTTTTAGTAAATGGTAACGTATAAAAAAAATGAACTTTGTTTCTTTGATCACAAGCAAAGTCCATCAAATTGAAAATTTCGTCATCAAAAAAGTCTTTTTCTGTTTCTATTTCAACTCCACAAAAGTGTTGCCATAACTCACTCTGTTTATTCTCAAAATTAGGTACACTATTAAATACAATTGAATTTGATTTATCTATTTCGTCAATACTTTTAAAAAACTGAATATTTTTATTTAATTTAAGTTTTGAAAGTATTTTTTCGTAGAACATACCACTATCAATTGTTTGATATGGCGTATGTTCGCAATTTATATATTTCGTATTATTGGGTGTATTTATTGTAAAATTATTCCAACTTTTTTTGACACAGTCATCAAAATTATGGGAAAAAACTTTCCAAAATGACCAGGTTTTATCTCTTTTATAATCTTCTCTTGGTTCAATTATTGCTAGGGTTTTATCTTTTAATTTTTCATAAACTTCCAGCTCATATGCTAATGAAAGACCTGCGCAACCTCCTCCTATAATTGTATAATCAAATTCTTTCATTTAAATTTATTTCTTCATTAATTAAATTATGGTCATGATTAATATTATCATCGTTTTTACTTATAAGTGATAACTTAATTAAGTCAAAAATAGATAAAAAAGTTTCAATAATTTTTTCAATATTTGAAACATAAATTTTTCCAGACTTTTTATAATTTTCTATGTTTTGTTTATTTAAGATTTTATATCCTATTTTTCTATAAACCCTTCTTGCTACTAAAATAGAAAATCTGAAACTTAACGGTATTTCTTTAATTGAGTAAAATGAATTTTCATAAAACTTTTCTGAAAGCTTGATTGTGGTCTTTATGTCCTCAAAACTTTCATTGATATAAAATCTTTTATTTTTTTTATCTTCCATAACATCCCTGGAAATATTTGTTAATTGCATAGCAATCCCAAGATCAATAGCTGATTTTAGAGATGGTTCTTTGTGAACATTCAATATCTTAGCCATCATCAATCCAACTGTTCCAGCCACCCTATAGGAATAAATTAATAATTCTTTTTTTGAATTAAGTTTAACATTTTCTTTTATATCAGAATTAATACCCTCAAATAAATCATCTACAATTTTAGTTGAAATACTAAATTCATTAATAAGACCCCACATGTTTTTAATAACCGGATCATCATAATTTTTATTAATAAAATTATTTCTAAATTTAATAAAATTATCTTTTTTTACTTCTATCTTATTTTCATCATCAGCAATATTATCTGCTTCTCTACAAAAATCATAAAGCGCAGAGCATTTTTCATAGGTTTTTTTTGGTAAAAAAAAACCTGCCCAATTAAAAGATTTTGCGTAAATAGCTAAATAATTCTTTGTTAACATTAAAATAATTTATCTAAAACTTTTGCTGAAGAGAGAACACCTGGTACCCCAGCCCCAGGATGTGTTCCTGCACCAACAAAGTATAAACCATCATATATTTCAGATTTATTATGAAATCTAAAGTATGCGGATTGTGTAAATTTAGGTTGAATTGAAAACCCTGATCCAAATTTTGTATTTAATTCTTTTTCAAAGTAATCAGGTGTTAGATAAAAGTCCTCAACTATATTATTCTTAAGATCTGGCATTAAGTCTTTTTCCATTTTTTCAATTACAAGATTTTTCATTTTCTCACCTTCAGTTTCCCAATTTATTTTTGATTGATTGTTGGGAACAGGCACTAACACATAAAAACAATCATTTCCATCTGGGGCCATAGTTTTATCGGTCGCTGTAGGTCTGTGAAGATAATAGCTAATATCGTTATTTAATTTTTTCTTATCAAATATTTCATCAAGATGTTCTTTATACTTTTCTCCAAACTTTATTGTATGATGTTCAACATTCTCATAAATTTTTTTTGTTCCAAAATAGTAAACAAATAAGCCCATAGAATATTCCATTCGATTTTTTTTCCAATTAAACAACATGGAATTCTCGTTGCTTTTGCTTAACATTTTCTCGTAAAATGCAGGTGGATCTGCATTACAAACAACATTATCTGCACCAATTTCATTGTCATTATTTAATTTTACACCACTTATTTTATTATTTTTTGATATAATTTCTGTAACTTCACTGTTTTTTATTATTTCAATACCAACCTCATTCATTAATTTTTCTAAACCTTTAATTATATTTCCTGTTCCTCCAACTGAATAATGTATTCCCCATTTTTTTTCTAAATAAAGAATTAATCCATAAATAGAAGTGGTGGTAAAGGGATTTCCCCCAACTAGTAAAGGATGCATGCTAAGCATTCTTCTTAATTTTTCATTTTTTATATAAGATGAAACAAGTGAGTAAACTGATTTATAACTTTTAAGTTTTAATAGGGCAGGCAATTGTTGCATCATTACGAAAGGTTTATCAAATGGTACATCTGCAAGTTCTAAAAAACCTTTATCAAATATTTTTTTTGTAAAATTAACTAATTTTTCATATCCATTTACATCTTCTTTGCTAAGCTTCTCAATTTGGTTTTTCATCTCTATTTCGTCGCCTGAATAATTAAATTTAGTTTTGTCTTCAAAAATAAACTGGTACCAAATTTTAAGTGGAGTTAGTTCTATATAATTTTTTGGATCTTTATTGAATAACTCGAACAATTCATTAATTAAGTAGGGTGCAGTAATTACTGTTGGTCCAGCATCATATATAAATCCGTTTTTCTTAAAAACTCTTGCTCTTCCACCTAGGTCTGGATGTTTTTCTATTAATTTTACGTTATGTCCTTTTGCCTTAAGTCTTAGCGCTGCTGCGATCCCACCAAATCCCGATCCAATGACTATAGAGTTCATTTTAATAATTTATAGCTTTTTTGAAAAATTGTAAGTGTATTATGAGTTAATTTTTTTTAACTCTGCTTTAGTTTCATCTAAATTTTTTTGAAACACAGCATCTAATTTTGACTTGTCTACAGATGTAGTTATTATTTTTTTAACTGAGTCCACGGCAATCTTTATTGATGCGTCCTTAATTTCTTTTAAAGCCGCTTCTTTCATCTGACTTATTTTATTTTCAGCTAAATTTTTTTTAATTTCTGATGATTTATGAAACTTATCATTCATCTCAATTATTAATCTATCTGCATCTTTTTTGGCGTTCTCAAGAATTTCGTTGCTAACAGACTGAGCTGTATCTAATTTTTTTTGTGAGTTATCTAATAGTGTTTTTGCCTCGGTTCTTAATTTTTCGCTTTCATCAATTTCATTTTTAATGTCAGATATCATTTTATCTAACATTTCAGAAATTTTTTGTGGAATTTTAAGGTAAATTAACGCTCCAAAAAAAATAATAAATGATACGGCTACCCAAAATGTTGCATCAATTGCCATAGTATTTATCTCCATTTCTTTTAGATAGATCGTCAACAATTGCAGATATACTACTATTATTTACTTCTGCTCCAATTAGTTTTTGCAATAACTCAGATGAAGTCTCAATAGCAATTTTATTTATTTTATCTGGCGCATTTTTTCTTAATGCATCTATTTCTTTTTCAGCCTCAGCAATTTCATTATCAATTTGCTTATCAAGCACTTCTCTTTTTGCACCAATATCTTTTAGCGCTTTTTCTCTTGCTTGATTGAAAATACTATTAGCCTCAAGTTTGCTTTTAGATATAATTTCATCGTATTCTTTTAGTTTTGCATCACTATCTTCTCTTTGTTTCTCAGCAGCCTCAATATTTTCTAATATTTGGGATTTTCTCGATTCTAAGTTGTTACTAATTTTTGGTAGTATTAGTTTAGATAAAACTAAATACATAATACCAAAAGTAAGTACTAGCCAAAAAATTTGAGAAACCCAAAACTCTGGATTTAATTGAGGCATACCTCCGCTTTCAGCTGCAAAAGCTTCTTTAATAAAAAAGAAGCTAAAAAATATTGACTGAAAATATATTTTTTTAACCATCAATTTAAAACGCAAAGAGAATGATTAACGCAACTACTAATCCGAATAATCCTGTAGCTTCTGCAAGTGCGAAACCTAAAAGCAAGTTAGGAAATTGTTTTTGTGCTGCAGATGGATTTCTCATTGCACCAGACAAATAATTTCCAAAAATTATTCCGATACCAACACCGGCTCCAGCTAAAGCAATTGCTGCTAAACCTGCTCCGATCATTTTTGCTGCTTCTAATTCCATTATATCCTCCTCTGTTATTAATGGTGTAAATTTAATGCATCATTTAAATAGATGCAGGTTAAGATTGCAAAAACATAAGCTTGAAGAAAAGCAACTAAGATCTCCAAACCAGTTAACGCAACCGAAAAACTTAGTGGAAGCCACCCACCAACTATTCCAAGGCTAATTACAAAGCCTCCGAAAACTTTCATCATTGTATGACCAGCCATCATATTGGCAAATAATCTAACTGATAAACTTATAGGCCTACTTAAATAAGAAATAATTTCAATAACAACAATTAAAGGGAGCAATACTGCAGGCACTCCACTTGGGACAAATAATTTTAAATACCCAAATCCATGTTTAATAAACCCAATTACAGTCACTCCAATAAATATAAATGCTGCGAGTACAAATGTTACAATTATATGACTGGTTACAGTGAAAGTATAAGGTATCATTCCAAACATGTTACAAAATAAAACAAACATGAATAGAGAAAATATAAATGCAAAGTATGGTTTAGCTTTTGATCCAGCTGTATCGCTAATCATTTTGGACACAAAGGTATAGCTAAGTTCTGCTAATAATTGAATTTTGTTTGGTAGTATTGAATTTTTTTTTGATCCTAAATTAAAGATTAACAAAATAGACACAGTACTTAAAATCATAAACAAACTTGCGTTCGTAAATGATATGTCGAATGCTCCAACTTTAATTTCAGGTCCAATTCTATAAACGTCGAATTGGGACATAGGATTTGCTGCCATAATACTTATTTATTTTTGCATTTTTTTTGCGGATCTAATCACATTGGTTATTCCAGCAACTACACCAACAAAAAAAAATATTAATATAAACCAGGGTTTAGTACCAAAGGTCTTGTCAAAAATAAACCCAATAATTGTCCCCACAGCCACTGCAGAAACAAGTTCTGTGCTCAATTTGAATGCAGTTCCTATAGGCGAGGGGTCATTCTTCTTATTGTAGAGATTTTTCTTTGAAATCTTGTTTTTTGCAATCTCTAAGCGAGTTTTGAAAGGGTCTTTTGGCATTTATATAGTTTAAGCAACCATACTCTCTGCTTTTTGTAAATCAACAGCCACAAGCTGACTAATTCCTTTTTGAGGCATCGTCACCCCATATAGTCTGTTCATTTTTGACATGGTTAAAGCATGATGAGTTACGATTATGAATTTAGTATTGGTTATTTTTATTAATTCCTCAAGTAGACTACAAAATCTTGTTACGTTAGCATCGTCAAGTGGTGCATCAACCTCATCTAATACACATATAGGTGAAGGGTTTGTTAAAAATACTGCAAAGATTAATGAGAGGGCGGTCAAAGCTTGCTCACCTCCAGATAACAAAGTTATAGATTGAAGTCTTTTTCCCGGAGGACTAACTAACATTTCTAAACCTGCTTCAAGTGGATCATCAGAGTCCACCAGTTCTAGTTTGGCATTTCCACCATTGAAAAGTTTTGTATAAACTTCATTAAATTTTCTATTAACTTTTTCAAAAGCTTCAATCAATCTTTCCCTTCCTTTTTGATTAAGTTCATTAATACTATCTTTAAGTTTTACGATAGCAGCAACAAGATCGGCACGATCCTGTTCCATTTTTTTTATCTCTTCTTCATATTTACTTGTTTCTTCATCTGCTTTTAAATTTACAGATCCTAATTTTTCTCTTTCTTGTTTTTTCTTGTCTAAAGCATCTTCTTGATCAACTGGATTTGGAAGCTCTTCTACCCCGTTTAAATTTGAATTTTCTAAAATATTATCTTCATTCAAATTTAACTCAGAACTAATTCTATCAAGGAGATCATTTTTTCTTTTTTGCAGGCCTTCAATTGTAGCTCCTGAGCTTGCTTTTCTTTCTCTGATTTGAATTGATTGTTCTTGAATTTCATTTAATTGCGTTCTTAACATTTCAATTTTTTGATCTGTCTCATCTATAATCGCTTCATTATCAATTTTTTCTTTATCTGAAATTCTTAAATTTTCTGAAATTTGACCTTTTCTTTCTGCCTGGGCTCTAGGCTGGTTTTCTAAATCACTTAATTGTTTTGATAATTTTTCTTTTCTTTGTGTTAGTTCATTAACCATTTTTTCTGAGTTAGTTAATAAATTTTTCCAACTTTCAATTTCCGTTTCAATGGTTTTAATTCTTTCATTTCTTTTTATGGACTCATTTTTAATTGATTGATTTTTACTATATGCATCAGCATATTTTTCTTGGAGTAATTTTATATTTTCTGATTTTTCGCTAACTCCTAATAACTCACTTCTAGATCTCTCATTTTTTAAATCATTTAAAAAACTATCTAGCTCCATATTACATCTATCTAGAAGTGTTACTGCTTGATTTATTTCATTACTATCTATTAATTCTTTTACCCTTGATATAGTGTTTTTTACATTTCTTATTGGACCAACACTTATATTTACAGTTTCTTCTGCTAAACTGTTTACAACTTCATCAACAGCTTTTTGTTCTTCTTTAAGTTTATTTTTTGCACTTTCTAACTCTTCATTAGATAATTTTTCTGTTTCAAAATACTTCGAGTCTGTCTCAATTAATTCAGTTTTTTCTTCCTTCAATCTTTTTTCATTTGAGTTAGCGTCTATGATTATCCCTTTTTCTCTCGTGATATCATCATCAAGTGTTTGAATTGATTTTTTGATGCTTTCTATCTCATCTTGAATTCTTGTATTTTCTTCATCTAAACTTTGAAGTTCTAAATTAAGTCTTTGTATCCTTGATAAATTTTCAATATTTTTCTCTCTCAATGGATTTACTTTATCTGTAAAAGTTTTAATTGAGTTTTCTAATTCAGATATTTTGTTATTAAATCCTTCTACTTCTCCTTCTGCCTCAGTATTAATTTCATTTTCTATTCTAATTTCTTTATCTATTTCTAATAATTTTAAATAATATAAACCTGCTTCAATTTTTTTAATTTGATCTGAAATTAGTTTGTATTTTGTTGCCTCTTCAGCTTGTTTTTGAAGATTTGCTAATTGTTTTTCTTGCTGTCTTCTTAGTTCATCCGCTCTTTTTAAATTATTCTCAGCCGCACCTAATCTTAATTCAGCCTCATGTCTTCTAACGTGTAAACCAGATATTCCTGCGGCTTCTTCTAAAATAGACCTTCTATCTGTTGGTTTCGCTGTTACCAATGCACCTATTCTTCCTTGACTAATCATGGATGGAGAGTGCGCACCAGTCGAAAGATCTGCAAAAAACATTTGAGCATCTCTTGCTCTTACTTCTTTATCATTAATATAAAATTTAGATCCTTTATCTTTTTCTATTTTTCTTCTCACTTGTATTTGCTCTAATTCACGGTATTGGATAGGGCCCTCTTTATCTTTGTTTTCAACTTCGATTGATACTTCTGCAATATTTTTTGATGCTTTGTTAGATGTCCCTGAAAATATAACATCTTCCATACCAGATCCACGCATACTTTTTGCCGAGGTCTCTCCCATTACCCATCTTAAAGATTCTACAATGTTAGATTTACCACAGCCGTTAGGACCCACTATACCCGTAAGACCATCCTCAATTAAGAAGTTGGTTTTTTCAGCAAAAGATTTAAATCCATTTAATTGGATTTTTTTAAACTCCATGCACTAACTTATATCAGTTTTTCTAGCGCTTTTTTTAAATTTTTATAATTTAGAGTTTTTTCAAATTTTTCGTTGTTAATAATAATCGTAGGAGTTGCGTTCACTTTGAAGTTCTTTGCTCCATCGATTCGATCGTTTAATACAAAATCTTCAATTTCCTTATTATTTATGCAAGTATCAAAATCAATACTAAATCCCTCACTTTTTAAAAATTTTTGTAGATTTTTATTTGCCTCCTGTATTGAACTTCCCTTTACCCATTTTTGTTGATTAGCATATAAACTTTCAAGGATATCTGAATTTCCATCATTCTTACACTGAGAAACTTTAGATGCATTAAAGGCAGCTATGTCTAATGGAAAATGTCTAAATTCAATTTTAGCAATTCCTTTATCTAGAAATTCTTCTTTTAATTGAGGATAAACATTTTTATGAAAGTTAGCACAATGACTACAAGTTAATGATTCAAAAGCTATAATAGTTATTTTTGCATCCTTTTTACCGACAGTTATCCTTTTAATTTCCTCAGCTTGTACATTTAAGACTGTAGTAAAAAATATTAATATTAAGAATATAATTTTTTTCATTTCTCTCTAAAAACCCTGGTTAACTCTGTTAATGATTTTTTAATTTTTTCGTTTTTAACACCTTTAATCTTATCTTGATATTTACTAATTGCCACATTTTTAACTTTTGTTTCACCCGAGCCCGTCATTTCATGTTGATCATCAAAACTTATGAATTTAAGCTTTTCAACAACAGAATATCCAAAAAAATTATTCATTTTATTTAAAATATCTTTTTTCGAATATTCTACGTCAACTTCATGTCCTCGCTTGACCATAACCACTAAGGTACTAACACCAAATTTATTTGAATTTTTAAATGTTTTTGGATAGCAAATTTTAAATAATTCGCTTCCAACTAAAAATTTCCAATTGCTCAGAGTTTCTGAATATACATGACCTTTTTTATTTATTATTTTTTTGACATTTTTTGGCAAAGTGTCTTTGAAAGATCTTAATCCTTGAATGCTAGCGTTTCTCTGCTTAGTATTATTTTTAGATTGCATATGAAAGATCAAATAATAACAAATAATATTCTTAATTGGTATGATTTAAATAAACGATCTTTACCTTGGAGAAAGAATGTTTCTCAAACAAAAAAGCAATATTACACTTTAGTAAGTGAATTTATGTTGCAGCAAACCCAGGTTGCAACGGTAATACCTTACTTTAATAGATTTATAAAAAATATTCCCACAATAGAAAAATTATCTAAATATGATGATAGAAAATTAATGAAACTTTGGGAGGGTCTTGGATACTATTCAAGAGTAAGAAATTTAAAAAAAACAGCTCAAATAGTTGTTAAAAATTTTAATAAAAAAATACCTAGAAATTTTGTAGATTTAAAGTCTCTTCCAGGAATTGGAGATTATACAGCAAGTGCAATTTCTGCAATTGCATTCAATGAACCAATAATTCCTCTAGATGGTAATATTGAAAGAGTATTAAAGAGATACTTATTTTTAAAAAAACAAGATCAAATAAAAAAAGAAAATTTACATGAGAAGAAAAAAATTTTTGGAACATCTGTCAAAAGGTCTAGTGATTATGCTCAAGCTTTAATGGAAATAGGAGCACTAATTTGTAAACCTGTTAGTCCTAATTGTAAGAACTGTCCATTAGTAAAAAAATGCAAATCATTTAAAAATAAAAATTTTGATTTAGTAAAATTTAAAAAAAAAGGTAAGGAAACTTTTTACAAGCTAAATGTTTATAAAAAAAATAATCATTATTTATTAATCAAAAATAATAAATTTAATTTTTTGAAAAATTTTAATATCTTCCCGATGGAGGAAGTAAATAATCCTAAAAATTTTGATAGAGATTTGAATTTTAAAATGTCTAATATGAGCATGAATATTAAAATTGAATTTAAAAATAAATATAATTTAAATAAAAATAATTATTGGATTGATCCAACAAAGCTTCAAAATTATACACTGCCAACATTTACAAAAAAGATAGTAAAATTTTTAGAAAGTCATAAATGAAAAAAATAGCAATAATTGGTGCTGGAATTTCTGGTTTGTATATTGCCAATTTATTTAAAGATCATAAGGATTATCAGGTTACGATTTATGAAAAAAGAAATTCAATAGAAATAGATGAAGGCTATGGAATTCAGCTGTCAGTAAATAGCGTGAAGCTTTTAAACAAAATAGGCTTTGCTTCTCTCACTAAAGAGGAAAAATTTAATCCAAAAAAAATTGATTTTTATGAAATTAAAAATTCAAAAAAAATTTGTGACTTAGACATTTCAAAATTTAATTCTGAAGATTGTAAATATACAACATTGAAAAGATCAAAATTACTTCAATTTTTAAAAGAACAAATAAACGAGGATATAATTAGATATAATCACACTATTGAACAGATTGATTATGATAAAGATTCAATAAAATTAATATTTGATAAAAATAAAATTAGTTGCGATTACTTAATTATTTCAGATGGTGTGTTTTCTAAGGGGAAGTTATTAATTTCAAACAATAAATCAAAACCAATTTACAATGACACGATTGCTATTAGGGGCACTATATCGAGAGAAAATCTACAAAATATAAATGAAGAAAATATTTCTTTGTTTTTAGGGCCAAATTTTCATTATGTTATTTATCCAATTAATAATGATAAAAATTTAAATTTTATTGGCATTTTAAAACATAAATTAAATTCAAATGAGCAAGAGAATTACAATCTTTTTAATGAGAGTTCTTTTATAAAAAATATTAAATTTAAATTATCTAAAAAAGTTTCTTTAAGTTTTTTGGAAAGTCTTCAAAATATTAAATTATTTCCAATATTTGTAAGTAAAAATTTATACAATCCTCCAAAAAATATATTCCTTGTAGGAGACGCATTTTTTGCTTTTTCACCTTCATTTGCGCAGGGAGCTTCCCAATCAATTGAGGGATCTAATGAATTATATAAATGTTTAATAAATAATAATAATTTTTATGATATCAGATTGAAGAGAGTAAAAATGATTAAAAGCAGATCTAATTTCAATCAATTTGCTTTCCATTTATCAAATCCAATTATGATTATATTAAGAAATATTTTTTTAAAACTTTTAACTAAGAATAAAAAATTTTTACAAAGTTATTTGGGTAAAATTTATAAAAGTTAATTTTTAGAAATTAATCTTTGTCTTAGATAATCAATAGGATAAGTTCGTCCATTTATATCACAGTGCCAAAAAGTCCATCCATTGCAACTTTCAGCTCCTAAAATAGTAGCCGCAACTTTGTGTATAGAACCCTCTGCTTGATTATGTTTTATACTACCATCAGCCATAATTCTGGCTGTTATTTTTTTCTTATTATCAAAAATATTAGTTCCAGGTTTAATTATTCCAAGCTCAACTAATGAACCAAAAGGAATTCTTGGTTTTGATCTATTATTTTTTAGAGTATCTAATAAGTCGTCCTCAATAGGTTTTGTAGCTTTTATGCGTTGCTCAGCAGCTTTAAAATAATTTTTTTCCTTTTCTATTCCAAAATAATTTCTTCCTAGTTTTTTTGCTACTGTAGCTGTTGTTCCTGATCCTAAAAAAGGATCAAGAATCAGGTCATTTTTATTAGATGTAGCTAGTAAAATTCTATGTAATAGTGCTTCTGGTTTTTGTGTAGAGTGAATTTTTTTTCCATCCTTTTTAAGTCTTTCAGAACCATTGCATATTGGAAGATCCCAATTAGATCTCATTTGCAAATCATCATTTAAGCATTTTAAAGATTGATAATTGAATGTGTATTTTGATTTTTCACTTTTAGAAGCCCATATCAAAGTTTCATGAGCGTTAGTAAAACGTGTTCCTCTAAAGTTTGGCATTGGATTGTTTTTATTCCAAATGACATCGTTTAAAATCCAAAAACCTAAATTTTGGATTGCTGTGCCAACTCTAAAAATATTATGGTAGCTTCCTATAACCCAAATTGCTCCATCTTTTTTTAAAATTCTTTTACATTCACCAAGCCATTCATAAGTGAAATCATCATATTTTTTAAAATTTTCAAATTGATCCCACTTATCATTTACCGCACTAACCTTTGATCTATCGGGTCTAGTTAATTCACTTTTTAATTGTAAGTTGTAAGGAGGATCAGCAAAAATTAAATCAAAAGTTTCACGTGGAATTTTTTTTAATTCTTCGAGACTATCTCCATTAATTATTTTATTTTTGAAATCAGTTTTCATTTGTAAAAATTAATTAGACTCCAAATGGATTCTACGGTCAACCTGAGATTGAAAAATTTGGATTCGATTAGTGTTTCTAAATTAGAAGGTAACTAGATGTAGTATTAATTTATTTTAGATATTGGTGAAAAAGTTTTTCTATGATGTTTGGTAATACCTAATTTTTTCAAAGCTTTTAAGTGCTGTTTTGTTCCGTACCCGAAGTTTTTATCCCAGTCATAACCTGTATTTTTTTTTGACAAGGTGGCTATAAACTTATCCCTTGATACTTTTGCAATTATAGAAGCTGCCGAAATAGAGGGGATTTTTTTATCTCCTTTAATAACTGATTTTAAATTATAATTTTCTAATTCTGGAGTTTTGTTTCCATCTATCAGAACGTGTGTTGGTTTTTTCTTAAGTTTTTTTATAGCTCTTTTCATAGCCAGCAAACTTGCCTGTAGTATATTCAGCTTTTCTATTTCTTTGACAGAAGCTTTGCCTATGGACCAATAAGAATTTTTTTTTATATATGTACAAAGATACTCCCTCTCTTTTTTACTTAATGATTTTGAGTCTTTTAATAATTTTTGATTAATTGATTTTTTTAAAATTACTGCTGAAGCATAAACAGGCCCAATTAAACTTCCTCTACCAACCTCATCAACCCCAGCAATTATCTTCATCAAATTTTTAACTTCAGATCTTTTATTTTGTCTCTAATTTTCTTTAAATCTTCCCATGAGTGTTTTTTATTTTCTGGAAAACGGATTAAATAAGATGGATTAAAAGTTATCATTAAAGGGAATGTTTTGTTTTTTAAAATCACTTCCTTCCAATGTCCTCTTTCATTAGTTATTTTTTCACTTATTCCTGTAACAGCCTCCATTGCTGAACTACCCATCAAAACAATGATCTTTGGGTTTATAATTGATATATGCTCTTTCAAAAATTCTGAGTATCTTTTAATTTCGGTCGAGGTTGGTTTTCTGTCATCAGGTGGTCTAAAATTGATTGCATAACTAGTGTAAATATTTTGTCTCTTAATATTGATGGCTATAAGCATTTTGTTAAGAAGTTCACCAACTTCACCTCTAAATGGGACGCCCAATTTTTCTTCCTCAGGCCCAGGAGCCTCTCCAATTAACATTAGTGGACTATTTATATTTCCCTCACCTAAAATAATTTTATTTGAATTTTCTTTCAATTTACAATTTTCAATTGAATTTATTTGATCTTTTAAATTTTTTATTAATTCTTCTTTATTAATTTGCAGGGTTCCATTGTTCGTTTCTAAAATATTAAATCTATTTATTGGCTTATCAGCGAATATAAATTTTGGCTCAATAGTATTAATTAGTTCTTGGTTTAATTTGGTATTTTGATTTATCACTTTTTTAGTCATAGTATGGTTACATGTTCCTAAAATTTTTAAAATTAGTACTATTAATATTCATATCTTATCAGACACCTTTGTATTCTAAAAGTGCTACTTTTAATGATTTCAACTCAAGAGATTTATCAAATTATTTTTCTGGAATTGTTGCATTTGAAAATCGAGATAATTCTGAAGCTTTAAAATATTTTAACTTAACCAAAGTATTAATTAACAAACATGACAGTTATTTAAAAAGATATGTTAACTCTTTAGTTTTAGATAACAAAGTACCTCAAGCAATTAATGTATTAAATAACAATGCAAACAAATCTAATTCAGATTTTTATGATGCATATATAATTTTAATAATTGATAGTTTAAAAAAAAATAACTTTAAAAAAGCTGACGAATATTTATCACAAAGTTTAAAATTTCAAGATGAAGATAGGATAAATCTAGTTATATTTGAAACTCTAAAACAGTACATTTATACATTTAAAAATAAAAAAATATTAGATAACAAAAAAAATTTTGGGAACCTGTCTCTTATAGCCGAGACATTCCAAAGATGTTATATTGAAGACAAAAGAACTTCGTTATTTTTTCTTAATTTAATAAATAATCAACAAGGCGACTATTCAAGATACATTTTCTTTTATCTTAATCATTTAATTGATAACAATAAATTAAATGAAGCAAGATTAGTTGTTGAACAAATTGATTATATAAATTCAACACTTTTACTTTCACAAAGTAAAAGTTGGGTAGACAAAGAAAAATTCGATGATTTTGGAAAAATTTTTTCATGCAAAGATCATAATGATCTTGTAAGTGAGTTTTTATTTTTAATCTCTAATCTTTATTCTTCTCAGGATAATTTTGACAAATCAAATTTTTACTTAAATTTGTCAAACTATTTAAATCCCAAGTTTGAATTTAATTTGTCATTGGTTGCAGAAAATTTTTATCTTAATGATGAATTTGATAAAGTACAAAGGATCTTAAAAAACTTTAAAAAAAAAGATGAATTTTATTATTGGTTTAGATTAAAAAAAGAAGCTCAAATAATAATTCAACAGCAAGATTATGAAAATGGGATTAAATACATAGATTCAAAATTTAATAAAATTGAAAATCCAAATATAAAAATGATTTTTGATTTAGCTAATTTTTATAAGAATTCTAAAAATTATGAAAAGGCAATAGATCGTTATACAGAAATTATTTTAACACTGGATGACAATTCACTTATTAAATCAGATGTATTGTACCGTAGAGGTGGTAGCTATGAAAGAATGGGCAATTATGAAAAGTCAGATGAAGATTTGTTGCATGCGCTTAAAATTGATCCTAGTGATGCATATATTTTGAATTACCTTGCTTACTCTTGGTTAGAGCGTGATTATAAAATTAATGAAGCAATGGATATGTTGAAAACAGCATATGATTTAAAAAGCAATGATCCATATATTATTGATTCAATTGGTTGGGCATATTTTTTAATAGAGGATTATGTAGAAGCAGAAAAGTATTTAAAAAGAGCTGTAGAATTAATGCCAGATGATCCAATCGTGAATGATCATTATGGAGACATTTTATGGAAGTTAAATCGAAAAATTCAAGCAAGATATTTTTGGAATAACGTATTAACTTTTGATGACACCGAAGACGATATGAGAGAAAATATCAATATTAAAGTAATTGAAGGTCTTAAAAATTCCTAAATGAAAATTAATAAAATTAAATCTAATGCAAAGTTAAATTTAGCACTAAATATCACTGGAAAAAAAAAGGTTTTACATAAAATTGAAAGTATAATTGATTTCATAGATTTACATGATGTTATTTCGATAAATCAACATAATAGAAAAAAACATCATATTTCTTTTTATGGAAAGTTTTCTAAAAATATTGGAAAAAAAAATACTGTTCAAAAATTATTTCAAATACTAGATAAAGAAAATTTATTAAAAAATAAAAAATTTAAAGTTAAAATTAAAAAATCAATCCCTCAAGAAGCTGGGTTGGGCGGGGGATCGATGAATGCAGCTAGTGTGTTTAATTATCTGGTTAAAAAAAAAATTATTAATCCTAATTATCAAAAAACTCGAAGTATCTGTGACTTAGTTGGTTCTGATGTTATTTTGGGCACCATTTCATCTAGCTGTGTGTTGTCATCAGATGGTAGAATAAAAAAGATTTATAATACTCCAAAATATTACTCTACTTTAGTAAAGCCTAATTTTGGGTGCTCAACTAAAAAAATATACTCAGCTGTTAGAAAGTATACAAAATCAAAATATAACAAACCTAAAAAAAACATGTTTGGAATAAAATATTTGATTGATCAACAAAATGCCCTTGAAAAAATAGCACTCAAAAAATATCCAAAACTAAAAAAAATAAAGTTGTTCTTAGAAAGTATAAATAATCCATTATTTGTAAGAATGACTGGTTCAGGATCAACAATTGTTGCCTATTATAATTCATTAAAGAGTTGTAAATTGGCAAAAGCTAAATTTAAAAGAAAATATAAAAATTATTGGTGTGTTACAGCAAAAACTATATGAATTTTATATTTTTATGTTATAGGAAGCTAGTATTGGGGCGTAGCCAAGCGGTAAGGCACGGGTTTTTGGTACCTGCATCCTAGGTTCGAATCCTAGCGCCCCAGCCATTTATGAAAAATTTTTTAGATAAATTTTTTTCCCGATCAAAAAATCTTGATTATATCAGTCAAAATTTAAAACAAATTACTTTAACAACACCAGCAAATAAAATTTTTGAAGCAATTAATAATTTTTCAGAGAAAAGTGAAATAAGATATGTGGGTGGGTGTGTAAGAAAAGTGATAAAAAAAGAAAATGTTGATGATATTGACCTAGCAACAAATTTAACGCCCCCGGAAGTTTGTGAGGCTCTTAAAAACAAACAAATAAGTTATTACGAAACAGGAATTGAACATGGAACTATAACCGCAATAATTGACGAATATAAATATGAAATTACTTCTTTAAGAAAAGACGTCTCAACTGATGGAAGGCATGCTGAAGTAGAATTTTCTTTAGATTGGAAGGAAGATGCTTCTAGAAGGGATTTTACTATCAATTCAATTTATGCAGATGGTGATGGTAATTTATTTGATCCATTTAACGGTAAAAAAGATTTAGAGGAGGGTTATATTAATTTTATTGGCAATGCGGAAAAAAGAATTCAAGAGGATTATTTACGTATTTTGAGGTATTTAAGATTTTATTTAAATTACTCAAATCATAAGCACCAGCCAGAAATAATAAAAAATATAAAAAAAAATATTGATGGAATTTCAAATATATCATCTGAAAGATTAATCGATGAACTAAAAAAAATAACTACTTCAAATGGATTTTTAAAACTCTTTAAAGATAAAGAAAGTTTAGAACTCATAGAAATAATTTTCCCTCAATTAAAGAATATTAAAAATTTTAAAAAACAAAATTCTTATGCTGCAGAGAATTTTTTAAAAATTGACTTTATATTCTTGATTGCGCTTTTAGTAATTGATGGGACTGATAATGCTGATTATTTTCTTTATAAATTTAAAATATCTAACAAAGATAAGAAAAGATTAAAATTGATAGATCTTTTTTATAGAGAAAAAGTAACTCTTAACAGCTTTACAGAGAAAAATTTGAATAAACTTTTTTATTTTAATGGGCGACAGGCTGTAATAGATATAATTAATTTTAAAATTTTTAACTCAAACAAAGTAGAGCAAAAACTAATTAAACTATTAGATAATTATAAAGAGAAAACTATTCCAACTTTGCCAATAGGGGCTGATCTACTAATGTCTAAATTTCAAATTACTGAGGGTAAAACTTTAGGTAATAAATTAAAAAAAATAGAAGAAACTTGGGTTCAAAATGGATTTCAAATTTCAGATAAGCAAGTACAGCAAATAGTTAAAAGTTAAATATATTTAACGTCTTTAATTTCAAAATTTTTTACACCAGAGGGTGTATTTATTTCAACTAAATCACTTTTATTTTTTCCAATCAAGCCTTTACCAATTGGTGATTGAAAGAAAATCAGTTTTTGTTTTAAATCTGCCTCATCTCTTCCAACAATTTTATAATTAATTTTTTCACCAGTATCTAAATCTTCTAAATAAACTGTAGATCCAAAAATTACTTTTCCTTCGTTATTTAGTTTTGTAACATCAATAACATTTGCTCTTGCAATAATATCGTTGATTTCTGTAATTCTTCCCTCGTTATGAGATTGTTCTTCTTTAGCTGCATGATATTCAGCATTTTCTTTAAGGTCTCCATGGGATCTCGCTTCAGCAATTGCAGCTACTATCTCAGGTCTTTTTTTTTCTTTTAAAAAAACTAATTCTTCTTTTAGTTTATTTAATCCGTTTAATGTTATTGGCTCTTTATCCATTTTTTTATTTCCATTTTGCAACCGGAGGTAATGACATCAAAATTCCTTCAACATTACCGCCAGTTTGTAGCCCAAATTTTGTTCCTCTATCGTAGAGCAAATTAAATTCTGCGTATCGACCTCTTTTAATATACTGAAACTCTTTATCTTTTAAAGTCCATTTTCTTTTTAATTTTTTTTTAATTATTTCATTAAATAGCATTTGAAATGTAACACCAACATCTCTGACAAATTTAAAGTCATTTTCAAAATTATCATTTTTATAGTCAAAAAATATTCCACCTATACCTCTGGCTTCTTTTCTGTGAGGTAGATAAAAATATTCATCACACCACTTTTTATATTTTTTATAATAATTTTTATTATGTCTATCACACATTGCCTTTAATATTTTATGAAAGTTTTTCTTCTCTTTTTCATCTTTTATTGCCGGGGTTACATCCATACCTCCACCAAACCAATTCTTTGTTGTGCAAATAAATCTGGTATTAAAATGCATTGCAGGAATATGGGGATTTTGCATATGCATAACTATTGATATTCCTGATGCCCAAAATCTAGGATCTTTACTTGCGCCCAGTATATTCTTTTGAAATTGCTTAGGAAATTTTCCATAAACTTTTGAAAAATTTACTCCTACTTTTTCAAAAATTTTTCCATTTTTAAGAATCCTATATTCACCACCACCCTCATCTTTTTTACTGCTTCTATTCCAAGAAGTTGATTGAAAATTTACTTTGTTTTTTTCAATTTTTAAAATGTCGTCACATATTGCATTTTGTAATAGCTTAAACCAATTACTTGCTAAGTCTTTTTTAATTAAAATATCCATTTTATATTAATTCAATTTGACGCAAACTTTCTGCCAAAACAATGGCAACAGACGATGCAATATTAAGAGATCTTACTTGATTATTCATTGGTATTTTTAAACGATTTTTAATAATTTTATGAACCTTCTCGGGGACCCCAGCACTTTCTCTTCCAAACAAAATAGTATCATCAGGCTTAAATTTAAATTTAGTATAATTTATTGAACCCTTAGTTGTCATCAATACGATTCTCTGTTTTTTCTTTGCCTCAAAAAATTTTTCTGAACTTTGATAAAACTCTATTTGACTATAGTCCATATAGTCCATAACCACTCTTTTAAAACGTTTGTCTGATAATAGAAAGCCACATGGTTCAATTATTTCTAATTTAGCACCCAAACAAGCGCAGGTTCTTATGATTGCAGCAGTATTCTGAGGTATATCAGGCTCATACAAAGCTATTTTGGGTCCTAAAATTGTTGAATTCTGTGTCATTCTTTCAGTAGTAAAATAATTATTTTATATTATATGAATTCGTATATTAACTATTTTAAATCAAAAAGAGATAATAATAAAAGCTACTAATAGTGTCTGAAAAAAAAACAAAAAGAAGAGATTTTTTATTTACAGCTACCACAGCGGTAGGAGCTGTTGGTGCCGCTGCAGTGGTGTGGCCAATGATAGATCAAATGAATCCAGATGCTTCTGTTAAAGCATTAGCTAGCACAGAAGTTGATGTAAGTGCATTAACACCAGGAAATACATTAACTGTTTTGTGGAGAGGTAAACCAGTCTTTATACGAAGAAGAACTCAAGAAGAAATTGATGAAGCAAGAAAAGTAAAGATGGAGGATTTAATTCATCCTGAGAAAGATGAGGATAGAGCTAAAAACCCTGAGTGGCTTGTAATGTTAGGGGTTTGCACACATTTAGGATGTGTACCTTTAAATGACAAAGGCGATTACAATGGATGGTTCTGTCCATGTCATGGATCTCACTATGATACATCTGGAAGAATAAGAAAAGGACCAGCTCCTTTAAACATGGAAATTCCCAAATACGAATTTGTTAACGCTAATACAATTAAGATTGGATAAATTGAACACTAATGAGTGATCACGATTACAGACCAAAATCAAAAGTAGGACAATGGTTTAATGATCGATTGCCACTATTAACTCTTGCAAATCATTTAACTGATTATCCGACTCCTAAAAATTTAAATTATTGGTGGACATTTGGTGGAATTTTAACTTTTTGCTTAATCACTCAAATTATAACTGGATTAACTCTTGCTATGCATTACATCGCTCACGCTGATATGGCTTTTGAGAGTGTTGAGCACATCATGCGTGATGTTAACTATGGTTGGTTAATTAGATATATTCATGCAAACGGTGCATCTATGTTTTTCTTAGCAGTCTACATTCATATTTTTAGATCATTGTTTTACGGTTCTTACAAAGCACCAAGAGAAATAATTTGGATAATTGGAATAATTATTTACTTGCTAATGATGGCAGCTGCGTTCATGGGCTATGTATTGCCCTGGGGACAAATGAGCTTCTGGGGAGCAACTGTAATTACAAATTTATTTAGTGCCATTCCCTTTGTTGGAGAGGGTATTGTTACATGGTTATGGGGTGGATACTCAGTAGACAATCCAACTTTAACCAGATTTTTTACGTTGCATTATCTTATTCCATTTTTAATATTAGGATTAGTTGTTTTGCATATCTGGGCTTTGCATGTTCCTGGAAATAATAATCCAGTTGGAATAGACATCAAAAAACCGTCCAAAGACACTGTACCTTTCCATCCTTACATCGTAATCAAAGATGGTTTCGCTTTATTAATGTTCATGATTGTTTTTGCATTTTTTGTTTTTTATTCACCAAATATACTAGGTCATGCTGATAATTATATTGAGGCAAATCCAATGGTAACACCCGCACATATTGTACCTGAATGGTATCTATTACCTTTCTATGCAATTTTAAGATCTGTCCCAGATAAATTATTGGGGGTTGTGGCAATGTTATCTGCAATATTAATTCTAGCTGTCTTACCTTGGTTAGATACTTCGAAAATTAGATCTGCAGTATTTAGACCTTTGTATAAACAGTTTTACTGGATACTAGTTGCTGATGTTCTAATTCTTGGTTATGTAGGTGCAATGCCAGCTGAAGGACTTTATTTGTTAATTGCAAGAGTTGCTACGGCATATTACTTTTTACATTTTTTAGTTATTCTTCCTGTTTTAGGATTTAAAGAAAAAACTTTACCAGTACCTTTGAGCATAACCGAACCAGTTCTTGGTGGTTCACCCAATTTAGCAACCGCGAGGAAAAAAGAAAGCAAGATAGAATAAGTGAAAAAATTTCTTAAAATATTTTCAGTATTATTATTAATTTGTTCGTCAAATACCTTCTCTTTTGCTGCTGAAAAAGTTGATTACTTAAAAACAGATTGGAGTTTTAAAGGGCTTTTTGGAAAATTTGACAGAGCTTCTCTTCAAAGAGGATATCAAGTTTACACAGAAGTTTGTGCCTCATGTCACTCAATGAAATACTTAAGTTACAGAAATTTAGCTGAAAAAGGTGGACCAGAATTTCCAGAAGATCAAGCTAAGGCTATTGCAGCTTCATTTGAGGTAATGGATGGACCTAATGCAGATGGTGAAATGTTTGCTAGACCAGGTAAATTATCTGATAAATTTGTAATGCCGTATGACAATGTAAAAGCTGCTCAAGCTGCAAATGGTGGTGCATACCCTCCAGACATGTCTGTTTTGGTTAAAGCTAGAGGTGGTGGTGTTGATTACGTATATTCTTTATTACAAGGCTATGAAGAAGCTCCTAGCGGAATGATTTTAGATGATGGTGTTCATTATAATAAATACATGTATGGAAATAAAATAAGAATGGCCGCTCCACTTTCTGATGGGTTGGTTGAGTACGGTGATGGAACTGCTGCTACTGTTGAACAAATGTCAAAAGATGTAACAACATTTTTAATGTGGGCTGCTGAACCCCATCTAGAAGCTAGACATCAAATGGGCTTTAAAGCAATTATATACTTAATTATTTTGACAATTCTTGTTTACTTCAGCATGAAAAAGATATGGTCACGTGTTGAATCTGAAGTTTAGTACGTCTCCATCTTTCACAATATAATCTTTACCTTCTAGTCTCATTTTTCCATTTGCTTTAGAATTTACCCATCCATCATTAGCAACGAAATCTTCATAAGATATAGTTTCAGCTCTAATGAAGCCTTTTTCAAAATCTGTATGAATTTCACCTGCAGCTTTAGGAGCAGTGCAGTTTTTTTGAATAGTCCAAGCCCTTGTTTCTTCAGGTCCAGAGGTAAAATACGTATCAAGTTCTAATATTTTATAGCCCTTTTGAATTAACATACTCAGACCTGTATCTTTTAAACCAATCATATCCATATAATTTTTTTTTTCATCATCTGCTAATTCATTTATTTGGTTCTCTATGTCCGCAGAAACAATCAGAGTGTTATCTTTTCCAAATTTTTCAATAAAGTTTTTAGTATATTGATTTCCATCCTGTACGCTTTGCTCATCAACATTGCAAACAAAAATCTTTGGTTTTATTGATAAAAGACCACTTTGATTAAGTTGTTTTGTATCAAATTGAGAATTTAATGTTGATATATCTTTGTCATTATTAATACAGTCTAATGCAATCTCTAAAATTTTAAGCTGATCTTCGTCTACATTTTTCTTATTATTTTTTTCAAGTCTTTTTTGGATAGATTCTAGGTCAGCCAACATCATTTCAGTTTCAATGATCTCAAGATCTCTTATTGGGTCAACATTAGGATTAACATTTTGAATATCGTCCGAGTCAAAGCATCTAATCATATGAATAACTGCATCAACTTCTCTTATGTGGGACAGAAATTTATTGCCTAATCCTTCACCTTTAGATGCACCTTTCACAAGACCAGCTATATCTACAAATGAAATAGTTGTATTTATTGTTTTTTTTGATTTTGAAACTTCTGATAATTTGTTCAATCTTTTATCTGGAACAGGGACTACTCCCACATTAGGATCTATCGTACAAAATGGAAAATTTGCAGCTTGGGCTTTGCCTGAGTTTGTTAGAGCATTGAAGAGTGTAGATTTACCCACATTAGGCAAACCAACAATTCCACATTTAAAACTCATTATTTATTATTTACAGTACTAGAGAATAAATCTAATTTCTTTTCGATAAGTATTGAAATAGAATCTGTGATGTTATTGGTAATTTTTTCCAATTCAAGCATTTCATCCTCGTCAAAATTTTGAAGAACAAAATCACTAACTTCCATTTTATCTTTTGGTTTACCAATTCCTATTCGCACTCTTGAATAATCTTTACCAATAAATTTATCTATTGATGCAATTCCGTTATGTCCTGCATCAGAGCCACCAAATTTTGCTTTTATTTTTCCAAATTCTACATCTAGATCGTCATGAAAAACGATAACATCCTCAGCATCTATTTTAAAATATTCAATTAATTCTCTAATACAAATTCCAGAATTATTCATAAATGTTAAAGGTTTAATTGCATAAACTTTTTGTTCACCCACATTACCAGTTGTAAGAAGTCCTTTGAATTTTGGTTTTTGTTTTGAAAGTCCAAATTTTTTATTTATTGCATCTATAATCTTGAAACCAATATTGTGTCTATTTTTTTCACTATCTGGGGTTGGATTGCCTAATCCTACAAGTAGAAGCATAAAATATTAATATTGGAGAATAAAATTCAATTTTAATTAACTTATTTTTTTTCTTCAGCGGGTTTTTTATCTTCACCTTCTTTTTTATCACTTTCAGCTGCTGTCTTATCTCCACCTTCAGCTGCCGCCGCCTCTGCTCCTTCAGCACCTTCTCCCTCAGCCGCATCAGCTTCTGCAGGTTTTTCAGGTTCTTTCATAACAGTCGGAGCTGCTAGAGTTGCAATTACGAAATCTCTTCCTTGAATTGTAGGAGTAACTTCACTGTCAAGATTTATAGAAGAGATCTTAAAACTCTCTCCAATATCAACTCCATCAAGATCTATTACAAGATTTTCAGGAATTTTTTCGCTTGGACATTTTAGTTCAACTTTTCTTCGTACAATGTTTAAAACCCCACCTCTTTTCAAACCAGGTGATTTTTCATGATTTAAAAATTTTACTGGAACTTCAATTCTAACTTTTATGCCTGAAACTATTCTTAGAAAGTCTACATGAATTGGTTCATCTGAAATAATGTCATATTTTATTTCTCTTGGTAGAACTTTTTGAGGTTTGCCATCAATATTTAAAGTTATGATGCTTGATAAAAAGTTTTCTTTTTCAATTAGTGACTTGAGTATTTTTTTAGATATTGAAATTTTCTCGTTTTGAGCCTCTCCACCATAAATTATAGCAGGCACATTACCATTATCTCTTAATGAATTTAATTCACCTTTAGTTTTGGTATTTCTGATGTTGGCATCTAATGAATTCATAAAAACAAGGGTTTTTAGCTCAAGTTACTTAATAACTCAAGGTATTTATTTGAATAAATCTGATACTGAGGTTGAATTAGATATTCTTTTAATTGCTTCTCCCATAAGCCCTGAAATTGACAGAACCTCAATGTTTTTAACACCTTTAGTTCTGCTCATGTTATCGATCGTATCAGTTATTACTAAATTCTTAATTGCTGAATTTTTAATTTTTTTTACAGCTTCACCACTAAGAACACCATGAGTTATATAGACATAAACTTCTTTAGCCCCTCTATCTTTAAGAGCTTTAGCTGCATTTACTATTGTTCCACCAGAATCGATTATATCATCTACAATTATACAAGTTTTACCTTTTACATCTCCTATGACATTCATGACTTGAGATTGACCTGGCTTCGGTCGTCTTTTATCTACAATTGCTAATCCAACATTTAGTAGTTTACCTAGTGCTCTTGCTCGCTCAGTTCCACCCACATCTGGAGCAACGCAAATAAGGTTTTTACTTTTTATCTTTTTTTTTGCATGTCTTGCAAAAATAGGTGTTGCAAACAAGTTGTCTACCGGAATATCAAAGAAACCTTGAATTTGACCTGCATGTAAATCAACAGTAACTACTCTGTCAGCTCCCGCTTTTGTAATTAAGTTTGATACTAGTTTTGCAGAAATTGAAGTTCTAGGTACTACCTTTCTGTCTTGTCTGGCATAACCAAAATATGGAATTACGGCAGTTATATTTTTTGCAGAAGATCTTTTTAGTGCATCAATACACAATAAAAGCTCCATCAAATTATCATTTGCAGGCGAAGAAACAGATTGAATTATAAAAATACTGTTACCTCTGATATTCTCATTTATTTCAACATAAATTTCTCCATCAGAAAAATTTCTAATGCTTGAGTTAACCAATTTAGATTTTAGATATTTAGCAATATTCTTGCTTAATGGTTTGTTGCTATTTCCGGATAATAATTTCATTAAAAAAACCTAATTAAGCATAATTATTGAAATATTTCTACCATAATCATCATGATTTAGCCTTAGCGCTCTTCTTGCACTAAAAAAATTATTATTAATATTAAATGTATCAATATTTAAAGACTCAATATTTTTTATTTTATTCTTTAAAAGACATGATTTTACATATTTAGGTAAATCAAAATAAAGCTTTTTGTACTTAATTTTAAAAAATTTATTATTTTTTTTATCCTTTTTTATAAATTTTCTTTTAAAATCTTGTTTGACTTCATAATTTTTAGCTGAGATAGCAGGTCCGATAGCTGCAGTAATATTTTTAGGATTAGATCCTTTTTTGATCATAAATTGGATTACTTTGCTAATTATATCTTTGTATGCACCTTTCCATCCTGCATGAATTGCAGCAACTAATTTTATTCTTTCATCACAGATTAAAATCGGCACACAGTCAGCAGTTAAAACACCAATTGGTATGTTTTTTTGGTTTGTAATTACTGCGTCTGCTTTTGGTTTTGATCTAAATTTATTTTTTTTATTAATATAAACAAACTTATTACTATGCATTTGATGAAGTAAAAAAATACGTTTAGCGGTGCTTTTTATTTTTTTTTTAACTATTTGTAAATTTTTTTTAACATCTGAGGGATTATCTTTAGAACCAGGACCACAGTTTAAACTTTTATAAATTTTTTTTGATTTACCACCAGTTTTATTAAAAAAACCATGTTTAATTATATTTATTTTCGAAAGTTTTTTTGATTTTATCAATTTTGAAAACCTGTCTTAAAATTGTTTCTCCTATTTTTTACAAGCATGACTTTGAACAATTCACCCATTTGATTTTCATCTATTAAACGTCTTACTCGATAAAATAAATCTGCTTTTTTAGAAAATGCTATATTTTTGCTTATTATTTCTGCTCTTTGAAGAATACCCATATTTGTCAAAAATTTTTTTTGATTTGTAAAAATTGAATTAACTTCTTTAAACTGATTAATAAATTTTTCAAAGGAATGAAAGTTTATATTGTAGGTAATATCAGAGTCTCCAATATTTTCTAAAACGTTAGAATATTTGTGATTATTTACTGCCTGAAGAGTTTCATGCATTTTGCTATCTGCATAACCATAATCAATAACTAACATTCCTCCATCATTTTTTTGTATTAAGTCACAAATTGTTTTTAAATATTTAAATGTATCTGGCGAATATTCTATAACACTTTGATCTTTTGATATTTCGAAATTAAGATGTTTTTCAATTGTTTCTATATCAATTTTTTCTTCTTTAAATTCAGCTTTGTTTGGATCACTTAAATTCACAAATCTTTCAAACCAACTATCTTTTTTTTTAAAAAATTGTTTGATCGGTATGGCGTCAAAAAATTCATTAGCTAAAAAAATTGTTGGATTTGAGTTTATTTTTTTAATGTTTTTTAACCATGAAAATTTTTTAGAATTTAAATTTTTTTTTTGTTCATTTAATAAAAAATCACTTTTTTCATGAATTACAAAACTGCAGGCATTATAACACTCAGGAAAATTTATAAGTGTCTCATCTATGACTTTCATCATTTCACCATTTCCAGCTCCCAGTTCTAGCAAATTAAATTTTTTTGGAGAGCCAATGCTTTTCCAAAAAGTAATCGTCCAAATTGCAATAATCTCCGAAAATAATCTTGTGACATTGGGAGCAGTAATAAAGTCTCCATCTTCACCAAAAGGATTTTTTTTCATATAAAAACCTTTGTCCTTATCGTAAAGAGCAAAATTTATAAATTGATCTAATGGTAAATTATTTGTTTTAGCGAGTTTCATATTTTAAATAAAATAAGATTACTCCTGATATTATAAATATTAAACTTACTACTTGCCCCATCGTTAAGTTTAAAAGTATATAACCAAGCTGTTCATCTGGTACTCTGTAAAATTCAATAATAAATCTGAAAATTGAGTAAATTATTAAAAATAATCCTGAAATCACACCAGGTTTGTTTGAAAATTTATTTTTAAAATAAATTAATAATAAAAATAAAAATAAACCCTCTAATAGTGCTTCATATAATTGCGAGGGATGCCTAGGAAGATTATCTACCTGAACAAATGTTACTGCCCAGGGTACATTAGTTATAGTTCCATACAACTCTGAATTTATAAAGTTTGCTATTCGTCCAAAAAATAATCCGACTGGAGCTACTAAAGCAACAATATCTAAATATAAGAATGGATTTTGATTATTTTTTCTAGCGAAAAATATAGATGCGAAAATAACTCCAATTAAACCACCATGGAAGGACATTCCTCCTTGCCAAATTTTAAATATATCTAATGGATTATTTATATAAAAACTTAAATTATAAATAATAATATAACCAAGTCTTCCTCCTAAAATTATACCTATAATTAAATAAGTTAAATAATCATCAAATTTATTTTTAACTTCTATGTCTTGGATAAATAATTTTTTTGCGAGAATCCAGCCTAATATAATTCCAAACATATAAGCTAAAGAATACCATCTGATTTCTAGAGAAAATATTTCTAAGGCTACTGGGTCAAAATTATTAATGAACATTTTTAATAATACTTATAATGTATATCTTAAATATGAAAAATTCTAAATTTATAATTGATAAGTTTGCTAAATTAATAGAGCAGGGACTAGTATCTTCAAAAGACTTAACTACTGAATTATTTAATATCTTAAAATCCAAAAGAGATGAGTTTGTTTTTAAAATGAAACTTACAAGCAAAGATGAGTTTGAAGTACTCTCAAAACGTGTTGAGAATCTTGAAAATAAAATAAATAAACTTGATAAAAAAAAAAATAAAAAAGTTAAACGGGCAAGAAAACCTTAACTCTTAAACCATCCATTTTTGATTTTTCTAACATTATATTTCCTCCATGAGATTTAATAATGTCAGATGAAATTGATAAACCAAGACCAACACTTGATTTTGAGTCTGCTCGACCCTTATCTATTTTATAGAAAGGTTTAAATACATTTTCATACTCATTTTTTGGTATTCCAGGACCATCATCATCAATAATAATGAATAAATTTGTATTTTTTTTACTTAAACTAATTTCGACTTTATTTGCATATTTCAGTGAATTATCAATTAGATTATTTAGACACCTATTAATTAAATTTTTCCTACCATTAAAGTAAATTCTTGGTGTTAAGTTTTGTGAAATATTTTCATTATTATATTTATCAATAACTTCTGAAATTAATTCAGATAGATTAAACATTTCATCTTTTTCAACATATGATGAGCTGGTGAATTGTAAATATTCATTTAACATTTTCTCCATTTCATTGATATCTTCAGTCAATTTATTAACAGTTTCTTTATCTCTTATAAAAGCTAATTGTAGTTTCATCCTTGTTAAGGGTGTTCTTAAATCATGACTTATTCCAGATAACATTTCTGTTCTTTGATTTAAGTGTCTTTCAATTCTCTTTCTCATTTTATCAAATTCATGTCCTGCTTGTCTTATTTCAAGGGCTCCAGAAGGTTTGAACTCTTCAATATTTTCTCCTTTACCAAACCTTTCAGCCGCACGAGCTAGGTTAGTGATTGGTCTAGTTTGATTTTTTAAAAATATTAGAGAAATGATCACCATTATAATTGCAGGTACTGTGATCCAAAGTGCAAATATTCTTGCTGAAGAACTTGCAACCCTATCTTTAGGCACTAAAAATTTAAAATAACCATTTTCGTATTTAATTCTTAAATCAATTAATTCTTTATAACTTGTTGTATCAAACCAGTATTCATCTAATCCAAATTTAGATTTTAGTTCTCTTCTTAAAGTTCTATCTATAGGACTAAACCATCTTTCAGTATCTGTATTTTGTAATTTTTCGTTATTGGTAAACTCAATATTTAAATCTAAAAATATGGAAAAAAGATCTAGCAACTCTTGTTTATTTTCTTGCTCACTTTCATAGCCTTCAATAAATGTACTAATTTCATTTACCAAGGTTCTTGTCATACCCTTGTTTGTTTTGATCCAAAGGCTATCAAAAAAAACAATTGTAATTACCAGTTGCAAAACCAAAACTGGAATAGCAACTATAAGAAGTGCTCTATAAAATAATCTTTTTGGTAATATTTTTTTTAAGTAATTACTCAATCCAGAGAACATATCCTGCACCTCTTATTGTTTGCAAAAATTTTGGATTTTTTGGATCAATTTCAATTTTTTTTCTAAGCCGAGTAATAATAACATCTATTGATCTCTCTTTATCTAAATTGATTAATTGACCAATATCTTCCCTAGAAAATGTTTTGCCTGGGTTATTAATCATTTTTTCTAAAATCGTTTTTTCCGTTGCATTAATCTTAAATTCTTTATTACTTTTAAATATTAAAAGTTTATTCAAATCAATTTTGACATTTGCAAATTCTATAACCCTTTTCTGATCTGTTTTGATAGTTTTATTTAAGATGTTCTGTATTCTTAGAATTAATTCTTTTGGTTCAAATGGTTTCGGTAAATAATCATCAGCACCAATCTCTAACCCTTCAACCCTTTCACTTGCTTCACCTTTAGCAGTGAGAAGTATAACTGGTGTATCTATTTTTTTTTTATTTTCTTTTAAAAATTCAAGACCACTTTTACCAGGCATCATGATATCCAAAACTATTAAATCAAACTTAATTATTTTTATTTTCTCTGATGCATTTTCTGCATTTTCAGCAGTAGTGACTAAAAATTTATTTTCATTTAAATATTTTTTTACAAGAGATCTAATTCCATCATCATCATCAACCACTAGTATATGTGCGATAAACTTATCCATTAATTATTTTACTTAGTACATTATCAAAATTAATAACTTCTTCAGAACTTGAACTTAATAAAGCATTATAAATTCTCTTTTTTTGTAAATTGAAAATTTCATTAAAAATTTTTTTACCTTTATCATTCAGAAAAACATGCTTTACTCTAGTATCTTGGTCATCTTTTTTAAAAATGACGATTTCAAGTTTAATCAAATCTTTGAGAACACGATTTAAACTTTGTTTTGTTACTTTTAATCTCTTAAGCAGCTCAGAAATTGAGATCCCCTCATACATTGACAGTAAATGAATTACTTTATGGTGTGCTAAACCAATTGAATATCTATCTAATATTTTTTTAGAGTCAGAAAAGGTTTCTCTATAGCTTACAAATAGTTTTTCAATTAGATCTTTAAGCTGGTCATCTTTTAAATATAAAAGTTCTTTCATAATAGGTAAGTTATATTGACATATTAAAGATACAAAGATATTTTTCATTTATAAATTAAAAAATTTTCACACATGATACCTTACGACAAGCGATCTGGAAAAATATGGTACAACAACGAATTAGTTGATTGGGCTGAGGTTAAACTACATGTTTTAAGCCATGGTATGCACTACGCCAGTTGTGTATTTGAGGGTGAGAGAGTTTATGATGGTTCAATTTTCAAATTAGAAGAGCATACAGCTAGATTTTTTCACTCTGCAAGAAGAATGGGTTTTGAAATTCCATACACAGAAGAAGAAATAAATAATGCATCCAATAAAATTATAGCAACCCAAAAAGTAGAAAATGGTTATGTAAGACCTGTAGCTTGGAGAGGTAGTGAGATGATGGCTATTTCTGCGCAACAAACCAAAATACATGTTGCGATTGCAACATGGGAATGGGGATCATATTTTGATCCTAAACTTAAAGTAGAAGGAATAAGATTAAATATTTCAAATTGGAGAAGACCAGCGCCTAATACAATACCATGGGATACAAAGGCATCAGGTCTTTACATGATTTGTACACTCTCAAAACATGAGGCAGAAAAGCAAGGATATACAGATTCTTTAATGCTTGATCACGAAGGAAATATTGCTGAAGCAACGGGTGCAAATATTTTTTTCAAAGATAAAAATGGAGAAATTCACACTCCAATACCAGATTCTTTTTTAGACGGTATTACAAGAAGAACCGTAATTGGAATTGCAAAATCAAAAAATATAAAAGTGCATGAAAGAAAAATTAGTCCCACTGAATTACCTAATTTTGTTGGATGTTTTTTAACAGGAACAGCAGCAGAGGTAACACCAGTATCTTGTATTGCTGAAAATCAATTTAAAGTTTGTGATACTATTATTGATTTGAATGAAAGTTATCAGGCATTAGTAAGGAAGAAAAAAGCAGCCTAGTCTTTACTATCTTCAGACATAGCGTGATCAATACCTTTTCGCATATAATCATATGCAGTAAAAAGTGTTAAAGCAGCAGATAACCACAAAAGAATTATACCTATAGTTTGAGCATTATAATCTTGGAAATTAATTATTTTATTTCCAGTATCTCCAGACAATAAAAGAGCAATTGATACCATTTGTAATACTGTTTTAAGTTTAGCAAGGTTTGAAACAGGAAGTTTTATTTTTCCCTTTGCTAAAAATTCTCTTAAACCTGAAATTAAAATTTCTCTTGTAAGAATTATTATTGCTGCAATCACCTCATAATTTCTGATTGTTCCATCCATAACCAGAAGTATTAATGCTGTTGCAACAATAATTTTATCAGCTATAGGATCTAATAATTCACCCAGTTTTGACTCTACTCCAAACATTCTAGCCAACATACCATCCAAGAAGTCTGTAAATGATGCAATAATAAATAATATTAAAGCAGTAAGATCACCATAAAATCCTGGAAGATAAAAAGCCAAAACAAAAAAAGGAACAATTATTATTCGCCCTATCGTTAATATGTTTGGAATTTTTTTTAGCATAATTATTCGTGAAAAAAGTTATATATCTTTTTTGCTACTTTTTCCTCAACACCTTCTACAGATTTTATTTCATCTAAGCTAGCAGACTCAACCGATCTTGCAGATCCAAAATGGTTCAATAAAGCTCTTTTTCTTATAGCCCCAATCCCCTCTATTTGATCTAACAGAGATTTGCTTATACCTTTTTTTCTCTTTGCTCTGTGAGCGCTTATAGCAAATCTATGTGATTCATCTCTTATTCTTTGAAGAAAAAATAAGGTAGGATCATTTCTAGTGAATTTATATTCCTTACCATTGTGAAAAAAAGTTTCATTTCCACTATTTCTAAATTTACCTTTTGCTATTGCAATAATTGGAATGTCGTGAAGTCCTAATTCATTAAGGCTCTCTCTAGCGACTGAATATTGACCTTTTCCCCCATCTACTAGAACCAAATCAGGAAAAGCAAGGTAATTATCTTTTTCTTGAACTGCTCTTTTGAACCTTCTATTTAATACCTCTCTCATCATTCCATAGTCGTCTTGCTCATTTTTTTTATGCTTAATATTAAATTTTCTATATCTTTTTTTGATAAATCCTTCATCGCCGTAGGCTATTAAAGCGCCAACACTATTTGTGCCTTGAATATGACTATTATCATAAACCTCTATTAAATTTATATTGGTTTCTAAATTAAATTTTTTAGCTACTGCATCGAACAATTCTTTATTATTCTGACTTTCATAAAGTTTTCTATTTAGACTATCCTTTGCGTTTTTAATTGCTTGATTAATTACTTTTAGTTTTGATCCTTTTTTGGCAACTGAAATATTTATTTGTTTACCTTCTTTTTGTGTAAGTGTTTTTTCAATTAGTGCTTTTTCCTTTATTTCTTCTGAAAGGATAACCGATGAAGGAACACTTTTATTTTCATAAAATTGAGAAACAAATGAATTAAGGATTTCACTAAACTTTTCATCTGGATCGTGTTTAGGGAAAAAAGCTTGATTGCCCCAATTTTGTTTTGATCTATAAAAAAATACTTGAATACAAGTTTTTCCAGATTCTTTATATCCAGCAATAACATCTGCCTCAACTAAGTTTGCTTCATTAATTCTCTGTGAAGATTGAATGATGTTTAATGATTTAATTCTATCTCTTAAAATTACAGCTTTTTCAAAATCAAGATTCTCACTTGCCTTTTCCATTTGGTTAGAAAGATTTTTTTGAATTTTCCTAGATTTGCCTGAAACAAATTCAATAGCATCTTCTACTGTTTGATTGTATTCCTCTTTTTTTACATATCCTACACAAGGTCCAGAACATCTTTTTATTTGATATAAAATACAAGGTCTTTCTCTGTTTTTGAAAACGGTGTCATCACAAACTCTTAAATGAAAAATTTTTTGTATCATTTTAATTGTCCAATTAGCTGAACCAGCAGAGGCAAAAGGTCCAAAGTAAAAACCTTCTTTTGTTTTTTTTCCTCTATGTCTTTTTATTTGAGGCCATTTATCTTTATTACCAATAAATATAAATGGAAATGACTTATCATCACGTAAAAGGATATTAAATTTTGGTTTATGTTTTTTAATTAAATTTGCTTCTAGTAGTAAAGCTTCACTTTCATTAGATGTTGTTGTTATCTCTAATTTTCTTGTTTGAGACAACATTCGTTCAGTTCTAATTATATGATTTTTTTCTGAAACATAACTCTTTAATCTATTTGGTAAATTTTTTGCTTTACCTACATAAAGAATTTCATTCTTTTCATTAAGCATTCTGTATATGCCTGGAAGTTTTGGTACTAGAGGTAGCTCTTTTTTAATTACTTCTTTTCCTATTTCAGAGCTTATCATGGCTTCTCTTTTTGGTAATTTGAATACCAACAGATGAACACTGTTTTAAAATTTCTAATTTTTCAATTTTCAACATTATTTTAGCAATCCTTTTGTCTTTAAATAACTCGTCAAAAACAGCTTCTGCTAAAGTTTCTAGGAAATTATAATGTTTCTTTTTTACAAGTTTCGTAATTAATTTTACTATAGTTCCATAATTAACAATGGATTTGATATCTTTATCGCTTGAAGGTTTTTTGTCTTCATAGTCTATTTCAAGACTAAATTTAACTTTTTGTGGTTTTTCTTTTTCAAAATCGTAATAACCAAGTTTTAAATCCAAGATTAATTCGTTAATTAGGATTTTTTTCTCATAATTAAATAAGCTTTTATTTTTATCTATTTTGACAATTTTTAAATTATTTTTTTTCATTCTTTGCCCATTACATCTGGGGTTTGCCAGTTAAGATTTTGACCACTATCAATAGCCAAAACCTGACCAGTAATAGATATATTTTTAATAAAAAAGTCAACAGCATTACATATTTGTTCCACATCAACTTGTCTTTTAAGAGGTGTTGCTAAATATTGCTTTTTGAAATGTTTTTCAGATTGTCTTTGATTTTTTATAGTGGGTCCAGGTGCAATTGCGTTTACTCTTATATTTGGAGCCAAACTCATAGCGCTAGTTTTTGTTAAAGTATACAAACCAGTTTTACTAAGAGTGTAGGAAAAAAAGTAAGGGGTTAATTTGAAAACTCTTTGATCAATAATATTTATGATATTATTATTTTTACCTTTAACATTTTTAGCAAATTCTTTCGTTAATAATGCGGGCGCTCTTAAATTGGTTCTTAAATGCTTACTCCAACTATCCAATGAAAAATTTTTTAATTTATCATTTTCAAATAAAGAGGCGTTATTAACAAGACAATCAAAAAACTTTAATTTAGATTTTGCAAATTTAATTATTTTTTTTATATCAGTTTCTTTACTTAAATCACCTTTGACTAAGTATACTTTTGTACCTTTGTTAGATAATTCTTTTTTTAATTTTTCTGCTTTTAATTTTGACTTGTTGTAATGGATTAAGATTTCAATATTTGGACCAGATAACTTTCTTGCAATTGCAGCACCCATTCGAGTAGCTCCACCAGTAATAATTATTTTCCGTGCTTCCATTTCTTATCTCTTTTTTTTGTAACTTTAGTTCCTGGCATACCCATAGTTGATCTACCTTTTGGATAAAGCTTATTTTTTACGTCATACTGCCTTATTTTTGGATTTAATGTAATTTCTAATTCAGTGCTTTCTAATTTTCTTATCTCATCTCGTATTTTAGCAGCTTCTTCAAACTCTAAATTAGATGCTGACTCTTTCATTTTTTTATCTAGAGCTTTAAGGTGTTTTTTAAGATTTCCTCCGACATTAGACCCTTCGCTTACTTTAACGTAGTCTTTTTCATAAACACTTTCTAGAATATCACTGATTTCTTTTTTTACTGATTTTGCATCTATCTTGTGTTTCTTATTGTAAGTTAACTGAATTTTTCTTCTTCGATCAGTTTCTGCAATTGCTTTTTTTATACTTTTCGTCTCCTTGTCTGCATATAAAACTACTTTACCATCAACATTTCTAGCTGCTCTTCCTATAGTTTGAATTAAAGATGTTTCAGATCTTAAAAAGCCTTCTTTATCAGCATCTAAAATTCCAACTAAAGCACATTCAGGAATATCTAATCCCTCCCTTAATAAGTTAATTCCAACTAAGACATCAAATACACCCATTCTTAGATCTCTCATGATTTCAATTCTTTCTAATGTATCAATATCTGAGTGGAGGTACCTTACCTTTATACCGTTCTCATGAAGATATTCGGTTAAATCTTCAGCCATTTTTTTAGTGAGTGTTGTTACTAATACTCTATGATTATTTTCTATAACTCTTTTACATTCATGCATTAAATCATCCACTTGATTTTTTGCAGGTCTTATTTCTACAGGAGGATCAATTAATCCTGTTGGTCTAATTACCTGATCTATAAACTGACCTTTTGTTTGTTCTAGTTCCCATGGCCCAGGAGTTGCGGAAACAAATACAGTTTGAGTTCTCATTAAATCCCATTCTTCAAATTTTAATGGTCTATTATCCATACACGAAGGAAGTCTGAATCCGTATTCTGCTAAAGTACTTTTTCTTGATCTATCACCTTTATACATTCCATTAAGCTGAGGCACTGTAACGTGACACTCATCTACAAATATTAAAGTGTTATCTGGAAAGTATTCAAAAAGAGTGGGAGGAGGCTCTCCTGGTTTTCTTCCCGACAAAAACCTTGAATAGTTTTCAATACCAGCACAAGAACCTGTGGCTTCAATCATTTCAAGATCAAATTTAGTTCTTTCTTCTAATCTCTGTGCTTCTAATAATTTATTTTCAGCACGGTGTTTCTTTAAAGTTACTTCTAATTCTTTTTTTATATTAATTACTGCTTGTTCGATTGTAGGCTTAGGAGTGATGTAGTGACTATTTGCATAAACTTTTACTAAACTTAATTCTCTTACTTTATCACCAGTTAACGGATCAAACTCTTCTATCTGTTCTAATTTATCTCCAAATAGACAAAGTCTCCAAGCTCTATCCTCTAAATGTGAAGGAAATATTTCTAAATATTCTCCTCTTGCTCTAAATGTTCCTCTATAAAAATTTTGATCATTTCTTTTATATTGTAGAGCAACTAGAGATTTGATTATTTCTTCTCTGTTGTAGTCATAATTTTTTTGAAGAGTTAGCGTCATTTTACTGTACGCTTCAACTGAACCTAATCCATAGATACACGAAACACTTGCTACAATTAAAACATCATCTCTTTCTAAAAGAGATCTAGTTGCTGAGTGCCTCATTCTATCAATTTGTTCATTTATTGAGGCTTCTTTCTCTATATATGTGTCTGATCTCGGCACGTAAGCCTCTGGAGTGTAATAGTCATAGTATGAAACGAAATATTCAACAGCATTGTCTGGAAAAAAGGTTTTCATTTCCCCATAAAGTTGAGCAGCAAGAGTTTTGTTTGGAGCTAAAATCAAGGCAGGTCTATTAGTAGCTTCAATTACTTTAGCCATTGTAAAAGTTTTTCCAGATCCCGTTACACCAAGCAAAACTTGATTAAATTGATCTTTGTTAGCACCATTTACTAATTTTTTAATCGCTTCAGGCTGATCACCAGCAGGTTTAAAATCAGATTTAATTTTGAATTTTTTTCCACCCTCTAGTTTTCCACCTATTTTAGGATTTTTACTCTGAATATCTGTAATTAAATCTTGATAAGTATTTTCCATATATTAAACAACGTAGTAGAATTTATTTATATTTCAATGAGCATAATATCAGACAGTTTAAAGAAGATTAAACCATCGCCTACTATTGCTGTTACTCAAAAAGCAAGAGAATTAAAAGCTGCTGGAAAAGATGTTATTGGATTAGGTGCAGGGGAACCAGATTTTGATACTCCAGATAACATTAAGCAAGCAGCTATAAAAGCTATTAACGATGGTGATACAAAATACACGGCAGTAGATGGTACTCCAACATTGAAAAAAGCGATTGTAGAAAAATTTAAAAAAGAAAATAATTTAGATTATACAACTGATCAAATTACAGTTGGTGCTGGTGGTAAGCATGTAATTTATAATGCAATGATGGCCACATTAAACGAAGGTGATGAAGTTATAGTTCCTGCTCCTTATTGGGTTTCTTACCCAGATATGGTTTTATTAGCTGGAGGAAAACCAGTGATAATGGAATGTGATGAAAAACAAGGTTTTAAAATAAATCCAATTGATCTTGAAAAATTTATAACTCCAAAAACTAAATGGATTATTCTTAATTCTCCTTCAAATCCAACTGGAGCATGTTATTCAGAGCAAGATATCAAAGCAATCGCAGATATCTTAGAAAAACATAATCATGTGTATATTTTGAGCGATGATATTTATGAGCACGTGACTTATGAAGGTTTTAAATTTTTTACAATTGCTCAAATTAATAGTTTAAAAGATAGAGTGCTTACGATGAATGGTGTAAGTAAAGCTTACTCAATGACAGGCTGGAGAATAGGGTATGCAGCTGGTCCAAAAGACATTGTTAAAGCTATTGCTAAAATTCAATCACAATCAACAACTAATCCTTCTTCCATTAGCCAAGCGGCTGCAGTTGAGGCACTAAGTGGAACACAAGACTTTATAAAGGAAAGAGCAAACTCTTTTCAGGAGAGAAGAGATTTTGTGGTTAATGCTTTAAATGCAATAGATGGAATTGAATGCCTAAATCCAGATGGAGCGTTTTATGTTTTCCCAAGTTGCAAAGGTTTAATGGGCAAAAAAGATCCTAATGGTAATGAAATTAAATCTGATACTGATTTTGTTCAATCATTATTAGAGAATAGTGGGATTGCTGTAGTCCAGGGTTCTGCATTTGGTTTAGAAGGTTTTTTCAGAATTTCTTACGCAACATCAATGGATAATCTTAAGAAAGCAATGGATAAAATTTCTAATTTTTGCAAAAGTTTAAACTAATCCTAATTGAACAACTGATTTAGCGTTCTCAGTTATACAATCTTTTGCTGGTTTAAATTTAAATCCTAACAATTCCTCTGCATAAGACGTATCAGTTTGCATTAAAATACCAAGATCAGGAATCATCATCTTAGCACTTGAGTCAATATAACTAATTAATTTAACCATAAAATTCGGCAATTCTTTTTTAGGAAGTTTTTTTGCGTACTCGGGCATTGCTTCTGCCATTAATTGAGACAACTCGACTAACTTTTTAACTTCTTTTCCAACAATTAATCTTCTTCCACCAACTTTATGATTACCAATACATGCAACATGAGCCTTAGCTATATCTTTGACATCAGAAATTAAAACAGCAAATTTAGGTGCTCCAGGAAATTTACCTTTCAAAAATTGTCTAACATATTCTATTGAGGTTCCACCTTTTTTATCTAAAGCATCACCAAATACTCCACCTGGATTAATAGTAGTTAACTTACTTTTTAATCCTTTGCTTTCCATTAATTCCCAAGCAGCTTTTTCAGCTTTTGTTTTTGATAAAAAATAATCATTAACTCCTTCTATCCAATTTTCATCGGTCCAATCATTTTCACCAAATGTATAAGGATTGCTTCTATTAGGCTTTCTAAACATAGCAACAATTGAAGATGTTTTAATTATTTGTTCAACTCCAGCATTTATACCAGCATTTAAAACTCTTAAAGTTCCATCTACTGCAACAGGTAACAAAAATTCTCTATTTCTTGAAACTTTCATTGGAAATGGGGAGGCAATATGAAAAATGTATTTGCATCCTTTTGCAGCTTCATCCCAGCCATCATCTTTTAAAAGATCTAATTCGATAAAAGATAATTTTTCGATTGGCGCATGTTTTTTTATAGTTTCTTTAGTTTGATCGATTAAATCTTTATTTCTAACAGTTCCTAATACTTCATAACCCTTATTTAATAATTCTATAGCTGTATGTTTTGCTATCCATCCACTTATTCCAGTTAATAATACCTTATCTTTCATTACGTTTACCTTTCTATCAGTTATTATTTTTAATCTCGAATTAGTGAGATAGGAATTTTTCGGCTTCTAATGCTGCCATACAACCCATTCCTGCAGCTGTAACGGCTTGTCTAAATGTCTTGTCTTTTACATCTCCTGCAGCATAAACTCCAGGAATATTTGTTTCAGTAGAATCTGGTTTAGTAATTAAATATCCCTCATTATCCATCTTAAGTTGATCTTTAAATAGTGAAGTTGCTGGATCATGTCCAATAGCGATAAATAATCCGTCTATTTTTAATTCTTCAGTTTTATCTGTTTTTAAATTTTTAATTTTAATACCTTTAACATTTTTAGGTTCTTGATCTCCCAGTACATCTTCAACAACAGAGTCCCAAATAATTTCTATTTTTTTATTTTCCATTAATTTTTTTTGAAGCATTTTTTCAGCTCTCAAACTATCTCTTCGATGAATTAATTTAACTTTGGATGCAAACTTTGTAAGGAACATCGCTTCTTCAACAGCTGCATTACCTCCTCCAACAACTGCTACCTCTTTATCTTTAAAGAAAAAACCATCACACGTAGCGCATGCAGAAACACCAAATCCTCTAAATTCTTGTTCAGATTTTAGATTTAACCATCTGGCTTGAGCCCCTGTAGAAATAATTATGCTGTCAGCAGTATATTTTTGCCCACTATCGCCTATAGCTTCAAACGGAGTAGATTTTAAATTTACTGAACCAATATGATCTTCAATCATTTCAGTTCCAACTGCTTTTGCTTGTTCTTTCATTTGATCCATCAACCACGGACCTTGAATAACTTCAGCAAATCCTGGAAAATTTTCAACATCAGTAGTTGTTGTTAATTGACCACCAGGTTCAGAACCATAAACTAAAATTGGATTTAACATCGCTCGAGCCGCATAAACTGCTGCTGTGTATCCGGCAGGACCAGATCCAATTATTAACACTTTTGTGTGTTTAGTTGGATTTTGACTCATATGAGAGCTATATAGTGATTAATGTCTAAATTAAAAGGATTATTATTAACCCAAGGAATGCATGGAATGATAAGCCAGGTTGAAGGTTTAGCAAAAGCCTTAGGTATTGATTTTACACACCATAAGGTTGAACTAAATAATTTTTGGAAAATTGTCCCACCAAAATTAACGCCAATATCACAAAATGTTTATAAAAAAATAAACGAGTCTGATTTCGATGTAATTATTTCATGTGGAAGAAAAAGTGTGATTCCCTCAATCCACTTAAAAAGTATTTCAAAAAAAAAAGTTTTAAATATTCATATTCAAGATCCAAAGGTGGATTTTAATTATTTTGATTTTATTGTTGCTCCCGAACATGATGGGATAAGCGGCCCAAATGTAATTAAAACAAAAGGTGCTATTCACTATTTAACAGAAAATGAAATTGAAGAAAATAGAAGTTATTTAAATTCATATATCAAACAGGATAATAGAAAAATTTGGTGTTTGATAATGGGCGGTCCTACAAAATATTATGACTACTCAACAAAAAATATGAAGCATATCTTCTCAATTTTTTACAAATTATTGAAAAAACATGATTTTCAACTTGTGGTCATACCTTCAATGAGAACACCGTTAAATACTATACATTATGCAAAAGAGTTTTTTGGAGAAAATCACACTGTGATTATGAATGTTGATAAAAAAGCTTATCTTTCAGCTCTAGCTATTTCTGAAAATATAGTTGTTACTTGTGACTCTAGCTCAATGATATCTGAAGCTGCTTTGACTGGAAAACCAATTTATGTTGCTAATATTTTGCCAAAAAGAAAAGACGTCAGATTTCAGAATTTTAGAAATTTATTTAGAGAATTAAATATTACTAGAAACTTAGGTGAAAAAATTGAAAATTGGAACTATCAAAAATTAGATGAAACGAATAGAGTAGCAAAAATTATTAAAGAAAAAATACAATCATAATGTCATTTTTAAATTCAATTAAAAATAATTCAAAACAACATAATTTCCCTTTTGATCACTGGGAGTATAGTGATGCTTTGTCAGAAGGAGCAATTGATGAAATAGTTAAAGCCGATATTCCTGATGTCAGTAAACATAATCTTAATTATGATGGAACAAGAGCAATAGATGGTGGAGCAGCAGAATTTAGAAAAGGTATAGCTTCAGGTGGACAAGCTATTAAGTTTAGATGTTTTATTAATAAAGAAAACTCATCTCAATTTCCAAATCTAGTAAAATTTATAAATGAACTTCAGTCTAAAGAAACATATGAAACAATTTCTAGAATGATAAATAAAGATTTATCAAATTCCTATGTTAGGGTTGAGGTTATATGTGACCGAGAGGGTTTTTGGTTAAAACCTCATTGCGATATAAAAGAAAAACTTATGTCAGGCTTAATATTTGTTAATAAAACAAATGAATCTGAAGATTTAGGAACTGATTTTTACAATGAAAAATTAGAAAAGGTTAAGACACTTCCTTACAAACATAATTATGGCTATCTTTTTACAAGTGGACCAAACACTTGGCATGGTATGGAAAAGAAAAAGATCGTTAAAGAAAGACGATGTATTCAAGTAAATTATGTTACCTTTGAAACTGATTGGGAAGTAAATTCTTAAACGTCCTGAAGAGAAGTCACTTCTAATTTTTTTGTTTTTAGTGATCTAATTGCCTCTAAACAAGCTTGAGCAGTAGACATGTTAGTACAATAAGGAACTTTATTCTTTAGTGTTGCTCTTCTTAAAGCTATTGCGTCACTTAATCGATGTTCACTATTTCCACCTCCAGTATTTATTACTAATGCAATTTTTTTAGAGTCTAAAACATCTACTATATGTGGTGAACCTGTGCTTACTTTATTTATAATTTTACATTTCATCCCATGCTTTCGTATATATTCTGCAGTTCCTCTAGTTGCACATAATGTAAACTTAAGTTTAAGAAGTTCTTTAGCTAAATCTATTCCTTCATCTTTGTGACTATCTTTGAGAGATATAAAAGCTAATCCTTGTTTTGGTAATGAGTTAGCTGCTGCAATTTGACTTTTGGCAAAAGCCATTCCAAAATTTTTATCAAATCCCATAACTTCCCCAGTTGATTTCATTTCAGGTCCTAACAATAAGTCACTGTTTGGAAATTTATTAAATGGGAATACAGCCTCTTTAACTGCATACATACCTTTAGATTTATCTTTTAAATTAAACTTAGATAACTTTTCACCAGCCATTACTCTTGATGCAATTTTAGCTAGAGGCAATCCTTTTGCTTTTGATACAAAAGGTACTGTTCGACTTGCTCTTGGATTAACTTCAATCACATAAATTTCATCTTTTTTAATTGCAAACTGTATGTTCATGAAACCTTTAACATTTAAAGCTATCGCTAATTTTTTAGTTTGATTTTCTATTTCTTTTAAAAGGTATGGTTTAATTGATACAGGGGGTAGGCTACATGCTGAGTCTCCTGAATGAATTCCAGCTTCTTCGATATGTTGCATAATACCTGCAACGTGAACTTGTTTTCCATCTGATATAGCATCTACATCTACTTCCATTGCATGATCAATAAACTTATCAATCAAAATTGGATTATCTTCTGCAGCTTTAAACGCTTCTTCAACAAATTTTTTAAGCTGATTTTTTTCATGAACAATTTCCATTGCTCTTCCACCTAAAACATATGAAGGTCTTACCATTAATGGTAATCCAATTTTATCAGCAATTTTTATTGCTTGATTAAATGTTTTTGCAATTCCACTTTCTGCTTGTTTTAGTTTTAATTTATTTAATAAATCTCTAAATCGGTCTCTATCCTCCGCTAAATCGATAGATGTATATTGTGTTCCTAAAATCGGAAGTTTGTTGTCATTTAAAAATTTAGCAAGTTTAATTGGAGTTTGGCCACCAAACTGAGCTATTACCCCAATTAGTTTTCCTTTTTCTTGTTCTTTTTTAATTATGTTAAAAACGTATTCCTCTTTTAAAGGCTCAAAGTATAATCGATCACTCGTATCATAGTCTGTTGACACTGTTTCAGGGTTACAATTAACCATTATAGTCTCAAAACCTGCGTCTTTTAATGAAAAACTTGCCTGACAACAGCAATAATCAAACTCAATTCCTTGACCAATTCTATTTGGTCCTCCTCCAAGAATAATTATTTTTTTCTTATTAGATGGATCTGCTTCACATTCTGAGTTAATTGAAAAGTTTCTTTGATATGTCGAATACATATAAGGCGTAAACGATTTGAATTCAGCTGCACAAGTATCTACTTTTTTATAAACTGGAAGTATTTTAAGCGCTGATCTTTTTCTTCTAACAATTTCTTCAGACGTTTTAGTTAATTCTGAAAGTTTTTTATCTGAAAATCCTATTGATTTTATTCTATTAAATTCTGCAAAATCTCTAGGAAGTCCTTTAGTTTTTATTTGTTTTTCAAACTCAACTATCTCTTTAATTTGTTCTAAAAACCAAGGATCAATTTTGGATAAATTATATATTTTCTTTAAGTTTATTTTTTTTCTAATTGCTTCAGCAACTAGTAATATCTTATTTGGAATAGTTTCTTTAAGCTTCTTTTCAATTTGCTTTTTATTTAAATTAAAAATTCTGTCTAAACCTGAAAAACCAGTTTCAAGAGATACCAGCGCCTTTTGTAAAGATTCTTTAAAGTTTCTTCCAATAGCCATTGCTTCACCTACTGATTTCATTGATGTTCCTAAGGTTGCGGGAGAAGTAGAAAATTTTTCAAATGTAAATCTTGGAATTTTAGTCACCACATAATCTATACTTGGTTCAAATGATGCAGGAGTAACTTTAGTAATTTCATTTTTTAATTCATCCAGAGTATAACCAACCGCTAATTTTGCTGCCACTTTTGCAATTGGAAATCCAGTTGCTTTTGATGCAAGTGCTGATGATCTTGATACACGTGGATTCATTTCAATGACAACCATTCGACCATTTTTAGGATTGATAGCAAACTGAACATTTGATCCTCCAGTTTCAACTCCAATTTTTCTCAAACATGCAATAGACGCATTTCTCATCACCTGGTATTCTTTGTCCGTTAGGGTAAGAGCTGGTGCAATTGTTACTGAGTCACCCGTATGAATTCCCATTGGATCTATATTTTCAATTGAGCAAATGATGATGCAGTTATCTTTCTTATCTCTTACAACCTCCATCTCAAATTCTTTCCAGCCTTCCAAACATTCCTCTACAAGAACTTGGCTTACGGGAGACTCATGCAATCCATTTTTAACGATCTTAAAATAATCTTTTCTAGTTTTGGCTATTCCCCCACCAAGCCCACCAAGTGTAAAAGCAGGTCTTATAATTGCAGGTAAACCAATTTTTTTTAATACTTTTGATGCTTGATTATTATTATTTATGATTTCTGATTTTGGTAAATCTAAACCAATATCTATCATATTTTTTCTAAATTTCTTTCTATCCTCGGCGTTAGAAATTGCTTTAGAATTTGCTCCTATCAACTCAATTTTGTATTTTTTTAGAATTCCTTTTTTCTCTGCTTCCATTGCAAGATTAAGTGCAGTTTGTCCTCCCATTGTTGGAAGAATTGCATCTGGTTTTTCTTTTTTGAGAATTTTTTCTAATACATTTATTGTAATTGGTTCAATATAAGTTTTATCCGCAACATCTGGATCAGTCATAATTGTTGCAGGATTTGAGTTTATTAAAACTACTTTATAACCCTCATCCTTAAGAGCCTTACATGCTTGTGTGCCTGAATAATCAAATTCACACGCTTGTCCAATAATTATTGGACCAGCTCCCACAACTAGTATTTTTTTAAGATCTTTTCTTTTTGGCATTTTTTTTCATGTTGTTAATAAATTCTTTAAATAAATAAACACTATCTTGAGGTCCTGGATTAGATTCTGGATGATATTGAACTGAAAAGACGGGTTTATTTTTTAGTTTGATACCTTCAATACTATTATCAAATAAAGATTTATGTGTGACTTCAATACTTTTTGGTAATGTTTCTTTAACCACTTCAAATCCATGGTTTTGACTCGTTATCTCAACATTGTCATGAATTATATTTTTAACGGGATGATTTGCTCCTCTATGACCAAGTTTCATTTTTTTTGTCTTGCCCCCTAATGCTAACGCTAAAATTTGATGACCTAAACAAATACCAAATATAGGTAAATTTTTTTTAATTAATTCTTTAATAATTTCTATAGCATATTTGCCTGTTGCAGCTGGATCTCCAGGACCATTTGATAAAAATATCCCATTTGGTTTCAAACTTAATATTTTTTGGGCACTAGTTTTGCAAGAAACGACAGTAACTTTACAATTAAAGTCAGAGAAATATCTTAGGATATTTTTTTTAATTCCATAATCAATTGCAACAACATGGAATGAGTTCTTATTATTTTTTTTATATCCAAGATCTTTTTTCCACGTTTTAAGACCTTTCCAAATATAATTTTTCTTGGTTGAAACTACTTCTGCAAGATCAAGATTTTTTAATCCACTCCATTTGATGGTAGTATTAGTCAATTTATTAATATTAAATTTTCCTTTTTTTGAGAAACTAATCGTACCTTTTGGAGCACTTTTGTCCCTTATAAAGTTTGTTAAGCTTCTAGTGTCTAATCCAGTGATTCCAATAATTTTATTTTTCTTAAGCCAAGTGTCTAAATGCAGGAATGATCTATAGTTTGAGGGCGAGGTTATTTCAGAATTAATTATCACTCCTCTTGCCCATATTTTATCAGATTCATGATCTTCTTTATTGGTTCCAACATTTCCAATATGGGGAAAGGTAAAGTTAATAATTTGACCTGCATATGACGGATCAGAGATGATTTCTTGATAGCCTGTTAATGATGTATTAAAGCAAACTTCGCCTGTGGCTTCTCCCTGGTAACCAATTCCAATTCCTTTGAATACCTTTTTATTTTCGAGAACTAAAACGCCTGTATTGATTTGAGATTTTATTTTTGAGTTAGTTTTTTTTGATTTTTTGTTCAATTACAACTCATGAGTTAAAGGTTAATACAATAATTGCTTTATTATCGCAACAGAGATGTAATATAAAATTGTAAAAAAACAATTTTTCTTTTGAAGAATTTTTTCTTTAAAGTAGATTAAAAAATTATGTCATCAAAACAGACTATCGAAAACGAATATAAAAATGCTTTAAAATCTAAAGATAAAAATAAAATATCAACCTATAGGTTAATATTATCTTCGATTAAGGATTTGGATATTGTTAACAGATCAGGCCCTAACAAAAAAGAAACTGATGATGATGACATTAAGAAACTTTTAAAAAAAATGGTTAAACAACGAGCCGAATCAATCGATATTTATAAAAAAAATAATAGATTAGATCTTTTAGAGGTTGAGCAAAATGAGTATGATATTTTAACAAGTCTCCTACCAAAGCAGCTTAGTGAAGAAGAAACTAAGAAAATTTGCACGGATGTTATTTCGAAAATTGGAGCAAATTCATTAAAAGATATGGGAAAAGTTATGGGTGAACTTAAAAAAGCTCATGCAGACGAAATTGATTTTTCAAAAGCAGGATCCTTGATCAAAGAATTATTGAACAAATAATGAAATACCCAAAAGAGTATCTCGATGAAATTAAAAACAGGTTGAAAGTTTCAACAATAGTATCAAAAACCGTTTCCTTAAAAAAAAGAGGTAAAGAGTTTGTTGGTCTATCACCATTTAAAAATGAAAAAACACCTTCGTTTACTGTGAATGACGAAAAAGGATTTTATCATTGTTTTGCAACTTCAGAGCACGGCAATATTTTTGATTTTGTTATGAAAACTCAAAATTTAAAATTTGGTGAAGCTGTTAAACATTTAGCTCAACTAGCAGGTTTACAGCCATATATGTTTTCTAAACAAGATGAAGAAAGAGAAAAAAAGTGGAATGAGTATAAATCTATTTTTAGTCATTATGTTGAATTTTATCATAATGAACTTTTAAAAAATGAAAATTATTCTATTGCTAGAGATTATTTAAAAAATAGATCATTAGGTAAAGATGAGGTTAAAAAGTTTAAGATAGGATTCATAGAAAAAAATCCAAATTTTTTTGAAAAATTAAAAAAAGATTATAGTGAACAAACTTTAGTAGAAACTGGTTTATTCTATTTAGATGAGAAAAAAAAAATTTATTTAGAAAGGTTTAGAGGTCGATTAATATTTCCAATCAATAATATTTCAGGTCAACCAATTGCTTTAGGAGGGAGAATTATAGAAAATTTAGATTACTTAGCAAAATATATAAATTCACCTGAGACAAATTTTTTTAAAAAAGGATCAAATTTATATAATTTAGATTTAGCAAGAAAACTTTCAAATAAAATTGATCATATTTATCTAGTTGAAGGATACATGGATGTAGTAGGTTTGAGCAAAAATGGAATCGACAATGTAGTAGCAAATCTCGGTACTTCATTAACTGATAAGCAAATTTTAACTTTAAATCAGTTTTTTGATGATATTATAATTTGTTTTGATGGAGATGAAAGTGGTTATAAAGCTGCTCTAAGAGCTGCTGAAAATTCAATAAAAGAATTAAGACCCGAAAAACAAATATCTTTTTTGTTTTTACCTGACAAAGAAGACCCTGATAGTTATGTAAATAAAAATGGTAAAGACTATTTTATTGATTTTACAAAACAAACCAAGTTATCTATTCATCAATTTATTTTTAGTCATTATAAAAAACAAACTAAAAATAATCCATCTTCAATGGCAATTTTTGAAAAAAAATTAAGACTTATAGCCAATACTATTAAAGATGATTTTATTAAAAAGTATGTTCTTGAGTATTTTTTAGAAAAAATAGCTGAGTTAACACCTCATTCCAATAAAAATAATAAAAGATTGTATTCAAAGAAAACTAAATCTTTAGAAAGCACAAAAAAATATTTTAAGGAAAGCCAATTTATAACAGGTGTTGAGTTGAAAGAATTTTCATTAATATATTTACTTTTAAATAATTTATCTTTTTTTCAGGCTAATATTCACTTAGTTGAAAATATTAAATTATTCTCAGAAATAAATAAGCAAATTTTTAATTCTATTTTAGGCAAATTAAAATCAGGTGAGCAAATGAGTATTGAAGGATTGAAACTGGATAAACAATTATTGGATAAAATAAATAAATTTGCACCAATTAAGCATATTCTCAAAAACAATGCTGATAATGACAATCAAGTAATAGAGTTGTTAGATGATATCTCAAAAGATTTATTTAATTATGATCTAGAGTTCAGAATTCAAGAATTAGAATCGAGGTTTTCAGAAGATATGAGCGAAACTACATTTAATGAGCTAAAACTCCTTAAAAATGAGAGAAAAATTAACTAATCAGAATAAATTAGCAATGGATTTTTGCTGATTTGACATTATATAGGTCTTTCAAACTTAAATTGCTGTGGAAAGAATAATTACAAAATCATTCGCCAGATTAATGGGTCGTGGAGTCCATAGAGGATTTATTACGTATGATGAGTTAAGCAAGTCTCTTGGAAAAAGAAATCTATCTGATGAAAATTTATCTCAAGCATTTATTCATATTTTGGATGAAGGTGTAACTTTAGTAGAAAAAAAATCTGACTTTAAAGTTTTAAGAAAAAAAGAGGGGTCGTCTAAAGAAGAAGGCAAGACTATAGAGAAAAGTGATGATCCAATTAGAATGTATTTACGTGAAATGGGCGGTGTTGAGTTACTTTCAAGAGAGGGTGAAATTGCAATTGCAAAAAGAATTGAAGCTGGAAAAGATGTAATGTTGATAGCATTATCACAAAGTCCAATTACAGCTCAACAGTTTTATGAATGGAACGATCAATTACAAAAAGATGAAATACTAGTTAGAGAAATTATTGATATTGATACTAACTATATGGAGGATGAGACCACAGGTCCTAGTGCAAAACAAAAAAATGCAGGTGAAACAGAAAAAGAAGAAGGATCTAATGATGGAGATGATGATGACTTTAATCCAACACTTGCAGCAATGGAAAGTGAAATTAAACCAAAAGTTTTAAAAACAGTTGTTACGTTAACTAAGGAATATGGGAAATTAATAAAATATCAAAAAGAAAAACTTGATTGTGTCTTAAATTCACAAAAACTTTCTACAGCAAAAGAAAAAGGATATCAAAAGATTGTAGATAATATTTTAGAAAATATAAAATCTCTTCAATTATCTCCATCTGTTTTAGAGGAGCTTGTTCAAAAACATTATGTTGAAAATAAAAAAATTATATCTTTAGAGGGTAACCTTTTAAGATTAGCTATGGATCACAAGATAGCTCGAAATGAATTTATTAAGTTTTATGTTGGTAATGAAATTAACCCTAACTTTAAAAAATTTTTAGATACTAACTTAATTTGGAAACAATTTTTTTCAAAAAATAAAGATGAATTTAAAAACATAAGAGAAAGATTAATTGAAATTAGTCATAAATTAGGAATTTCTGTAACTGATTTTAAAAAATTAGTTAGCAGAATTCAAAAGGGAGAAAAAGAGTCTAGAATTGCTAAAAAAGAAATGGTTGAAGCTAACTTAAGATTAGTAATTTCTATAGCCAAGAAATATACAAACAGAGGTCTTCAATTTTTAGATTTAATTCAAGAAGGAAATATAGGTCTGATGAAAGCTGTAGATAAATTTGAGTACAGAAGAGGTTATAAATTTTCTACTTATGCCACTTGGTGGATTAGACAAGCTATTACAAGATCAATAGCTGACCAGGCAAGAACTATTAGAATTCCTGTTCATATGATTGAGACAATCAATAAAATTGTAAGAACTCAACGACTAATCTTAAGTGAGTTTGGAAGAGAAGCAACACCTGAAGAGTTAGCCCAAAAACTTCGAATGCCTTTAGACAAAGTTAGAAAAGTGTTGAAAATTTCAAAAGAGCCGGTGTCACTAGAAAAACCAGTTGGCGATGAAGAGGATAGCAGTTTAGGAGATTTTATTGAAGATACAAAAGCTTTGGCTCCGTTAGAACAAGCAATTAAATCTAACCTAGGTGAAGCAACAACTAAAATTTTATCAACCTTAACTCCAAGAGAAGAAAGAGTTTTGAGAATGAGGTTTGGCGTAGGCATGAATACAGACCATACGTTAGAAGAAGTAGGTCTTCAGTTTTCAGTGACTAGAGAGAGAATAAGACAAATAGAGGCAAAAGCACTTAGAAAATTAAAACACCCCAGTAGATCAAAACAACTAAAAAGTTTTCTTGAAAGTTAAAAATCAATTAGCTTCAATGGTTTTGATAATAAAATTACAAAATTTTTTTTAAAAAATAGTATGATTTAATTTTATTAAATTATGAATTTAAATAAAACTTTAAATAATTATTTTTTAATCTTATTTTCTGTAATACCTATAACAATAATTGTTGGTTCAGCAATTTCATTAGTCAATATTATACTAATTGATTTGTCATTTATTTTTTTGATGATTTATAAAAAAAATTTTAAATTTCTAAAAAATAAAACAATAATTTATTTCTTGATTTTATACATTTACCTTATTTTTAATTCTTTTATCTCTATAGATTATTCAGAGGGCGTTTTGAGAAATTTAGGATTTTTAAGAATTATAATTTTATTTGCTGCTATTAATTATTTTTTTCAAGATGAAACTTTTCTTAAAAAAGTGTTTAAATATTGGTTAATAGTTATTTCTATAGTTTTGATCGATGTATTAATTGAGAGTTTTACAGGAAAAAATATTTTAGGTTTTGGTGAGCTTTATGGGAAAAGAATAGTTAGCTTTTTTAAAGACGAACCTATAGTTGGGGGATATTTAAACGGATTTTATTTAATTATTATAGGTTTTTTGCTTAACGAATTAAAAGATAACAAAAATTATTTAACTATTTTGTTTTCAATAATTTTTATTATTTCAATATTATTAACTGGAGAAAGATCTAATACTATTAGAGCCATTCTAGGCATTAGTATTTTTTTTCTGCTTTATAAAAATTTGGATATAAAAAAAAAATTAACTATATATTTATCAATGATAGTTTTAATTCTAATTTTAGTATTTAAATTTTCATATTTAAATTATAGATATTTTGATCAAACTAGTTATAAGAAAATAGAACAATATCTTTATCTTTACAAATCTGGATTTGAAGTTTTTAAAAATAATAAATTATTTGGAGTTGGAAATAAAAATTATAGAATAGCAACTTGCAATGAAACCAAAAAAAATAATAAATATATCTGCACAACACACCCACACCAAATTTATTTTGAATTTTTATCTGAGCACGGCATAATTGGTACTCTGATTATTTTATCAATTTTTTATAAATTGATTTTTTCAAAGATTTTAAACACTATTCGAGATAATAACTATATCAAAATAGGATCGTTAATTTATTTGATATTTGTTTTTATGCCTTTTATCCCAAGTGGTGCTTTTTTTAGCGACTATGTATTAATTTTTTTTACAATAAATTTAGCAATTTTTTATGCATCTGATAATCAATTAAATATATTTAGAAAAATTGAATAAGAAATGTAACTTGATTTTAGGGCCGTTAGCTCAATAGTAGAGTACTGCATTGACATTGCAGGGGTAGTTGGAGCGTAACCAACACGGCCCACCATATATTTTCTTTAATTGATATATATTTAGATATGATGTAACTAATTATAAATTTTGGGCCTGTAGCTCAGTTGGTTAGAGCAGTACACTCATAATGTATTGGTCCCAGGTTCGAGTCCTGGCGGGCCCACCAAATTTCAATAAATTAAAGATAAATAACTTTAAATTTTTATTAAATAATAAAAAAAAGCTCAAAATTAATTATTCAGAGAGTCCTGGGAGAGTCAAACATTTTTTAGGAATGTACTAGTCAGTTTAGTTTACGTTTGCTAATCTTGAACAGTGAATAATTCTATAACTATTGATCAAGGTGAACAAAAAATAGAAGGAGGCAAAACAGTCATTAAACGACTTTTTACCTTAAGCGAGGAAGGTGACTACGAAACTGGTATTATAAAGTATCATCAACTCTTTTATGATATTGATAAATCTATCTCAGTTCTTGGTGAGGAAGAAAATGAAAAATGGATAATTATAAATAAAAGAGATTTGAAAGACCTTCCCGCTAGTGATTTTCTTGCTTATTTTCATGTACTTTTAAAAGATTTTCAAAGAAAAGAACTTGATTTACTTAAAGAACTTAAGGCGCATTTAAATAAAATAAATGTAAAATTTGAAGAAGGCGATTGGCAAAGTTTTTAGATGAGTAAAAAAGGATCTTATTTAGGTGGTCATACACTTTTAACAATTAAAAAAAAGAATAAATCAAAAGTTTCAACAGGATCAATATTGAAATTAAAGAATACTTGGCCCTACAAAACAATTAAACCAGATGGAAGGAGTTTACCTTTAAGCAAAGGAGAAAAACTATTATTAGAAAGAAGAAAACATAAAAATAAGAATGATTTAAAGTCTTGATTTAAGTTCTTCGAATTTCATCTGGTCCTAGACACATACTTTGCGCTTTTTCTATATTCTCTAAAAGACGATCTAATTTCCAATTATTACGTAAAATATCAAAGTGATCCTCAGGATCATAATGAGGTTGTTTAACCAATTGAATGCTAAACATTTTTTCAAATGTATACATTGAATTTAATGCACCTATGAACTCTTTAATTTCATGAAATCCTGGTGTTTGCATCATGACAATAGTCATAAACCCAAAAGGGTGAACATAAACTACTCTAGCACCTCTTATTGTGTCCCAATCATTAATACGTATTGGTAATTTTTTATCTTGGAGTTCTTTAATCTCATCCCTTTTTAAACTAGTAGAAAAGGAAAACATCATCGCAACCTTAGAGCAATCCTCTTTTTTTATAAAAAACCTAAGTTTATCTCCGTGAATAACTTCACCTGATACTGCAGCAACAACAAAGGTACCAAAGTCATTCACATACCATTCATTTTCCTCTTCTGCTTGTGCTTGAGCTTGATATGCAAATACAAGAAAAAAAAGAGATAGATGTAATAAAATAATAAGTAAAACTCTTTTCATGATTTGAGCTCCACTTTGTATCCATTTTTTTTAAATATTTTTATGATTTTATCCCACACTAAACTGTTGTGTTCACCTGGTAATATTTCAAATTTGAAAGTTTGTTTATAAACGGGGTCGCAGTTATCATACGCTACGTAAGCACTCACATGACAGTACTTACAGACACGGCCTATTTCCATATATTGGAACTCCTATTGTTGATTGATTTTTTGAGGGTTAAAAGTTTGTAATTGGTAATGGTCTCAATCCTTTTCGTTTGGTTCGAATTACGCAACAAGGGAGATAATAAAAAAAGCGGAATACGATAGAAAAGGATTGAAATCCAATGCATTATAAAAGTAAATCATTGGCGTATGTTCAAAGTTTGCTTCAAACTTGTTTTATTTATGAATTTTAAAAATAATTTTTATTAATTCGTACACTCAATTTTAATCAAAAATTATTCCTTATAGTGACGATAAGGTGTACCAAAAATTCTAAAGTTAAAATTATTAAACTATTACTAGGTTAATTTCGTTTCGTTATGGACGCTCATAATGTATTGGTCCCAGATTCGAGTCCTGGCGGGCCCACCATATACGGAAAAATAATTAATTAACAAACTTAATTTTTAGAAAAATCTTCTAAAATTTTAAAAAGGACTTTAAGGTCACCGTCGTTTGAATTTAATATAGAGGCAAATTCCTCTTTTTGTGTTCTTGCTAAACTAAGCCCTTCAATAATTAAATCTCTAATCAAGGGACTTTCTGGATTTTTAGTATAAACTCTCCAATCAATTTTTATTTCTGGTCTTTTATCAGTGGCAATTAAAATACTGTTAACTATAGTGTAATTATTATTTAAAGTTTGTTTATTTTTTACTTCAATTTCTGGATTTGTATATTCAGCCAATCTACTTGAAAAACTTTTTAGAAAATAACTTTCAAATAGATCGATGTAAGTATTTATTTGTTCATTATTAAGATCATTTCTTATAGTACCTAAAGAGTAAAAGCCAACACCTTTGATATCTACTGTTTCTTTTGCGATAATTTTAAGTTGATTTATTTTTTCTTCTTTAGAAATATTTTCAGATAAAATTTGTGAGGCTCTATTGACTGTAGATTGAATAAACACATCTGGTGAAATAGAGTATGCAAAGTTTAAATTTGTCTGTGAAATTACAAAAAATATAAATAAAGTAAATATTCTCCCCATCTTATTATTTATCTAATTAGAATCTATTTCTTCCCATTCTTGATCCTCTTTGTAAATAACCTCTATACTGCCTCTTTGAGTATTTTTAATTTTGTTTTCTCTATCTTGGGTATATAAACTTTTAACTGAAGCATAGAAATCTACAGAATTTTTTTCTAGATTATCAAACGACTCAAGATTTGATGCTCTAAACTCTACTGCAGATAATGCTTTTGTTGCTGCATAGAATTTTCCATCTAAATATTCATTATTACCATTTACTGAAATATTATAATATGGATCACCACCCATAACATTAATAAACATCCCTGCAGTATCTCTTATGTTTGATGGACCTAAAACAGGTAAAACTAAATAGCAGCCTGATCCTACCCCCCATGTTCCAAGAGTTTGTCCGTAATCCTCTTTAATATATCCTGGAAAACCCATGTCTGTGGCAACATCAAATACTCCTAGTATTCCAATTGTTGAATTCACAACTAGCCTTCCGGTATTAATTGCAGCTAATTTTAGATCACCTTGTAGAACATTGTTTGGGATGGTAATTAAAGTTGAGAGATTATTTAAAGCATTTCCTGTTGCTTTTTTAATAGGTGCTGGCAAGGCCCTATATCCTTTAGCAACTGGTTTAAAAATAACTTTGTCTAAACCTTGGTTAAGAGCAAAAGTTGCTCTGTTAAGAGGTTCAAAGCAATCTTTGATAGTTTTATCTTTTTTTGATAACTCTATTTCGCCATCTGATCCAGCTACAGCACTAGTAGCAATAAAAAAAGACAAAAAAGTTATTTTTAAAAACTTTATCATTTAATAAGAATTATATATTGAATATCTATCTAAAGTAAATCAAGATTTGGTGCTAAAAATGACTTAAATATGGCCTAAAATAATTTAATAATACAACTGAGATGAGATTAAAAATTTTTTCTAATTATTCACCAAATTTTAATTCAATTAAAAGAAAAACAACTCAAATAAAATTTTTAATTTTTCATTATACAGGAATGAAAAAAGAATCAAATGCTATAAAAAAATTGACTAGTTTAGGATCTGATGTTAGTTGCCATTATTTTATAAAAAAAAATGGTGAAACACTACTATTGGTACCTGATTTGTACATTGCATGGCACGCTGGTAAGTCTAGATGGAAACATTATAAATCCTTAAATATAAATTCTATTGGCTTAGAAATAAGTAATCCTGGACATGATTATAAATATAAAAAGTTTTCTAAAAAACAAGTTCAATCAATCATAAAATTAAGTAAAATATTAATTAAAAAATATAATATTAATTCTAAAAATATTTTAGGACACTCAGATATCTCACCAGAAAGAAAAAAGGATCCAGGAGAAAAATTTCCATGGAAAGAACTTGCTAAGAAAGGTGTAGGTTTATGGCACTCAATTTCTATTCGAAAATGTAAAAAAAATAGAAAAATTCAATTAGACAAAATTAGTGTTAGACTATTTTATGATAATTTATCTAAAATTGGATATACGATAAAAAAAACCATCAACTTAAAAAATAGAAAATTTAATAATAATGTTGTTAAAGCTTTTCAAAGAAGATTTAGACAAGAATTAGTCAATGGTAAGCTTGATAAAGAATGTTTAATTATCAGCAACAATTTAGTTAAAAAATTTAATTAAATTTCTTGAAGTTTTAAAAATTAGTATTAAATTGAAACTGCCAGATAAATGACTTATCGCTTTAATTAAATTTAAAGAGGAAAGTCCGGGCTCTACAAGGACACAGTGCCAGGTAATACCTGGCAGGGGAGACCCTAGGGACAGTGCCACAGAAAATAAACCGCCATAACATGGCAAGGGTGAAAAGGTGTGGTAAGAGCACACCGGTTCTATTGGTAACAATGAACGCTGGAAAACCCCACTGGGAGCAAGACTAAGTAGAGATGACATTGTTGAGAAACTAAAAGCCGTCCTTGGCTAGTCATCAGGGTTAGTTGCTTGAGCTTAAGAGTGATCTTAAGCCTAGACAAATGATAGGTTTAAATGACAGAACCCGGCTTATAGTTTATCTGGCATATCTAATCAAAAAATCACTTTAAGTTTCTTAGTTTGTTCTCATTTTATAAGTACATGTGACTATTTTCTATTACTAAAACAATAATATTACTAAAATAATAGGTATTGACGTCTAGTTGTAAAACCCATAATATCCCATAAATTCCCATTTATGTGGGAATAACGGAAATTATGTTTTATGTTTTTATCAACATACGAAAACAAATTAGACAAAAAAGGGAGAGTATCTGTGCCTGCTAGTTTTAGGTCACATTTATCCAACTTAGGTTACAATGGTGTTATTTGTTATCCATCATTTAATAACTCTTCAATAGAAGCATGTTCTCAAGATAGAATTGAAAAAATTTCTTCAGCAATTGACTCTTTAAATCCTTTTGAGGAAAAAAGAGACTACTTTGCAACATCAATATTAGCAGAAAGTATAAATTTACAATTCGACAGCGAGGGCAGAATTTTACTTTCATCAAAATTATTAAAACATGCAAAAATAAAAAATAGCATGTTGTTTGTTGGTCAAGGCCAAACATTTCAAATATGGGAACCAACAGCATTTGAAAAATTTAAGATAACAGCGAGAAAAAAAGCAAATATTAATCGTAGTAATCTTAAATGGGAGCTTCAACATAACAAACAATAGGGGATAAAAGATGACAATTAACTTTAAAGCACCAGAGATAAAAGAGCTACAGCCACGACTACTAGTTTTAGGAGTTGGTGGAGCTGGAGGAAATGCAATTAACGAAATGATAGAAAACAATCTACAAGGAGTAGAATTTATTGCAGTAAATACTGATGCTCAAGATTTGAAGCTTAGTAAAGCAAAAACAAGAATTCAAATTGGTTTAAATTTAACAAAAGGTTTGGGAGCAGGTGCAAAACTTGACATAGGACAAGCTGCAGCTGACGAATCTTTAAATGAAATTGTAAATACACTTCAAGGTGCAAACATGGTTTTTATTGCAGCTGGTATGGGTGGTGGAACAGGCACTGGTGCTGCTCATGTCATCGCAAGAGCTGCTAAAGAATTAAATATCTTAACTGTAGGTGTTGTGACTCTTCCATTTTTATATGAAGGCCCCTCTAGAATGAGAAGAGCACAACAAGGTTTGGAAGAATTAAGAAAACATGTTGATACAATAATTGTTATACCTAACCAAAACCTATTTAAAATAGCTAACGAACAGACTACTTTTGAAGAATCCTTTAACCTTTCAAATAATGTTTTGATGCATGGTGTTCAAAGTATAACCGATTTGATGGTTAGACCTGGTTTAATTAACCTAGATTTTGCTGACGTTGAAACTGTAATGGCAGCGATGGGTAAGGCTATGATGGGAACAGGTGAAGCTGAAGGAGAAGGTAGAGCTCTTAAAGCAGCAGAGATGGCAATCAGCAACCCATTAATAGATGACTATACATTAAAGGGTGCAAAAGGTTTATTAGTAAATATTACTGGTGGTAAAGATCTTAAACTTTTTGAAGTTGATGAGGCTGTAAATAAAGTTAGAGCTGAAGTTGATCCTGAAGCAGAATTAATTATTGGTGCAATTACTGACACAGAACTTGATGGAAAAATGAGAGTTTCAATTGTTGCAACTTCATTAGATGGTCAGCAACCAGAGTCAAAATCTGTTGTAAACATGGTTCATCGAATTCAAAACCGTAACCCTGGTTACTCCGATTTTTCAAATTTAGGATCCTCTCAATCTTTTAATTTTTCAAATACTAATACGTCAAATCCAATTACACACGGAGCTAATGCTTTAAAGCTTGAAAATGAGATTATCCAAGAACAACAAACTGAGAGTTCTCATAATCAGATGATGAGTGAAGAAGTTGCCCAAAAAACTAACATGGAAAGCGAGAGTATAGTTCTGGATAGTTCAGTTAATGAAATGGAGAAATCTTTTGCTCAAGAAGCTATGGAAACTACCAATGAGGATCATCAAGATATTAACAACAAAGAAGAAACCTCGAATGATTTAAAAGAATTTGGAGTTGACTCAGATGCACCAGATTTATTTAGTTCAGAATCTGATAATTCAAGCCCTGAAGATTTATTGACTTCAGATGAAGAGGAAGAAGATGATCTTGAGATACCAGCTTTCTTAAGAAGACAAAAAAATTAATGGTCTTCCAAGAGATAAATGGACGCCACCATAGTACCGAAAATGCAAAAACATTATCCGGTACTGCTAGAAGAAATTATTAGCGTTATTTCCCCTCAACATGGTGGCACATTTATCGATTGTACTTTCGGTCAAGGTGGTTATTCAAAAAAAATTTTAGAATTTAAAAATACAAAAGTAATAGCTATTGATAGAGACATAGAAAGTGAAAAAATTGCTAATCAATTAAAAGAAAGCTTTGAAGATAGATTTATTTTTAAAAATATAAAATTTAGTCAGTTAAGTAATTTAAAGCTCAAAAACGAAAACATAAGAGGAATAATTTTTGATCTTGGTTATTCTTATACTCAAATTAAAGACCCACAAAAAGGACTATCATTTGAAGCAGATTGCAAATTAAATATGCAGCTAGGTTTAAATAATTATTCAGCAGAAGACTCAATTAATAAACTTGATGAAAAAGAATTAGAAAAGATTTTTAAATTTTTTGGAGATGAAAAAGAAGCAAAATACATTGCACGAAATATAATAAAAGAGAGATTAAAAAATAAAATTGACACAAAAATTTTAGTTGAAATTATTGATAAATCAAAAAAAAGAAAAAACTTTAAAGTTCATAATGCAACCAAGGTTTTTCAGGCACTTAGAATATTTGTAAATAAAGAAATAACCGAATTAATTTATGGACTTATTAATGCGACTAAAGTTTTAAAAAAAGGAGGTGTTTTAGGTGTGGTTACATTTCATTCTTTAGAGGATAAAATAGTAAAATATTTCTTTAAAAGTCTTTCCGAAAATAAAAGTATTTCACGATATAGCCCTATTGTAAAACAAGCAGAAACATTATTTAATTTAATTCAAAAAAAACCAATAACTCCTTCAGTTGAAGAGGTAAATGAAAATCCACCTTCTAGATCTGCTAAATTTAGATATGTAATAAAAAAGGATGATTTTTACAATTTCGATACTGATATAGAAGAGCAATTCAGAAATTATATTGAAATTGAAAATTTCGGAGACAAACTGTGAAAAAGTTTGCTTTAGCAGTAGTGATTTTTTTTTTAGTTCTATCAACTGCAATAATAAAAAATACCACCAAACAGATTGAAGATGAAATATTTACGGCAAGAGAGAATATTAGAGTTTTAAAATCTGAATTTGAAAATGTATTCTTGGAGTATAATTATTTAAGTTCTGCAGAAAGATTACTTGAATATCAATCTCAGTATTTTGAGAATGATTTAATTCAAAAGAATATAAACGACATAAAAATATACAATATTTCAGATGATAAAAATAAAATCCAAAGTTTTAAAATTATTAAAGAGTAATGGCAGATAAATCAAAATTAACCATAGAAGACTACAAAAGTGATTTTATATTTAAGAAAAAAGAAAGTGGATTAAATATTCGATTTAATCGTGTAGCTTTTATTTTCTTTGTTTTTTTTATTATCTATTTGATTTATTCAATACACCTAGTTCATTTAGGTTCAAGAAAGAGTAAATTTGAAAAAACAAATAATATTCCTACATTTAAAAATCATCTTTATCGTGCAGACATCATGGATGTTAATGGAAATTATTTAGCAAAGACAGTTAAATCGATTGATATTGGTTTAAGAACCTCAGATATAATCAATGAAAAAAAATTACTTCTAAGTTTAAATATTATTTTTCCTGATAAAAATTTTGATCAAATTAAAAAAAAAATAAAAACTAAGAAATTTTTTTATTTAGAGAAGAAAATTTCAGAGGAAAATTATGAAAAAATTATGAAACTAGGGGATAAATCTTTAGTCCCAGAAGAAAGAGTTTTAAGAATGTATCCACAAAAAAATCTTTTTAGTCATGTTTTGGGTCAGATAGATGATGACAATAACGGTATTTCTGGATTGGAAAAATCATTGAATGAGGAACTTAGACAATCAAAAAAACCCATTAAACTTACTCTAGATAAGGATGTTCAGTTTTTAGTAAGAAAAGAATTAATTAAATATCAGGAAATTTTTAAAAGCAAAGGTAGTGCAGCTATTTTAATGGATGTTAATAATGGCAATATTTTATCATTAGTTTCTTTGCCAGATTTTAATCCAAATGAAAGACAAAATATTACAGATGTAAAATATATTAACAGGGTAACTAAAGGAACATATGAACTCGGCTCTGTATTTAAAGCATTTACTTTTGCTGGCGCCTTAAATGAAAAGCTAATTAAACCTGAGACTGAATTTTTAGATTTACCCAAATCAATTAAATGTGACAAATACAGAATAGGAGAGTACGACAATGAAATACCATCCAATTTAACTGCAGAGCAAATTTTAGTTAGATCTGGAAATATAGGATCTGTCAAAATTGCACAAAAAATTGGCCCAGAAAAATTTAAATTATTTTTAGAAAAAGTTGGCGTGTTAAGTGATATAGTTTTTGATTTAGAAGAAGTTGCTCCACAAAAAAATTATGATTTTGGAAAATGCAGATTGGCTACAGCTTCTTTTGGACATGGAATAGCAACTACAATTCTTCAATTAGCAAAAGGTTATTCTGTTTTATCAAATGGTGGATATGAAATTAAGCCAACATTAATTTATAAAGAAAATAATTTTAATAAAAAAAATAAAAGAATATTAAACAGAGGTATTTCAGAACAAGTTGTTAGCGCTTTAAGAAAAATTGTAAATACTGAGGAAGGGACAGCTAAATTTGCAGATGTTCAAAATTATGAAATTGGTGGAAAAACAGGAACTGCTGATCAACCTGAGGGAGGAGCATATTCTGAGGCAAAAATAAATACTTTTGCCTCGATTTTTCCTACATCAAATCCACAATTTGTTTTTGTTGTAATGCTAGATACTCCAAAAAAATCTAAAGATTATTATTATAAATATAGACATCGAAAAGGAGGGTGGAAGGGTACACTTTATAATACTGCTGGCTGGACCTCAGTAGAGGTAGCTGGAAAAGTTATAGATAAAATTGGGCCTATTTTAGCCACAAAATATATAGAGGTTAATTAATTATGCTTCTAGGAAACTACTTTAATAACATAGATAAAAATTATAAAAATTTTTCTTTTTCAGGAATTTCGTTTGATACGAATAATATCAAAAAAGATAATATTTTTTTTGCGATTAAAGGAAATAGTATTGATGGTAACAAATTTATACCTAAAGCAATTAAAAAAGGATCTAAAATTATTGTAACTGAAAAGAAAGCAAATCCATTTCAAAATGGAATTTTATATATTTATACAAATAATGTAAGAAAATTATTAGCTGAAACTGCTTTTAAAATTTATAATAAAAAACCAAAAAATTTAATTGCAGTTACTGGTACAAACGGAAAATCATCAGTTGCAGATTTTTATTATCAAATATTAAAATTAAATAATAAAAAAGTTGCTTCAATTGGCACATTAGGTGTTAAATCAAAAAGTATTAATTTGAATTTATCTAATACCACAATAGATCCAATCAAATTGGCTAAAATATTAAGCAAGTTAAAAAATCAAAAAATAGAAAATGTAATTATGGAAGCCTCAAGCCATGGTTTAAAGCAAAATAGATTAGATGGTTTGAAGTTTAATTCAGGTATTTTTACTAATCTATCGCAGGATCATCTTGATTATCATAAAAATTTAAAAAACTATTTAAATGCAAAACTTTATTTATTTGAAAAACTAATCTTAAAAAGAGGAATTGTAATTACAGATCAATTAATACCTGAGTTCAAAAACATAAAAAAAATTGCAATTAATAACAAATTAAAATTACATACACTTAATGATGAAAAAAATAACCTAGAGCTCTTATCTCATAATTTTAAAGGAGAGGGTCAATTTCTTAGAATTAGATTTAATAGCTTAATTAGGGATATAAATTTAAATTTAATTGGAAAAATACAATTAAAAAATGTTTTGATGGCAATAATTGCTGCAAAATATAGCGGTATTAGTTTAGATAAAGTTTTAAATACAATTCCAAAATTAAAACCAGTTGAGGGAAGGTTTGAAAAAATTGGTAAAATTAAAAATCAATCTAAAGTAATTCTTGATTATGCTCATACGCCTGATGCTTTAAAAACGTGTCTTTTAAGTCTTAGAGAACAATTTCCTAATAAAAAAATCACAGTTCTATTTGGTTGTGGGGGAAATAGAGATCAAAACAAAAGATCAAAAATGGGTAAAATAGCTAGTGATTTTGCAGATAGTATCATTCTTACAAATGATAATCCTAGATTTGAAAATCCTCAAAAAATAAGAAGAGATATAAAAAAAGGAATTAAAAAAAAGAAAATTATTGAAATATCCAATAGAGAAATAGCAATTACTCAAGCCATTCATAATTTGAACTCAGGGGATATCTTGTTAATTGCTGGAAAAGGTCATGAGAAAACGCAAGATATTGGAATTAAGAAAATTTTCTTTTCAGATAGAAAGGTAATTCTAAATGCTATTAAGCATAAAAATAATTATTTATCAGATAATTTAAAATTAAATGTGGTTAAAGAGGCAGCCAAAATTGAAAAATTGTCTGCTTCCATATCTTTAAAAACAGCAAGAATTAATTCTAAAGAAGTTACTAAAAATGATATTTTTTTTGCTATTAAGGGAAAAAAAAATGACGGTAATAAATTTGTTTCACAATCATTTAAAAAAAAAGCATCATTAGCTATAGTGAATAAAATTCAAAAAAAATTTAATCTAAATCGACAAATTAAAGTAAAAAATACTCTGAATTTCTTAACTGGTATTTCAAAAAATTTTAGAAAAAGTATTGATACAAATATTATAGCTATCACAGGCAGCTGTGGTAAAACCACACTTAAAGAATTGTTGGGTAATGTATTAAGTAAAATTTCAAAAGTAAGTATTTCTCCAAAATCATATAACAATAAATTTGGGGTTCCTCTAAGTCTTTTTAATTTAAAACAAAATGATGAATTTGGAATTTTAGAAATTGGAATGGATAAAAAAGGAGAAATTGACTATTTATCTAAAATTATAAAACCAGATGTTGGTGTGATAACAAACATAAATTATGCACATGCTAAAAATTTTAAAAATATTAAACAAATTGCTTTGGCAAAATCTGAAATTATAAAAAATATAAAACCCAATGGTTATATTGTATTAAATGCAGATGACAGCTTTTTTCAATTACATAAAAAAATTGCCATTGAAAATAAAATTAAAGTAGTTTCTTTTGGTATTAAAAGTCAGAAATCAGAAATTAAATTAATTAATATACAGCCTTTTGGAAAAAATTTTAGAATTAATATTCGATTAAATAATAAAAAAAAATATTTTACTTTATCAAACAATTTTCAAAATAACATATACAATACACTTGCTGCTTTAGCAGTTATTAGTATTTATAAAAATATAATTAAATTAAATAAAAATATTTTTCTCAATTTCAAAATTCCTGCAGGAAGAGGGGATCATTCAGTAATAAAAATTGATAATAAAAAAATTAATTTAATTGATCAAAGTTATAATTCAAATCCTCTATCATTAAAATCAGCAATAAAAAATTTTGATAAAGTAAACTCAAAAAAATCAAATAAATATTTACTAATTGGTGACATGTTAGAGCTGGGTAGTCATTCTAAAAAACTTCATAAATCTATTTCTCCAATAATAAATCAGACCAAGATAGACAAGGTATTTGCCAAAGGAAAAATGGCATCTATAATATTTGCAGGTATCTCAAAAGCCAAAAAGGGCAGGATTTTATCAAACAAATCTCAAATTATTGAATTGATTAGAAAAGATTTAAATAATAATGATTATTTAATGATAAAGGCCTCACTTGCGACAGGATTCAACGAAATAGTAAAAGATCTGAAAGGGTTGCATTAAATGCTTTATCAATTTTTATTAAATTTTGTTGATACTTTTAGTTTTTTAAATGTATTTAAATATTTAACTTTTAGAACTGGTTTATCTTTTTTTACTTCATTAGTGATTGTGCTGATCATTGGAGGACCGTTTATTAAATTCTTTTCAAGACAAAGAATTTTAAATCCCATACGGGATGATGGACCAGAGGATCATATAGTTAAAAAAATTGGTACGCCAACAATGGGAGGTGTTATAATCTTATTTGGTCTATTAGTCTCAGTGATATTTTGGGCAGATCTTTCTAATGTAAATATTTTATTTTGTATATACATTGCAATATCCTTTGGTTTGTTAGGAGCATATGACGATTATAAAAAAATTAAATACAGCAACTCATCAGGAATTTCTTCAAAGTTTAAAATAACTTCACAAATAATATTATCAATTATTGGTGTAAGTTTTTTTGTTTATTTAAATGATTATCAAGATTTAAATAATTTATATTTTCCATTCTTTAAAAATTTAATCTTAAACCTTGGATGGTTTTTTATACCATTTGCAATATTCGTAATTATTGGTTCATCAAATGCGGTTAACCTTACCGATGGATTAGATGGTCTAGCAACAGTGCCTGTAATATTAGTTGCAGCATGTTTTGCTTTTATAAGTTATGTTACTGGGAACATCGTATTTTCAAATTATTTACAAATTCCCTACATAGAAGGAACCGGTGAAGTATCAATTTTTTGTGGCGCAATTATCGGCTCTTGTTTAGGTTTCTTATGGTTTAATGCTCCACCTGCTAAAATTTTTATGGGTGACACAGGCTCATTATCTCTTGGAGGATCTTTAGGTGCAGTAGGAATTATTACAAAGCATGAAATTGTTTTAGCTATTACTGGTGGACTTTTTGTACTAGAGGCAGTTTCAGTAATGGTTCAGGTAATTTCATTTAAACTTACTGGAAAAAGAATTTTTAGAATGGCGCCTATTCATCATCATTTTGAGAAAAAAGGATGGCCAGAGTCTACAGTTGTAATTAGGTTTTGGATCATCTCTATCATCCTGGCAATGATTGGTTTAGCTACCTTAAAATTAAGATAATGAAAATATTTAATAATATTTTTTTCAGAAAAAAAATATTAATTTATGGTTTAGGAAAGAGCGGCATTTCATCTTATAAGTTTTTAAAAAACAAGTCTGATGTATATTTGTTTGATGACAATCAAAAAATTAAATTAAAACTTAGAAAAAAAATAATTAAATTAAAGCAAATTCAAAAAATAAATTTTGATAGAATTATTGTTAGTCCTGGAATTGATATTTCAAATTGTAAATTATCGAATTTTTTAAAGAAAAATTTTAAAAAAATTCATACGGATCTTGATGTTTTGTTTTCATTTTATAACAATGAAAGTATTACGATTACTGGAACAAACGGCAAATCTACAACTGCTAAAATTTTACATGATGCTTTAATCGATCAAAAAAGAGACTCAAGACTTATTGGTAATATTGGTAATCCAGCATTATCAGAAAAAAATATTACAAAAAAAACAATCTTTGTAATAGAGGCTTCTTCTTACCAGCTAGATTACAGTAGCGTATTTAGATCAAAATATGCTGCTATTTTAAACATAACCGCAGACCACATTGAGAGACATAAAAGTTTAAAAAATTATGTAAATGCAAAATTTAAATTATTAAAATCTCAAATAAGAGGATCTCTTGCATACGTGAAAAAAGAGGATGCACTAATAACTAAAAAATTAAATAAAAATAAATATAGTTCAAAAATTTACAGAGTACAGACTTCAAATATAGATAAAAAGTTTAATAAAATTACTAATAAATATTTTTTATCTGATGGTAATAAAGAAAATTTATCATTTATATTAAAAATTGCTCCAAGATTAAAACTTAATTACAAAAAATTAATTCAAACAATTAATAAGTTTAAAGGTCTAGATTTCAGACAACAAATTATATTTGATAAAAAAAATCTCACAATAATTAACGACTCTAAATCTACAAGCTTTGCTTCCTCGGAAAATATATTAAAAAATTTAAATGATGTATATTGGATCTTAGGAGGAATTCCAAAAAAAGGAGATAAATTTAAACTATCAAAAATAAAGTGTAAAAATATCAAAGCTTATATTTTTGGATCACATCATAGAAAATTTATAAAAATTTTAAAAAATAGATTAAAAATTAAAAATTTTAAAAATTTACAAGAAACTCTTAAAGTTATTTTTTCAGAAATTAATATTCAACAATCTAAAAAAAATATTATTTTTTTCAGTCCAGCTGGAGCTTCATTTGATAGTTTCAAAAATTTTGAAGATAGAGGGTATTATTTTAATCAGATAATTAAAAAATATATAAATGCAAAACGATAGTATTGTTTACAAATTTTATTATCAGTGGTGGAAAAACATAGATAAATCTATTTTTTTACTAATAAGTTTATTATTTATTATTGGATTATTTTTTTCTTTAGTTTCAACTTCTCTAATAGCCTCTGATAAGTTAGATACCAATAGTTATTTTTTCTTTTTTAAACATTTGATTTATGTGTTAATTGGAATATCTCTTATTTTTATTTTTTCCTTATTAAATTCAGGTCAATTATATAAATACTCTATTATTCTTTTTTTTATTTCACTTATTTCTCTATTTTTAGTTCCACTCATTGGTGTTGAAGTTAAAGGTTCTAAAAGATGGATAGACTTATTTTTTTTACCAAGATTTCAGCCCATAGAAGTTCTAAAACCATTTTTGATAATAATTTTAGCAACTATTCTATGTGATATTAAATCAAATATTTTATTTAAGTATTTGATATCTTTTTTTTTGATATCTGTCATTTCTTTACTATTAATCGCTCAACCAGATATCGGCCAAACTTTATTAGTGGTATTTTGTTGGGCAGTTCTAATCTTCACATCAGGAATTAATATATATATTCTTTTAGCAATATTTATTGCTGGAGCGTCTTTGCTTACTTATCTTATTATTTATGTTCCAAGGTTTGATTATATCCAGGGACGTATTTTTTCATTTTTTAATAGAGAAATAGGTACTCATAACTTCCAATCTGATAAAGCAATAGAGTCAATTACAAGTGGGGGCTTTTTTGGAAAAGGTATAGGTGAAGGAGTTCTTAAAAATAGAGTTCCCGAAGCACATACTGACTACATTATTTCAGTAATTTCTGAAGAGTTTGGTGTTGTTGCCATAATGTTAATATTATTATTGTTTTTGATCTTAATTTATATGGTTTTTAAAAAAATAAGTTTTGAGACAAATGATAAAGTTAAACTTATTTTAATAGGATCAATTAGTTTAATATTAATGCAGGCCACAATTCATGTTGGGGTTAATATAAGATTATTTCCAACTACTGGAATGACATTACCTTTTTTAAGTTATGGTGGTTCATCGATTATAAGCACATCAGTATTAGGTGGGATAATTTTAAATTTAACAAAAAGAAAAATAACTTAATAAATGACAAAAAAAGTTTTAATTTCTACAGGTGGATCTGGAGGTCATGTGATACCAGCAATTACAATTTATAATCATTTAAAGCATACACATGAAACCTTGATTTCTACCGATATAAGAGGCCTTACATATTTAGATAAGGATTACAAAGTATTTGTAATCAACACCCCAAAATTAAATAATTACTTTCTACTTCCTTTTTCATTTTTAAAAATATTTTTTCTAACTGTTAAATCTTTTTTTATTTTAAAAAAAAATAATATTTCAATTTTAATTTCTACAGGTGGCTATATGTCTTTGCCAATATGTTTAGCAGCAAAAATATTGGGAATTAATATTTTTTTAATTGAACCAAATATGGTTCTTGGAAGAGCAAATAAATTTTTTTTAAATTTTTCAAGAAAATTAATATGTTATTCAAAGAATTTAATTAATTTACCATCTGGAATTAATCACAAATTAACTACTGTAAAACCTTTGATACGAAAAGAATATTACGAAATCAGCACGCATCAAAAATCTGATAATTTATTTACGATTATAATTATAGGAGGAAGTCAGGGTGCAAAAATTTTTGATGAACTTTTAAATAAATCTTTTGTTAGTTTATCAAAACAAGCATCTATAAAAATTATCCATCAAACAAGCGAGAAAAATATCAATTTTTTAAAAAATTTTTATTCTCAAAATAATATTGAAAGTAGAGTTTTCAGTTTTGATCACAATCTTAAAGAGGTTTTAAAACAAGGAGACTTATGTATAACAAGAGCTGGAGCATCTAGTTTAGCTGAACTATCCTTTTTAAATATTCCATTTATAGCAATACCACTTCCGTCATCAAAAGATAATCATCAGTATGAAAATGCAAAATATTATGAGGAACAGGATTGTTGCTGGATAATTGATCAAAAAAGTTTTGATAGTCAAAAATTTGAGAAATTTTTACTAAAATTGACAAATAAAAGTCAGGATTACATGACAAAAAAAAATAATTTACAGAAATTAAATTATCAAAATACATGGAATAATGTTAATCAAAAAATACTGAAAATTATTAATGAAAATTAAATTAGCAAAATCAGAACTGATACATTTCGTTGGAATAGGTGGAATAGGTATGAGTGGCTTAGCATTAATAATGAAGGGTAAAGGTTTTAAAGTTCAAGGTAGCGATATTTCAAATAATAAAAATATTGAAAGATTGAGAAAAGAAAAAATAAAAATTTTTATTGGACATAAGAAACAAAATATAAATAAGGGAACTATACTAGTTATATCTTCAGCTATTAAAAAAAATAATCCTGAGGTTGCTGCAGCAAAAAAAAAACAATTACCCATTTATAAAAGAGGAGAGATGCTAGCCAATATTGTTTCTTTAACGAAAAATATTGTAGTAGTTGGATCACACGGTAAAACCACAACAACATCTTTGATAGCATCTATATTTCAAGAAACAAATATTGATCCTACAATAATCAATGGTGGAGTAATAAATTCAATTAATAATTCCGCAAAGCTTGGGAAAAGTGAATGGTCTATTTTAGAGGCAGATGAGTCAGATGGAAGTTTTATCTTTATACCCCCAACATATTCAATCATCACTAATATAGATCGAGAGCACATGGATTATTATGGCACTATGGACAAATTAAATAAATATTTTGAAAATTTTGTAAATAAGGTTCCTTCATTTGGAAAATCATTTATTTGTTTAGATGACAAAAATAATAAAAATTTAATTAAAAATCTCAAAAATAAAAACTTCTATACATATGGTTTGGATCCCAAATCAAATTTTTGTATTAAAAATATAAAACAATTTAAAGAATTCTCCGAGTTTGACTTAAATATAAAATTACCTAATAAAAAAAATCAATTAATTAAAAAATTCAAAATTCCTTTATTAGGAACTCATAACATTAAAAATTCCGTAGCTGCAGCAGCATTAGCGTTGACTTTAGGTTTACCAATAAAAAATATTAAAAAAGGACTTACAAATTTTAAAGGGGTTCAAAGGAGATTTAATAAAATTTTCAGTTTTAATAATGTAGATTTTTATGATGATTATGCTCACCATCCTACAGAAATCACAGAAGTGCTAGATGGTGTAAAAAATGTTTATAAAGATTATGAAAAAATATGTATTTTTCAACCACATAGAGTATCAAGATTAAAAGATTTAAAAAAAGAATTTACCTTTGCTTTTAAAAATGCAGATAAAGTTATTTTGTTTCCAATTTATACCGCTGGAGAAAAATTAAAGCTTGGATTTAGTTATACAAATTTTGCTAAAGAAATAATTAAAAACTCAAAAGTGCAGCTATTTTTAGTAGATGATAGATTCCAATTAGCAAAATTTATTAAAGCAAACATTTATGGAAAAAAAATTGTTATAGGAATGGGTGCTGGGACTATTTCAAGTTGGATGAGAGAATTGCCTAAATTATTATAATGAAAATTGATTTAAAAGAGTTGGTTTCGGAATTTAATTTTAATTTGAAGCTTGATTATGATCTAAAAAAAAAAAACTGGTTTAACATAGGGGGCAAAACTAAAGCTTTCTATAAGGCTGATAATTTAAAAGAATTAATTAAATTTCTTAAAAAAATTCAAGATAAAGAAAAAATATTTATATTAGGAGCTGGTTCTAATACACTCATATCTGACAACAAATTTGATGGAGTTGTAATCAAACTTACTCAAAATTTTAATCATATTTCTTTACATTCTGAACAAATTATAGTGGCTGGTAGTGCGGTTACAGATAAAACATTATCTGAATTTGCAATGGAAAATAGTTTAGGTGGTTTTGAATTTCTCTCTTGCATACCTGGTACAGTAGGTGGAGGTATTAAAATGAATGCAGGTTGTTTTCAAAGAGAGTTCAAGGATATTCTTACTTCTGTTCAAGCAGTAAATAAATCAGGTCAGGTAATAACTATACCTGCAGAAGATATTAATTTTAAATATAGAGACAGTGGATTATCTGAAGATCTCATTTTTTTAAGTGCATCATTTAAAGGTTTTAAAAAAGAAAAAAAAGCTATCAAAAATGAAATACAGTTACTTAAACAAAAAAAAGATGTAGCACAACCAACAAAAATTAAGACTAGTGGTAGTACTTTTAAAAATCCTATAGATCAATCTGAAAAAAAAGTTTGGCAACTAATAAAAGAGTCAGTGCCATTAGAAACATCTTTTGGAGATGCATCAATTTCTGAAAAACACTGTAATTTTTTTGTAAATAAAGGTAATGCTAAGTTTGAAGATATGAAAAAATTAATAGAATTTGTTTCTGAGGGTGTATTTAAAAAAACTGGGGTTAAATTAGAAACAGAAATAAAAATATTAGAATAAATTGAAAAAAAAAATACTTATACTATCTGGCGGCATTTCGAAGGAGAGGTTAATTAGTCTTGATACAGGACGTCAAGTTGCTAAGGAATTAAAAAACAATGGTTACAAAGTAAAAATTTCTGAACCAGATAATAATTTAGAAAAAAATATTAAAATATTTAAACCGAGTGTAATTTTTAATGCATTACATGGTCAATTTGGTGAGGATGGTTATATTCAAACTATTCTAGAGAGGTTTAAAATTCCCTATACACATTCAGGAGTTATTTCATCAGCAATAGCTATGGACAAAGAGATCTCAAAAAAAATATTTATTAAAAATAATATAAATACACCAAAATTTTTTACATATTCTTACGATATTAAAAATAAAGATTTAATAAAAAAAATAAAAAAAAAATTTAAATTTCCAGTAGTAGTAAAGCCTATAAATGAGGGTTCTAGTGTTAACGTGTATATTTGTAATGAAAAAAATATAATTAAAATTCTTAACTCAATAAAACAATATAAAAAAGTTATGATTGAGGAATTTATTGGTGGAAGGGAAATACAAGTTGCAATAATGGGAAATAAAAAACTAGGAGCAATAGAACTAAAACCAAAAAGAAAATTTTATGATTATCAAGCAAAATATAATTCTAGTGCAAAAACTAAACATATAATTCCAGTTGATTTACCTAAAGGTAAAATGAATACGGTTATGAATATGGCATACAAAGCTCATAGAGCAATTGGTTGTCAGGGGGTTACAAGATCTGATTTTAAATTTTTTAACGATAAATTTTACCTTTTAGAAATAAATACTCAACCAGGTATGACTAAACTTTCACTTGTTCCAGAAATTGCAGCATTTAGAGGAATTAGTTTTTTAGATTTAATCGAGTGGATTATGCAGGATGCATCAAAGAAAAAGTAAAAAGTTATTAATTTATTTTTTTTTATTAATATTAATAAGTTCAACTAATAATATTTCATTAAACAATTTAGAATTTCAAAAAGTTAAAAATATTGAAGTTTCAGGATTAAGCGAAATAGAAAATAGTCTTATAATTGAAAAAATAAAAAATCTTAACTTAAATAATATCTTTTTTATTAATAAAAAAGAAATCAATGATTTAATGAATTCAAATCCACTGATTGAAAAATATCAAATTTTTAAAAGTTACCCATCTGCTATAAAGATTATGATTAAAAAAACAAGTTTTATAGCTAAAATAAATTTCAATAATGAAACATTTGTAATTGGTTCAAATGGAAAATTAATACCTAATAATTTGCAAGCAACTGATTTACCTTATATTTTTGGCAAACCACAGATTCAAGAATTTTTAATTTTTAAAAAAATTGTAGATAAATCTAAATTTTCATTTGAGGAAATCGAGAGTTTGTTTTTTTTTCCATCTAAAAGATGGGACATTAAACTAAAAAATAATATTTTATTAAAATTACCTCATCATTCAACCATAGCTTCTTTAGATTATGCTTATGAATTTTTAGAAGATAATAATATTGGAAAATTTACCATAATTGATATTAGAATAGATAATCAAATTATATTGAATGAATGAAATTTTTGAGTTTGAAACCTATTTAAGTATTTCCCAAACTAAATTTGGAATTTATTTATTTGATACTAAAAGTAGGAACAACTTGTATGGTAAAGAAATAAATTTTGAAAAAACAAATTTTATAAACTATTCTGATCTTAAAAAATTTCTTGATGACAATGTATTTAGAATAGAAAAATTATTAGGAAAATTTGTTGAGAATATTTTTATTATCATTGATTATGCAAGTATCTTAAATATCCAAATAGGAATTAAACAAAAAAATTATGAACCTTCAAAAACTAAGACTTTCTTACAAAGTTCTATAACTAACGCTAAAGACCTATTCAAAGAAAATTATCCAGATGAAAAAATAATGCATATTATAATAAAAAGTTATTTGATTGATGGTAAAAAATATTCTTATTTGCAAGATAATTTAGAGTGTGAGCATTTTAATTTAGAGGTTCAATTTAAATCTATCTCAAATGAAATTATACAGAATTTAAATAAAGTATTAAAAAATTATCAAATAAATATCACCAAGTGTGTGGATGGAAATTATGTTAAAAATTTTTTTAAAAATGACATAGAAATATCAAAAATGACTTTTGATATTTTGAATGGTTCTAATGAAAATGAGGTCATGTTTGTCCAAAAAAATACAAAAAAATTGGGTTTTTTTGAAAAATTTTTCAACTTATTTGGGTAAGTATTTGTAGCTTGTTGTAATATAACTTGTTTTTTAAGGCTCTCAATTTTTGGTACATTATTATCATGCTATACCAAAAAACTGTAAATAGAGAAGTAATTATCGATGGTGTTGGTTTGCATAGTGGTAAAAATGTGCAAATGCGAATTTTACCTGGTTTACCAAATTCAGGAATTCAATTTAAAAGAATAGACATAACAAATAACAATATAGTAATTCCAAGTGTATTTAATGTAACAAATGCTACTTTATGCACAACAATATCTAATGAGCATGGAGTTAAAATTTCTACTATAGAACATTTAATGGCAGCACTGTTTGGTCTTGGTATTGATAATGCACTTATAGAAATTGATAACAGCGAAATACCAATCTTAGATGGTTCATCAAAGATATTTATTGAAAAAATAAAAAGTTCGGGAATAAAAGAAAGTAATATTCCAATAAAGATAATTTCAATTAATAAAAAAATTTCTATTGAAAATGATAACAAGTTTATTTCGATCGAACCAAGCAAAACAAATTTATTAATTGATTTTGAGATTAAATATAAAAACAGCTTAATTGGAACTCAAAGAAATCTAGTAGATGTTTATAATTCCAATTTATCTGATATTTATGAGTCTAGAACTTTTTGTTTATATGAAGATGTCAAAAAACTACAAAGCATGGGTTTTGCGCTTGGAGGAAGTTTAGATAATGCAATTGTAGTAAAAGATAACGAGGTTCTTAACAATAGTGGATTAAGAAATGAAAAAGAATTTGTTAATCATAAAATTTTAGACTGTATTGGTGATTTATTTTTATCAGGTTATAAAGTTGTGGGAAAAATAGTTTGCTCACAAGGAGGCCATAAATTAACAAATGATCTTTTGAGAAAAGTTTATGAAGATAAGAGTAATTTTTCATTACATGAAATTAAGGAAAAAACACTGTCAAATACTTTAATAGACAAAGTATCTCTTAGATCAATCGCATAAAACTTTAGAAAATCATTAATTTCTGTTAAGTAAAAGTATGAAAAAGCTATTACTGATATTTTTATTATTTGGATCTTTATTCTTAAACAACTGCACAAAAAATGAAAAAATTGAAATTATTAAAATTCAAGAAGATAAAATTGAAGATCAAATGATAAGAGCTTACCAAGAAGGAATGACTGCTTTTGAAAATAGGCTATATTTTGATGCAGCAAAAAAATTTAACGAAGCAGAAATTCTATTTCCCCAATCTGAGTGGGCACCAAGGTCAGCGCTGATGGCAGCATATGCATATTATTATGATGACTATAATAATAGAGCAATTTCAGAACTTATAAATTTTTTTAAAAAATACCCTGATCACCCAAACACACCTTATGCTAATTATTTACTTGCAATGTCTTATTACAATACAATCGTTGATGAAAAAAAAGATTTAGAACCCTTAAAAAATTCAAAAAAACAATTTGAATATATTGTTGAAAATTATCCTAATACAGAATTTTCATTAGATTCAAAATTTAAATTAGATCTTATTAATGAAATGATCGCTTCAAAAGAAATGTATATTGCAAGACATTATATACAAAAAGAAAAATGGATACCGGCAATAAATAGATTAAAATTTATTGTAACAGAATATGATAATACAGTATTTATTGAAGAAGCACTTCATAGATTAGTAGAAATTTATTACAAAATTGGTCTTGAAGATGAGTCTAGAAAATATGCGGTATTACTGGGCTATAATTATCCAGAGGGTGAATGGTATAAAAATACATATAAAGTTCATAAAAAGGAATACAAAATTGAAGATATTAAAAATGAAAATAAAAAATCAACGTTAAAAAAATTAAAATCTCTATTAGATTGAGATGAATAAGAAAGAAATTCAGAAAAAGTATAAAGAAAAAATTAAATTATTTAATAAATTAAATAAATTTTATTACGACAAAAGTGACCCGATAGCATCTGATCAAGAGTACGACGTTCTTAAAAAAGAGATTTTATTATTAGAAACTAACCATAAATTTCTTAAATCTAATAACTCACCAACTAATACTGTAGGGTATAAACCATCAAAAAATTTTAAAAAAGTGTTACATAGAGCACCAATGCTTTCGCTCGCAAATGCATTTTCAGAGGAGGATTTGATAAATTTTGAAAAAAAAATATTAAATTTTCTATCTCAAAAAAAGAACTTTGAAATTTTTTACAGTGCAGAACCCAAAATTGATGGAATTTCAGCCTCTTTGACATATTCAAGTGGAAAACTTATTAGAGGCTTGTCTAGAGGAGATGGAAAAGAAGGTGAAGATATAACTGAAAATCTTAAAACAATAGGTGATATTCCAAAAGAGATTTTTTCAAAAGATTTTCCACTAGAAATTGATATTAGAGGAGAAGTATTTATACAAAAGAGTGATTTTAAAGATATAAGGCAAAATTTTGCGAATCCAAGAAATGCAGCCTCAGGTTCTTTAAGACAAAAAAATCCCGAAGATACAAAAAAAATACCTCTTAAATTTATTGCATATACATTTGGTTTTGAAAAAGGGTTAAATGTAAGCAATCAATTTGAATATCTTGAAAAATTGAGTGAATGGGGATTTAAAACAAATCCACTCAATAAATTAATATCAGGTATAAAAAATTTAATTTTAAACTATCAAGATATTGAAAAACAAAGAGCAAATCTAGATTTTGATATAGATGGAATTGTTTATAAAATAAATGATTTTAATCTTCAAAAGAGATTAGGAAATGTTGCAAATGCACCAAGGTGGGCAATTGCTCATAAGTTTTCATCAAACAAAGGTTCTTCTAAGATTTTAGATATCGATATTCAAATAGGGAGAACAGGCGCTTTAACACCGGTCGCTAAGATTCAACCAATTAATATAGGTGGTGTTTTGGTATCAAATGCAACTTTACATAATGAAGATGAAATAATTAGAAAAGACATTAGAATAGGAGATATAGTAACTGTTGAAAGAGCGGGAGATGTCATACCACACATTTTATCTGTTGATACTAATAAAAGACCAAAAAATAGTTCCAAATTTGTTTTTCCAAATAAATGTCCTTCTTGTGGATCAAAAACAATAAAAGAATTTAATGAGGTTACTAAAAAAATTGATGCAGTAAGAAGATGTTCAAGTGAAGGCTATTTTTGTGATAAAATTACAATTGAAAAATTAAAACATTTTGTATCTAAAGAAGCTTTTAATATAGACGGGCTTGGAAAAAAAATAATAGAAGGTTTTTGGAAATTAAACTTAATAAGTTTTCCACAAGATATATTTAGGTTAGATTATAATAAAATTGAAACACTAGAAGGATGGGGGAAACTTTCAGTAGAAAATTTAAAGTATTCTATAAATCAAAAAAAAACCATCTCTCTAGAAAGATTTATATTTTCATTAGGTATTAGACATATTGGATTAGAGAATGCAAAATTACTTTCAAAGTATTTTGTATCTTTCTCTAATTTTCAAAATTTATCTAAAAAATATAATTATGATGATTTATTAAATATTGATGGGATAGGTGAAACACAAGTAAGCTCTATCAGAAGTTTTTTTTCAAACGAATTAAATATTAAGGTATTAAATGAATTAGGAAAAATTTTAGTAATAACAAATTCTGCTGCAAAACAAAAGAATGGACTATTAAAAAATAAATCCTTTTTAGTCACAGGCAAACTAAGTGGTATCAGTAGAGCCGAAATTAAATCATTAATAGAGGAAAATTCAGGATCTACACTTAGTAGTGTTTCAAATAAATTAAATTATTTAATTACAGGAGAAAAACCAACTAAAAGAAAAGTAGAAAGTGCTAAACAGCTGAAAATTAAAATTATAAATCAAGATCAATTTTTGAAGATGTTAAAGAAAACCAGCTAACCATTTTCTCTCATCTCTATTTAAGTATTTTGATATTTTTGAATAAACGTTGAGATGATATTTAAAAAGATAATTTTTTTCAGATGAAGTTAGCAATTTAAAGTTAATCAAATCTTTCTCAATTGGTACCATTGTTAAGTTTTCAAAAAATAATTTTCCATTTTTTTTATTTACATAAACTAAATTTTCAATCCGTATTCCAAATTTTCCTTCCTTATAATAACCTGGCTCATTACTAAGAATCATGCCTTGCTTTATTTTAACTTTATTTATTTTTGTTATTGATTGTGGACCTTCATGAACATTGAGAAAAAAACCAACACCATGCCCTGTTCCATGTGCATAATCTAAATTACTCGCTTTTAAAAATTTTCTTGCTCTGCTATCAATTTTTTTGCCAATATTATCTTTATTTATATTCGTGGTAGCAACTGCAATATGACCTTTTAGAACTTTTGTATAAATATTTTTTATATTTTGGTTTTGATCTGAAAAACAAATTGTCCTAGTTACATCGGTTGTACCATATTTATATTGTCCACCAGAATCGCATAAAAAAATATCACTTTTATTTATAATTTTACAATTGTGTTTATTTGCCCTGTAATGAACGATAGCACCATTTTTTCCAGACCCTGCAATTGTATCAAAACTAGGATAAAGAAAACTTTTGTGAATTTTTCTAAAACTCTCTAGTTTTTCTGCTGCTTGAACTTCAGTAATTCTTTTCTTATTAATTTTTTTTATCCAGTAAATAAATTTTGTTAGCGCTACACCATCTAAAATGTGCGCTTCCATCATATTTTTAATTTCATTTTTATTTTTAACTGCTTTCAGAAAATAAGTAGGATCTTCTCTATCAACAATTTTAAATTTTGATTTAATTAAATTCTCATAAAAAATAGAACAAGATTTATCATCAATTATAAAATTCTTTCCCTTAAGTTTTGCTATTTTTTCTGAAAATTTGTTTATATCCAAAAATTGATTTCTTTTTATAACTTTTCTATTTATTAATTTCTTACATTTTACTAGTTTACTTATTAGTAATATTTTTTTTGACTTACTTATTATTAATCTTGAATTTGGAATTGGACTATTTGGACCATCTCCACCTCTAATATTTAATATCCAAGCAACATTTTCTGGTGCACTTATAAAAATATAGTCTGATTTATTTTTTTTTAAATATTTTGATATTTTATTAATTTTAGAGCTTGTATTTTCACCAACTATAGTTTTATTTAATGAAAAAAAAGGTATTACTAAATTATCTCTTTGTAGTTTGATTTCATCAATTAAATTTTTTTCGATAAATTTGACTTTATTGTGTTTTAAAAAATAATTTTTAATTTGAGAATTTGTAAATAACTTTGGATCTATACCAAGTGTAAGATTTTTAAACAAACTACAATTTATTAATTTTTCAAATCCATAAATTTTAAAATTTTTTCCACTCTCAATTTGACTTTGGATTGTATATCTTCCATCGGTAAACAAATAATTTTTATTTTTAAAAATTATGGCTAAACCAGCAGATCCGCTAAATTTTGAGATTACCTCTAATCGATTTAATTTTGAATATTCAGTAAAATAATCATCATTTTTTGGAATTACATATCCATCAATTTCATATTTTTTAAATTTACTTCTTAAAATTTTTATATAATTTCTCATTTAATTCTCTTTTGATATCTTATCCAGCCAGGACTTCTTGTACCTTCCTCAATTTCAAAATCTTGGTTAAAATCAAAATCATCATCATTATTAATTTCCTCATCAAAAAAGGAGTTTTTTTCTAAATGTTTTTCCGGAAGTTCATCAACAAATCTTGAAGCCATACTATCAATCCAATCTCCTTGATAAAATCTATTCATTGAAAATGAAATTATAGCTTTTTTCTTTGCTCTTGTAATTCCTACATATGCTAACCGTCTTTCTTCCTCAAGGCCATTTTGACCCTTTTCTTCGATAGATTTTTGGTGCGGAAACAACCCTTCCTCCCATCCAGGTAAAAAGACGACATCAAACTCTAAACCTTTTGCGGCGTGCATAGTCATCATGTTAATTTTTTCGCCATCCCATTCTTGATCTACAGACGTTGCTAAAGAAACGTGTTCTAAAAAACTTTCTAGATTATCAAATTCTTTCATTGCACTTAATAACTCTTTAATATTCTCTAATCTATTTTCATTATCCAAGTCTTTTTTATTTTTGAGCATTGCTGAATATCCTGATTCATCCAAAACAATTTGTAATAATTTTATATGACTTGATTTTTTTACAATTAAATCCTTTCTCCACTTCATCAAAGAATTGATAAATAAACTAAGACCAATTTTAGCCTTTGGTTTAATTAAATTTTGTTCAAGCATTTTTATTGATGCTCTTTCTAAATTTAAATTATTTTCTTTAGCAAATTCATGAATATTTTTTAAAGTACTATCACCTATCGATCTCTTAGGGTTATTCACTATTCTTTCAAAAGCTAAGTCATCTTTTTCTTGATGAATTAATCTTAAGTATGCAATACAATCTTTAATTTCAGCTCTTTCGTAAAATTTTGTACCACCCAATATTCTATAAGGCATACCAATTTTAAGAAATCTTTCCTCAAATTCACGTGTTTGAAAAATAGCTCTAACTAAAATTGCAATATTGTTATATGAGAACTTTTTTTTGATTTTTTTTTCAATTTCATCAGAAATCCCTATTGCTTCATCTTTACCATTTTTAAAACAGTTTAATTGTACTGGATCACCTTCTTCCATTGTAGTAATCAATGTTTTTCCAACTCTATTCTGATTATTAGAAATAAGGTCTGAGGCCACAGATAAAATATTCTGAGAAGATCTATAATTTTGCTCTAATCTTATTACTTTTGTATTTTTATAAACTTGATCAAATTCTAAAAAATTTTTTATTTCCGCACCCCTCCAACTATAAATCGATTGATCATCATCCCCTACACAGCAAATATTTTTATTTTTTTCTGAAAGGAGATTAAGCCATTTACTTTGAATAAAATTTGTATCTTGATATTCATCGACAAGAATATATTTAAAATTTTTTAAATATATTTCTCTAATGTCTGAATTGAATTCCAAAATTTTTACAGCATGCAATATAAGATCACCAAAGTCACAAGAGTTAAGGTCTGTTAATTTTTGTTGATAAATTTTATAGAGTGGAAGAATTGTTTTTTCATAAAGATCTTTTTTATTTATTATTACTTCATTTGGATAAAATCCTTTATTTTTCCAACGATCAATTATTGCCAATATATACCTTGGAGACAATTGTTTGATGTCAATATTTTCAGCCTTACAAATATTTTTAATAAGTCTAATCTGATCATCTGTATCAATAATAGTGAAATTGGAATTTAGATTTGCAGCAGATGCATGTTTTCGCAATATTTTCGCACAAATAGAATGAAATGTGCCTAACCATGAAAGTCCGACTGCAGAAGAGCCAAGTAACTTACTCACTCTATTTTGCATTTCTTTGGCAGCTTTGTTTGTAAACGTGACAGCTAAAATCTGATTGGGAAAAGCCTTCTTTTTTTCTATTATATTTGCAATTCTGGAAGTCAAAACTTTAGTTTTGCCAGATCCAGCTCCTGCAACAATTAAGAGTGGTCCCTCAAGGTATAATACGGCTTCTTTTTGAGCTTCATTTAAATTATTTAAATAATCTCTGTTTATCATTTAAAATAATACTTTATAAGCTTTGTTGGTTGCTATGCGTAAAACAAATTTTTTTGTAAAATATTTAAATAACATAAGTAAATTAATTAATAATCTTTTAGAAAAAAATTTAAACAAGATAAATTTTAAAAATCTTAGTTATTTATTTAAAAACAATAAAATAATTTTAACTTTTGTCGCACTTTTTGTTATATTCATATCTTACTTACTATTACCTACTTTTTACAAACAGTCAGATGTTTCAAAAGTATTAAACACAGAGCTTCAGAAAAAATTAGACCTTAATTTTATATTTTCAAAAAAAATAAAATATAATTTATTTCCAATACCCCATTTTACAACAACTGCCAAAATTATTAATGACGAACAAACTGAAATTTCCAAAATTAAAAATTTAAAAATTTTTGTTTCCTTGGATAACTTTTTTTCATTTAAAAATATTCAAATCAAAGATTTAGTTATTGAAAATGCAAATTTTAATTTAAATAAAAAAAATTATAATTTTTTTCTAAATCTTTTAAATAAAAATTTCAAAGATGGAAATTTAATTATTAAGAAAAGTAATGTTTTTTTTCGAAATACAGAGGATGAAGTTTTGTTAATTAACAAAATCTTAAAATTGAAATATTTTTATGAGCCCAAGGAATTTAAAAATATTTTTTATTTAGATAACGAAATTTTTAATATTCCATTTTCAATAGAAACTTTTTTTAATGAAGATAAAAGTAAAATTTTTTCTGAAATAAATATTGATATAATGAAACTTAAAATTAAAAATGAGTTAAACCTTGATAAGGATGTAAGAATAGGAAAATCTGAATTTAACATAAATAAAATCAAACATTTCGCAGATTATAAAATTGAAAAAAATTATTTAAATTTTCAAATCTCAGATAAAGCAGATCAACCAAATAAAAAATATGATGGAAAATTTAATTTTAAACCTTTTTATGCAAGTTTAGAAGGTGAAGCAGCTGAAATAAACCTAAGTTATATTTTTGGTAATAATGCTATTATTTCAGAGCTTTTGAAAACAGAAATATTCAATAACAAAAATATAGATTTCAAATTAAATATAAATGCAGATCGTGTTTACGGTAATTCAAATTTTAGAAACATAAATTTAAAATCTAAAATTAAAGATGGTCTGATTGATACAGATAAGACAAGATTTGAGTGGAGGGACTTTGCAACATTTGAATTATTAGAAAGCTTAATTTTTGTAAGAGATGGAGAATTGGTTTTAGATGGAAAACTAAAGATAAATATTAATAACTATAATGAAATTTATAAGTTTCTATTAACACCAAAAAATTACAGAAATGAAATAAATAAAATTGATTTAAATTTTACTTATAATTTTGATCAAAAAATAGCTGAATTAAAAGATATTAAAGTTGATAACAAAATTGATCTAAATATTAATAAGATTTTAAATAATGTAATTTTAAAAAAAGATAATTTACAAAATAAAATTTATTTTAAAAACTTACTAAACGATGCAATTAAGAGTTATGCAGGATAGATCATTTTTTTAGGATCTACTATCTTATTGTAATCTTTTTCATTTATTAATCCTGTTTTTAAAGTTTCGTGCTTGAGAGTGGTATTATTTTTTAATGCGGTTTTCGCAATTCTAGCAGAGTTATCATATCCAATATGAGGAGCTAGTGCAGTTACCAACATCAGAGAATTATCTAAATGTTCTTTAATTTTCTTTTTATTAGCTTTTATTCCTTTAACGCAATAAAGAGCAAAATTTTTTGTGCTGTCGGCAATTAAATCGATTGATTGTAAAATGTTATGAGCAATTAAAGGCTTAAAAACATTTAATTCAAAATGCCCGTGTGATCCTGCCATAGTTATTCCGTTATGGTTTCCGATTACTTTTACACAAACCATGGTCACTGCCTCACATTGTGTAGGGTTTACTTTCCCTGGCATTATTGAGGACCCTGGTTCGTTTTCTGGTAGAACTAATTCTCCGTAACCAGCTCTAGGACCTGAGCCTAAAAACCTAATATCATTTGAAATTTTCATTAAAGCTACAGCACAGGTATTAAGAGCACCAGAAAAATTAACAATTGAATCATGAGCAGCAAGCTCTGCAAATTTATTTGGTGCTGGTTTAAATTTTATTTTAGAGAATTTAGCAATTTCTTTTACAATTTTTTTATCAAAATTTTTTTTTGAATTTATTCCAGTACCCACTGCCGTACCACCTTGTGCAAGAAATAATATTTCTTTTAACGCATACTCTATTCTCTCAATACTTTTTTTTACCTGAAAGTGATATCCTGAAAATTCTTGTCCAAGAGATAGTGGAGTAGCATCTTGTAAATGAGTTCTCCCAATTTTAACTATGTTTTTAAATTCATTAGATTTTCTTTTTAGTTCCTTTTCTAAAATTTTTAAGCTTGGTAGCATTTTAGAAATAGTTTCTTTAGCTACAGATATGTGCATTGCAGTTGGAAAAACATCATTTGTAGATTGAGATTTGTTTACATGATCATTTGGATGAACAGGTTTTTTAGTACCTTTTTTACCACTTAAAATTTCTATAGCTCTGTTTGCAATAACTTCATTTACATTCATATTTGTTTGTGTACCTGAACCTGTTTGCCAAACTTTTAAAGGAAAATTTTCGTCTAATTTGCCTTTGATTACCTCATCTGATGCTTTGATTATTGCTTTAGAAATTTTACCATCAATTAATTTATCTCTAGCATGTACTATAGCAGCTGATCTTTTAATGATTGCTATCGATTTAATGATTGAAATATTTACTAAAATTTTTCCAATATTAAAAAATTTATTGGATCTCTGAGTAGATGCTCCCCAATATTTATCATTTGGGACATCTATGCTTCCAATACTGTCAAATTCTTTTCTTAATTTCATTGATTAATTTTTAAGTAACAAATAATTATTAACATACAATAATCTTTTAAAAATATACAGGAGCATTATGTCGAATTTTAGCAAAGTTGGTACTTTCATGAAAACTTTTGGTCAGGAAGTAAAAACAAAACCATCATTTAGCAATGATAAAATAAATAAATTAAGAATAGATCTAATAAAAGAGGAATTAGAGGAACTTACAGAAGCTATGAATAATAAGGACTTATTGGAAGTAGCTGATGCGCTAACAGACATATTATATGTAACTTATGGAGCAGGGCACGCCTTTGGAATTGATTTGGATAAATGTTTTGATGAGGTCCAAAATTCAAATATGAGTAAGTTAGATGAAAATGGAAAACCAATTTACAATGAGTCTGGAAAAGTCATGAAAGGTCCTAACTATTTTAAGCCAGATCTATCAAAGTTTGTGAATTAAATTTCTAACTTAAAGTCAATTGCAGGAGCGCTGTGTGTAATACTGCCAACAGAAATTCTGTTAACTCCAGTAGACGCAATGGCTTTGACAGTTTTTAATGTAACATTTCCTGAAGCTTCAGTTTCATATAACTTTCTAGCAATTTTAACACCATGTTTTATATTTTTAACACTCATGTTGTCGAGCAGAACAGTATTAAATTTAAGACCTAATATTGATTTAAGTTGTTTAATTGAGTCAACCTCAACCGTAATTTTTTTTCCTTTTTTATTTTTTATTGCCTTTAAGACTAAAGTTTTTAAATCTGAACTAGCAATATGATTATCTTTAATTAAATACTCATCACTTAAATTGAATCTATGATTTGTGCCACCTCCTAATTTAACAGCATATTTTTGGATTACTCTTAAATTAGGAATTGTTTTTCTTGTGCAACAAATTTTAGTTTTTTTTCCTGCTAATTTAACAAACTCATTTGTTTTAGTTGCTATTCCAGAAATATGAGATAAAAAATTTAAAGCTACCCTTTCAGCGATTAGAATATTTTTTGCATTACCTTTAATTAAAGCTACTAAATTTCTTTCATTAACTTTAGAACCATCTTTTTTCTTAATAATGAATTTTATTTTATCATCAATTAATGCAAAAGTTTGTTTAGCAAATAATAATCCTCCAACAATTGCTTTTTGATTTGCAATTAATTTAACTGCTACAATTTTATCACCTTTAATTAAACTTGAAGTGATATCTCCTGAAGGGTAAAGATCTTCGTTTAATGCTAGCTTGACAGTGCTTTTGATAAATTCTTTGCTAAGTTTTATTTTTGACACTTATTTATCTGCCAATAGCTGCCATTCTCTCTACAGATATTCTGGCTTTATCAATTGTTTCTTTGTCCATAATTATTTCACCAGTTTCCTTCTCTAGACAATCTAATATTTTTGGAAGTGTAATTTTTTTCATATGAGGACACATGTTACATGGCTTAACAAAATCTACATTTGGATTTTCTATCTGGATATTGTCACTCATTGAGCACTCAGTAACCATCATTACTTTTTTTGGTTGATTATCTTTTACATATTTGATCATTCCAGATGTTGATCCTGCAAAATCACTTGCTTCAATTACATCAGGAGGACATTCTGGATGTGCAATAATTTTAATTCCTGGATTATTTTTTCTTATATACTCTATTTCTTTTTTATTAAATTGATCATGGACAATACAAATTCCTTTCCAAGAAATAATTTCAACATCAGTTTGAGAAGCTACATATTTAGCCAAGTAATCATCAGGTAAAAATATTACTCTTTTTACCCCAAGTGATTTAACTATTTTAACTGCATTTGCTGATGTGCAACAAACATCTGTTTCAGCCTTAACTTCTGCTGACGTATTAACATAAGACACAACAGGAACGCCTGGGTATTTCTCTTTTAATAGCCTAACATCTTTTCCAGTAATTGATGATGATAAAGAACAACCAGCATCCATATCTGGTAGAATAACTTTTTTGTTAGGACTCATTAATTTTGCGGTCTCTGCCATAAAATGAACTCCAGCCATTAAAATAATATCAGCCGAAGTTTTTGAAGCTTCAATTGCCAATGCTAAAGAGTCTGCAGAAAAATCTGCTACACCATGATAAATTTCTGGTGTTTGATAGTTATGAGCAAGAATTACAGCATTCTTTTCTTTTTTTAATTTATTGATTTCATGAATATACGGAGCATGAACTGACCATTCAATTTCAGGCATAACCTTAGAAATTTTTTGATAAATAGGATCTGTCGCTTTACGCACTTCTTGTGTAAATTCCATGAGGATTTTTACCAATTTGAATCATGATTGTCATTCATTTATTATGGGACATATCGCGGTCGTGCTGAAATTGGTAGACAGGCACGGTTGAGGGCCGTGTGGACCTAGTCCATGAGAGTTCGAGTCTCTCCGACCGCACCAAAATGAATTTTATATAGGAGTTTTTGATGGATAAGTTAATTTCAGTAATATTTATGGTTGGGGTTTTGCTTTTAGTATTACCAAGTTTTTTACAATCAAATTCTCAATTCAAACAATTTCTTAAAAATCTCAGTATTTGGATTATTATAGTTTTAATAATTTTAATGGTTGTTTATTTAATTAAATAAGAAAATTAGTTTTTTATCCAATCCGGTTTATTAATATTTATTGAAGCTTCTTTAGTTTTAAAATTTGCTGTTTCATCAAAGTTTTCGTTTAAGTATTTAATTAATGCAAAAGGGTAGTCGCTATCAATTAAAACCTTACCTATTTCTATTTCATTATTATAAATACTTTCACCTTCGTGCAGTTTTCCATTAACTACATTTATTGGAAATAATCTTTTTGAAAGCTTGTTCTTTAATTTAATTCTTGCTGTATTTTCTTGGCCAACATAACAGCCTTTTTTGAAATCAATTCCATTTAATTCCTCAAAATTACATTCAATACCAAACAATTTGTCTTTCAATTTATTTAAATCTTTTGGAACTATTCCAAGGCTATGACTTAATGAATAATATTCTTTAAGGTTTGCATCGTGAAGATCTAGCTTTTTTAAAGATAAATAAAGTTTTTCTAAATTAATAATTAATCTAGCACCCAAATCCTTATTTCTTGGATCTAAAAATATTGGATCTTCTCTATATTTAATTGTGTATCCAGGTTGATCTTTTGCTTCATCAAAAGTTAAGAATTTTTCATGAGAAAATGCTGCTACAACAAATTCATTGCTTAAATTTAGAATTTCAACTTTTGATCTTAGCTTATATAGTGATAATTGTTTGAATAACTCTTCTGCCTGAGGTTTTTCACAATCCAAAAGATATCCAGACTTATGTTTTACGATTATAAATTCATATAAAAATTTACCTTGAGGTGTAAGTAATGAACTAAAACAACTATTTACATCGCTTACTTTGTTTATGTCGTTGCTGATGAGATTTTGAAGAAATTCTTTTGCATCTTCTCCATTAATATAAAGAATTGCTCTGTCATCTAAAATATAAACGTTTTTTATATTCATAATTGATTAATTATAGATTGTAATATAATAACAATTTCTCAAAATGTTAGATCTTATAATTAAAAACGGACAATGTTACATCGATGGTGAATTACAAGATGTAGATGTTGCTATAAAAGATGCAAAAATTCATCAGATTGGACAAATTTCAGAAGAAGCAAAAGAGACAATTAATGCAGAAGGCCATGCAGTATTGCCTGGTTGCATAGATACCCAAACACATTTTAGAGAACCAGGATCAACAGATACTGAGGATCTTCATTCAGGAAGTAGAGCAGCAATAGCAGGTGGAATAACTAGTGTATTTGAAATGCCTAACACAAATCCACCAACTTCAAACATGAAAGAATTTCAAAAAAAATTAGATCTTGCTAAAAATAGAATGTATTGCAATTATGCTTTTTATTTTGGAGCAACAGCAGACAATTCGGATGATTTAGCAAGCCTAGAAGGTTTGGAAGGTTGTTGTGGAATTAAACTGTTTGCAGGATCATCAACTGGAAATTTATTAGTGGCTGAAGAGGACGACATAGACAAGGTTTTTCAAAATGCTTCAAAAGTAGTTGCAGTCCATTCTGAAGATGAGGCAATTTTAAATGTAAACAAGAAATTAATAAAAGAGGGTGATGTTCATACGCATCCTGTATGGAGAAGTGCGGAATGTGCAATAGCATCTACAAGAAGAATTGTTCGAATTGCAGAAAAGCACAATAAAAAAGCTCATGTACTTCATATTACTACTAAAGAAGAAATAGATTTCTTATCTCAACACAAAGGAAATATTACATTTGAGATTACTCCCCAGCATTTAACTCTTTATGCGCCAGATTGTTATGACAAGCTTGGAACGTATGCTCAGATGAACCCACCCTTAAGAGATAAATCTCATTATGATAGATTGTGGTATGGAGTACGAAATAATTTCAATGATACGATCGGTTCAGATCATGCTCCACATTTAAAAGAAAATAAAGACAAGGTTTATCCAAATACTCCTTCAGGGATGCCAGGAGTTCAAACTTTAATGCCTGTAATGTTAAATCACATAAATGATGGAAAATTATCTCTTAACCAATTGATGAACTTTGTTTGTGAAAATCCAGTGAGAATTTTTGGAATAAAAAACAAAGGATTTATTAAAGAAGGTTACGATGCAGACTTTACTATAGTTGATATGAATAAAACTATTGAAATTAAAAACGAAAATATTGAAAGCAAATGTAAGTGGTCACCATTTAATGGTTTCAAATTCAAAGGAACACCTACTCATACAATTATTGCAGGAAAAATTAAAATGCAGGATGGAAAAATTTTAGGTGATCCGGATGGAACCCCTTTACAGTTTAGTTAAGCTTACCTGTAAAACTGTTTACTAAAATTATACCTATCACTATTAAGAATAGTCCCATTATTGCTTGCCAAGCCAAAGTTTGTTTAAAAAATATATATCCAAGGATTGCTATAGTAAAAATTCCAAGACCGCTCCATGTTGCATACATAATAGCAATAGGAATCTTATCTGCTACAAAAGTTAAAAGATAGAAAGCACAAAGATAAAAGAATGCAAGAGCAGCTGTTGGAATTAGTTTTGTAAAATTTTGAGTTACAGGTAATAACATTGTACCAGCAACTTCAAAAAATACTGCACCTGCGAGAAATAAATATGTTTTAACCATTGCTTAAAATTTTGTTATTAATCAAATCTTCTTTTATTTCTGTTAAAATTGCTGGATCATCTATTGTTGGAGGAATTTTATATTCAACATTATCTGCAATTTTTCTTATTGTTCCCCGTAAGATTTTTCCTGATCTTGTTTTAGGCAATCTTTTTATAACAATCACTACTTTAAATGCAGCAACTGGGCCTATTTTATCTCTAACCATCTGAACACATTCTTTTGATATAGTATCATTATCTTTATCAACACCAGACTTTAAAACTACTAATCCAATAGGTAGTTGACCTTTTAATTTATCTGCAATTCCAAGTACCGCACATTCAGCAACTGATTGATGTTCAGATAATACTTCTTCAATTGCTCCAGTTGATAACCTGTGACCTGCAACGTTTATAATGTCATCAGTTCTAGACATAATCCAAATATAACCATCATCATCAATGTGACCTGCATCATATGTTTGGTAGTATCCTTCATAATTAGACATATAGTTTTCTTTGTATCTTTGATCTGCATTCCATAATGTTGGAAATGTACCTGGAGGCAAAGGGAGTTTCACAACTATGTCTCCCATCTCATTTGGTTTTGCTAAAGACTGGTCAGGCTTTATGATTTTTACATCATACCCAGGAACAGCTTTGCAGGCTGAGCCATATTTTGTTTCCATCATTTCAATACCAGTGCAATTTGAGCTAATTGCCCAGCTAGTCTCTGTTTGCCACCAATGATCTATCACAGGAACTTTAAGTAAATTCTCAGCCCATTTAATCGTATCTGGATCAGCTCTTTCTCCAGCAAGGAACAGGCTTTCAAAACTACTTAGATCATATTTTGAGAAAAATTTACCTTCAGGGTCTTCTTTCTTTATCGCTCTGAAAGCTGTTGGAGCTGTAAAAAGTGATTTTACTTTATAATCTGAAATGATTTTCCAGAAAGCCCCTGCATCTGGAGTTCCTACAGGCTTACCTTCAAACAAAACTGTGGTGCATCCTTTAAATAATGGAGCATAAACGATATAAGAGTGTCCAACAATCCAACCAATGTCACTTGCAGACCACCAAATATCATCGGTATCTATGTTGTAAATATTTTTCATAGTCCATTTGAGAGCAACAATATGACCTCCAGTGTCTCTCACTATACCTTTAGGGGTTCCGGTTGTTCCTGATGTATACAAAATATAAGCAAACTCATTTGAATTCATCTCTACACAGTCAGCATCTTTAGCATTTGAAATTACTTCCTCCCAGCTGACCTCTGTTGGAGCATTTAATTTAACTTCATGACCAGGTCTTTGAAACAAAATCATCTTTTCAATTTTGTGATTGGCTATTTTTATTGCTTCATCGACAAGAGGTTTGTATTCAACAGTCCTTCCAGGCTCAAAACCGCATGAAGCAGTCACCAATATTTTTGCTTTACTATCATCTATTCTGCTTGCAAGCTCGTTTGAGGCAAAACCACCAAAGACGACAGAGTGTATTGCGCCTATTCTTGCGCAAGCAAGCATAGCAACCACTGCTTCAGGGATCATTGGCATGTAAATGATTACCCGATCACCTTTATTAGCCCCTTGAGCTTTTAATGCCCCTGCAAATTTAGAAACTTTTAACCTTAATTCCTCATAAGTGAACTGACTTTTGTTACCTGTAATAGGACTATCATAGATTAAAGCTGTTTTCTGACCTCTTCCTTGATCGATATGAATGTCCAAAGCGTTATAACATGTGTTTGTGACCCCGTCCTCGAACCATTTATAGAAAGGTGGGTTAGATTTATTCAAAACTTTGGTTGGTTTTTTAAACCAAAAGATATCTTTAGATGCTTCCTGCCAAAATTTTTCAGGATTTTTTATAGAATTTTCGTAAATTTCATTAAACTTAGAGGACATAAAAATTTGATTCGAATTCCTTATTTTTTTTGGTTTTTAACTTATAAATTGTATTTAATTTTAAAAATTAAGTAAAATCAATGCTTATTAGTGACAATTAAGTCTTCATAAAACTAATTTAATTTGCTATTTAACCACAACTTTGGCTTGGGGAAGCTCAAGTCTAGTTTATATAAACTAAAAAATAAAAACTAACGAAGAGGGAGTTTTTTATGAAAAAACTTAAATTGTTTGCTCTTACAGTTGTTGCTCTTATGGGCGTAACTGGTGCAGCAAACGCAGAAACTGTGCTTTTAGCCTCTGATGACTTTGTTGGAATTTCATTCTGGCTAGTTTCAATGGCTTGTTTAGCTGCTACTGTATTCTTTTTCTTAGAAAGAAGTTCGGTTCCAGCTGGATGGAGAGTTTCAATGACTGTTGCTGGTCTAGTTACTGGTATTGCATTCGTACACTACATTTACATGAGAGAAGTATGGATCATGACTGGTGAGTCACCAACAGTTTACAGATATATTGACTGGCTAATTACAGTGCCATTATTGATGCTAGAATTCTATTTTGTTTTAGCAGCAGTAAACAAATCAGACTCAGGAATTTTCTGGAGATTGATGATTGGTACATTAGTAATGCTAGTAGGTGGATACTTAGGAGAAGCTGGATACATCAACGCTACACTTGGTTTCATAATCGGTATGGCTGGTTGGGTATACATCTTGTATGAAGTATTCTCTGGTGAAGCAGGTAAGAGAGCGGCGAAAAGTGGTAACAAATCACTTGTAACTGCTTTTGGTGCAATGAGAATGATCGTTACTGTAGGTTGGGCGATCTACCCATTAGGTTACATTTTTGGTTACCTAACAGGTGGTGTAGATGCTAACTCACTAAACGTGATTTACAACGCAGCTGACTTCTTGAACAAGATCGCTTTCGGTCTGATCATTTGGGCAGCAGCTATGCAACAACCTGGTAGAGCTAAGTAGTTTTACTTAAAATTTAAATTAAGGGCAGGTACATTTTTGTACTTGCCCTTTTTTTTTACCTTTAATAAAATTATGTATAATAACTATACATAATTTTTTTTGCTATGGATGTTAAATTAGAAAAATGGCATAAATGCCAAGTAGATAAAGAAGTCCTTAAAGAACTTTCTAAGAAATCAGATCTAAAAGGACTTCAACATGTTTCAGTTTTCTTTGGACTATTATTGGTAACTGGAATTCTAGCTTATCAAACTTGGGGTACATGGTGGTCGGTGTTTTGGTTTTTAGTTTACGGGAATATTTATTCTTTCTCTAATCCATTATGGCATGAGACTGGTCATAAAACTGCCTTTCAATCAAAATTTTTAAACGAACTTTTTTATTATATCTCCTCTTACATGGCTAACTTTGAACCAACCAGATGGAGATACACCCATT
>NZ_CVSB01000036.1 GCF_001179845.1 Candidatus Pelagibacter communis | reverse complement strand
AAAACTAAATTTCTTCTAAATTTTGCTATATCTGGATCTCTATAAGGATTATATCTACTAGGCGCTTTTGGCAAAGCTGCTAATAAAGCAGCTTCTGAGTAATTTAAATCTTTAATTGATTTATCAAAATATTCTAAGCTTGCTGCAGCTACTCCATATGCTCCACTTCCAAGATAAATTTGGTTTAGATAAAGTTCTAAAATTCTTTCTTTAGATAAAGCTCTCTCTATTCTAAAAGCTAGAATTGCTTCCTTAATTTTCCTATTTAAACTTATTTCATTTGTTAGTAAAAAGTTTTTTGCTACCTGTTGAGTAATTGTAGATGCTCCCTCTAACCTTTTGGATGATAATATATTTGAAATATTATTTATTACAGCTCTAATAACACCCTTAGCATCAACGCCTGGATGTTTGAAAAAATTTTTATCTTCAGCAGATAAAAAAGCGTTAATTACATTTTTTGGAATTGAGTTAAATGGAACAAATACTCTTTTTTCCTGCGAAAAATCTGCAACCAAATCACCATTACCAGAATAAACTTTACTGGAAACAGGAGGTTTGTAACTTTTAAGAAATTTATAATCTGGTAAATCATTAGAATAAGTCCATAAAACACTTATTATCGAAATTGCTGATAATAGAATAAAAGACGTAATAAAAATAAAGATATTTCTAAAAAATTTATTCATTTTAATTTCATTATATCCTGGAATTTGTTAAAGATATGGCAAGAAAATTAAACAAAATTTTAAAAATTAAATTACTAATGAAATTAACATTCACAAAATTATGGAAAAAAATTTATATATCGATGCTTCGCATCCTAACGAAACTAGAGTTGTTCTTAAATCAGGTGAAAATATTGAAGATTACGAATACGAAGGTTTAAAAAATAACTTAATTAAAAATAATATTTATTTAGGTAAAGTAAGTAGAATTGAACCCTCTTTGCAAGCAGCCTTTGTTGATTTTGGAAGAGAGAGGCATGGGTTTTTGTCTTTTAATGACATTCAATCAGATTATTATCAGATACCAAAAGCAGATTTAGAAAGAATTAAAGAAGAGGAGGAAAAAGCTAGAGAAGAACTTTCAAGAGAAGTTGAGGCTAAAGAAGAGGAAAATATTGCTGAAGGAAAACTTGAAATTGATGATCCTATAGAAAAGATATCAGAAGAACAAATAGAAGAAGATTTAAATAATAAAGAAAATATTAATGAAAAAGAAAATTTAGATGATGGAAAAGAAAAAAAGAAAGAGCATAGATTTAAATTTAAAAGATATAAAATTCAGGAAGTAATTAAACCTAACCAAGTAATTCTTGTACAAGTTATTAAAGACGAGAGAGGTCAAAAAGGTGCAGCTTTAAGCACTTTCATTTCTATTGCTGGTAAGTATATAGTATTAATGCCAAACACTCCTAAAGGAGGAGGTATATCAAGAAAAATATTTAATCCTGCTGATAGAAAAAAAATAAGAACAATTTTAAATGAAATTGAAATACCTAAGGAGATGGGATTAATTGTCAGAACTGCTGGAAGCAATAAAACAAAAAATGAAATAAATAGTGATTTAGAAACTTTGGTTAATTCTTGGAGTCAAATAAAGGAAAATGCAATAAACTCTATTGCTCCTTCTTTAATTCATCAAGAAAGTGAAATAATTAAAAGAACTTTAAGAGATATGTATGACGAAAATACAAAAAATATTATTGTAGAGGGCAACGAAGGTTATAAAAAAGCTCAATCATTCATGAAAACTATGATGCCATCAAATGTGAAAAAAGTAAAAAAATTTAGAGGAAAAATTCCACTGTTTATTCAAGAAAATATTGAACAAAAGTTAAATCAAATATTTGACTCTGAAATTAAACTTAAGTCAGGAGGATATTTAGTTATTAACCCAACAGAGGCTTTAGTTTCTATTGATATAAATTCTGGGAGTTCAATAAAAGGAAAAAATGTCGAAAGCACTGCTTTAGATACAAATATTGAAGCTGCAGAAGAAATTGCAAGACAAATAAAGATAAGAGATTTATCAGGTTTAATCATTATAGATTTTATTGATATGCTGAGTTATGGAAATAGGAAGTTAGTAGAAAGAAAACTTAAAGAAAAATGTAGGTCTGATAGAGCGAGAATTCAAATTGGAAGAATAAGTAATTTTGGTCTTTTGGAGATGTCAAGACAAAGATTAAGAGAAAGTGCAATTAAATGGAAAGTTACATTAACGGACGAGTCTTTTGCCCAAAAACTTTTAAAAATTGTTGAGTTAAAAGCTGTAATTAACAAAGCTAAATTTGTTGAGTTAAAAGTTTGTGAAAAAATTTCAGATTTCCTTAAAGAAAATTTTGTTGATGACTTAACTTATTTTGAAAAAAAAATAAAATGAAAATAGATATTATTAGTGATAATTCTTTAATTATACCAGAGTACATCATAGATATTAAAAATAAGTCAAAGAAAACAATTGAATTAATAGAATATTATGAAAAATTAAAAAATTTAGAAACCCAAAATAAGGAAAATAAATTTTTAGAAAAAAAAGAAATCAAAAAAATCAACAAAAAAACTTATAAGAAAAAAAGATATTATAAAAAAACTAAATAATCCCTTTTGATGGAGATGATGGATTGCCCATCAAAATTTTATCTATTCTTCCAGACTTGTAAGATTGCCTACCAGCAATAACAGCATTTTTAAAAGCAAGTGCCATTTCAAAAGGTTTTTTGGCCTTTGCAATTGCTGTATTAACAAGCACTCCGTCACATCCTAATTCCATTGCAATTGTAGCGTCTGAAGCTTGACCCAAACCAGCATCAATAATTAATGGAAGTTTGGTTTGTTTTCTAATTATTTGAATATTAATTTTGTTTTGTATGCCTAGTCCTGATCCAATTGGTGCAGCTAGAGGCATAATTGCTTCAGCACCTGAATTCTCTAAACGCTTAGCCATTAAAGGATCATCATTACAATAAACCATAACCTTAAAACCTTCTTTAGCGAGAACTTCTGTAGATTTTAAAGTTTCAATCATGTCGGGGAATAAATTCTTTTTATCTCCTAAAACTTCTAATTTAACTAACTTCCAACCACCTATTTCTCTTGCTAATCTCAAAGTTCTCAAAGCCTCTTTTGAATTAAAACATCCAGCAGTATTGGGTAAATATGTAATTTTTTTTGGATCAATATAATCCATAAGCAAAGGCTTATTTTTATCTGAAATATTAACCCTTCTTACGGCAACTGTTACGATTTCTGCTCCTGAAAGTTTAATTGCTTTTGCGCACTCAGGCATACTTTTATATTTTCCAGTTCCAACGATTAATCTGGAATTAAATTTTTTATTCGCAATAATTAGATTATCTTTTTTCAAATTAACCACCTCCAATAAAATGAACTATTTCAATTTTATCATTTTTATTTAATTTTATTTTATTAATTTTTTTTTTATCTATTATTTCTTCATTAAGCTCAATTGCTACTTTATTTAATGGTATTTTTAGATTTTTTAACACCATAGAGAGATTAATATCTTGAATTATAGATTTGTTTTTACCATTTATTTTGATTTTTATTTTTTTTATTTTTTTCATCGTATATAAGTGCTGAATGAATAATAAAATAATAATTATTAACGGTCCAAATCTTAATCTATTAGGAGAAAGAGAACAATCACAATATGGATCAATTACGTATGATCAACTTAAAGAGAATTGTTCTAAAAAAGCAAAAGAAATTGGTCTTGATGTTGAGTTTTCTCAATCTAATGTTGAAGGAGAGCTTGTTAATATTATTCAAGATGCTAGAAAAAAATTTGATGGTATAATTATAAATGCTGCTGCATTTACTCATACCTCTGTAGCCATAAGAGATGCTCTAGATTTGTTTAAAAAACCAATAATCGAGCTACATTTATCTAATATTTATAAAAGAGAGGAATTTAGACATAAATCACTTATAAGTGGTGTGGTGAGTGGAGGAATTTTTGGATTAGGTGCTGAAGGATATATTTTGGCCATAATTTCATTACAAAAGACTTTACAAAATGAAAATAGATAAAAAAATAATTCAAGAACTAAGTGATTATTTAAAAGAATTTAATCTTACTGAAATTGAGATAACTGAAAAGGATACAAAAGTTAAAGTATCAAAAAATAATGTTTCAATAAGTAATCAACCACAAGTTATTTCATCTTCTTCACCTGTAACAAGCTCAGCACCTATTCAAACTCAAAATACTAAATTAGGAACTGAAATTACTTCACCTATAATTGGAACAGCATATCATGCTCCTGAACCCGGTGCTAAAAAGTTTGTTGAACTTGGAAAAAAAATTAAAAAAGGTGATACAATAATGATTGTTGAGGCAATGAAAACCATGAATCATGTTCCTTCAACAGCAGATGGTGTTGTAAAAGAAATTTGTGTTGAAGATGGCCAACCTGTAGAATTTGGTCAAACTATTATTATCCTTGAATAAATAATGTTTAAAAAGATTTTAATTGCAAACCGTGGAGAAATTGCAGTTAGAATTATTAGAGCATGTAAAGAATGGGGGATCCCTAATGTCGCTGTTCATTCAGATGTAGATAGAGAAAGTATGCATGTAAGAATGGCTGATGAAAGCGTATGTATTGGTTCTCATCAACCAGCAAACAGTTATTTAAATATTCCAGCATTAATGTCTGCAATAGAACTTACAAATGCTGATGCTGTTCATCCCGGATATGGTTTTCTCTCTGAAAACGCAAATTTTGCAAAAATTTTAGAGGAAAATAAAATTAATTTTATTGGAGCCTCATCAAAACATATTGAGATGATGGGTGATAAAATCCAAGCAAAAAAAATAGCTAAAGAAAATGGTTTACCTGTTATTGAGGGGTCTGAAGGAGGTGTGAAAGATGTTTCTGAGGCAAAAGAACTTTGTATGAAAATTGGTTTTCCGGTCTTAATCAAAGCCTCAGGTGGAGGTGGAGGCAAGGGCATGAAAATAGTTTACAAAGAAGAGGAATTTGAAACGTTATTTTCAACAGCTAAATCTGAAGCTCAAAAATACTTTGGCAATGATGAAGTTTATATTGAAAAATTTTTTCAAAATCCAAGACATATAGAAGTTCAAATCTTAGCTGGTAAAAATAATGTTGTTCACCTTCATGAAAGAGACTGCTCTGTCCAAAGAAGACATCAAAAGTTAATTGAGGAAACACCAAGCCCTGTTCTAAATGACGAAATAAGAAAAGATTTATTTGAAAAAACAGTAAAAATGGTTGCAAAAATTGGTTATATGGGTGCTGGAACCGTAGAGTTTATTTATGAGGATGGAAAATTTTATTTTCTTGAAATGAATACAAGAGTACAGGTGGAACATCCCGTAACTGAAATGGTAACTGGAATTGATATTATCAAAGAACAAATTTGGATTGCTTTTTCTGGAGAAACAGCTCTAAAACAGAGTGATATAAACCCAAGAGGACATGCAATTGAATGTAGAATAAATGCAGAAGATGCAAGTAAAAACTTTCAACCATCTCCTGGAACTATAAATATGTGTCATCAACCATCTGGTTTTAGAACAAGAGTAGATGGAGCTATTTTTCAAGGATACAAAGTTACTCCTTATTACGATAGTATGATTTGTAAATTAATCTGTCATGGACGAAATAGAACTGAGGCGATTCAAAGAATGAATAGATCTCTTGATGAATTTGTAATAGAGGGGATTACCACAACTATTCCGTTACATAAAAAACTTTTGAGTCATAAAAAATTTATTAACTCAGATTTTAATGTAAGCTGGTTAGATCAAGATACTATAGTCTAATAGCATTTGATGAGCCAAACATCATATACCGGATGATCAAATGGAGTTATTGATGGGCTTGATGAAAACATCCACCCATTAAATACAAACACTTCATTATTGTTTTCATCTGTAAGATCTTTGACTTGGATATATGCTGTAATTTCAGGATTATCATCAAATCCTGAATTTTTACATTTTAAACTTTTTATAGAAAGATCTTTAAATCTTGTTAATTCTCCATTTTTTAATTTTACTAAGGTATTTTTTGAACTAATTTTATCTAAAATTTTCAAATCTGTAAAAACACCTTCTGTATTATCTTTTCCATATGAATAATTTATTAAAAATAAACAAACTAGAACTAAAAGATAAAAATTAATTTTATTGTTTCCAACTAGAATATTTTTTTTTGATTCCATCTTTATCTTTGTTTGGATAATAAGCTTTTTCAGTACCAGTTAAATTAGGTTGATGAGATTTTTGCCAATCATATTTTTCAAGTTCGTGAATTTTTTCTATTTTATTAGGTGTAAAATGTATCCAGGAATACCATTCAACTGGTATTTTAGAGGCATCAATAGTATTTGAATAAATAACCCATCTCTTTCCATTTTTACTTTCATAATATTTGTTACCAAACACATCACTACCAACTAATTTTCCAAAAAAAATTGTTTTTAATCTAGTTCCGAAGGTATCTCGATTCCACCAAGTGAAAATTTTTTTAAAAAATGTCAACATAAAATTTTTTTATTTATTCAATTAAAAATTGTATAATTTAAATTAGACTAAAATATGAATTTGTATATAAATTAATTGATTCAATATTCAAATTAAAATTTAAGTTGGAATAAAAATGGCAAAATATTTAGTTGAGACTTACTACACATGTACTTTTAAAGTTAACCATTACCTGGACGATATTAATGAAAAAGAGTTAAAAAATCTTGAAAAAAGGGATGATGGCAAGTTCGAAGTTTTAGACGTAAAACTTGATAATCGTAAAACAAAAAATCTTGATCCAAATAATAATAAAGTTATTGAAAGTAAAAAAGTTGAAGTCGTGGCGGAGGTCAACCAAAATAGCTTAGAAAATAAAGAAAACATTATTTCAAACTTCAATAAATCCTCTGAAAGAGGTGGTAAAAGATTTAAAATGCCAGATAGAAGAAAAGGTTATATCCAAAAAGCTACTATCGGAGATCATAAAGTTTACCTACATACTGGTGAGTACGATGATGGTAAAATTGGAGAAATTTTTATTGATACAAGTAAAGAAGGAGAATTGGTGAAAGCACTCATGAATAACTTTGCTATCGCTGTATCTTTAGGCCTTCAGTATGGTGTTCCTTTAGACGAATTTATAAGCGCATTCGTTGGTACTAAATTTGAACCTTCTGGAAAAGTACATGGAAATGATAGAATACTAAGCGCAAGCTCAATACTAGACTACATTTTTAGAGAATTAGCTATTTCTTATCAAAATAGAGAAGATCTAGCTCACACACCATCTATTGGTGGAAACGAATTAGCTTCGAATGATGAAATTCAGTCTGAAGATCAAAACCAATTATTAAAAATTGTAAAAGATATAACTAGTAAAGGTTTTGTTAGAAATAATTATAAAAAAAATCTAGTTGATCTCTCTGATGTAAAAATAAGTTTAAAAGGTAAAAAATAATTTATTTTTTAGTTTTCAAAGCTAAATTTAATTCTTTTAATTGATCTAAATTTACCTCGGATGGTGCATTCATCATCAAATCTTGTGCATTTTGATTCATTGGAAACATTGTGACTTCCCTAATATTTTTTTCATTAGCTAGTAACATTACTATTCTGTCAATACCGGGTGCTATTCCACCATGAGGTGGTGCTCCATAACTAAGCGCATTAATCATTCCACTAAATTTTTCATCTACTTGATTTTTATCATATCCTGCAATCGAGAAAAGTTTATACATAAGTTCAGGTTTATGATTTCTAATTGCTCCAGAAGATAATTCTATTCCATTACAAACTATGTCGTATTGATAGGCAAGTATATCCAAAGGATTTTCAAAATCTTCTTTACTCAAATTACCCTGTGGCATTGAAAATGGATTATGACTAAACTTAATCTTTTTAGTTAATTCATCTTTTTCAAACATAGGATAATCTACAATCCAGCAAAATGCGAAAACATTTTCATCAATTAAATCTAGATCTTTTGCAATTTTATCTCTTGCTAAAGAAGTAATTTTTTCTAAATCATCCTGCTTTCCACAAGCCATAAAAATACTATCCCCTACTTCAGAATTTGTTTTTTTAATAATCTCAAGTAATGCATCTTGAGAAAAAAATTTACCTATGGGACCTTTTGCTGAAATATCTTTATCTTTTTCAAAGGTAAAATATGCTAAACCAGATGCACCTTCTCCTTTTGCCCATTTATCAATATTATCAAAGAAACTTCTTGGTTGATTTTTAGTATTTTTTGTAACAATACACCTTACTCTAGATCCAGATTTTACTAATTTTTTAAATATTTCAAATGTAACATCGTCTCTAGTAAATATTTCAGTAATATCATTTACAATAAGTGGATTTCTTAAATCTGGTTTATCTGTACCATATTTAAGCATTGCTTCCTTATACGAAATCTTTGGAAATTTATTAAACATCAGTTTTTTGGAAGAAAAATTTTTAAATGTATTAACCATTAATTTTTCAACAACATTAAATACATCTTCTTGCTCAACAAATGACATTTCTAGATCTAGTTGGTAGAACTCACCAGGACTTCTGTCTGCTCTTGCATCTTCATCTCTAAAACAAGGTGCAATTTGAAAATATCTATCAAAGCCCGAAACCATTATTAATTGTTTAAATTGCTGAGGAGCTTGAGGTAGTGCATAAAATTTTCCTGGATTTAAACGACTAGGTACTAAAAAATCTCTTGCACCCTCTGGACTAGATGAGGTTAAAATTGGTGTTTGAAATTCTAAAAAACCTAATTTAGTCATTTCATTTCGGATATGTGAAATAACTTTAGATCTTAAAATAATATTTTCATGAATTTTTTTTCTTCTTAAATCTAAGAATCTATATTTCAATCTTATTTCTTCTGCATACTCTTGATCACTAAAGATTGGCATAGGTAGCTCTTTACAAGTGCCTAAAACTTCATGTTTCTCAATTACAACCTCTATTTCACCTGTATCAATTTCAGAATTAATTGTTTCTTTAGATCTGTTAACAACTTTACCCTCAACTTTAATTACTGTTTCTAATTGTATTTTTTCTAAATCAGAAAAATATTTATTATCTTTATCCACTATACATTGGGTAATCCCGTAATTATCTCTTAAATCAATAAATAATAAGTTTCCATGGTCTCTTTTTTTATTTATCCAGCCTGCAAGAGAAATTTTTTTATCTACATCCTCTTTTCTCAATTCATTACACTTATGTGTTCTGTATTTATTCAATTAAACCTCTAATGCTTCTCTAATAATTTTAAAATCGATTGGTTTCTTTCTTTTTAAACTTATTTCGTCGATTTTATATATGAAATCAGAAATTTTGCCATAAGTTCTATCAATTCTCTTAATTATAAATTCAATAAGTTTTTGATCTATTGATATTTGGCGGTCAGAAAGATTTTTTAATATTAGTGCATAAATTAAATCATCACCAGGTTTTTCAATTTGAGATAAAATAAAATTATTAGATCTTGAATTAAGATCATTTAATTTAAATTTAAAATCAACTATTGGTATTTTTGATGTTACTATTAAATACTTATTATCTTGGTCTATGATATTTATAAGTGTAAATAATAAATTTTCATTTATTTTTTTAGTTAAATCCTCAACAATAATATTTTCATAAATTTTAATTTGTTGAAGAAAGTCATTATTAATATCTTCTGCATTAATTTTAATTCCTCTATGCTTTTCTAAAAATATATTTATTAAATGACTTTTTCCTGAAAACTTCTCACCTATTAAGTTTATAAAATTTTTATCCCATTTTGGCCAACTATTTAAAAGACTATAAGAGTGTTCGTTGCTGTTTGAAACATAAAAATCCTGATCTTTAAAATTTTGATCATAATCAAATTTAAGTATTTGTTGATTAAGATTTGTCATTTAAAACCCAAATTTTATTTTTAATTTCAAAATCATAATTTTGATCGCTCATAACTTCTAAAAACTTATCAGGTGTTCCA
>NZ_CVSB01000035.1 GCF_001179845.1 Candidatus Pelagibacter communis | reverse complement strand
GGTTCAGGTGTAGTTCCATACTTGCCTTTGCCTGAATTAAAAAAGAAAGCGACAAATTAAAATGAAAGCTGGAAAAGTATTAGTTGGACTATTAGTTGCAATTGGAGTTGTAGCTTTTTTATCAGTTATTATAGTCAAAGAGGTTAACCAAGCAATCATTCTTCAATTTGGTGATCCAAAAAGAATTATAATGAAACCAGGTTTAAATTTTAAAATTCCATTTATTCAAAACGTTGTTTATTTAGACAAAAGAATTTTAAATTTAGATGCTCCGCCCGAAGAGGTTATTGCATCAGATCAAAAACGATTAATAGTTGATGCATTTGCAAGATTTCAGATCGTAGATCCACTAAAGTTTTATATTTCAGTTGGAAACGAAAGAGTTGCGAGATCAAGACTATCAACAATTATAAACTCAAGAATTAGAAATGTATTAGGTCAAGAAGAATTACAAACATTATTATCTAAAGATAGATCTAAGCAAATGGCTTTAATTAAAGAAGGTGTAAACAATGAAGCGCAAAACTTTGGAATTAATATTGTTGATGTTAGAATTAAAAGAGCAGATCTACCTCAAGCTAACAGTGATGCGATTTATAGAAGAATGCAAACTGAAAGAGAAAGAGAAGCAAAAGAATTTAGAGCAAAAGGTGCAGAGATGGCGGTTACAATTACCTCAACTGCAGATAAAGAAGTTACTGTAATCTTAGCAGATGCTCAAAAACAATCAGAGATCATGAAAGGGGAAGGTGATGGAGAAAGAAATAAAATATTCGCTGATGCCTTTGGCCAAGATCCTGAATTTTTTGCTTTCTATAGAGCCATGCAAGCATATGAAAAAGCTCTTATTGGTGGTGAAACTTCATTAATTTTATCACCTGATAGTGAATTTTTTAAATTTTTTGGAAATATAAAACCAGAAATCCAACAATAATTCGTAAATGCGTGAGCTAGTTATAGCTTTTGGTCTTTTCCTATTTATTGAAGGAATTTTGTACGCCTTATTTCCAGCAAAAATGAAAAATATGTTAAAAAAATTAGAACTTGTTAAAGATAGTCAGCTTAGATCAGGTGGACTTATTTTTGCAGTAATAGGTTTTATAATTATTTATTACATTAAGAGCTAATATGAGAAAAATTAAAATTATATTTTTAACAATAGTTTTATCATTCACCTTTTCATTAAATGTAAACTCCAAACCAGTTCCTGTTTCCTTTGCGGATCTTGCAGAAAAATTAATGCCATCGGTGGTAAATATTTCTACTACAACAACTGTTGTGACAAACACTAATCCTTTTCCTTTTCAATTTCCTCCGGGGTCTCCTTTTGAGGATATGTTTAAAGAATTTGGAACACCCCAGGAAAGACAATCAGCTGCTTTGGGATCTGGGTTTATTATAGATGAGAGTGGAATTGTGGTTACGAATAATCACGTTATCCAAGATGCTGACGATATTATTGTCAGGGTGAATGGTGACCAAGAATTTAAGGCTAAGGTTCTAGGTGCTGACCCATTAATGGATATTGCTGTTTTACAATTAGAAACAGATGAAAAGTTTATCCCCGTTGCATTTGGAGATTCTGATAAAGCAAGAATTGGAGATTGGGTTTTAGCAATTGGAAATCCATTTGGTTTGGGTGGAACGGTAACAAGTGGAATAATATCAGCAAGAAATCGATCAATTGGTTTATCAAGATATGAAGATTTTATACAAACTGATGCATCTATAAATTCTGGAAATTCTGGTGGGCCTTTGTTTGATATGGAAGGAAATGTAATTGGAATTAATACAGCAATTCTTGGACGAAATGGTTCAATTGGAATTGGATTTTCTATACCATCAAATAGTGCACAAATCGTAATTAAACAATTAATCGAATTTGGTGAGACAAAAAGAGGTTGGTTGGGTGTGAGAATTCAAGATGTTACAAAAGAAATTGCCGAGGTTGAAAAATTAGACAAAGCACGAGGAGCACTTGTTGCAAGTGTTGCAGAAAATAGTCCTTCAGAAAAAGCAGGAATACAAGCTGGTGATATTATTTTAGAATTTAATGGAGAAAAAATAAATCAAATGAAAGAACTTCCAGCTATTGTAGCACGTACAGAGGTTGGAAAAAAAGTTGAAGTTAAAGTTTGGAGAGACAAAAAAGAGATTATTAAAAATGTTATTTTAGGAAGATTAGAAACTTCAGATGATTTTAAAATAAGTAAAAATCAAGAAACTCAAAAACAGAATAATGAAGAAATAATTGAAAGTTTAAGAATTGCAGTCAGAACATTAACTAAAGAAGATATAAAAAACAGAAAATTACCAAATCAAACAACAGGAGTTGTTATTACTAAAATTGCAAACAATAGTCCTGTAGCAAATTCAATAGAACTTAATAGTATTATTATTGAAGCTCAGAAGAAAAAAATTAAATCTGCAGATGATTTAAGAGATATTACTAAAGAAGTTCTTAATTCAAATCAGAAAACAGTTTTACTTGCTATCTATAACAACCAAAACCAACGAAGATACATCGGTGTTAAGTTAGACTGATCATGGATTTAAAATCCAAGATTATATTAATCTCAGGCCCAACAGCTTCAGGTAAATCAAGTTTTGCTATTAAGTTTGCAAAAAAAGTTAATGGAGAGATTATTAACGCAGACAGTATGCAAGTATACAAACAGCTAAAAATTTTATCAGCTAGACCAGATCCAAAAAAATACCATAAAATAAAACATCATTTGTATGGTTTTCATAATGTTACAAAAAACTTCTCTACAGGTGATTGGCTTGAGTTAGTAATTAAAAAAATTAGGGAAGTTCAAAAAAGAAAAAAAACCCCAATTCTTGTTGGGGGTACAGGTCTATACTTTAAAGCTTTGACTGACGGTTTAGTTAAAATACCAAATATTTCATTAAAATTAAGAACTCAAATTAGAGATTTACAAAAAAAAATTGGACAAAAGAAGTTTTATGAAAAACTACTAAAATTAGATCCATCTTCAATAGGAAAAATAAACCCTACAGACACTCAAAGATCTATCAGAGCTTATGAGGTGAAAAAGTTTACAAAAAAATCTCTACATGAATGGTTTAAAAACACAAAATCAAACTTCGTAGAAGATGATTTCTTTAAAGTTTATATTGATTATCCCAGACAAGAACTAATTGAGCGTATCAATTTAAGAACAAGGGAGATGATAGAGAATGGAGCAATTAAAGAAGTAAAAGATTTCATAAAGCTAAGGGTTAGAAAAGATAAAAGTGCCAACAAAGCTATTGGAGTGAATGAAATTAGAGAATATTTAAAAAATCAAAAAGATTTGAATGATATTAAAGAAAAAATAGCCATAAAAACTAGACAATACGCCAAAAGACAAAGTACTTGGGCTAGAGGCAATATGATGAGCTGGACGAAACTAAAGCCACAAGACTTAAATAATTTTTTGAAAAAAATTTAAAATTTTCATTCTTAAACTTGACCAATTAGCACAACTTCAGCTAGATTGCCTAATGCCAAAATTATTAACTGGAGCAGAAATTGTATTTAAATGTCTTGAAGACCAAAGTGTGGAACATATTTTTGGTTATCCAGGTGGCGCAGTGTTACCGATTTATGATGAATTAAAAAATCATCCTTCTATAAAACATATTTTAGTTAGGCACGAACAAGGTGCTGGTCACGCAGCCGAAGGTTATGCAAGGTCATCAGGTAAACCAGGTGTAGTTTTAGTTACATCAGGTCCTGGGGCAACTAATGTTGTTACAGCTTTAACAGATGCATATATGGACTCTGTACCGTTAGTTTGTATTTCTGGTCAGGTTCCAACACATTTAATTGGAACTGATGCTTTTCAGGAATGTGACACTACAGGAATTACAAGACCTTGCACGAAACACAATTGGTTAGTAAAAGATATTAATGATCTTTCAAAAATTATGCATGAAGCTTTTAAAGTTGCAACAACTGGAAGACCTGGACCAGTTTTAATCGATATTCCAAAAGATATTCAATTTGCAAAAGCGAAATATAAAAAACCAATTAAAGAAAAAAAATTAAACGGCAAATCTCACAATAAATTTTCTCAAGATCAAATTGATGAATTGGTAAAATTATTAAGCAAGGCCAAAAAACCAATCATCTATAGTGGTGGAGGAGTAATTAACTCAGGTCCAAAAGCAAGTCATGCTTTAAGAGAATTTGTTGAGCTAACTGGCTTTCCTATAACTTCTACACTTCAAGGATTAGGTGCATATCCTGGAGATGATAATCAATTTTTAGGAATGCTTGGTATGCATGGTACTTATGAAGCAAATAATGCTATGCATGATTGTGATCTTTTAATTAACATTGGTGCAAGATTTGATGATCGTATTACCGGAAAAATAGATGAGTTTTCACCAAATTCAAAAAAAGTTCATATTGATATAGATCCATCATCAATTAATAAAATTATTAAAGTGGATCTTGCAATAGTTGGGGATGTTACGAGTGTTATCAGTAAAATTAATAAGACAATTTCAAAAAGAAAAAATGGTCATAGCAAATCAAATAAATCGAATATAGCTAAGTGGTGGGAACAAATTGAAAAATGGAGAGAAAAAAATTCTCTTAATTTCGTAAATAGCGAAGAAAGTATAAAGCCTCAACATGCTGTTCAAAGACTTTATGAATTAACTAAAAACAAAGATACTTATGTTACCACCGAGGTTGGCCAACATCAAATGTGGGCTGCTCAACATTATAAATTTAATAAACCAAATAGATGGATGACATCTGGTGGTTTAGGAACCATGGGGTATGGATTGCCAGCAGCAGTTGGTGTTCAAATTGCTCATCCAGAAAAATTAGTAATTGATATTGCTGGAGAAGCTTCAGTTTTAATGACTATGCAAGAAATGTCTACTGCAGTTCAATACAATCTTCCTATAAAAATATTTATATTAAATAATCAATATATGGGAATGGTAAGACAATGGCAGGAATTACTGCATGAAAAAAATTATTCTGAAAGTTATTCTGAGGCTTTACCTGATTTTATGAAAATGGCAGAAGCATATGGATGTAAAGGAATTAAAGCAAACAATCCAGCTGAGCTTGATGATAAAATTCAAGAAATGATTGATTATGATGGACCAGTTATATTTGATTGTCATGTGGATCCTAATGAGAATTGCTTCCCAATGATACCATCTGGAAAACCTCATAACCAAATGATCTTGGGCCCAAATGATCAAGAGGAAAATAAAATTAAAGGAAAAGGCAAAGCCTTAGTATAATCATAATGCCGAAATCAAAATCAGCTTATAGCGCACCCACGAAGAAACAAAAATCAGATACATACATTTTTGTTGTTTGGGTAGATAATGAGGCTGGAGTTCTTGCAAGAGTAGTCGGTTTATTTTCTGGGCGTGGATATAACATAGAATCATTGGCAGTTGCAGAAGTTGATGCAGTTAAAAATATTTCAAGAATAACAATTGTTACTACTGGAACGCCACAAGTAATTGATCAAATAAAACTTCAATTAACTAAATTAGTACCTGTTCATAAAGTTGCTGAGTTTAAAAGAGAGGACAAGGACGTAATATTTAAGGAAATGGCTTTATTTAAAGTTGTGGGAAAAAGAAATAAAATTGAAAAATGCTTAAATGCTTGTAAAAAATTTAATCCCGTAATATTAGATGAAACAAAAACCTCAGCGGTAATTCAAATAACTGCTCTAAGAAGAGAGATAGATATAATGAATAAAAAATTAAAGCCTTTGGGACTTATAAGTACTTCGAGAACAGGGGCAGTAGCTATGACCAGAGGTGCTAAAATATTTAATTAATTTAATAGGAGAGACCATATGAAAATGTTTTATGAAAAAGATGCCGATGTAAATCTGATTAAGAGTAAGAAAGTTGCTATTTTTGGCTATGGAAGCCAAGGACACGCTCACGCACTCAACTTAAAAGATAGTGGAGTAAAAGATATTGTTGTAGCTTTAAGAGAAGGTTCATCAAGTGCAGCAAAAGCAGAGTCAAAAGGATTAAAAGTAATGAATTTATCAGATGCTGCAGAATGGGCTGATGTAGTAATGATTCTTACACCAGATGAATTACAAGCAGAAATTTACAAAAATCATATCGAACAAAGAGCAAGAGAAGGAACAAGTATTGCCTTTGCTCATGGGTTAAATGTTCATTACGACTTAATTAAAGCTAGAAAAGATCTAGATGTTTTTATGGTTGCTCCAAAAGGACCTGGTCACTTAGTTAGAAGTGAATATGAAAAGGGAGGTGGAGTACCTTGTTTATTTGCTGTTCATCAAGACGGATCAGGAAAGGCAAGAGACTTAGCTTTATCTTATGCTTCAGCAGTTGGTGGGGGAAGGTCAGGAATTATTGAAACTACATTTAAAGATGAAGTTGAAACAGATTTATTTGGTGAACAAACTGTATTATGTGGAGGTTTGGTTGAGCTAATTAAAAATGGTTATGAAACTTTAGTTGAAGCAGGATATGAACCAGAGATGGCATATTTTGAGACAGTTCATGAAGTTAAATTGATTGTTGATTTAATTTATGAAGGTGGAATTGCGAATATGAATTATTCTATTTCAAATACTGCTGAATATGGTGAATATCAATCTGGACCAAGAGTAGTTAATAAAGAAGAAACCAAAAAAAGAATGAAAGAAGTTTTGGCTGAAATTCAATCTGGAAAATTCACTAAAGAGTGGATGGACGAATGCAAAAACGGTCAAAAAAACTTCCTTGCTACAAGAGCAAAATTAGCTGAGCATCCAGTTGAAAAAGTAGGTGCTGAATTAAGAGCTATGATGCCTTGGATTGGTAAGAAAAAATTGGTTGATAGCGATAAAAGTTAAATTTTTATCTGTAAATTATTGCTACAATAATTCGATTATTTCACCTATACTTTTTTAAATAAATTTAAAAGCGAGGGGAATAATGAAGACTAAAAATATATTAAGAATACTATTGTCATTAGTTCTAGTATTTGGATTTTCTTCTGCGTGGGCAAAAACAATTAAGTGGTCTATGCAAGGAGACAGTTTAACACTAGATCCACATGCACAAAATGAGGGTCCAACTACACAAGTTTCTAGACAAGTTTACGAAGCTTTAGTTCAGAGAGGCTTGGACATGAAAATAGGACCTGCTTTAGCAACAAAATGGAGAACTACAGATCCAAATACTTGGATATTTGATTTAAGAAAAGATGCAAAGTTTTCTGACGGTACAGGAATGACTTCTGCAGATGTTGTTTTTAGCATATTAAGAGCTAAACAAAGAACATCTGATTTTAAAGAATACATAAGTACAGTATCTGATGTAACAGCAATTGGGGATTATTCAGTAAAGATTACTACTAGTAAACCAAATCCAATTCTTCTAAACCAATTATCAAATATATTCATCATGTCTAAAGCTTGGTCAGAGAAAAATTTTGCAATGTCTCCACAAAACTGGGACGCAGGTCAAGAAACATTCTCTGCTACTAACGCATTAGGTACTGGTCCTTTTAAAATTACTTTAAGAGAGCCAAATACTAAAACTGTGTTTAAAAGAAATAAACATTGGTGGGGTGAAATGAAGGATAAAAAAGTAACTCAAATCGAATTAATGCCTATAAAAAATGCAGCGACAAGAGTTGCGGCACTATTATCTGGAGAAATTGATATAGTTACTGATGCACCAGTTCAGGATTTAAAAAGAATTGAATCTTCATCTGGACACAAGGTTGAAAGTACAGCTCAAATGAGAACAATTTTCTTAGGTATGGACCAGGCAGCCGACAAGTTAAGAACTGGTAATACTGGTGATAATCCATTTAAGAAAAAAGAGGTGAGACAAGCTCTTTATCAAGCAATCGATATTGAGGCGATCAAGAAAAAAGTTATGAGAGGTTTAAGTGAACCAGCAGGAATTATAACTTTCCCAGGTGTAAATGGATATACAGCTGAACTTGATAAAAGATTGCCTTACGATGTTGATGCAGCAAAAAAACTTTTAGCTGATGCAGGTTATCCTGATGGTTTTGACGTTGAACTTAGATGTCCTAACGATAGATATGTAAACGATGAAGCAATTTGTACTGCTGTTGTTGGAATGTTAGGTAAAATTGGAGTTAACGTTAACTTATTTGCTCAAACTAAAAGTAAACACTTCAAAGAGCTTAAGGATGATCAAGGTGATTTCTATATGCTAGGATGGGGCGTTCCAACCTTAGATAGTCACTATGTTTTTCATTACTTGTATGAATCTGGTGCTAGCTGGAACAAAGTTAATTTTAGTAACACAGATGTTGATGCTGCTATTAGAGTTATGGAAGGTGAAGTTGACTTAGATAAAAGAAATGCTGCAATTGCAAAAGCTTGGAAAATTGTAAAAGATGATATTTCTTATCTTCCTTTACATCACCAAGTAATTTCTTGGGCATCTAAAAGCAATGTTAACGTTCCTATCAGACCGAATAACGAACCGTTATTCAGAACTGCTAGTTTTAACTAATTAAAAATTATTACGAGCCCTTTAAAAATTTAAAGGGCTTGTAAGTTTAAACCTTCACAAATTGATAAAATATTTTTTTAAAAGGTTGTTTCAATCTGCTTTGGTGATGTTGGTTGTCGCCTTTGTATCATTCTCATTATTTAATTTTGTTGGAGATCCAATTAATAACATGGTTGGAGAAGAGACTTCTGATGAGGAAAGAGCAGAATTGAGAGAAACACTTGGTTTAATGGATCCAATTCATGTTCAGTTTTCAAGATTTATAGTTAATGCTTCCAAAGGTGAGTTTGGAATTTCATATCAATTAAGAAGACCTGTTTCAGAATTAATAGTTGAAAGATTGCCTGCAACTATTGAACTTGTGGTTATTTCAGCACTAATTGCACTTATAACTGGTACATTATTGGGAGTTTATACAGGTATAAATCGAAAAGGTTTTTTAAGTGATTTTGTTTTAGCCATCTCCTTGCTGGGGGTTTCGCTCCCCACATTTATAATTGGTATATTATTTATATATTTGTTTGCAGTAATCTTAGGAATATTACCTTCTTTTGGAAGAGGAGAAGTTATTGATTTAGGTTTTTGGACCACAGGTTTTTTAACTGTTTCAGGACTTAAAGCAATTATACTTCCTTCAGTAACATTAAGTCTTTTCCAAATGACTTATATCATCAGACTTGTGCGAGCAGAGATGATGGAAATATTACAAACAGATTATATTAAATTTGCACGTGCTCGGGGCATTAGCGAAAATAGTATTAAATATAAACATGCATTAAAAAATGGATTAATACCTGTCATAACCATTGCAGGAATAAATATTGGTACACTAATTGCGTTTTCAATTATTACTGAAACTGTTTTTCAATGGCCTGGAATGGGCTTTTTATTTATTCAAGCAGTTCAATTTGTAGATATACCAATCATGTCAGCTTATTTAGTATTTATAGCTTTTGTTTTCGTAATGATAAATTTTATAGTTGATATTCTTTATTATTTAATTGATCCAAGAATAAGAGTTAAAGGAGATACTGCAAGTGGATAACAAATCTTTAAGTACTTGGCAAAGAATAAAAGATAGCGATATTTATCATAGCTTTATTAAATCTCCTACTGCAATTGTATCATCTACTATTTTGTTTATAATTTTTTTCTGCTCTTTCTTTGTTGAGCTGATAACACCTTACAATCCTTTTGATCCATCCTCTCTCTCACTGATGGATGCATTCACACCACCATCGTGGACAGAAGATGGTCTTGTTAAATTTATTCTAGGTACTGATGGACAAGGAAGAGATATGTTATCAACAATTTTGTATGGATGTAGGATTTCTTTAATTGTAGGTTTTTCTGCAATAATTTTTAGTTTAATCCTTGGAGTTGGATTGGGATTAACGGCTGGATTTTTTGGTGGAAAATATGAAATGATAGTAATGAGGTTAACCGATGTTCAATTAACAGTACCAAGTATTTTGATGGCATTGTTAGTTGACGGAATAGCAAGAGGATTAATCTCAAGAGAAATGCACGATGAAATGGCAATTTATGTTTTAATATTTGCAATCGGCATTTCAGAGTGGCCACAATTTGCAAGAGTTTCTAGAGCAGCAACTTTGGTGGAAAAAAATAAAGACTATGTTTCAGCATCAACAATAATCGGGGTTTCAAATATAATTATTATGTTTAAACATATTTTACCAAATATTTTAAGACCGGTATTAGTAATTGGAACTATTGGTTTAGCTCTTGCTATTTTAGCTGAGTCTACTTTAAGCTTTTTAGGAGTTGGTGTACCTCCAACAACACCATCTTTAGGAACATTGATAAGACTAGGTAATGACTTTTTATTTTCAGGAGAATGGTGGATAACTTTTTTTCCAGCAATTTTCTTAGTTATTTTGGCATTTTCAATAAATTTATTAGGGGATTGGATGAGAGATACTTTAAATCCAAAATTAAAAAAATGACATTTTTAAAAATAAATAATCTTAGCGTTGATTATCAAATGAGAAAAGAAACAGTTTATGCTGCAAAGAATGTAAATATTGAGGTTAACAAAGGAGAAATTTTAGGATTAGTTGGAGAGTCTGGATCAGGAAAAAGTACTGTAGGAAACGCTATTATAAATTTAATTGATGAACCAGGTAAGGTTTCTAGTGGCTCAGTTATTTTAGGTGATCTTAATGTTCATGAAAATTCTGAGAGTATTGTTAGATATAGGGGAAATAAAATTGGATTGATATTTCAAGATCCTCAAACCTCACTTAATCCAATTCTTACAGTCGGTGAACAGTTAATTGAAACAATTCAAACTCATCTTAAATTAAGCAAAGAAGAAGCAAAAAATAAATCTATAAATTTACTAAAAGAGGTTGGTATAAAAGATGCAGAGTTAAGATTCGATAATTATCCCCACCAATTCTCAGGTGGAATGAGACAGCGAGTAGTAATTTCTTTAGCTTTATGTTGTGAACCAGAATTGTTAATTGCAGATGAACCAACAACAGCATTAGATGTATCAATTCAGTCTCAGATTTTAGAACTTATTAAAAAATTAACAAAAGAAAGAAATCTTGCGGTTATTCTAATTACTCATGATATGGGTGTTATAGCTGAGACAGCAGATCGTGTAGCAGTTATGAAAAGTGGTAATTTGGTTGAAATCGGTGAAACTAAAAAAATATTAACTAATCCTCAAGAAAATTACACTAAAAGTTTAGTAAGTTCAGTTCCACCAACTAACAAAAAAATTTCAAGATTTGTGATTGTAGAAAAAAAAAACAATAATAAAAAAGAAAATAATATCAAAATATTAAATAGATGGTCAAAAAAAGAAATTATAAATCAAGATTTAGTTCAGATAAAAAATTTGAATAAAAGTTTTGATGACAATTTTTTTACGGAAAATTCTAAAAATTCTGTAATGGCTGTTAATGATGTTTCATTTGAAATAAAAGAGGGAGAGTCTTTTGGTTTAGTGGGAGAAAGTGGGAGTGGAAAATCTACAATTGCTAAAATGATTGTAAATTTATTTAAACCTACTTCTGGCGATATCTTCTTTGACAACGTTTGTATAACAAAAATTAAGCAGAGATCTGAATTAATGAAATTTAGAAAACAAATTCAAATGATATTTCAAGATCCTTATTCTTCACTAAATGGAAGATTAAAAGTAAAAGATATAATTGCAGAACCAATCAAACTTCACAACCCATCAATATCGAATTTAGATTTAAATAATTATATTTATGATTTGCTCGAGTCTGTAGAATTAACTCAAAGATCTGCAGATCGATATCCACATGAATTTTCAGGAGGACAGAGACAGAGAATATCAATTGCAAGAGCACTTGCCACACAACCAAGACTTTTAGTTTGTGATGAACCTACTTCTGCTTTGGATGTAAGTATTCAGGCTCAAATATTAAATTTGCTTAAAGATTTACAGGAACAATTAAATTTAACAATTTTATTTATCAGCCATGACCTACCGGTTGTTAGACAGATGTGTGATAGAATTGGAGTCTTAAAGGACGGCAAATTATGTGAAGTTTCAAACACTGAGGATTTATTTTTAAAACCCGGCCATGAATACACAAGAGAACTTTTACGGTTAATGCCTAAAATTGAGTCTATTTATAATTAATTTTTTGTAAGCCTAAAATGGTCCATTAAAATTAATTATTTAACTAATTATTTTGCAATCTCTCTCATAGATTGTATTATAGATTTTCTAAAAATTTTAGTTATGAGCAATAAAGATAGAGTCTTTATATTTGATACTACTATGCGTGATGGTGAGCAATCGCCAGGTGCATCTATGAGTTTAGAGGAAAAAATTCAAATCGCCAGAGTGTTTGATGAATTAGGTATCGATATAATTGAAGCAGGTTTTCCTATAGCTTCACCAGGGGATTTTGAAGCTGTTTCAGAAGTAAGTAAAATTTTAAAAAATTCTATTCCTGCAGGACTTTCGAGACACTCTGTAAAAGATATTGATAGAGCTTATGAAGCTCTAAAACATGCACCAAGATTTAGAATACATACATTTATCTCTACAAGTCCATTACACATGAAGCATAAATTAAATATGTCCCCAGAAGACGTATATGAATCAATTGGAAAACATGTTGCTTATGCAAGAAAGTTTACTGATGACGTAGAGTGGTCTTGTGAAGATGGAACAAGAACAGATATGGATTACATGTGTAAAACTGTAGAGCTTGCAATTAAAAATGGAGCTACAACAATTAATATTCCTGATACAGTTGGTTACACTATACCATCTGAATTTACCACAATCATAGAAACTTTATTAAATAAAGTTCCAAATATAGATAAAGCAATTTTATCAACTCATTGTCATAATGATTTAGGTTTAGCAGTAGCTAACTCGTTAGCTGGAGTTCAAGCTGGAGCAAGACAAATTGAATGTACAATAAATGGATTAGGAGAAAGAGCTGGAAATGCTGCTCTCGAGGAAGTTGTTATGGCAATTAAAACAAGACCTGATTTAATGCCATATGAAACTGGAATTAATACAACACTTCTAAGCAAAGCTTCAAAAATTGTTTCAAACGCAACAGGATTTCCTGTTCAATACAATAAAGCCATCGTTGGAAAAAATGCTTTTGCTCATGAAGCAGGAATTCACCAGGATGGAATGTTAAAAAATAGACAAACATACGAGATAATGACACCTGAAAGTGTAGGAGTTAAACAAACATCATTAGTGATGGGAAAGCATTCTGGTCGACATGCATTTAAAGATAAGTTAAACAGCTTAGGCTATCCAGATTTAACTGACGATGTAGTAGGAAATGCATTTGCAAAATTCAAAGTCTTAGCAGATAAGAAAAAACATGTTTACGATGAAGATATTATTGCCTTAGTAGATGATAGTTTAATTGTAGATAATAAGGTAAATGCAATAACTCTTAAATCTTTAAAAGTTTTTGCTGGAACAGGTGAACCACAAAAAGCAGAAATGACTTTGGATGTTTATGGTGATGTTAAAAACGCAACAGAAACTGGAGATGGTCCAGTGGATGCAATATTCAAATGCATTAAAACTTTATATCCTCACGATGTAAACTTACAGCTTTATCAAGTTCATGCAGTCACAGAAGGAACAGACGCACAAGCAACAGTAAGTGTAAAAATAGAGGAAAAGGGAAAAACAACTGTAGGTCAGGCAGCTGATACAGATACTTTGGTTGCATCAGCAAATGCTTACATAAATGCATTAAATAAAATGATAATTAAACGAGATAAAACAGCTCCAATGGAGCAAGAAAGCCAGAAAGTAAGAGGAATATAATGGGATTATTTGATAGTGTTAAAAAAATATGGAGCCAAGATATGGCAATTGATCTTGGAACAGCAAACACACTTGTTGTTTTGAAAGGTCAAGGAGTGGTTTTAAATGAACCTTCAGTTGTTGCGATAGTTGATCAAGGTGGAAAAAAAAATGTATTAGCTGTTGGAGATGAAGCAAAAACAATGCTTGGAAGAACACCAGGAAACATAAGTGCAATTAGACCTTTAAGAGATGGTGTTATTGCAGATTTTATAGTTACCGAAGAAATGATTAAACATTTTATTAAAAAAGTTCATAAAGGAAGTACATTTGCTAATCCTAGAATTTTAATTTGCGTACCAACCGGTTCAACACCAGTCGAAAGAAAAGCAATTCAAGATAGTGCCTTAGCAGCAGGTGCAAGAAGAGTTCAGTTAATTGAAGAACCGATTGCAGCGGCAATTGGTGCTGGATTACCAATTTCTGAAGCAACCGGATCTATGGTTATTGATATTGGTGGTGGAACTAGTGAAATTGCCGTAATGTCATTAGGAGGTTTAGTATATTCAAAATCTTTAAGAGTTGCGGGTGACTCAATGGATACAGCAATAGTAGATTATATGAGAAAAGAATACAATTTGTTAATTGGTGATACTACTGCTGAAAAAATTAAGAAAGAAATTGGAACAGCTATACCATCTAGTAACAATACTTATCCTGTCAAAGGAAGAGATTTAAGATCAGGTACGCCTAAGGAAGTAAATATTACAGAAGAAGATACTGCAGAAGCGCTAAACGATATTATGAAACAAATGGTTAGTGCAATTAAAGATGCTTTGGAAAATACTCCACCTGAGTTGTCAGCTGATTTAGTTGATATGGGTTTAACTTTAACAGGTGGTGGTGCTTTGTTAAAAAATATTGATAAAAGGTTTTCTAAAGAAACAGGTTTACCAGTTCATATAGCAGATGATCCATTATCTTGTGTTGCTGTCGGTACAGGTAAAGCTTTGGATCAAGAAGAAACTTTTTCTACTATGTTATCTGAATATTAGGAAAAATGGCTACTGGCAGAGATGATTTTGTAATTGCCATTAGGTCAGCTTTCTTAAAAAAAAAAGATAAACAAAAATTTTCTTTACTAACTTTAATTATTTTATCAATTTTTGTAATTGTTCTAAGTAATTTTAATTTTAAAGCAATTCAGGTTATCAAATTAGGAATTAATGAAGTAATTTATAGATCTTCTTATATTGCATCAATTCCAGAAAAAAAAATTGGAGGGTTAATTTCTGAAATAAAATCTTATTATGATCTACATGAAAGTCATCAGAAAGAATTAATTAAAATAGAAAATATAGAGCAAATCAAATTACATAATGATTATTTAACTGCAGAAAATAAAAAACTTAGAGAGTTGATTGATGAAAGCATAAGTTCAGAAGAAATATTTGCTAGAGTTTTAATTGACAAAGACAGTCCATACTTAAAATCTGTAGTTCTAAATAAAGGCACTAAAGATAAAGTCAAAATTGGAATGGCTGTTATTGATGAGGTTTATTTAGTTGGTCAAATAATTGAGGTAAATTATACTAATTCTAGAGCATTATTATTATCTGATCTTAATAGTAAAATACCGTCTGTTTTAGAGCCAGAAGATATACAGGCAGTAGTTTCTGGAACAGGAAGTGATTACGGAAAAATTGAACATACCCAGAAAGACTATGCTCAAGGTTTTGAAAATAAAGAAATTATTGCTTACACTTCTGGTCTTGGGGGCTTGTTTAAGCCCGGCATACCAATTGGAAAAATTGATAATGCGTCTCAGGGAAAAATTAATTTTTTTTCTGATTTTACACAACTCAACTATGTAAAAATAGTTTCTTATAAAATAGGTGGAGAAGAATAATGTCGTCACTTAACAAAAGTTCTTTTTTAAGAATATTTTTATCTTATCTGCCTTTGATAATGTTATTTTTTTCAGTATTTAATGAATTTGATTTTAATTACTTAAAACTTGATTATTTTGCGTTTAATTTTGTTCATTTATTGCTTTTTTTTTGGACTTTAAGAAATCCTGATCAATTAGGTTATCTAGCAATTTTCTTTGCAGGTATAATTAATGATGTTGTAATAGGAGTACCAATAGGAATAAGTAGTTTTTGCTATCTTGTTCTTTGCTCAGTAACAGCTTATATCAGAAATATTACTTTGTCTCCAAACTTTATAAAGGATTGGATATCATTATTATTTACAATTTTATTAATAAATTCAATTCAAGTAATTATTTTAGATTTAGTCTTTTTAATTAAAGTTGATTATACAAATTATTTGATTAACACAGGTTTTACTTTCTTATTTTATCCAATATTTTTTTTATTTTTTAATTTTTTAAACGAAAGAATTTCATATCAAACAAATGATTAAATCTAATTCAGGAATAAGAAAAACTGACGTAATAAATAGGCGTATGTTCATTGTTGGAGCAGCAAAAATTTTAGTTTTTGTTGGCATTGTTGCACGTTTATTTTCTCTACAAATAAACGAAAATAAAAAATATCTAACTCTCTCAGATAAAAATAGAATAAGGGAATGGAAACTTCCACCTACAAGAGGCAATATTGTTGATTATTTTGGAAATGTAATTGCAGGAAATTTAAAAGTTTATCAATTACACATAATTCCAGAGCAAGTTGAAAATTTCAATTATTTATTAGTAAGATTAAAAAAACTTTTAAATCTTAGTGATAAAAAAATTGCAAATATAAATAAATTAAAATCAGAACTGAAACCTTGGGATAGTATTATTGTTTCTGAAAATTTAAGTTGGAGTCAATTTGTAAAAATTAATAATTATTTATACGATCTTGTGGGTGTGAAGCCTGTGATGACAATCTCCAGAAATTATCCATTTAATGATGTATACACCCATGTTCTTGGATACGTAAGCCAACCCAATGAACAAGAAATTTTAGACAATCAAACTATCCAAGAAAGATTTGTGCCTGGGATGAAAATTGGAAAACTAGGCTTAGAGAAAAGACTTGAAAATCATTTAATTGGAACAAATGCCATTCAAAGATATGAAGTTAATGCTTATGGTAAAAGAATTAATCAACTTGAGCATCAAAAGGGTGAGCAAGGATCAAAAATACGTTTAACTGTAGATACAGAAATACAAAAAGCTTGTGGAGAATTGTTAAATGAAAAAGCAGGATCCATAAGTGTAATGGATATTTATACTGGAGATATAATAGCTATGTATTCATCTCCATCTTATAATCCAAATTTATTTTTATTCGGAATAAGTCAAGATGAGTGGCAATTAATTAGAAATAATCCATTAAAACCACTAATAAACAAAACCCTTTCGGGTCTATACTCACCAGGTTCAACGATAAAACCTATCGTTGCGCTTTCAGCTTTAGAAAACAAAGTAATAAATACGAAGTTTAAAGTTAAATGCACTGGAAAAATGGAGCTTTATGGACAAACATTTCACTGTTGGAAGGAAAAGGGACATGGTTGGGTTAGTCTGAAAAATGCCATGAAACAATCTTGTGATACATATTTTTATGAGGTTGCTAGGTTATTAGGTGTTGATAGATTAAACATTACAGCCGAAAAGTTTGGCTTAGGTAAAAAAGTTCTCGGCGATTATTTTGATAATGAAAAAAAAGGATTATTTCCAAATACAAAATGGAAAAAAAATAATCTTGGTAAAGGCTGGGTATTAGGAGAGACCTTAATAACAGGTATTGGACAAGGCTATATACAATCAACTCCTTTACAACTTTGTATGATGACTGCACAAATTGCAAATGGAGGATATGCCATAAAACCAAAAATAATTGTGGACAGCAATCCAGTTTCTTATGAAGATGCAAAACAATCAATGGAAAGTGGCTTATTATTTGATACCGACTCCGAGGTATTGATAGACAAAAAGTTATTTAAAGATAAAAAAAATATTAAGATTATTCAAGAAGCAATGTTTGCTTCAACAAATGAGAGATTTGGAACCTCATATAAATCAAGAATTGATGACCCTAAATATCAATTTGTAGGAAAAACTGGAACAGCTCAAGTCAAGAGAATTAGCAAAAGAGAAAGGGAATTAGATTTAGAATTAGAGCAAATACCATACAAAGATAGAGATCATGCGTTATATGTTGCTTATGGTCCTTATATAAATCCAAGATATGCATTAAGTATAATTGTAGAACATGGTGGCTCAGGAAGTAAGGCTGCAGCGCCTATTGCAAAAAAACTATTTAAATTAATTATTGATAGACATGATTTGAGAAACAAACAATCAAATTTTGAAAGGATTACTGTTTAAATGTTTCAACACGATAGATTGAGTAATGAGATTACATTATTTCAAAAAATGAAAAACTTAGACTATATATTATTGATTTCCATCATCCTCCTTTCTGTATTAAGTGTTTTTGTTATGTATTCTACAGATGGAGGTGAAATACTTTTTCATACTAAAAATCATTTTGTAAAACTTGCAGTTTTTTTTCCTTTAATGATTTTTGTAGCTTTCTTTAACATAAAATTTTGGCACAATTTTTCATACTTAATTTACTTTATTGTAATACTTTTATTAATTTATGTTTCATTTTTTGGAATTAAGTCATCTGGTTCACAAAGATGGATGGATCTTTATTTATTTGTTCTACAGCCCTCAGAACTTATGAAAGTAGCTATTATAATGTGTCTCGCAAAATATTATCACAGATTAAAAATAGAAAATGTTAATTCATTTACTAGTATAACAATAGTTTTGTCGATAATATTAATTCCTATTATTTTTGTAATTTCTCAACCGGATCTTGGTACCTCGATATTAATAGCTTTAAGTGGATTAATTATTTTGTGGTTAGGAGGAGTAAAAATAAAGTACTTTATTTACTCATTTATTACTTTTTTGATTTCGTTACCTTTTATAATTTCATTTCTTAAACCATACCAGAAACTGAGAATATTAACTTTTTTAGACCCAGATAGAGATCCCTTAGGTGCTGGATATCAAATTATACAATCTAAAATAGCCATAGGCTCAGGTGGCCTTGATGGAAAAGGTTTTTTAAAAGGTACACAAAGTTATTTGGATTTTTTACCTGAAAAACATACAGATTTTATATTTACTTTATTTTCAGAGGAGTTTGGTTTTATAGGTTCTGTTGGCCTTTTAATATTATACTCAATAATAATTTTTAGAATTTTACGAATAGGATCTATTTCAAGAAGTAACTTCGCTAGACTTTTTTGTTTTGGTTATGCGTTTGCAATATTTATTTATATTGTTGTAAATTTATCTATGGTTCTAGGTTTACTACCTATAGTTGGTTCTCCATTGCCAATAATGTCCTATGGAGGTTCTTCTATGTTGGCTACAATGATTGGCTTTGGCATAGTTTTGAGTGCCAAAATCAATCATAAACAAATGATTGCATAAAAAAATTGAAATTTGCATAATTTGTCACTCTGATCAATTAATTTTTACTTGTATAACAATTTCATGAATAAAAAACTTAAAGTAGGAATAGTTGGAGCAGGAATTCAAGGTGTATCTAATGCTTTGTTTCTTCAAAAAAAAGGTTTCAATGTAACTATCTTTGACAGAGAGAACCCAGGTAGTCATGTAGCTTCTTATGGTAATGCAGGTCACTTTTCGCCTTATGCGTCTCTTTCTTTAAACAGAACTGATGTTTTAGCAGATGTGCCCGCTATGTTGCTTAGTTCTTCAGGTCCACTTGCTTTAAAATGGAATTATGTACCTAAAATGATTCCATGGTTTATAAAATTTATAATGAATACTACCAAATCTAAGATGATGCATACTGCTAAAAATATGCATCAAATTTTAGATTTAGCTTTACCTGCTTATGATGAATTATTTGAAGAGATAGATTTAGAAGGTTTGGTTGAAAACAAAGGAATTCTTTATATATGGAACGATAAAGATTTAAAAAGTAGAGAATTAGAAATTAAAGTAAGAGATGAATTAGGTGTTGAACAACAATTAGTTACCAAAGCCGAAATACACGATCTTGAACCACACATCAAACCATTTTACCATGCTGGCGTATATTATCCTTATGCAAGACATGCAAGAAATCCAAAAAAAATTCTTTTAAAATTATTTGATTTATTTTTGCAAAAAGGTGGAAAATTTAACAAAGTAAATGTTAAAGATATTAATTTTGATGAAGAAAAACCAGTTTTTAAAACTGAAACTCAAAGTTATGTTTTTGATAAAGCAGTAATAGCTTGTGGAGCTTTTTCAAAAAAATTAACAGATAATCTTGGTGAAAGAATTCCGTTAGATACAGAGCGTGGATATCATGTTCATTTTAAAAATTGTGATCATTTATTAACTAGACCTGTAATATTTTCCAACCGTGGATTTGGAATTACACCGATGGAACAAGGTTTAAGAGTTGTTGGAACTGTAGAATTTGGTGGATTAGATAATCCATTATCCAAATCAAGAGTAAAAAATTTGATAAATAATGCAAAATATATGCTTGGTGATTTACCTGAACATGAGGATGAGTGGCTAGGATTTAGACCAACTTTACCAGATTTTTTACCTGTTATGGGACCATCAAAAAATTATAAAAATATTTATTATTGTTTTGGGCATCATCATTTAGGATGGACTTTAGGTCCAATTTCTGGAAAGATTGTTTCAGGGATGATAGCGAACGAAAATACAAATTTAGATTTAAAACCTTATAGTTCGCTTAGATTTAGTTAAGTGACTAAAGATAATAATTTTTTAGCTTATTTATATCTATTTTTAACAGTAACTTTCTGGGCAGGAAATTTTGTAGTAGGTAAACTTGCAAGTTTTTATGAAGTTCCACCTTTTTCACTAAATTTTTACCGATGGCTTTTCGCTTGGTTGATTTTAGCACCTTTTACAATTCCTGAAATATTAGAGAAAAGAAATTATATAATTAAAAACTATAAGCTTTTCATTGTTTTGGGAATTACTAGTATTACAATATTTAATTCAATTGTTTATTACTCATTAAATTTTACTCAGGTGATTAGTGGAGTTTTAATGATTTCAACGATACCTGTGATGATCATGTTATTTTCTTCAATTTTAAAAATTGAAAAGACAAATATTTTTCAAATTATAGGGGTAGTATTTTCTTTTGTAGGTGTAATTATGATTATAACAAAGGCAAATATAGAGATATTAAAAAATTTAGATTTTAACAAAGGGGACATAACTATGGTTATAGCAATGTTCTCATGGGCTTTATATTCTACATTATTAAAAGGAAAAAAATATGAATTAACTCAAATATCATTACTTCAAGTAGTAATTACTTTTGGTTTAATATTTTTGATACCAGTTTATTTTATTGAATATCAAATTGGATTTAGAATTAATTTGGAATTGCCATTTATTTTAATTCTATCTTATGTAGTTCTGTTTCCAGGTTTAGCATCTTTTATTTTATGGATAAAAGGAATATCTATGATTGGTGCAAATCGATCGGGAGTTTTTTTACACTTAATGCCAATTTTGAGTGCAATAATGGCGATGATTTTTTTTAGTGAAAAATTTATGTTTTATCATATTTTAGGCGCTTGTTTTATTATTACAGGAATATTGTTATCAAATAAGAAAGTTAAAAATGCTTAAAGTCGCTATATTAGATGATTATCAAAATGTTGCTCAACAATTTGTAGATTTAGAAAAACTATCTGGAAAATATGAATTTAAGATTTTTAGCGAACCTTTTTTAGATGAAGCAGATGCAATTGATCAACTAGCTGATTTTGAAGCTTTGTTAATAATGAGAGAAAGAACTCCAATTACAAAAAATTTAATTGATAATTTAAATGATTTGAAATTTGTAATCACAAGTGGATTACGTAATAGATCTATCGATTTAGAGGCTGCTAAGAAAAGAAAAATTATAGTTTGTGGAACAGATATAAATATCAACCCAACGCCTGAGTTAACTTGGGCATTAATTCTTGGCTTGGCAAGAAACTTTAAAGAAGAGTTTGATAATATGTATCAAGGATATTGGCAAACTACTATTGGTGTAGAACTAAAAGGAAAAATTTTAGGTTTAATTGGATTAGGCAGGGTAGGCAGTGAAGTCGCTAAAATCGGAAAAGCTTTTGGTATGCAAGTAATGGCTTGGAGTGAAAATCTTAACTTAGATAAGTGTAAAGAATTAGATGTGCTACCTTGCAGTAAAGAAGATTTAATTACAAATTCCGATGTTCTTTCAATTCATGTTCAAGGAGGTGAAAGATATAAAGACTGTATTACTTTAAAAGAATTAGATAAAATGAAAAAAACAGCTTTTTTGATAAACACATCTCGTGGGCCTATTGTAAATGAGGATGATTTAATTATTGCTTTATCAACCAATGTAATTGCTGGTGCAGGAATTGATGTATATGAAAAAGAGCCTTTACCTGAAAATAATAAGCTTAGATTTTTACCAAATGCATTGCTTACTCCACACATTGGTTATGTTACAGCTGAAAATTATAGTATTTTTTATAATCAAATGATCGAAGGATTAGAGGCTTGTGTAAATGGAAAGCCTATCAGAGTTTTAGAGTAAAAAATGGAGCTACCTGTCGTTAATCATGAGGATTATTTTGCTAAAATTGGTGATGATCATAAATTTCCTATTAATAAATTTGGAGAATTAGCAAACTACTTAATCCAAAATAAAATAGTAAAAAAATTTCATAAACCTTCAGCATGTTCATTTGAAACATTAAGTTATGCACATTCCAAAAATTATATTTTTGATATTCAAAACAAAACTTTAAGTAAAGAGAGAGTAAAAAAAATTGGATTTCCTCTTGTAGATAGTGTTGTACAAAGATCTTTAGTTGCTACAGGTGGAACTGTGCTAGCATCTAAACTTGCAATAAATTATGGCATCTCATGTAATACCGCAGGTGGGAGTCACCATGCAAGTTATGACGGAGGAGCAGGTTATTGTGTATTTAATGATGTTGCAGTTGCATCACATTATTTACTTAATAGAGGTCTAGCTAATAAAATTTTAATCGTTGATTTAGATGTTCATCAAGGAAATGGAAATTCAGAAATTTTTAAAGATAATAGAAGTGTTTTTACATTTAGCATGCATTCAAAAACCAATTATCCAGCAAAAAAATCAAATAGCAATTTAGATGTAGAACTTGAGGATAATTTAGAGGATGAAGCTTATATAAAGACTCTCAAACATTATTTAAAACAGTTAAATCAAGAAAATTTTGATTTTGTTTTTTATATTGCTGGCGTAGATATTCATTTTAATGACAGATTAGGAAAATTAAAAATCTCTGACGAGGGTATTCAATTAAGGGATGAGCTTGTGGTAGAAAACTTTTTTTCAAGACGAATACCATTTTGTGGGGTTTTGGGCGGAGGTTACAATAAGGATTTCAATAAACTTGTTGAATTACATTCAATGTTACATCAATCTTGTGCTAAATATATAGGTTCATGACAAAAAAAATAAATCCAAATTTATCAGCAGAGCAAAAATTAATCTTATTTGAAGAAGGAACAGAGCTTCCAGGTTCTAGTGAACTTAATCATGAAAAAAGAGAAGGAAGTTTTCATTGTGTAAATTGTGGAGAAAAATTATTTGATTCAAAAACAAAATATGAGAGTGGTTCTGGTTGGCCTTCTTTTTATGAGTCTCTACCAGATGTGTTTGAAACAAAAACAGATCACCATTTAGGTTATGCAAGAACTGAATATCATTGTAAAAAATGTGGAGGTCATCAGGGTCATATATTTGATGATGGGCCCAAACCTACAGGAAAGCGATTTTGTAATAATGGAGTATGTTTAGTCTTTAAACCTAAGAGCTAAATATAATGTTCGAAAATATTGATATTAAAAAAGTTAAAGAAGAACTCAGAAATCACTCAAAAAATTACAGAGAAAATTTCGTTAAAATTGAAAAGTTTATAGAAGCTGAAATACAAGAAATATTAAATTTCAAAAAAAAAAATAAATCCATAATTCCAGAAATTAGTATTAATGAAATAGATCAAGACAAAACAAAAGTAATAGAAGATATAAAAAAAAGAGGATGTGTAATAATCCGAGATGTTTTTGAAGACAAATTTATTGAAAATTTAAATCTTCAATTAGAGAATTATATTGACGAAAATAATTATTATGAAGATCAAAAGAAGAAAGCTGATCTAGATAAATATTTTAGCGATCTTAAATCAGGCAAACCCCAAATATTCGGCCTTTATTGGTCCAAAGCACAAATAGAAATTAGACATTCAGAGCAAATGGCTAAAGTAAAAAAATGGCTTAATAATCTTTGGGTTTATAAAAATGTAGAATATGAGGTTTTTGATCCTAATAAAGAATTATCTTATGCAGATAGAGTTAGAAGAAGAGAGCCAGGTGATGATACTTTGGGGCTTTCTCCTCATTGCGATGCTGGATCTATTGAAAGATGGACTGATAGTCATTATCAAAAAATTTATAGAGATATATTTTCTGACAACTTTGAAAAATATAATCCATTTGAAGCAAAATACAGAGATAAAACAATAGAGTTTGAGTCTCCTGCAGTTGCACATGTTTTTAGAACTTTTCAAGGTTGGACAGCTTTAACAGAACAAGGTCCTAACGATGGAACCTTACAATTAATACCAATTGCTAAAGCAATGACATATGTTTTAACAAGAGCATTGCAAGATGATGTTCCTGAAAATGAATTGTGCGGATCAAAACTTGGTAGAGCATTATCTGTAAATAAAGATTATCATTCATTACTTTTAAAAGGTTTAGTTTCAATTCCAAAAATGAAACCAGGTGATACTGTTTGGTGGCATCCAGACGTCATACATGCTGTTGAAGATAAACATTCAGGAAAAAATTATTCTAATGTTGTTTATGTTGGTGCAACACCTTATTGTAAAAAAAATCTTGATTATACAATAAAACAATCAAAAAAATTTCTAGAAGGTAAAAGCCCACCAGATTTTTCTGCTGAAGATTATGAAATAAATTATAAAGGAAGAGTTAAGTTAGAAGATTTAAGTTTATTAGCAAAGAAACAGTTAGCTTTAGAGGAATGGAGTTAATTATTTAAAAGATTTTGAAGTTTATTTTCTTTTTCTAAAGCTCTAACCTCATCATAACCACCAATATGTTGGTCATCAAAAAAAATTTGTGGAATAGTTCTTTTACCATTAGCTTTTTTAATCATTTCATCCATTGCACCATCTACTTTTGAAATATCAATTTCATTATAGGGAGCATTATTTCTAGCTAATAATCTTTTTGCTGCCTCACAATAATTACATAGTGGGCCTGTATACATCGTAATTTTTTTCATAGGTTATAAATAGTCACCTTTTTTAATTTTACTAGTGATTTCTTTTCTAGAGTACTCGAATTTTTTTCGGTGTTTTATACTTTTTTGATTTACTCTTTTTCTCCACAATCTAAAAGAGGATGGTTTTAGAGATGTTCGCATAATTTTAATTACATCAGATTCTTTCTTCCCTGTTTTTTTTTCGATTTCCTCAAAAGTGATCCTATCTGCCCAGGCTGCCCAAATGATCCAATCGGGATCGTCCATTTTGGGCTCTGGGTTTTTGATTCTAGTAACCGGTCTGTGACCTTTTTTTTTCATAAATCCTTTATATTTGAAAAAAAAAATTAATGCATTTTTTTTAGCCTCTGATATTATGTATTAGATAGTCCTTCTTAGCCATCTTTAGCTCCCGGTTTTTAAGGACTATCTTTTTTTATGCTCCCCTTAGATTTCATTCTTTATCTTCAGATAATAATTTTTCTATTCATTACACCAGGAACTCCTAGAGTTGTGATTATCTCGTATTCAATGAATTATGGAGTTGGAAAATGTGTTTGGTCAGCATTAGGTGATGTAACAGCAAATTTTATTCAGGCAACTTTAGTAATTTTTGTAATAGGATCTTTTTTTTCTGAGAACTCAACAATATTAAATATATTTAAATGGATAGGAGTAATTTATATTTTATATCTTGCTTACGATATTTATAAATCACGTCCAAAAACTATTTCAAGTGAAGGTGAAATAAAAAAAAGTAACTTATCATTCTTTCGAGATGGTTTCTTGGTGGCTGGAACGAGTCCTAAAGCTTGGATGTTTTTTCCGTTTATATTTCCTCAATTTATTGACTTTAATTCAAATTTATTGGCACAATTTTTAATTTTAATTACAACTTACATTGTTTTAGATTTTTTATCTTTGATTGGTTATGCATTGCTTGCACAGAAATTAATTAAGTGGATCACTGCAAATCCAAAAACAATTAATACAATTTCTGCGAGTGTTTTAGTAATAATTGCTGGAATAATTGTTATAACTCAACAATATTAAATCATTTCTGGTCTTTATTGCCACTTGCATAAAATAAAATTTCTTTATTAAATCATCACATAATTAATTAATTAAAGAGGAAATAAAATGAGATTAAATAAAATAATTTTAAGTTTTGTTTCTGCATTAGTAATTTTATTTTCAACTTCGGTTGCATCTTTTGCAAAAGTAGTTGGTGACAAAATTATTTTAGGTGCTGCGATTTCCTTAACGGGTAAATACTCATCTAATGGTGTTCATACTCAAAATGGTTACAACATGGCCGTTGATAGAATTAACAGCATGGGTGGTGTTAAAGTTGGTGGAAAGACTTATAAGTTTGACATTATTTATTACGATGATGAATCAAACCCTAAGAGAGCTGCACAGCTTGCAGAAAGATTAATTTCACAAGATGGTGTTGAGTTTATGCTTGGCCCTTACAGTTCTGGTTTAACTAAAGCGATTGCGCCAGTGACTGAAAAATATGGTGTTCCAATGGTTGAAGCAAATGGTGCATCTAGATCTTTGTTTACAAAAGGTTACAAATATCTATTTGCTGTATTAGCTCCAGCTAACTTATATCTTGATGTTGCTATCGAAACTGCAGTTGAGTTAAATGGTGGAAAACCAGTTACAATTGCTCAAGCATTTGAACAAGATGCTTTTTCACAAGACGTTAGATTAGGTATTTTAGATGCTGCAGAAAGAACTGGTTCTAAAATCATAATCGACGATAAATTGCCTAAAGAGCTAAATGATATGGCTGCTACTTTGGTTAAAGTAAAACAAATGAAACCAGATGTACTTGTTGTTTCAGGTCATACAAAAGGTGCTTTAACTGCTATCAGACAAATTGCTGAAATGAAAGTTGATGTTCCAATGTTAGCTATGACACACTGTGATGCTGCAAAATTATCTAAACAGCATGGTAAAAATTCACAGTATGCACTTTGTGCTTCTCAATGGCACAAGTCACTAACTTATAAAGATGATTTCTTTAAAGATGGTATGACTTATGCTGCAGACTTTGAGAAAGAGTTTGGATATGATCCACCTTACCAATCTGCTGAGTCTTCAGCTGCTTTATTGGTATTCAAAGATGCATTTGAAAGAGCAAATTCTTTCGATCAAAAGAAAGTAAGAGATGCTCTTGCAGCTACTAACATGCAAACATTCTATGGAAATATCAAATTTGCACCTGGTGGTCAGAACGTTGACAAGCCGATGGTACTATTCCAAGTAATGTGTGATGCTTCAGGAAAATGTGAAAACAAAGTTGTTGCTCCTTTAAAATGGGCTTCTGCTAAGTTGATACATCCAATTCCTAAGTGGTCAGAAAGATAAATTAAAATATTAAGGCCCCCTAGTCATAGGGGGCTTTTTTTTATATAAACCAAAAATACTTTTTATGGATTTTCTTGTATTTCAATACCCGATGATAACTCTTCAAGCTTGCTTAGATGGTATTTTGTTAGGTGTTTTGTTTGCATTGATTGCATATGGAATGGCACTTCAATGGGGTGTAATGAACATAATTAACATTGCTCAAGGGGACCTTGTTATTTTAGGAGGATACATTGCATACTTTATGTATCTCTACGGTATTCATCCAGCATGGGGAGTAATTGTTGCACCAGTTATAATGTATTTTGTTGGTATAGCGATTTATAAACTCGTAATTAATAAAGTGGTAGATAGAGATCTATTTATCTCTATTTTAGCGACTTTTGGAATAAGTATTCTTTTCATGCAATTAATGAATTTTGCATTTGGTGCAGATGTTGTTCTTGCCAACTCTGGTTATGGAACAACAATGTTGTTTGATAACAACGTTGTGTTGCCTAATTCAAAAATATTTTCAGCTTTTATAAGTATTGTATTTGCTATTTGTTTAGTTATTTACATGAAAAAATCTAAGCTTGGCCGAGCTATTAGAGCTACAGCTCAAAACGCGAGAGCTGCAAAAATTTTAGGTGTTGATACAGAAAAGGTTTATGCTGCAACATTTGGAATAAATGCTGCTCTTTGTGGTGTTGCAGGAGCATTAATTTCAATAACATTTACTATCCATCCTTATATGGGATTACCTTACACAATTAGATCTTTCATGATCGTGATTGTTGCAGGATTAGGAAACTTACCTGGTGTTGCAATGTCGGGAATGGGATTAGGAGTTTTTGAGGAGTTTGCAGATTATATATTGGGTACAGAATTTAGAATTGGTTCAGTATTTTTATTATTAGTTTTAATCCTTGTTTATAGAAGATTTAAACTTTCTAGAAAAAGAGAGTACTTAAAATGAGAAAGGTTAAAATTAATGATAATCAAGGTAAATCAATTGAAGTTGATATAGACAAGTTTAAAAAACATTTAGATGAATATCATTCATCAGGATCAAGTGTTCACGATGAGGATGGTCATTATTTTACAGTAGATCAAAATTTCAGGGATAAAATTAACAGTTTATATGAACAAAAATAATTTAATATTATACATAGGTATACTAATTTTTGGGTTAGCTGCTCCTTTTGTTTTTCCAGCGTTTAAAGTTCAATTGTCAATTCTTTGCATATTAATAGTTCTAGCAACTACTTGGAATATTCAAGGTGGTGAGATGGGTTACAATACTTTTGGTAATATTTTGTTTTATGGATTGGGCATGTATTTGTGCGCCTCAGTCCAGGTTGGGATGTTTTTTCCATTAGCTGAATGGACAGAAAGTGGTGGTGAAAAAACTTTCGTTCATACTCCAGCTCAATTTTTTCAAGGTATGGCTATGGGACTTGTCGTTGCTGCCGTGGTACCAACAATTGTTGCTGGCTTAATTGGATATGCAATTTTAGGATTAAGAGGTCACTATTTTGCTATTTGTACTCTAGGATTGGGTGTAGCGGCGGGAGAAATATCTGGAGGAATTGAAATTATTGGAGCAGGACAAGGTTTTACCACTCCACCTTTTCCCAATGTAGGAGGATTAGAAGCTAGAGGAGAGTTTTTCTATTTTTTAAGTTTCTTAGTTTTGATTCTTACCTTTATTGCTGTCAAAGCAATCTACTCTACTAGATTCAAGTTAATCTTAAATGCAATCAGAGATAATGAGGATAAAGCGGAAGCAATGGGAATAGAAACAATGAAATATAAAATTATTGGTTGGATGATATCTGCTTTCTTCTGTGGTTTAGCAGGTGGTATTATGGGTGGTTTAGTTGGATACATAGACTCAACTGATGTTGCATTTGATGGACGAGAAATGGGAGTGTTTATGGTTCTAATGGCAATACTAGGTGGTAAAGGAACTTTATGGGGACCTGTTATTGGCGCAACTATATTCCATGTATTTAAAGAAGGTTTTTGGACATTCTTCTTAGGTTGGCAGTATGTAGCTTTAGGAGTTTTAATTGTAGTAATTGTTATTTATTTCCCAGAAGGATTGATGGGTTGGTTAAGAGAAAAATATCCAGAAAGATTTGGAGAAGTAGTTGATGAAGCGGACCGAAAGGCACAAGTAGAAATAAAATGAGTATTCTTGAAGTAAATAATGTCAGTAAATCTTTTGGAGGAGTAAAAGCTAACGTTGATATTTCTATGTCTGTTGAAAAAGGAAAAATAGTTGGATTAATCGGTCCAAATGGGTCTGGAAAGACAACATTGTTTAATTCTATTGTTGGAACGTATCCTATTGATCAAGGATCAATTAAATTTAATGGTAAGGAGGTATCAGAGCTTCCAGTACCAGTTATAGCTAAACTTGGTTTATTAAGAACTTTTCAACAAACAAGAATTTATGGAAAATTAAATTGTATAGATAACATGCTTATCAGTCATAAAGGTAGCGATGAAAGCATATTAAAATTATTTTCAAAAATCCCGCAGGAATTAAGTGAAAAAGCAGAAAATTTATTGAATTTTGTTGGACTATATCAAAAAAGAAAATTAAGAGCTGGAGATTTATCTTTTGGACAACAAAAGCTTCTTGAGCTTGCTATGGCATTAATGAATGAGCCAGAAATGCTTTTATTAGATGAGCCTACTGCAGGAATTAATCCTACTTTGATCAATGGAATTATTGATAGATTGATAAAAGTAAATCAAGACTTTGGAATTACTCTTTTAGTTATTGAGCATAACATGAGAGTAATAATGCAATTAGCAGAGAATATATTTTGTTTAGCTCACGGTAAAATGTTAGCTAATGGTTCACCAGATGAAATTAAAAATGATAAGCGTGTTATCGATGCTTATTTAGGAGCTCAATAATGTCAAATCAATATGAAGTTTTAGGTAAAGCTCCAACGCCAGAAGATTTAAAAAAACTGTCTCCAAAAGAAATTCATTTAACAATTAAAAATTTAAGTGCCGGTTATGGAAAAATGGAAATTTTGCATAACTTTGATCTATTTGTAAATAAAGCACAATCATTATGTTTGATTGGTCCAAATGGAGCAGGTAAATCTACAATACTTCATTCAATTTATGGTTTTACAAATATTTTTTCAGGTCAAATAGAAATAGATGGAAAAGAAATTACTAATCTAACACCTGCTGAAAAATTAAAGTCAGTTGGTATAGCATATATTTTACAAGATAATTCAGTTTTTCCAGACATGACAGTTGAGGAAAATTTATTAATGGGCGGGTATATTAAAGATAAAACAGAGGAATCATTTCATGAAGCAGAAAGAATTTTAGAAAAATATGAGAGATTAAGAAATAGAAGAAACCAACCTGCAAAAGTATTATCTGGTGGTGAAAGAAGATTATTAGAAATATCTAGAGCTTTAGTTATGAAACCATCTGTATTATTGGTTGACGAACCTTCAATTGGTTTAGAACCTAGATATATTGATATGGTTTTTGAAATTTTAAGAGATCTTCAGCAAAATGAAAAGAAAACTATAATTCTAGTTGAGCAAAATGCCAAAAAAGGTCTAGAATTTGCAGACATAGGATACGTTTTGGTATCAGGACAAACTGCAATAGCCGGCAAAGGGGACGAGTTGTTACAAAACCCAGATGTTGGTAGACTATTTCTTGGTGGTTAATGATTAATAAAAAAATTTTCTTTAAAGGATATAAATCAATTTTAGCTCACGATAGTCCTGCAATTGCTTTAGGCTGCTGTTTTATTGCAATTGGTGCACTTCTTAAAAATTTAGGATTTAATATTCAGGAAAGTATTTTTTCAACAATGTTGACTTATGCCTTGCCAGGATCCTTAGTTATGGCTGAGTCTTTATTAGTTGGGGCATCACTGTTAAATATTTTTTTAGCAGTTTGGTTTGTAAATGCTCGTTTATATCCAATGGCTGTCTCTTTATTTCCACTAATGATGCATAAAAATCAACCAAAATGGAAATATTACTTTTCATGTCATTTTATAGCTGTATCCGCTTGGTTGATTATGAAAAGTAATTACAAATCAATCCCTAAAGAACAAAGAATTGATTATTGGATAGGAATAGGAAGTGCCACTTGGAGTGTTGCTGTCTTAGGTACTTTTATCGGTTTTTATTTTTCAGAGTTTCTCAATAAAGAAATAATGATGGGTTTAGCAATTTTAAATCCTATTTATTTTTTGTGCATGATGGTTGGAGCGTCTAAAACAATCCAAATTACATTATCAGTTTTGTTGGGGGCTATATTGGGACCAATTTTTTATTTTTTTTCACCAGAGTGGTCGATTCTATTTGGTGGTGTAGTAGGTGGAACAGCAGCTTATCTAATTGGAGAAATAAATGTCAGTTAGTATAGTTTATGCAATTTTGGTTACTTCGCTTGCAACTTTTTTATCAAGATTTCTTGGAGCTGTAAGTTCTCAAGGAATAAAAGAAACTTCAAAAATTTTTAAATGGTTTAATTGTTTAGCTTATGCAACTTTAGCTGCTTTGATAGCAAGAACAATTATTTTTCCTGTAGGAGTTTTAAATGAAGCTGGATATTTAATAAGACTTACTGTTGTTATATTGTCTCTAGGAGTTTTTTTTGTTTCAAAAAGAAACTATGTATATCCAACAATTTTTTCTGCAGTCTGTATGGCTGTATTAGCAGGTTTTTTTTAATAAAATTGATTAATTGACTAATTTGGTTATTATTTATTATGGAAAAAATATCTGGTGTAGATGTACAGGAGCACGAAAAATCAAAAAGAATTTTAAATATTAGATTAAATAATGAAATAATTGAAAAATTAATTTTTCCTTTTAATAAATTTGACATAACTGCTTTAGAACTAAAACCTTTTACTCGATTTACTATCGCAAAAAGTTTAGATGATTTGACTGATAATAAGCTTAGTAAGTTAATAAATTCTATAATTAGAGATAGATCTAAAGGATGTTTAATAATTGGTCCAAAAAACATTTCTTCAAATATAAATGCTGATTTTTTAGTAAAATTCTCTACTGCAGTTTCACATTTAATTGGAATTCCTAATCATGATAATATGACAGGAAAATATTATGCAAGATTTGTTGTGAAACACGAAGATAGTAGCGACTCGTATTTAAGAAAAGCATATAGAAATATGGATCTTCATACTGATGGAACATATGTTAAAGAAGTTACTGATTGGCTATTGATGACTAAAATTGACGAGCAAAACGTGCAAGGTGGGGCGACAGCTATGTTGCATCTTGATGATTGGGAACATTGTCATGAATTATACAATGATCCAATCGGTAGACAAAACTTTACTTGGGGATCACCAAAAAGTAAGAATGTTGAGTACAAAGTAGAACATCCAGTTTTTTCTTCTGATGAAAATGGAAAACCTATAATTTCTTACATTGATCAATTTCCTGAGCCTAAAAATATGGAACAAGGAATTTTTCTGCAGAAACTATCAGACACGCTAGAGGAAAGTAAAAATAAAATTATTACAAAATTACCTGTTGGATACTCGATTATTGCTAACAATTATTTTTGGCTTCATGGAAGACAACCATTTGTTGAAAATCAAAACTTATTGAGAGAATTGCTTAGAATTAGGGGAAAATTTAGCCAAAATTAACTTGAAAATGAGAACAATATAGAGTGTTGTATTTTTGCAATACTTTAAATAAATGATGTAAACTAGCTATTTTTATGACATATTTATTCTCATAACATGTTATTAAACGCCATTAACTTATATATAAGGATTCGAATATGAAAAAACTAAACACAATATTAGCTGCAGTAGGTGCTTTATTGATGTTATCAGTTACAAGCGCAAATTCAGTAGAATTTAAGGCCGGTGTATCTGCTAACGGAATGGCTGCTTACGCAAATGCTAAAGAAACGCTTAAAGACAGCAATCGTATCACTAATGAGGAAGCTGTATTAGCTACTTCTTTTGCTTCTGCATTCGTAGAGGTTTCAAGTGAAGAAATTATGGGATTAGGAATAGGTATTTCTTACGCTCCAGAAGTAGTAGATCTTGAAAAAGAAACTAGAACTATTCAAAATGTTTACGGAACAGGAGATAGTTCTGTAAATGACTCTGGTGACCAAGTACTTAATGGTAAAGTTTCAGATTTAGCTAGCATATATTTAACAATGCCAATTGGAGATACAGGCGCATATGTTAAAGCTGGTTATATCCAAGCAACTTTAATCACTTCAGAAAGTTTAGCTACTGGTTCAAAATATGAAGATATTGATTTAACTGGTACACAAATTGGTGGTGGTGTCGAAGGATCACTAGGTGATATGGCCTTCTGGAGAGCAGAAGGTACAATGCAAATGTGGGAAGATATAAGCGCAAGTGGTAGTGAAGCAGGAGCTTCAACTGGTCAAAAAAACAAAATCACAGCTGAATTAGGTTCTGTTATGGGAACTGTATCAGTAGGGATGAAGTTTTAAGTATATCTAAACTACTAATTAACTAGAAATTTAAAAAAACCCCCTCTGGTAGGGGGTTTTTTTTTAATCTAAATTTAAACACTTGATGGTAAAAATATCATATAATTAAAGTTATGAATTTAGGTTTTATTGGAACAGGGACAATTGCAATAGCTGTTATTAAAGGTATATTTAAATCAAATATTTCTTTCAAGAAAATCTATATCTCAGAAAGAAATAAGAAAAATTCTCAAAAATTAAAAAAAATATACAATAAAGTTTTAGTTTTAAAAAAAAATCAAGAAATTATAGATAAATGTGATTGGGTATTTTTGTCAGTTACACCATCAGTTGGAAAAAAAATAATTAAAGAATTAAAGTTTAAATCAAGTCAAACGTTAATTAGTTTTATTTCAACGATAACTTTATCAGAATTAAAAAAAGCAGTAAAAGTAAAAGCAAAAATTGTAAGAGCAATACCCCTACCACCTATATCTTTAAAAAAAGGGCCAGTGCCTATTTGTCCACCAAATTCAAAAGTAAGAAAATTTTTTGATCAACTCGGAACAACCGTAGAAATTAAAAATGAAAAATCATCTATTAACTTCTGGTCAACATCAGGAATGATGGCACCCTTTTATGAGATATTGAGAGTGATGACTGATTGGTTAGTAAAAAGAGGAGTAAAAAGGAATAATGCTCAAAAATATATTACTTCTTTATTTTTAGCTTTATCTGAAGATGCATTTGAAAATTCAAAAGATAATTTAAAAAATTTAGTCAAAGAATCCCAAACACCCAAAGGATTGAATGAACAGGGTATTAAAGAATTAACTAAAGCTGGATTTTATAAATCTCTAGAAAAAACTTTAAATAGTATTCACAAAAGATTAAGTAAATAAATTGAATGTCTGAAAATATTTTAGAGATTAATAATTTAACTAAATATTTTGGTGGATTAGCTGCTGTTTCAGATTGTTCAATTAAAGTAAAAAGAGGAACAATCACAGGTATCATTGGACCTAATGGATCTGGCAAAACAACTTTATTTAATTTGATTGCAGGAAACTTAAAATCTTCAGGAGGAATTGTTACTTTTGATGATGAAAATATTACAGATATGCCATCTTATGAGTTATTTTCTAAAGGATTGTTAAGAACATTTCAGATTGCACATGAGTTTTCAAATTTATCCGTTTTAGAAAACTTAATGATGGTTCCAGGAAACCAATCTGGGGAAAAAATAATGACAGCATTGTTTAAACCAGGTTTAGTTGCGCAAGAAGAAGCTGTAATTAAAGAAAAAGCCAAGGAAGTTGTTGAATTTTTAAATCTTGGACATCTTTCTAATGAACTTGCGGGAAATCTTTCAGGTGGACAAAAGAAATTATTAGAACTTGGAAGAACAATGATGGTAGATGCAAAATTAGTACTATTAGATGAAGTAGGGGCTGGAGTTAATAGAACTTTGTTAAAAGACCTTGGAACTGCAATAGAAAAGTTAAATAAAGAAAAAGGTTACACTTTTTGTATGATTGAACATGATATGGATTTTATTGGAAGATTATGTGACCCAGTGATTGTAATGGCTGAAGGTTCGGTTTTGTTTGAAGGAACAGTTGAAGAAGCAAAAAAAGATGAAAAAGTAATAGAAAGTTATCTTGGAAGAGGATCAAAATTAAAGGATACAAACTAATGGCTTACTTTGAAGGAATAAAAATGACAGGTGGTTATGGAAATGGTCCAGATATTATTAGTTCGTGTTCTGTAAATGTAAATAAAGGAGAAATAGTTTCTATTTTAGGTCCTAATGGAGCTGGTAAATCAACTGCTATGAAAGCAATGTTGGGTTTATTAAATTTAAAATCTGGATCAGTAATGATTGATGGAAAAGATATTTCGAAATTATCACCACAAGATAGAGTTAAAGAGGGTATTTCTTTCGTGCCTCAAACAAAAAATGTTTTTGCAGGCATGACTGTTGAAGAAAATTTAGAAATGGGAGCATTTCTTATGAAGGATGAAATTCAGAACATTATTGAAGAAATCTATGAATTGTTTCCAATTTTAAAAGAGAAAAGAAATCAAATGGTTGGAGAACTTTCAGGCGGACAAAGACAACAAGTTGCTCTTGGTCGAGCTTTAATGATTAAACCTAGTGTTTTAATGTTAGATGAACCAACTGCTGGTGTATCACCAATTGTTATGGATGAATTATTCGATCATATTGTAAAAGTTAAAAGAACGAACGTAGCTATTTTAATGGTAGAGCAAAATGCAAAACAAGCCTTAAGCATATCTGATAGAGGCTATGTGTTAGTTACTGGGGAAAATCGTTATTCAGGAACTGGAAAAGAATTGTTAGACGATCCAAGAGTAAGAAGCTCTTTCTTAGGAGGATAATATGGATTTTTTAAATGCTATAATTCTTTTATTAAATTATATTTTTATCCCCGCATTAACATACGGCTCTCAGTTAGCACTAGGTGCAATCTTTGTAACACTTATTTATGGAATTTTAAGATTTGCGAATTTTGCAACTGGAGACATGATGTCTTTTGGAACCATGGCTACAATTTTATTTACATGGTACTTTCAATCTTTAGGTGTTTCTTTAGGTGTTTTACCTACTGCTTTATTAGCTATCCCATTTGGAATTATTTTGATGATTCTATATATGCTTTTAATAGATAAATTTGTCTTCAAATATTATAGACATCAGAAAAGCCCTCCAGTTCAATTTGCAATGGTAAGTATTGGTGTCATGTTTGTAACACAAGCAGTGGTAAGAATTATTATTGGACCTAGTGACAGAAGATTTTTTGATGGAGAAAAATTTATTATTAAAGCTCGTGAATTTAAAGAGATGACAGGTTTAAATGAAGGTCTTGCATTAAAGTCAACTCAAGTAATAACTATTTTTGTAACTATAGTTTTAGTTTCTTTATTATTTTGGTTTTTAAATAGAACAAAAACTGGAAAGAGTATGAAAGCTTATTCAGATAATGAGGATCTTGCATTACTTTCAGGTATTGATCCAAAAAAAATAGTTTTAGTGACTTGGGTAATTGCAGGAATTTTAGCTACTATAGGTGGTGTTTTGTATGGTTTAGACAAAAGTTTCAAACCATTTACTTATTTTAACAATATGCTTCCTATCTTTGCTGCTGCAATAGTAGGTGGAATTGGAAATCCTTTTGGAGCTTTTTTAGGAGGATACGTTATAGCATTTTCTGAAATTTTATTAACTTATGCTTATAAAAAATTCTTTATGTATATTTTACCAGAAAGCATGGAACCGAATAGTCTAGTTCAACTACTGTCCACAGATTATAAGTTTGCAGTCTCGTTTTCAATTCTGGTAATAGTTTTAATTTACAGACCTTCAGGAATATTTAAGGGGAAAGTATTGTGAGAAAAAATCTAAATGTAATAGCAGCTTATAGTATCATGATGGTGCTTATTCTTATGGTTGGGATATTTCAATCTTGGAATATAGCTTTATCAATATTTAATCTTTGTTTGATTTCTGCAGTAATGACAATGGGTGCAAATATTCAATGGGGATACGCTGGTTTAATTAATTTTGGAATTATGGGCTATACAGCTTTAGGCGGTTTAGCTGCTGTATTGATATCAGTAGACCCTGTTCAAGAAGCTTGGAGGGCAGGAGGTTTTGATATTTTGATGTGCTTATGGCTTATCATTGTAATGGTTCTAGTTATTAGATTTATTTTGAAAAATTTTGAAAAATCAAAATTAAGAACTTATAGTATTGCAGCTCTTATCATAACAGGGATTATAATTATTAGAGTAACCGCAGAGCCAGGAATTGAAAAAATTGAAGCTGTAAATCCTGCAACAACAGGTTTTCTTGGAGGATTTGGATTACCAATAATTTTTTCATGGATAGTTGGAGCTCTTTTTGCAGGTGGGTTAGCATTTATAGTGGGAAAAGTTGCTCTTGGTCTTAGAGCAGACTATTTAGCTATCGCCACTCTTCTTATTTCTGAAATTGTTATTGCAATTATTAAACATGAAGATTGGCTCACGAGAGGTGTAAAAAATGTTATTGGTTTAAAGAGACCTGCACCTTACGAGGTAGATCTCCAAACTACCGATTGGTTTATTAAATTAGTTGAAAAGTTTAATTCAGGAAAATTAAGTGTAATTGAGAATTTAGCGGATCGTCAAGCTGCTTTAAACCAACTTGTTATTGAAGGTTCATCAATATTTGTAAAACTGTGTTATTCAGGATTATTCTTAGTAGTAGTAATTATTCTTTTAATTTTAACTCAAAAAGCTCTTTATTCTCCTTGGGGAAGAATGATGAGAGCAATAAGAGATAACGAGGAAGCTGCAAATGCAATGGGTAAAAATGTTGTTAAACAACATTTGTTAATTTTTATTTTAGGATCAGCTATTGTTGGAATTGCTGGTGCAATGTTGGTTACACAAGATGGTTTGTTTACACCAGGAAGCTATAGACCTATGAGATATACTTTCTTAATTTGGGTAATGGTAATTGTAGGAGGAAGTGGAAACAACTTTGGTGCAATTTTAGGAGGTTTCGTTGTATGGTTTTTATGGATTGAAGCTGCACCAATATCAATGTTTTTAATTAATTTCTTTACAGCAGGTATTCCTGAAACAAATGCAATTAAAGCTCATTTAATTGAAAGTGTTCCTTATTTCAGATTTTTGCTGATGGGATTAGGATTATTGTTTATAATGAGGTATCGACCTAAAGGTATACTTCCTGAAAAAATAGAAATAAAGTAAATCAAATGAAATATATTATATTAGGTGCTGCCGCTGCTTGGGCTTTGTATATAGCTGACAAGTATTTATTCTTTTAATGAATAAAAATCTTTCGTTACTTATTTTAAGCCAGATTTTCGCTTTTACAGCTGCACCAGTCACCGTTTTTTTAAGCGGTATAATTGGTTCAAAATTTAGTCCAATAAAATCTTTAGCAACTCTTCCAATGGCTTTGTCGGTTGTTGGAATTGCTTTATTTGCTTTTTTTGCTGCAAAGCTAATGAGTTTGATTGGACGAAAATTAGGATTTATTTATGCATCAATAGGTACATGTTTTGCATCTCTTTTAACAGCGTACTCAATAATAATAGAAAGCTTTGTCTTGTATAATTTAGGATGCTTTTTAATTGGCGGAGGAATAGCTTTTAGTCATCAATACCGCTTTGCAGCAGTCGAAGTTGTAGATAAGGATTATGCGCCAAAAGCAATTTCTATCATTTTATTAGCGGGAATAGGTTCGGCGTTTATTGGCCCAAATATTGCAAACATTTCGAAAGGATTTATTTCAGATCATATGTACGCAGGTTCTTATCTTGCTCTTGCAGTATTATCTATTTCATCAACAATATTTTTATTTTTTTTTCAGGAAACTAAAAAGACATCAAACAGTCAATATAAAACTGGAAGAAGTTTTTTAGAACTTATGTCACAACCTAGATTTCTACAGGCACTTGTAGCTTCTGCTTTTGCCTATGCTGTAATGACTTTTTTAATGACAGCCACACCTATAAGTATGCATTTGATGGAGAAAATAAGTTTGTCCAAAACTGGATTTGTTATTCAGCTTCATATAGCAGCCATGTTTTTACCTTCATTAGTTACTGGAAATTTAATTAAAAGGTTTGGTCATAGTAAAATTATGTATTTGGGAGTTTTAATGTTTTTAGTCACAATTATTACTAGTTTATTTGAACAAAATTTTATTAATTATTTGATTGCACTTATTTTTCTGGGTCTAGGATGGAATTTTTTATTTATTTCAGGAACAAGCTTACTTGTTTTGTGTTACAGAGAAGAGGAAAAATTTAGAGCTCAAGGATATAATGATTTGATCGTTTATACCATACAAGCAGCAGCGAGCTTATCTGCTGGAGTATTTCTTAGTTTAACTAGTTGGAAAACTATGAATTTAATATGTTTGATTTTTCTAATTATAATAACTCTATCTACTATAAGAGCTGATTTAAAAAAAAACCCCAGTAATTAAATTACTGGGGTTTTTTGAATTAAGATAAAAATTATCTTTGTTTTTTAGTTTTGAATTTTCCACCTTTAACTTCTTGCTCTAGGAAAGAACCTTCAGCTTCACCAACACTAGTAAAAGTTACTCCAGTAGCACCTTCGTAATTAATCTTTTTACCTTTTGCTAGTAAATCTAGACCTTTCTTAAGCTCACCTGGATAAATCTTTTTTCCAGGACCGTTAGCAACTTCCATTACATGTTTTGCAATAGACGCTCTGTCAGCAGAGTTTCCTGCTTGCATTGCTAATACGATTAAAGCAGCTGCATCATAAGATTCACCTGTGTATGGTCCTGATGAGTCAATTCCACCTGCTTTTGCAACTTCTGCAAATACACCAGCACCTTTACCAGTAGAACCTGGCATTGATCCAAATGATTTACTTAAATCTTTACCAAAAGCATCAACTAAAGATTGACCAATCATACCATCTGATAAAATAAATTTATCAAACGCACCTGAGTCTAAAGAAGCTTGAATAATTCCTTTTCCTCCTTGGTCAAGGTAACCAATAACTGCTACAGCATCACCACCAGCAGAAGCAAGAGTTGCTACTTCAGATGAGTAATCTGCTTTTCCATCTTCGTGAGCAGTTACAGTTGTAACTTTAATACCATGGGCTTCAACTGCTGCTTTATAAACATCAGCTAAACCTTTACCATAGTCATTGTTAGTATAAGTGATTGCAACACTTTTTACTTTTCTATCTTTAGTTATATCAGCTAAAATTTGACCACCTCTAGCATCAGATGGAGCAGTTCTAAAGAAGTACCCATTGTCATCTAGAGTTGTTAATCCTGGAGAAGTAGCTGAAGGTGAAATCATTACTACACCATTTGGTACAGCAACGTTTGATGCGATTGCACCAGTTACACCTGAACAGTCTGCTCCCATAATTGCAGCTACACCACCTGATATTAAACCTTCAGCTGCTGCAGTTGCTGCTGCCGAGTCAACACAAGTTGAGTCTGCTCTTACTGGCTCAATTTTTTTTCCACCTAATAGCGAACCTGAATCAGAAGCTTCCTTAAATGCAAGCTCTGCAGATGCAGCCATAGCTGGAGTTAGAGATTCAATAGGACCTGTGAATCCTAAGATGATCCCCATTTTAATCGAATGTCCGTCTGCCATTACATTTGAACCAAAGCTTGATACAAACATAAATACAGCGATAAATAGTTTTCTCATTATCTTCCTCTATATTGTTAACAATTTATAAAAAGCCAATTTAAGTATGAATATTATTAATATTCAATGACAAAATTATCCTATTTTAGACAGTTTATTGACGCTGATAATTATCTGATTGAGAAGGGGTCTAAAGAAGGCTCATCAGATGTGTAGAACCAAGTTGTTTTTACCCTTGTGTAGTCTTTAATTGAGTCAATTCCAGCTTCTTTTCCATATCCGCTATCCTTGATACCTCCAAATGGAGCTGAAGGAGAAATTAATCTATAAGTATTTACAAATGTTATTCCTGCTCGGATAGCATTAGACACCCTCATTCCTCTTGCGAGATCACTAGTGTAAACACCTGAAGATAGACCATATTGATTATCATTCATTAATTCTATTACTTCTTTTTCAGTATCAAATTTCATGACCGATAATACTGGACCGAAAAGTTCATTCTCAGCAGCTGGTAAATTATGATTTTCACACTCAATAATTGTTGGAGGAAAATAATAACCTTCATTTGAAAATGGATGTCTTTTACCACCACATTTAATTTTTCCACCTTGTTCAACTGTTAATTTAATATTTTTTTCTATTACTTCTAATTGTTTAAAGTTACTTAAGGGACCCATTTCAGTATCAGAGTCCATTGGTGCACCTATTTTTATTTTTTCTGCTCTAGATGATAATTTATCTAAAAACTCATTATAAATTCCTTTTTGTAAATAGAGCCTTGAACCTGCTATACAACTTTGACCACTCGCTCCGAATATTCCAGCAGTTATTCCATTAATTGCATTTTCTTGTTTAGCATCATCAAAAACAGCTACAGGACTTTTTCCACCTAACTCTAAACTTACCTCAGATAAATTTTCTGCAGAATTTCTAATTATATGTCTTGCTGTTTCAGGACCTCCTGTAAAAGCTACTTTCTCAACTAAGTTGTGAGTAGTTAAAGCTTTACCGCATGGATCTCCAAAACCAGAAACTACATTTACTACGCCTTTTGGTATTCCAGTTTCTTCAACTAACTTTGCAAACTCAAACATAGTTGCTGGCGCTAATTCAGAACATTTAATTACAACCGTATTCCCCATAGCTAAAGCAGGAGCAACTTTTGTTGCAGTTAAAAACATTTGAGAATTCCAGGGAATGATAGCTGCAATAACACCTATTGGAATTCTTGTTGTGATTGCTTGAATATTTGGTTTATCTATTGGAAGAACTGTTCCTTCAACTTTGTCAGCTAAACCTGCATAGTAATCATAATATTCTGCAATATATTTTGCTTGTTGATAAGTTTCTCTATACAGTTTACCTGTATCAATTGTTTCAATCTTTCCTAATAATTCAGAATTTTCTCTGAGCTTATTTCCAATCGCTCTTAAATATTTTGCTCTATCTCTTGCAAGCATTTTTGGCCATTCACCTTCAAAAGCTTTTTGTGCAGCTTTTACAGCTCTATCAACATCATTTCCGCTAGCTTCAGGAACTACAGCCCAAGGCTTATTATTTTCTGGATTTAAAGTTTCAAAAGTTTTTTTTGTATCAGAGTCTACCCACTGACCATCTATAAACATTTGATATTTTTTTAACTCAGGCATTATTTATATGTTTCATTATTGCATTATTTACTTCGTCTGCATATTCAATATTGCATAAATGTTTTCCATGTTTGATTTCAACATATGTTGAATTTTGTATATCTTTATTTAAATTTTTTGACATATCAGGCGTAGATCCCGGATCATCTGACCCTGTTATAATTAAGGTATTTGTTTTAATATTTTTTATATTTTCAAGATTATCCTCATAGTTTGCAAATACCTCATAAGCTTTTATGAAATTGTCTTGATCAATTCCTTTCTTATTAAGAATATTCATAAACTCATCATATAATTCTGGATTTTGCTCAAGATATTCATCTGAAAACCATCTCTTCATTGCCATTTGTGATATTGGCATATTTTTTTTTGCTAAATTAACTCTATCAATTACATTTTGTCTTTCTTTGGTTGTCCTTTTGTAAGTAGTGGAAATTAGAGTTAAGGAATTTAAATAATTTTCATGTTTTGAGGCAAATTCAATTGCAATCAAAGATCCGATAGAAAACCCAATTAAATTAAATTTCTCTATCTTTAGATTATTTACTAAATTTGATAATTGATTAGTAAAATTTTCCATTGATAAATTTGGCTCTTTAAAGGGTGTTTTTCCATGTCCTAACAGATCGTAAGTTATAAATGAATTTTCTTTAAAAAATTCAATTTGTGGTTTCCACATTTGCTGATTTAAACCAACACCATGAATGAAGATTATTGGTAACGAATTTTTATTATTAAAATAATAATGATTTTGATTGTTATCAAAATTGTAAGACATCAATTAGTTATCGATGCCCATCTCTTTCATGTCTTGATATCTATCACCCGTTCTAGCATGAGCTCGTCCAGTAGGAGCACCTCCAATTGCAATAACTATTTCATCTTCATTAGGGGCATCATGAATTGTAAATTCATGAGTAAGATAAAAAGGTCTTAATCCAGCATCAGTTTTGTGCATCATTGGAATTGAAATTTTTGCACCTGCAGGACCTCTGGTATTTGTAAAACTTAAATAAGAAGTTCCACCAACAGCATCTCTAAATTTATTTCCAAATCTTAAAGTATGAATAAATGCAGAAGCGTGTTCTATCTCACCATTTAATCCAACCATAGCAGCTTTTCCATAAGCTAAAATTTTTTCACCCGATCCAATTTCTTTTGTTAACTCTGGAACCAAAAGATCTCCTAATTGAGGCGCAAGATCTAATATTTCTGGTTTTAAATCTTCTACAAAACCTTTTCCGGCCCAAGGATTTTCTATAACAGCTGCAACCGAAACTAACAGAACAGGTTCTTTAGCTTTTTTTCCACCTTCAATAAAAGTTTTATCAACAAATTTTGCAAATTTTCTAAGTTTTAAATCCATTTACTAACTAGCTCTTTGAATGTTTGTGTCTATCGGTTTTATATTTGGAATAACTTCTTCTGTAAATAATTTGATGCTTCTCATACAATCTTCATGTTTAATACCTGGAAAGTTAGACCAGACTTGTAAATTTTGAAGATTTAATTCTTGTTGAAGTTCTTTTATTTTTTCAATTACAAACTCAGGTGTTCCAAACAATAGATTTCTTTTATGAAGAAATTCATAATTTAATAAATCTAGTTTATTTTTTGTCTCTGGTAATTTTTCATCTGGATCCATATGATTTCCCAATCCTCTCCAATGACAAACCCATCTCATATAATTTACAATATGTTCTCCAGCCATTTTTTCAGCCTCTTCCATAGTTTCTGCAACAAACATATCTCTAACCAAACTAATACCTTCCCCTAGTGGTACATCTCTATTTTCAGCATTAGATTTTGCATCTTTATAAATTTCAAATCTTTTTTTCAAAGCTTTTACAGTTGGTATCCACATAATTGTATTAAGCCCATTTTCTGCTGCCCACTGAATTGATCTTTCTCCATCAACTACTTGAGAAATTGGTGGGAAAGGTTTTTGATAAGGTTTTGGTAATACAGATATTTGTTTTAATTCATTTGTTTTTAAATCTACAACATTTTCTTTTGGAGGACTCATATCGTGTTGCCAAATGAAATTAGGAGATGGATAAGTATAGAATTCGCCCTGGTGAGAGAAAAAGTCTTCAGACCATGCTTTTTTCATTATGTCTAATGTTTCTGAAAATAGTCTAAAATTTTTTGCTTGGTCTTTTAAGTCAGCTTCTTTATTCATATTGATTGCTTCTCTACCATAAACACCTCTACCAATACCCACTTCAACTCTCCCTTTTGACATTTGGTCAAGCGTTGCAATATCTTCTGCAAGTCTTATGGGATTATGAAATGTAATTACGTTACAAGCTTGTCCTAAACGAATATTTTTAGTTCTTGCAGCAGCATCAGTGCACATCATTAGTGGATTGGTGCACGACTCCATTCCTTCATGATTAAAATGATGTTCGGTATACCAAATAGAATTCCAATTATTTTGATCACAATATTCAGTGATCTCTCTAGCTTCATCTAAAAGTTGGGTATAAGGTTTTTTATCCCAATTAGTAGTGTTACAAAAATATCCAAAGTTCATAAAGCCTCCTTTAAAAATTAATTTAAAGACGACCGATCCCACTTTCGTAAATTTTTGAATTTAACGACGAGTTATGTATCGCTTTATACTTAAACTTTATTATTACTAACGTTGATATTCAATAAATTTCTTCAAGGATTTATTAAGAAATTTCTCATAAATTTGACCATTATTTTTGAATTTACTTCCATTTAAAAATGATTGGTTCATTTTGAAATCATAGGAAGGTTCAAAGAAAAAAGGAACAGATAGTCTCTTACTTTTATTCCATAAAACTCTGTGATTAGTTGCTTTAAATTTACCTTTGCTTAGAAACTCTAATGCTCTTCCCGTATTTACTACTAAAGCATTTTTGTTGAATGGTACATCATACCATTTTTTGTTTTTTCTATTTTGTACCTGCAATCCACCTTTTCTATCTTGATAGAGAAGTGTAAATATTCCACTATCAACATGCGTTTCACACCCAAGAGCAACCCCATCTTGTTTTGATATTTCCACTGGTTTTGTTTGGTTAGGGTAATAATTAAATCTTAATGTGCTTAATGTTTTTAATCTTGAAAAAGCTTTACCAGAAATATCAGGATTTCTTTTATTAAGTTTTATTACACTTTTAAACAATGTTTCACTCAATCTATAAATGTTATCAAAATATTTATTTAAAATGCTTATTGAGCTTTTATTTAAACATTTCCCCAGATTAAGATGCTCTATGTATTGATTGTTTAGATTTGACGAATATTTTTTAGTTACCTTTAAATCACCTATATCTAAACCTTCTTTTCCATTTACATCATTAGGAAAATATCCTCTATATAGATTTTTATTTTTTTTATTCCATTTATTTGGTGATAATTTCCTCTTTTTGCTATCTGGTAAATTAAAAAATTTATTGCCAACTCCACATGTTTTTTTAATTACTTTTAAATTAATTCCATGTCCTGTAATTTGAAAAAAACCAACTTTGATACAAGCTTTTTCAATTTCTTTAATCGTTTTAAATGCTCTCTGAGTTTCAAAATTATTTTTAATTAGTGAAGATATATCGATGGTTGGTATATATGTTTTAGTCATCTTCTTACTGGTGTTTCTGTTGCAATATATTGATCTCTAGCTTTTTCTCTAAAGTAAATATAAATTCCAGCAGCTATTATACACGCAACTCCAAAAAATGTTCTACCAGATGGAATTTCATTAAATAAAAAATATCCAGGTATCATAGACATTATAATTAATGAATATTCAAACAGAGAAACTACTGAAGGAGAAGCAACAATGTAAGCTGAAAATATGCAAAGAAATGCAATAGAGGCAACAAAACCAAAAAATAAAATAAATTTCCAAGTATATTCAATATTTGAAAACCATTCTCTAAAAATAAACTGCGTGGTTGGATCAAAGTCTGAGCTATTTAATTGTCCATTTCCCAAGAACAAATAAATCAGACCACATAAAATTAGTGCTATTAAATAAAAATAAAATAATTGAGTATTCACGTCATCTTTATCAGACGTATATTTTGTTATGGTCATTGATGCTGCGTAAAAAAAAGCACATAATACTGGAAGCAAACTTTTGTATTCAAAGTCAGAAAAGTTTGGGTCTAGTACAATAAAAACTCCTATGAAACCAAATACAATTGCTGACCATCTTCTTATTCCAATAAATTCTTTCAAAAAAAATTTAGCAAAAATAGATACAAAAAAGGGACAAGAAAAAAATAAGGCATTTGCAGTTGCTAGTGGCATGTAAGTAAGAGAAATAAAGAAAGCTGAAAACGCTAAAAAGTGAAGAACAACTCTAATAATTGTCCAAACAGGATAATAAGTTTTTAGTGAAACTTTCTGTTTTCTAAATTTTATGTAACTAAAAAGTAAAATAGCTGCAACAAAATATCTTCCAAAAAAGATTTCATAAAGTGAGGCTTTTTCAAAAATATATTTAATTAAAGAGTCCTGCATCGCAAATAATGTCATTGCAATGATTATTAAAATAATACCTTTAGAATTATTATCTTTTGTCATTTATCTAAGAGGTTTTTCCGTAGCAATAGATTGATTTTGTGCTTTTTCACGCATAAAAATATAAACACCACTTGATACTATTATTAAAATTCCAATCACTGTATTTAATGAAGGAATTTCATCAAAATATAACCATCCTACAAGCGGTGACCAAAATAATATTGAATATTCAAAAGGTGAAACGACAGCTGGAGAAGCTATACTGTAAGCAGTAAATAAAAAAAGAAATGCAAGAGTTGCTGTAACTCCAGTTGCAACCATTAAAAGAATATTAGAGTTAAAATCAACAAACCATTCCCTAAATATAAATTGAGAAGCTGGATGATCTGAATTGTTATATTGACCATCACCAATAATAAAATAAAAAATTATGCTAATAATTATTGCGCCAATATAAAATGTAAATGTTTGTGTATAAACACTATCCTTATCAGATGTTTTTTTAATTATTATCATAGATAATGAGTAACAAAGCGCACATAAAATAGGTAATAAGCTTAAATAGTTAAAATTACTAAAATCAGGATTTAATGTTACATAAACTCCAATAAATCCAACAACCACAGCAGACCATCTTCTTAATCCTATTTCTTCTTTTAAAAACAAATGAGCGAATATTGTAATTAAAAATGGTGTAACAAAAAATAAAGCTGTTGCAGTACCAAGCGGTAGTACAGTCAAAGAAACATAAAAAGAACTGAAACCAAAGAAAAAAAGTATTACACGGGTAAAAGTTAAAAGAGGATATTGGCTTTTAAATACTATTGGTTTTTTTGTAATTATTAAAAATAATAATATAAGCACAAAACTTACCACTGTTCTAATTAAGTAAATTTCATAAAGAGAAACAAAATTATAAATATGCTTCATAATTCCGTCCTGGACAGAAAAAACTATCATAGCAATCAATATGAAAACTATTCCTTTAGGATTATTGTTTTGAGCGCTCATTTATGCTCTATATCAAAAAAGAATATGTTTTAAAATTTATTAAATTTGTGCCATATTTAATTTATGATTTCTGAAGAAGATAAAATAATGATGGAAACCCTATATTGGTGGGGTATTCCAACTTTATTTAGGTGCAAAAATGATCCAGATCCTAAGAATTGTGACATTGCACTAGTTGGTGTTCCTCATAGCACAGGAAATGGAACTACAGAAAGAGATCAACATTTAGGTCCAAGAGCAGTTAGAAATATTTCTGCAATGTTGAGACGATCTCACTTTGATTACAAAATTGATCCTTGGAAAGAAAATAAAATTCACGATTTAGGAGATGTTCCTTTTCCAGAAGCTAATGATAATGAAAAATGTATAGAGAGAATTTCAGCATTTTATGATCATATTGAACAAGCTGAAAAGCCAGTTGTTTCAATTGGTGGAGATCACTCAATAACTGGTGGAATTGTTCAAAGTTTAGCTAAAAAAAATTCAAAATTAACTAAAGGAAAAAAAATAACATTTCTTCATTTTGATGCCCACACAGATTGTTTTGAAAAATTAGATCATTTTTTAGGTGCAAAAAAATCAGCAGCACATTGGGCTTCTTATTTAGTTAAACAAGGGAATGTTGATCCACACACAAGTACTCAGATAGGTATAAGAGGAAATCCAAGAACATTAGATTGGTTACAGGCGAGTTACGATATTGGTTATCAAGTAATTACAATGGATGAATATAGAGAATGGGGTCATGAAAAATGTGTGAAAATGATTTTAGATAGACTAGGTGACAATCCAATTTATGTTACCTTCGATTTAGATTGTTTAGATCCAACAGTAGCTCCAGGAGTAGCAAATATAGAGCCTGCATATAAAGGATTTAATATGGATGAGGCAAGAAAACTTATTCAATGTTTAAAAGGAAAAAATGTTATTGGTGGTGATGTTGCTTGTTTAATGCCAACAAAAGATAGTCCAAATCAAATTACAGCAATGGTTGCAGCTTCTATAATGTTTGAAATAATTTGTTTAATTTCAGTTTATCGTAACAAGTAATTTTAATTTAAAATAAATTCGGATGCTCTTTCAGCAATCATTAATGTTGGAGCGTTAAGGTTTCCACTTGTAATTTCAGGCATTACAGACGCATCAACTACTCTTAGATTTTCAACACCATGAACTTTTAGTTTTTGATCTACAACAGCCATATTGTCTACTCCCATTTTTAAAGTACAAGATGGGTGGTAAGCAGTCTCAGCTTTAGATCTAATGTATTCTTCAAATACCTCATTAGATTGAGCATGTTCTCCTGGTCCAATTTCTTTTCCTGCAAAAGGCTTCAAAGAGTCTTGACCTAAAATTTTTCTAGCTACATGAATACATTCTATGGTTTGCATTAAATCATCCTCATGTTCTAGATAATTAAATTGAATTTTTGGATAATCATAGGGGTTTGAGCTGTTTAAAGTTATATGACCTCTACTTTTTGGATGGTTTGGACTAGCATGTAATTGGTAACCATGCCTGTCTGGATCAACTAATCCATGATCAATTACGAAAGCAGGAAAAAAATGAAATTGAATATTTGGATATTCTCTTTCTGGAGATGATTTACAAAAACCTCCAGCTTCTAAAAAAGAGGTAGAGCATGGACCACTTCTGTTCAAAAACCATTGAATTCCAATTCTAACCATATTTAACTTATTAACGTAAGAATATAAGGTATCTTTAGTTTTGCATTCTTGCTGAACATAAGTTTCTAAGTGATCTTGTAAGTTTTTTCCAACACCCTCTAAGTTATGAACAACATCAATTCCTTTATCTTTTAAGTGTTGGCTTGGACCAATTCCAGAAAGCATTAATAATTGTGGTGAATTGATTGCACCCCCACTTAAAATTACTTCTTTGTTGGCAAAAATCTTTTCTATTTTATTTTTAATTTTTACCTCAATTCCAATTGCTTTTTTTCCATCAAAAATAATTCTTTCAACAAAAGCTTCTGTAAATACTTTAAGATTTTTTCTTTTTTTAGCAGGATTTAAATAATACTTAGATACACTTGCTCTTTCTCCCTTATGAATAGTAACATCGTACATTCCAAAACCCTCTTGTTCTTTACCATTCATGTCGTTGTTTATTTTATAACCAGCTTCGCCAGCTGAATCGACAAACGCTTTGAATAAAGGATTTTTATTTTTAGATTGGTTTACTGGCAATATTCCACTACCACCTCGATATTCATTTTCTCCTTCAGACCAGGTTTCGATTTTTTTGAAATAAGGAAGGACTTTTTCATACGACCAGTCATCCAATCCAAAAGATGCCCACCTTTGATAATCATTTGGGTTTCCTCTTACAAATACCATTCCATTATGAGCAGAACATCCACCAATCATTTTTCCTCTTGGACAAAATAATCTTCTATTATGTAAATGAGGTTCTGGTTCTGAATAATATTTGTAATTATATTTTGGATCATGCATTGTATATAAAATCGCAAGTGGCATGTTGACTTTCCAAATATCACTGGGTTTCCCAGCTTCAAATATCGCTACATTGTTTTGATTGTTTTCTGTTAATCGATTTGCAAGTACACAGCCTGCACTTCCAGCACCAATTATTAAATAATCGAAATTCATATAAGTTTGGAACTTAACAATTTTTCATAGTCATGAATAGATTTCATTTTCATATCGGTTCTTTTAGCAGCTTCATCAAATTTTCGAAGAAGAATAGATGGCTTAAAGTAAGATTTATTTTCAAATTCTTTACTCTCTTTAGCATTTAAAACTCCTCCTTGTAACTTAAGGCTAATTTTTGACGCATCTGATAAAAAATCAAAATATTTTTTTTCTCTAGCTAAATAACGTTTAGCTAAAACATGGTATTTAATTGGCTCAACAATTTTTTGTCCAAAAAATTTTTTTAGATATTGATATCCAATATTTTCATGCTCTCCGTCTAATTTATTTTTAACCAATTCATCAGGATCTTCTAAAAGAAAGTGACCATAATCATGCAGTAAACATGCACAAATTAAATCATCGCTACACTTAGCTTTCTCAGCTAGCATAGCTGATTGAATCATATGTTCCGACATAGTCACTTTTTCACCAATGTACAAAGATTTGTTGTTTATAAAATTTGAAATGATTTTATAAATTATTTTCATTTATTATTGTGGATGATCCCCTTCAATAGCAATACGATCCATTATTCTTTCAAAACCAAGTCCTTTATTTGGGTAAAAATCAGCGATCGCATAGTGTTGAACACTTCTATTATCCCAGATCGCAATTGCATTTTCTGTCCATTTAAATCTACAAGTAAGATCTAATCTAGCTTGATGTTCAAATAAATAATTTAATATCTCATCACTTTCTTTTTTATCTATTCCAACTATTTCTTTTGTATAGGTCCAGTTAACAAAAAGAATTTTTTTACCTGTTTCTGGATGAGTTCTTAAGATTGGATGAGTATTTGAGTATTCATCCATATTTCCATTGCTCTCCATTGCTTTATATTTATCAAGGAAAAATCCCCCACCTCTTGATGAATGAACCGCTTTTTTATCTTTAATTTTATTTTTTATTTCATCATCTAATGTTTCCCAAGCAAGTTCCATATTTGAAAAAACAGTATCCCCTCCAACTGGAGGAATTTTAATTGATTTTAAAACAACAGCTTTTGTTGGCTTTTTATTGTAACTAACATCTGAATGCCAACCTTCGCCCCATTGTGTTTTTTCATAAGGTTTTTTAATTATTCTTACTATCTCAGGAAATTCACTTCGGCCTTTAACATAAGCATGCGTTTCTAGAGGCCCAAACTTTGCAGCCAAAGCTATGTGTTGTTCTGTTGCTAAAGGTTGATCTCTAAAAAAAATAACTTTGTGTTCTAACAATAGGTCGTTTATTTTCTTAAAATTTTCATCTGATACATCAGTTAAATCAATTCCATTTATTTCTGCACCTAATGCTCCTGATAATAATTTTACATCAATCATTTTTTAAGCTTTCCAATAATGGATAAATTGTCATAATTAAATTCATTTTTATTTTCATTTATAAAATCATCCATAATTTTAATTTTTTCATCTTCAAATTCTGTAACTTTTCTTTTACTAAGATCAATATAAAGCGCTAACATTTCAATAGTTGCTGATAATTTTTTTGATGATTTTTCAATCATTTCCATCTTGAAATGTAATCTTTTTCTATCATGATCAAAGAAAGTTAAAACAATTTCAACTTCATCTCCCTCTTTAACTTCACCATCATATGTAGTGCGAGTTTCAACAACCATGGTACTTCTTTGGGTATTCTTTGCAGATTTTTCACCCATCTTAAATTTTTCTAGAATTATCTCCCAAGTCTGATCAAAAACTAAGACATAGTAAGCCATGTTCATATGATTATTATAATCAGTCCATTCTTTTTTGATTGTTTGGTTTGTTATATGAAAAGACATTTTTTTATTCCCTCGTCCTTTTTATAATAGTATAAATCTTACTTAAAATGAACAACAAGGTATTCATATCATGTGCTGTGACGGGGTCAGGAGATACCGCAAGTAAGCATCCAGATTTACCAAAAACACCAGAACAAATTGCTACAGCATCAATTGAAGCTGCAAAAGCTGGAGCTGCTATTGCTCATATTCATGTGAGGGAGGAAGATGGAACTCCAAGTAGAAGATTAGAGTTATATAAAGAGGTAATCGACAGAATTAGATCAAGCGATACAGATGTAATATTAAATTTAACAACTGGAATGGGTGGAGATTTAGACATTGGTCAAGGCAAAGACCCGTTAGAGTTTGGACCAATGACTGATATGGCAAATGTAATGGAAAGAATTGCAAATGCTGAACAATTTCTCCCAGAAATTTGTACTCTAGATGCAGGTACTTTAAATTTTGGTGATAGCTCAGTAATCACAGTTAATACACCAAATGATTTAAGAAAAGCAGCAAAGAAATTAAAAGAGATAAAAGTTAAGCCAGAAATAGAAGCTTTTGATTTAGGAAACATGTGGTTTGGTGCACAACTATATAAAGAAGGGTTATTAAGTGATCCACCGATGTTTCAAATGTGTTTAGGAATTCCATGGGGAGCACCTGCTACAACATTAGCTATGCAAGCCATGAAAGATATAATGCCAAAAGAAGGTGTTTGGTCAGGATTTGCAATTTCAAAAAATGAAATGCCATTTGTTGCTCAAACTGTTTTGATGGGAGGTAACCCAAGAGTCGGTTTAGAGGATAATTTATATTTATCTAAAGGTAAATTAGCTACTAATGCTCAATTAGTAGAAAAAGCTGTAAGAATTATAGATGAACTTGGATATACCCCAATGACACCAGCAGAAACTAGAGAAAAATTAAAACTTGTTAAACACAAGTAATGTCATCAATTAAAAAAGTTGCAATAATTGGAACTGGGGTAATCGGAGCAGGTTGGATCATTCGTTGTCTGGCTCATAACAAAATTGTTTATGCATTTGATAAAGACCTCGAGTTAAAAAAAAATTTATTATCTGAAATAAAAAGAACTTGGCCATTTGTAAAAAAACTATTTAATAAAAAAAAATTAAATTTAAATAATTTTCATTTTTTTACCTCAATAGAACAAACATTAAAAGACGCAGATTTTATTCAGGAATGTGCAACTGAAAACTATTCTTTAAAAACTAAATTAATGAGCACTATTGGAAAATATGCAAAATCTACTTCAATAATTGCTTCAAGCTCATCGGGTTTGTTGCCAACGAGGATTTATTCAAAATGTAAAAATCCAGAAAGGGGAATAATTGGACATCCATTTAATCCTGTTTATTTATTGCCTGCAGTAGAAATTGTTCCAGGCAAAAGAACCTCAAAAAAAAATTTAAATTTGGCTAAAAAATTTTACAAATCAATTTCTATGAATCCAATTATGGTTAAAAATGAATTACCTGGATATTTGTCTGATAGATTACAAGAAGCTTTGTGGAGGGAAGGGCTACATATTATTAATGAGGGATATGCAACTACGGAAGAATTAGATAGAGCAATTGAAGATGGCCCAGGATTAAGATGGTCTTTGATGGGTACATTTTTAACCTTTCATCTTGCGGGAGGAAAAACTGGAATGAAACATATGTTGGAACAATTTGGACCTGCTTTAAAATTACCATGGACTAAATTAAAGGCCCCTAAGTTATCAAAAAAATTATCTTCTAGACTTATTTCAGGAACAGTAAAACAGGCTAAAGGTAAATCGGTTGCAATGATATCCAATATAAGAGATCAGTATTTGGTTGATATTCAAAAGTTAAGAAAGAAATACGAAAAAAAACTTAGGTAAATTAATCATTTCTTTCAGTGTGACCATCTACAGAAATTACCTGTCCTGAAACTTTACTTGAGTCACCGGATATTAAAAAAGCACACATTTTTCCTATATCTTCCTCTAGGATCCATTTTTTCATAGAACTCATTGAAATAAATTCTTTTTCAACTTTTTTTGAAGAAACTTTTGTAAACTTTGCTTTATCTCTTATTACTCTTTTCATTCTTTCGCCTTTTATTGAACCAGGACATACTGCATTAACTCTTATATTGAATTTACCTAGTTCCATTGCCAATGTTTTGGTAACTCCAATGATTGCCCATTTGCTCGCCGCATATGGGGATCTTAAAGGAAAACCTAATATGCCAGCAGTTGATGAAATATTTATTATTGATCCATTTCTAGATTTTTTAATTAAAGGTATGGCTTTTTTAGTAAAATAAAAATGACTATTAACATCTACTTGAATGGTTCTTTCCCAATCTTCAGATTTAAGTTTTTCTAGTGATCCGGTTGGTCCAGCGATTCCAACATTATTTATTAAAGCATCAATTTTTTTTGTTTTCTTATTTATTTTCTTAAATAAATCTGAAACTTGATTTTCATCTGAGGCATCACATGCATATGAGAACAATCTTTTATTTTTTAAAGGATGTTTATTAAGTTTGTTTAAAGATTTAGTGTCAATATCACAAAGATAAACATATGCTCCACGCGCAAGGCATACTTTAGCCGTAGCTAAACCTATCCCAGATGCTCCTGCAGAAATTATTATTTTTTTATTCTTTAATGATTGGTTAACCATTAATTAAGATTTTGTTAGTGATGTCTGTAATTCTTTATTAGATATATATCCTTTAACATTTCCACTTTTATCAACTACTTCACAGTTTGAATTTGAACATACAATTTGAGGTAAAAATTCTTCAATAAATTGATCTTCATTTACTTTAATTAAATTAGATTTATCAATATCATTAGCTTCGTCAGTTTTTTTCATAACCACTTTAGCTTTAATTACTTTTGCTCTATTTACATCTTTAACGAATGCTTTCACATAATCATCTGCTGGATTCATTATAATATCTACTGGCGTTCCTACTTGAACTAATTTACCAGCATTTAATATTCCAATATGATCTCCAAGTCTTAATGATTCATCTAAATCATGTGTAATAAATACGATTGTTTTTTTTAGTTCCGATTGAAGATCAAGTAATTGTTTTTGCATATCGCTTCTAATTAAAGGGTCCAAAGCACTAAACGCTTCATCCATCAACATTATGTCACTATCGGTTGCAAGTGCTCTTGCTAAACCAACCCGTTGTTGCATACCACCTGATAATTGATTAGGAAATTGATTTTCAAAACCAGTTAAGCCAACAGCTTCAATTTTTTCCATAGCAGTTCTGTCTCTTTCATCTTCTGGTTTGCCCTGCATTTCCAAACCATAACCAACGTTTTGCAAAACAGTTTTGTGAGGAAATAAACCAAATCTTTGAAACACCATGCTCATTTTGTGTCTTCTAAAATCAATGAGCTGTTCTTTATTGAATGACATTATATTTGTACCTTCAACAAAAATTTCACCATCAGTTGGATCAATCAGTCTGTTAAGATGTCTAATCAGTGTAGATTTTCCTGATCCTGAAAGACCCATACATACAAACGTTTCGCCTTCTTCAATATTCAATGAAACATTATCAAGTCCAACTGTGTGTCCAGTTTGTTCCAAAACCTCTTCTTTGTTTGCACCATCTCTGACCATCTGCATTACAGATTGAGGATTATTTCCAAAAATTTTGTAAACATTTTTAATCTCTATTTTAGACATTATTTACCTTTCTTTTTTTCTGGAGCCCGTCTTTCTTGTAAAGTTTCTCCGTAAGATTGAGTTATTCTATCAAGTACAATAGCTAAAAGCACTATCGCAATTCCTGCTTCTGCAGCTCTACCAACATTTAGCTGCTGTAAACCCAGCAGAACTTCGTCACCTAAACCTCTTGTTCCAATCATTGATGCAATAACCACCATAGATAAAGCCATCATTGTACATTGGTTTATACCTTGCATAATATTGGGTAACGCTAATGGCATTTGCACACCCCATAATTTTTGTTTTTTACTTGCACCAAAAGCATCTGCGGCTTCAATTACCTCTTTATCTACGAGTCTTATTCCTAGATCTGTTAGTCTGACCAAAGGAGGTACTGCATAAATAAATGTAGCAATAATTGCTGGAACAGCACCTAATCCAAAAAGCATTATTCCAGGAATTAAATATACAAATGCTGGAATAGTTTGCATTAAGTCAAGAACTGGGAGTATTTTGTTTCTAATCCTTTCAGCTCTAGACATTAAAATTCCCACAGGCATTCCAAATATCAAACAAAGAAAAATACTTATTAACATGATGGCTGTGGTTTCTATTGCTTTTTGCCAAAATATTGGATGTAAGAAGCCAATAAAAAAAGTGCAAAAACCAACAAATACAGTTGTTCTTATTTTTCTTCCACTTGCAAAATAAGCTATAACTGTAACCCCTAAAACTACAGCTGGCCATGGAGCTAATATTAAAAAATTCTTTAAAGCCATCAGCATTGCTAGTAAAAAATTATTTATTGCTTCAAAAATAAAACCATAAGTTTCATTTAATTTTTTAAAACCAATATTTATCCACTTCATTAATGGAAGGTCTAACCATTTGGGCCATTTTTGTAGCCAAGAAAAATCGTTTAGTAATTCACCTACATTTTCTGGCTTTCTTTTTGAAGAGCTATAACTAATTATTAGTAGCCAAACAAAAAAGACTAAAAGACCTATATTAAAAAATAGTTTTTTATTTTTTTTTATATCCATTAGATGAATTTTTAATCCTAATAATAAAAGAGCCCTCGAAAAAGGGCTCTTTCAAAATTTAATTATAGATTACAACGCAGCTGTAACTTTAGAAGCTACATCAGCTGGAACCCAGCTTTTCCACATTGATTCTGTTTTTAAAAACTCCTTAGCAGTTAATTCCATGTCACCATCCGACTCATCTTCGTAGAATGCTAACATTTTGTTAACGGTAGCTGTTGGAATAGTGTATTTCTTTAAAAACTCAGTTTCAGCTGGGTTAGCTTTTGCCCAATCAGTTAAAACAGATTTTGTTAAAGCCATATCTCTATATTCACAAGCACAGCTTTTTTTATAAGCATCAGGACCGTTTGCTTTAATATCTTCTACAACTGCAGACATTTTATTCCAGCAGTCAGAATCAAAAGCAGGTTCGCTTAGTCTAACAAGGTCAACTTTTCCCATTAAACCAGTTGGTGCCCAGTAGTAAGTAAAGATAGGTTTTTTCTTAGCGAAAGCACCAGCAATAGCAGCATCTAACGCACCACCAGAACCTGGGTCAAAGTTAGTATAGTATTTGTCTAAACCATACTCTATTTGTTTAACCATATTAACTGTGTAACAAGTCCAACCAGAAATACAGCTAGTCATTCTACCTTTAGATGGATCTTCAGGATCTTTAAATAGCGCAGCTATTTTTGGATCTTTCATATCTTCTACAGATTTTAAGTTGTATTTATCAGCTGTTGCCTTATCAACATAAAACGCTTGTTGTGAGTCTGGCGTGTTCACTCCAATATTTTGAATTGTTCCAGCTTGTTCATGTGGCTCGTAGTTTGCGATAATATTGTCGTACCATACTTCAGTAATGACATCTAATTGCTTATCGTAGTGTGCAGCCATGATAGGTGTAGTACTTCCTTTAGTTACTGAAACCTCACAACCATATCCTTTTTCAAGAATAAACTGTGTGATTGCAGTATGGATGTTCGCACTACTCCAGTCGAAATCTCCCAATCTAGCCTTACAGTCACCTGCATTAGCATTACTAATAACTAACGATGATAAAAGGAAAATTGAGATAGTTAATCTTTTTAAAAACTTCATTAAATTATCTCCTTAGGGTTAAGTTTTAATTCAAAGATTTAATAATGAATAAAGACAAAAAACAAGCCTTGAATTTATAATACAACCCACAATTGAGTTGATTTGGATATCCATTTATATAAAGATTAAGAGTGAGTGCAATTTCTAAACTAGAAAAAAATTCTACTTATCTAAAAGTTATTTGGAGTGATGGCGAAGAGAGCAAATTCAATTATCTTTGGTTGAGAGATAATTGTCCAACAGCTCATGACAAAGACTCAAGACATCGAATGTTTAATATCTTGAATGTATCACAAAATATTAATCCAAAAAAATATTCTCTAAGTGCAGACGGAAAATTAGAGATTGAATGGAGTGAAGGAGATCATACAAGTTATTATGACCCTAAATGGCTAAGAGAAAATTGTTATACCTTAAAACACAAACAAAAATATATTTCTCCCTATAAACTTTGGGACAGTTCACTTGAAAAAAATTTAGAGTCTATTCAAATCGATCATGACGAAATTATAAGTTCTGATGAGGGATTAATTAAATGGTTGGAACTTTTGCATCACACCGGGATAGCCATTGTAAAGAATTCACCAGTTGAAAAAAATTCAGGATTAAATGTATTAAATCGAATAAGTCATACTCGTGAAACATTTTTTAAAACACCTTTTGAAGTAATTAACATTCCAAAACCAAATAATTCGGCATACACAGCTCATGCATTGAGAAATCATATGGATTTACCCTGGTTTGAAAATCCTCCAGGATATCAATTTTTACATTGTTTGGTAAATTCTGCAAAAGGAGGAGACTCTTCTGCAGTTGATGCTTTTGCAGTGGCAGACTTTTTAAGAAAAAATGAAAAAGAGACTTTTGATATTTTAGTTAATACTCCACTGAAATTTAGAGATAAAGATTACACCCAAGAAGCAATTAGAAGTGTTCATGGAACAGCAATCTCACTTACAAAAGATGGAGATTATAATGATATTCGTTACAGTATTGCAACTTTAGATGCACTAGATTGTCATCCAGATGTAATGGACTCAGTTTATAAAGCGCATCATCGATTTGGTAATCTCTTACATGACAGTAAATTCCAAATTAATTTCAGATTAGAACCAGGTGATATTTTTTCATTTAATAACAGAAGACTTCTTCATGGAAGAACAGAATTTGATCCAAACTCAGGACACAGGCATCTTCAAGGTTATTATATGGATAGGGACGAAATAATTGGAAGATTAAATTATCTTAAGCAACAATTATAAGTTTTCGAATATAAGATTATTGTTTTTATATTTTTTGAATTCAGAATTATTTTTAATTGTATAAAAGTATTTTTTAATCTTTAGTTTCTGAATTTTTTTGTTTTTGATGTATGATTTATCAAGAATAAAGCAATCTATATTTTTAATTATTGATTTTTTTTCTATTGATTTCACAGTTGTTGGTGGTGAAAAAGATAAACCCACTTTTGTTTTCTTATTTAGTTTTAAAAGATTAAAAATATTTTGATGTTTAAACGAAATAAATACACATTTTGAATATTTAGATGTTTCATTAACTAGTTTTTTAAGCAATTTTGTTGAGAATTTGGGTTTAATTTCAATAAATAAATAGAATTTATTTTTTGATATCTTTAATAAATCTTGGAGTAGGGGAATTGGTTTATTTTGTTTGAGACTTAATTCTTTTAACTGTTGATAATTTAAGTTTTTAATACTTTGTTTTTTTTTGAAAATCCTTGTTAAAGTGAAGTCGTGATAACAGACAAATTTATTATCTTTAGTTGCGTGTATATCGGTTTCTATTCCAAATCCTTTTTTAAATGATTGTTTAAATGAATTTAAAAGGTTTTCTTTATATTTTTTGTTTACAATCCCACGATGGATTAAATGCATAAATTTTTATTTCCATCCGGTAACAGTTTTAACTTCTAGATACTCATCAAGACCCCAAACACCGCCCTCTCTACCATTTCCTGATTGTCTGTAACCTCCAAAAGGGGTTCCGGCATCAGCTGCATTGCCATTAATATAAACACAACCAGATCTTAATTTTTTAGCAACTCTATGTGCTTTATTTGTATCTTCTGTCTGTAAATAATTTCCCAAACCATAAGAAGTATCATTAACAATGTTTACTGCTTCATCTTCAGTTTCAAACGGAATAATAGATAGAACTGGACCAAAGATTTCTTCTTTAGCTATTCTCATGTCGTTTGTAACATTTGTAAAAATTGTTGGTTTTATGAAATAACCTTTATTTAATCCGTTAGGTAACTCCGGACCACCGGCTGCTAACGTTGCACCTTCAGAAATTCCGCTTTCAATTAAATTGATGATCTTGTCATATTGAGTTTTAGATATTACAGGTCCTATGTGATCACCTTTCTTTGAGGCTTGATCTACATTTATTTTATTTGCTTCATCAACTGCCTCCTCAACTGCTCTTTTATAAATAGATTTTTCAACCAACATTCTAGTAGGCGCATCACAAGATTGACCAGAATTACTCATTACATTTCTTATGCCATCACGAACAGCATTTTTGTAACTATCTGCGAAAACTATATTTCCACCTTTGCCTCCAAGCTCTAAACAAACTCTTTTAATAGTTTCTGCTGCATTTTTTGAAATAAGTCTTCCAGCACGAGTTGATCCTGTAAAAGAAACCATGTCAATATCAGGATGACTAGATATTTGTGTTCCAACACCCGCACCATCACCATTTACTAAATTAAATACACCATCAGGAAACCCAACTTCATCAATCATCTCAGCAAACAACATTCCAGAAATAGGAGCTATTTCAGATGGTTTAAGTATCATTGTACACCCAGTTGCAAATGCGGGGACAACTTTAAGAGCTATTTGGTTTATTGGCCAATTCCATGGAGTAATTAATCCACATACTCCAATTGGTTCATAACAAATGTGGTTATTAGATTTTTGATCAAAGTGTTCATCAAAATTAAATTCTTTCAATCTTAAAATAAAATCTTCTAAATGTGCTTGTCCTGATCCAGTTTGAACATCAGTAGCCCAATCCATTGGAGCTCCCATTTCTAGTGAAATAGCTTCTGCCATTTCTCCAAATCTTTTTTTATAAACTACTAATAATTTTTCCAGCAAATCCAATCTTTCTTCTTTGCTAGTTTCTTTCCAGGTTTCAAATGCAGTTTTTGCAGCTTTAACTGCGTTATCTGTGTCTTTTTTTGAACCCAATGAAATAATTGCACAAGGATCTTCATTACAAGGATTGATTACCTCAAAATCATTTTTTTCTACTGGGTCAACCCATTTTCCATTTATATAAAATTTTCTTTTATCTAACATTTATTAATCTTAACATATTAATTAAATTTCATAGCCTTTTTCTTCTGGTTCATTATCCACAAGCTCATCAGGAAATCCATCAGCTCTAAAATCAATTTTATTTAAATCTTCCATTCTTTTTACAATCATTGATGACCATGCTCTCG